>JAEYPQ010000086.1 GCA_023410645.1 Bacillota bacterium | reverse complement strand
ACGGAATGCTGTCCGGCCTGGTTGAGCCTGTTTTCGGTGTGCTGGTTGTTTTGGCAGCCGGAAGCATTGCGCCCTTCATGCCCTGGCTGCTGTCCTTTGCCGCCGGTACCATGATGTATGTGGTCACCGAGGAGCTGATCCCGGAGGCACACTTGGGTGAGCATTCCAATGCCGGAACCATCAGCGTTATGGTAGGTTTTGTGATCATGATGATTCTGGACATTGCGCTGGGGTAATCCGTTTCCGAACCCCAAGTTATTTCTTTTTGCGTCTCTCTACGAATCCATGGAAAAGGATTCAGAGCATACATACAAATTGAAAAAACAGGGTGTTTCGGCCGACTGCCGAACACCCTGTTTTTTATTTGCATCTGTTTCAAATTGGACCCAAATCCAAATACTCCAATCCCTGAATTCCTTTGATGCCAAAGCCAGGTTCCTCTGAAACGGTAATCAGCTGTTCCTGGAACACAGCTCCGCCTTCGATGGGATCTACTTTGCACAGGACTGGGCCATCCAAATCAATTTTTGTGATAATCTGTTTGGCACATGCCAGGTGAACGGCAGCGTTCACGCTGATCTTTGCCTCCAACATGCAGCCGATCATGCACTCCACGCCATACACCTCTGCCGCGGAGGCAATCTTCAGCGCATTGTACAGGCCGCCGCACTTCATCAGCTTAATATTGACCAAGTCCGCTGCCCTCATCTGCATAATGGTCAAGGCATCCTTTGGCGAGAACACGCTTTCATCCGCCATAACCGGAACATAGGAGCGCTGTGTGACATACTTCAGACCTTCAAAATCAAGAGCCTGAACCGGCTGTTCCACAAGCTCAATGTCCAGCCCCTTCTCCTGCATCTGATTGAGCAGTTTCACCGCCTGTTTGGGCCGCCACCCCTGGTTTGCATCAATTCGAAGGCGCGGTGCGCTTCCCACCGCTGCCCGGACAGCCAGTAAACGCTCCACATCCTGATTCGGATTGGATCCCACCTTGATTTTCAGTGTGTCGTACCCGCGGCGGATGGCATCCTGCGCGTCGCGTGCCATCTCTTCGGGAGGGTTAACACTGATGGTAATATCGGTAATGATCTGCTTGCGGCTTCCACCCAGCAGTTTGTAAACCGGGATTCGGTACATCTGACCGTACAGATCCCACAGCGCCATGTCCACCGCGGCCTTTGCGCTGGAGTTTTTGACCACGCAGCGGTTCACCGCCTGAATTAGATCCTCAAACTCATCCACATCCCGGCCTAGAATCGTTTTGATGATATGGTCGCGCATAGCCCCCAAAATAGCCGCGGTGGTATCGCCGGTGATGGCCCCGGTGGGCGGTGCCTCTCCATACCCCACCGCGCCGGTGTCGGTGTGGATTTCCACAATTATGTCCTCCACGCTGGAAACCGAGCGCAGGGCGGTTTTAAAGGGGACACGCAGCGGAACTGAAAGTTTTCCAAGCCTTACTTCTGTAATTTTCATGGTAACTCCTTCCGTCAGTTTGCCAACTCGCGCATGGCCGCAGCCAAAAGTATGGCGTTGTCCAGCAGCCGGTCCAATTCGATAAATTCGTCCGGCTTATGCTCACGCACCTCGTCTCCTGGAAAAATGGGGCCGAAGGCCAGCGTATTTGGCATCATCTTTGCATAAGTACCGCCCCCGATGCATTTTGGTTGGGCCGCCTGTCCGGTATAGTCGCGATACACCTTCAGCAGCTTCTGCACCAGGGGTGAATCGGGGGCCATGTAGATGCGGGGCTTGTGCTGCAGATAGGTCTGATGTAAGCCAGCCTGTTCAAAGGCGGCCTTCACCACCGGTCCACACTCCTCAAAGCTGTGGGTCACCGGATAGCGGTAATTCAGCTTGACTTCAATCTGCCCTGCATCCGCCCGGACGACACCCAGATTCATGGTTAACAAACCGGATACTTCGTCTTCCATGGCAATGCCCAAGGAACGTCCATCGTATTCCATTCCGATTTTTTCGGCCAGAAGCCCAACCACCTGCTTCAAGTCCCCCTCAAGGGGAAGCCGGTGGAGAAACTGCATCAGCCTGCCGATGGCGTTTTCCCCTTCCTGGGGCGAACCGCCGTGGGCGCTGACACCAAACGCCTCCACCAAAACGCCCGAGTCCTCTACAGTACAGGACACCTGATCGGCTCCCATGGCCGCGATTTGCCGTGCCTGCTGGTGGGAACAGGCCAACCTGGCGGCCGCTCGACTTGGTACAATGTTGTGGGCCGTGCCGCCCTGCAGTTCCACCAGGCGAATTTCTCCCTGCTGATGCAGTGTGCGGGCAAATACTTCTGTCACAAGGCCCTTTTCTCCGTTAATGACCGGGTATTCTCCGTCCGGAGTAATTCCCATTACGGGAACTTCGCCGCCATGACTGAGGTAGTACTTCATGTCAGCACTGCCTGTCTCCTCATTCAGGCCAAAAATCAGTCGGATCCGCCGCTTCAGGGGTGCTCCTGTTTCCTTCAGTGCCTGAAGGGCATACAGTGCGGCTATGGTGGGTCCCTTGTCATCCATGGAGCCCCTGCCATAAAGCTTTCCGTCTGTCACGCAGCCTTCGTAGGGGGGGACCGTCCACCCTTCCCCCTCCGGTACCACATCTAGGTGACCCAAAACAGCAATCATTTCCTGGCCCTGGCCGTACTCACACCAGCCGACCTGATTGTCCATGTTTTCAACCAAAAATCCCATGTCCCGCGCCAAATCCAGCACATAGTCTAGACAGCGATGAACGTTTTGCCCATATGGGTATCCGCTTCGGTCGTCGTCATAGACGCTTGGAATCCGGATGCAGCCCTGCAGGCTGCGCACCATCTCGTCCTTACGGCCTTTTATAAATTCTTGAATATTCATAAAGCTTCCTCGTACTCAGGCAGTTCAATT
>JAEYPQ010000051.1 GCA_023410645.1 Bacillota bacterium | reverse complement strand
CGATTTGGCGATCGCCATGGCGGCCAGTTTGGCGTCGGCAAACGATACCGCGCCGGTTACATTAATCTCCAGGAATTTGGTGGCGCCTTCGCCGTCGCGGACAATAAGCCGGGCCAGGTCGGTGCATACCGTCTTCAAGGCGGTATAGAAGGCCTGGTAGGCCGGGCTGCCGGCGGCGGCGACAGGTGCGTTGCCGGCCTGGCCGTTGGCCAGCACGGCTACTGTATCATTGGTGCTGGTATCACCGTCGACCGAGATCATATTAAAGGACAGCTCCACAGCCTCTTTGAGGACTTGCTGTAATAATGCCGGCTCTATGGCGGCGTCCGTCGTGATGAAAGCCAGCATCGTCGCCATATTGGGATGAATCATGCCGGCGCCTTTGGCAATGCCGGCAATTTTGCAGGTTTTGCCGTCCAGGGTAAATTCATACGCCGTTGACTTGGGAAAGGTATCTGTTGTCATAATAGCCGCCTGCATTTGTTCACAGCCGGTTTTAGCCAGCGCCTGGACGGCCTGGCTGATACCGGACCTGATCTCGGCCATTGGCAGATTAACACCGATAACGCCGGTGGATGCTACCAGGACTTCACAATCATCTATGTGCAGCGCTTTAGCCGTCTCGTGAGCCATGGTGCGGGCATCGGCCAATCCCTGTTCGCCGGTGCAGGCGTTCGCGCAGCCGGAGTTAACCACAATGGCCCGCACCTGGCCGCGTTCTATAGCCTGACGGGAAACGATAACCGGCGCAGCCGCCATCTTGTTGGTGGTAAACAATGCGGCAGCCGCGGCCGGCACGGTACTGTAGATAATACCGACATCTTCTTTGCCGTTCTTCTTGACGCCGGCAGGCACGCCGGCGGCGGTAAATCCCTGCGGCGCGGTAATGCCGCCGGTGATCTTGGTTAACATTGTCATTCCTCCTGCTTACGGATATAACGGCGCGTGGTCGAGACCCGTCCGCTCGTCTATATCGAACATAACATTCATATTCTGCACAGCCTGCCCGGCGGCGCCTTTGACCAGATTGTCAATGGCGGCAATCGCAATGACCCGGCCGGTACGTTGGTCAAGGTGCCAGCCTATGTCGCAGAAATTGGTGCCGCGGGTATTCTTGGTAGCCGGATAGCCGCCCCGTCCCAGCAGACGGATAAAATACTCGTCGCCATAGGCGGCATGATAAGCTGCATCCACGTCTGCCGGGGTTACGCCGTCATTTAGCCTGGCATAGCAGGTACTCAGGATGCCGCGGGCTACCGGGATGAGATGCGGCGTAAAGCTGATGACCAGTTCCTGGCCGGCGATTTCGCCTAAGGCTGCCTCAATCTCGGGCGTATGGCGGTGACCGGCCACATTATAGGCCTTGACACTCTCGAAAACTTCGGTAAAATGCGAACCCAGGCTTAGCCCCCGGCCAGCGCCGGATACACCGGATTTTGCATCAATAATGATTGACCTCAGATCAACAAGCTTATGTTTAACAAGCGGCGCCAGGGCCAAAATGCTGGCTGTTGTATAGCAGCCGGGATTGCCGATGATGGCAGCGTCTTTTACCTGACTGCGGTAGAGTTCGGTAAGTCCATATACAGCCCGGGCCTCTTTGTGCGTGTGTTCTACTTTGTACCATTGTTCATATATGGCATGATTTTTGAAGCGATAATCCGCTCCAAGGTCAATTATTTTCACGTTGGGATTGATGGCGGTGGCTTTGCGGCCCACCTCCATGGCATGGCCATGGGGCAAACCGATAAAGATGACTTCGCTTTCCCGGGCGATCTTCGTCAAATCGGCCAGACTGGCCAGTACGTTTGCATAAAACTTTGTCAGATGGGGATATATGTCATTAATGGCCGTACCAGGCTGGCTTTCAGAAGTAATATACACTACTTCGGCCGCCGGATGCGCTGCCAGTATCCGGAGCAATTCCGCGCCGGTATAGCCGGTAGCTCCCACAATGCTAATTTTCATGAACCTCGCTCCTTCCGTAATAATTATACGTTATGCATGAATAATAATGCAAGTATTTTCGTATTCCTGTATACACAAATTTATTTTGGAATATATTGTAATATATCGGACAAAAGAAAAAAGAGGCCTAGTTGTAGCCCGCCTCTGTGTTTAGAATCCTACGGTTCCGGTGATCTGTATGTTGCGCCCGCACTCCGGGCATTTTTTTTCACGGCCGGTTTCGTCAGATCTTGCCGCCAGGCGGCTGTAACCGCCGCTACGGTCAATCACTTTATACCCGCATTGCGGGCAATAGGTATTCATGCCAGCCCCGCCGGCATTGCCGATATATACATAGTTGAGAAACTGGCGGGCCGTCCCGTAGGCCAGTTCCAGGGTACTTAGGGGCGTTGGCGGCGCGTCCATTTTGTAATTGGGGAAATAGCGGGAAAAATGCAGCGGAATATCGGGGCTGATACCGGCCAGCCATTTGGCCAGACCGGTCAGTTCGCCAACAGCATCGTTGAGACCGGGCACCAGCAAGGTGGTGATCTCCACATGGCACCGGGACGCCGCCAGCTCAACAGTGCGTTTGACGTGCTCCAGCCGACCGGCACAGACTGTTTGGTAGAACTCGTCGTTAAAGGCTTTGACATCGATATTCATGGCGTCTATGACCGGCAGCAGCTGCGCTAAAGGCTCCGGATTGATAAAGCCGTTGGAAACCAGCACATTTTTCAGGCCGTCATCCCGCACCAGGGCTGCCGTATCCAAAATATACTCATACCAGACACTGGGTTCGGAAT
>JAEYPQ010000076.1 GCA_023410645.1 Bacillota bacterium | reverse complement strand
GTCCATTAGAATCATTTCTTTCGATATTTAACATAGCAAAAGCTGTAGAAGATATGCTAAAACTAAGATATATAACTATTAATATAATCATAAGTTTTTTCATATAAACACCTCCTTTTTAAGCTGCCTTGTGATGTACATTCTTTGTCGTGGGATAATCTCCCTGCAAACGCAAACAGCCGCCCACCAGGACGAACCCGGCAGGCGGCTGCAGTCATAGTAACATTATGCTACCGGAGTCACTTCGAAGCTAGCCATTTATTCGTAATCGTTATCTTTGTGGCTCTCAGTCAATGGTTTAGTTGCTGCAGGTTGTAAGTTAGCAAAGGAGGGGCTGGTAGATTTAGTTTCAGCACGCTCAAAGACACCTTCTTGCCACATCTGATAGCCATATAACAAAATACTAATTATGTTTGCATATACCACGTTTAATAAAGGATCCAGACTTACCTCGTGGAAAATACCTCTACTACCAAGATAATACACATGAAACAAATATATAAAACCAAAGTTTAGTATTGTATCCACTGCAAAGTATCTCCAAAATCGACCGTACAGAAAATAAAAAAGCCACATAGTAGCAACGGTATTTGCTCCGAATATATACGTAGGTGCTTTAAATGGGTAAGCTGCTTCTTCCCAAACAAACCAACCTAAGGTTTGCCCCATCTCTACAAATAGTATACATATTACTATCGAAAGCAGAGCTACAGGCATAAACCGCTTTCTAGCGTCTTTGGGCATGAAGTATAATGTAAACCAAGGTAGGATCATCAGGCTCCATAGTATAACTTGATTACTCATCGCTAAACCTCCTCGACTATTGACTCCTGATATATTATTTTCCGAACAATTAAATTTTAGTATCAAAAATTTCCGTTAGGCGGCAAAATAAAAAATCCCATCCCCCGGCCAAATAGCTGAGAGATGAGTCATAGTTACAGCGCCATACTGGCGCTTTTTTATTTACCGCTCAATAAACCATTTCTCCTCATCACAGAACAAATACACTTGCTTATTGGCAATCCGGCCCCCTACTTTGAGTCAAAGACTTTATCAACTTCCCATTGTCGATCATCCGGCCAGTGAAGTATTCTTGGCATTGATAACACCGTTAATGTTGTGATCCGCCGTGATTTTCACGAATATCTTACTCATTACAAGCACCTCTTGCCGAACATTTGTTTGCATTTATAAAACATACGTTCTATAAATACAAGTAGGAATACATAGCAATACTGACCATACACCGTAATATAAAAACGCCCGGCCATACAGGCCGGGCATAGCTAAGGAGATAGCCTTCAAAGTAATGATCTGGGGTGGTGGATTAGGCTAGCAGGTTGAACTAAAATCATCCTCAAAACCGCAAAATAGTAATAAAATGATTATAATAATTATTACAACGATAAAACTACCTCTACCACGACCTCCACAGCCTCCAAATCCCATAAAAATCCCGCCTTTTTTTGTGTTGTGATGCGATGTACTTTGTATCTTATGATTCACAAGAAAAATCTGTTACATTGATGACAAAAAAGACCCGGCACACAGGCCAGGCTACATGATGATTTTATGTAATAAGAAGAGTGCTTTTGTTGTAAATGGCTAACTTTAAAATTTCCTTAAGAATAGAACCGATGCCCGGCCACACGGGCCGGGCATCGCTAATGGGGATAGCCTTTCAAATAAGTATTGATCTGGGATGGTGGATTAGGTTAGCAAGTTGAGCTAAAATCATCCTCAAAACTGAATAGTAATAAAATGATTATAATGATTATTATAACGATGAAACTACCTCCACCACGACCACCGAAGCCTCCAAATCCCATAAAAACCCCTCCTTTGTTATGTGATATACATTGTATCTTATGATTCACAAGAAAAATCTGTTACGGTGATAATAAAAAAGAACCCGGCACGTTGGCCGGGCTACATGATGGTTTTATGTAATAAGAGGAGTGCCTTTATTATAAATGGTCAACTTTAAAATTTCCTTAAAAGATTAAACCGCATCCTAGAGGATGCGGTTCATCACTTTTATCCGTTATTCGACGAACCAGAACCAATTGCAATTCCAATCAAGAGAGCTGCAATATCACGCAATGCCTGCTCATGACGTTTTTTCTCCTGCTTTTGCTGTTTGTGCCAGTCTCGTTCACTTTCATTGGGCCGACGTTTCATTTCTCTTTCGTGCCGTTCGTTCTCCTGGCGTTTTCGATCGTCATGCTCACGTTGACGATCATCATCACGCCTATCATCCCGATCAAGATATGCTATGCGCTGTGAGCCGTCATTATGTAAGGATCCTGGCGCCGCTGCGGCCACCGAGGAAAACATCCCAACTTGCATTAAACCAAGCATTGAGTATGCGATCACCTTTTTACCTATAATTTTCATGAAACACTCACTCCAGACATTTGTTGTTATTGAATCATCCATGTACCTATAATAACAAATGTTAATTAGAATTTTATTGAAAATAAATGGAAATTAACCGACAATTGGAGCACATCTAGTGCGTGCCTTGCCCACCTCCTATAGGGATACTACCTTCCGAATGGGCGTCCAATAAATAAAAAAAGAGGCCTGGCCGCTACAACCAGGCATAAAAAAAAGTATGATTTTCTAAGGAGTTATTTTCTTATCGTTGACTAATATTAGGATTACCTTTAAAACTGGAAACCACCTCGGGTGAGCGGCTAATTATCCTTTGCCTAGCATTTTAGCAGTAATCCACTTATAAAATATTT
>JAEYPQ010000029.1 GCA_023410645.1 Bacillota bacterium | reverse complement strand
AGATGGTCTTTTATCCACAATTAATCTGATTTTTAATATTTTCACCAATAAAATCATAAAAATAGTTATTAATTGTAAAAATAGAAAACAAACCTCACAAAAAAATGTGGGGTTTGTCTACGGTCTGGAGAACCACTATATGTTATAGTTGGTTCTTTTTTTTATTTATATAATTAAACATTTGTATATGTATTGTAAAAAGATACTTTTTTTGATATAATTATACAATAAATTTAAAAATATGATAGGAGGACAATATGGCACTTACACCAATGATGCAACAGTATATGGAAACTGTTGAAAAGTATAAAGATTGTATTGTTTTTTATAGATTAGGTGATTTCTATGAAATGTTTTTTGAACAAGCTGTAATATGTAGTAGGGAATTAGAACTTACTCTTACTGGAAAAGATTGCGGACTTGAAGAAAGAGCACCAATGTGTGGTATTCCGTATCATGCAATAAATCCATATATACAAAAAATGGTTGAAAAAGGCTATAAAGTAGCAATATGCGAACAAGTTGAGGATCCAAAGGATGCAAAAGGAATTGTAAAACGCGATGTTGTAAAAATAGTTACACCAGGAACAATAACTGAGCTTGCCATGCTTGATGAAAAAAAGAATAATTATGTACTTGCAATTATAGAAAAGAAAAATGAATGTGGAATTGCTTTTTGTGATGTATCTACAGGAGATTTCTTAGTATCAAGTATGTCTGGAAATGATATTGATATTAAGGTAATTAATGAAATTTCAAGAATAAGTCCATCAGAAATATTAATACCAGATAAGGATAAGGCTGGAAAAATATTATCAAGAACAATTAGTAAAAACTTTAATATATATATTTCAAATTATGAAAATTTAGGAGAGAATAAATATCTAACCAAAGTAATAAATGATACAGAAGTTAAACTTAATGATATAGAATATTTGGCTTCAACTTTACTCTTAAATTATGTAGAGGAAACTCAAAAAACAAGTATTGAACAGCTAAATAACATTCAAAAGTATCAGATAGAGAAATTTATGCAACTTGATACTTCAACAAGAAGGAACTTAGAAATTTTAGAATCGAATAGAGAAAAGACAAAAAAAGGTAGCCTTCTTTGGGTACTTGATAATACTGTAACTGCAATGGGAAGTAGACTTCTTAGAAAATGGTTAGAATCACCTTTACTTGAAAAAGAAGAAATTGAAAAAAGATTGAATGCAGTTAGTTCTTTAATAGAAAATAATATTTACAGGATGGATTTAATGGATACATTAAAGACTGTATATGATATTGAACGTATAATTTCCAAGATTGTAGGTACTAGTGCAAACGCAAGAGAAATGGTATCTCTTAAAAATTCACTTGAGAAGCTACCTTCTCTGAAGGCTACATTAACCGACATTGTAAATGTAAGTAAAGATAAATACCTATATGAATTACTACAAGAGTTAGATGTATTAGAGGATATATATAATTTAATTGATAATTCTATAGTTGAATATCCTGGAATTACAATTAAGGAAGGCGGAATTATTAAAAGTGGATATAATGAGTTCGTAGATGAATATAGAAGAGCCTCTACTGAAGGACAAGACTGGTTGATGGAACTTGAGGCCAAAGAGAAGGAAAGAACTGGAATTAAAGGTAAATGGCTAAGAGTTGGATATAACAGAGTTTTTGGATACTATATTGAAGTTACAAATTCGTATAGAGATCTTATACCAGAAGATAGGTATATAAGAAAACAAACTTTAGCTGGTGCAGAAAGATATATTACAGAAGAGTTAAAGGAAATTGAGGATAAAATACTTGGAGCCAAAGATAAATTAGTTGATTTAGAATATAATTTATTCTGTGAAATAAGAGAAAAGATTGCTTTTGAAGTAATTCGTGTACAAAAGACAGCAAGAATCATATCTACACTTGATGTTTTGTGTTCTTTTTCAACAGTTGCAATTGATAATAGATATATTAAGCCTGAAATTACAACAAATGGAGAAATAAATATAACAAATGGCAGACATGCAGTGGTAGAAAAAGCATTAAAGGATACAGAATTCATACCAAATGACGTAATTTTAAATAATAAGGATGATAGATTCTTAATTATAACTGGTCCTAATATGGCTGGTAAATCAACATATATGAGGCAAGTAGCACTTACAACATATATGGCACAAATAGGAAGTTTTGTTCCAGCTGATGAGGCTCACATATCAATTGTTGATAGAATATTTACAAGAATCGGTGCCTCAGATGATCTTGCAATGGGACAATCTACATTTATGGTTGAAATGCAAGAGTTGTCAAACATAATTGAAAATGCAACTGAAAATAGTCTTTTAATACTAGATGAAATTGGTAGAGGTACATCAACTTATGATGGACTTTCTATAGCTTGGGCAACAGTAGAACATATTGCAAATAAAGAAAATATTGGCGCAAAAACATTGTTTGCTACCCATTATCATGAATTAACTGAACTTGAAGATAAGTTAGATGGAGTAAAGAACTACTCCATTGCTGTAAAAGAAAAAGGTGAAGATGTTATCTTCTTAAGAAAAATAGTTCGTGGTGGAGCTGATGAATCATATGGTATACATGTTGCAAAGCTTGCAGGAATTAAAAGTTCTATAATTAAAAGAGCTAAGGAAATACTACAAAATCTTGAAAATATAGGACTTGCTAAAAAGACAATAGATGAGAAAAAGAAGAAAATTACAACTGAGGAAATACAAGTAGATATGTTTAATTACAAGATGGCTGAAATAACTAAAATATTAGAAAAAACAGATCTAGATGAACTTACACCAAAAGATGCTTTAGAAGTTTTATATAAATTAAAAGAAAAATTAAATTAGAAATTTAATTTAGGAGGTGAAATTTATGGGAAATATAATATTATTAGATGAACATACAGTAAATAAAATAGCAGCTGGGGAGGTTGTTGATAGACCATCATCAATTGTAAAAGAATTAGTTGAAAATTCAATTGATGCAGGTGCCACTGCAATTACTGTTGAAATTAGAAATGGTGGAATAGCCTATATAAAAATTGTTGATAATGGAGTAGGATTTCATTCTGATGATATAGAAATGGCATTTGAAAGACATGCAACAAGTAAAATAAGACAGGAAGAAGATTTGTTAAAAATAACTTCAATGGGGTTTAGGGGTGAGGCTCTTGCCTCAATTGCGGCTATTTCAAAAGTTACTTTAACTACAAAAAATAAAGACGAGGAAATTGGTTCAATAGCTAAAGTAAGTGCTGGAAAATTTGAATATATAAACCAAACAGCAACAACACAAGGAACAAAAATTGAAATACAAGATATATTTTATAATGTTCCAGCAAGATTTAAATTTTTAAAAAAAGATTATACTGAAGCAGGGTATATAGAAGATGTTATTATAAGGATTGCACTTGCAAATCCACATATTAGTTTTAAATATGTAAGTAATTCAAAAGTGGTAATTCAAACATCTGGAAAAGGTGATCTACATTCTACTATTTATGATATATTTGGAAAAGAAATATATCAAAATGTAATACCACTTGAATATGAATTTGATGGCATTTCTGTAAGTGGTATGATTGGTTTACCACAAATATCTAGATCAACAAGAATGCACCAATTTACTTTTGTAAATTCAAGATTTATAAAAGATAAGACAATTACTAGTGCTTTAGATAAAGCTTGCGCTGAAAAATTTGCAATTAATAAATTTCCTTTTGCAGTTATTAACTTAAATATAAATCCTACTCATATAGATGTAAATGTTCATCCAGCAAAATTAGAAATAAAATTTGAAAATGAGAGCCAAATTTTTCAAGCTGTTTATGCTGCCGTAAAAACAGCACTAGAGAAAAAACAAAAAGAAGATAGTCCTTTTACAAATATTATTGAAGAAAGAAAAGTAACTAGTTTTGTTAATAATGTTAATAATTATGCTAAACCTAATAATATTTTTTCAAGTAATGTGGAAAATGATAATGTAGGTTCTAAAAGTGAAGCAGAAAAAGAACAATCTTCTAATTCATCTAATAATTTTGAATTAAATTATGTCCCTAAAAGATTTGATTCTGAGATTTCTAAATCAGATGATGTATATGAAATAAAAGATAATTTAGTTAATGATGTTTCATTAAAGGAAGATAGAATTGAAGAAACTATTGAAAATAATGTTCAAAAACAAGATTTTATACCTAATGTACAAGTTGAAATGAATAATATCGATACACTACCAAATTTACCTCAAATGGAGGAATTAGCATATAAATATGTTGGACAAGTTTTCGATACCTATATAATTATACAGATAAAAGATAAAATGTATATTATTGATCAACATGCAGCACATGAAAGATTATTATATGAACAAATTAAATCTAATTATTATTCTAAAGATAGACAAAGTCAACTACTACTTATTCCAATACTTGTTGAGCTTACATCTAAAGAAAAAAGTGCTGTTGATGAAAACATTGAAATGTTTGAAAAAACTGGATTTATTATAGATGATTTTGGTGATAATGCAATTAAAATATCGGGTGTTCCAAACATAGGATATGATATTGAATATAAATCAATGTTTAAGGATATAATTGATGAATTACTTGGAGCAATGAAAACAGAGAAAAGCGAAAAAGAATTTAGATTTCTTGCCACAGTTGCATGTAAGGCAGCAGTAAAGGGAAATATGAAACTTGATGAAAAAGAGCAAAAAGCATTAATTTCAGAGATGATTAAACTTGAAAGACCATTTACATGTCCACATGGAAGACCAACTGCTTATGAAATTTCAAAATATGAAATAGAAAGAAGATTTTTAAGAAAATAAAAAGGAATGATAAGATGAAACCAACTGTTATATGTATTGTAGGTCCAACTGCGTCAGGTAAAACTGGGCTTAGTGTAGATCTAGCAAAGCGAGTAAATGGTGAAATAATATCTGCAGATTCAATGCAGATATATAAAGGTCTAAATATAGGTACAGCAAAAATTACAGATGATGAGGCACAAGGTATACCTCATCATCTAATTGATATTTGCGATCCTATACAAAAATTTAGTGTTGCAGATTTTAAGCAAATGTGCTATGATAAAATATATGATATTATTTCAAGGGGAAAAACTCCAATTGTTGTTGGTGGGACTGGATTATATATAAGTGCTATAGTTAATGATATGCAGTTTGATGAACAAGAGATAGATGAGAAATATCGAAATTATTTATATAATCTTGCAAAAGATAAATCAAATGAATATGTGTATAATATGTTAAAAGAAATAGATATTGAAGAAGCACAAAAAATCCATCCAAATAATATTAAACGTGTAATAAGAGCTCTTGAAATAGCAAAAAATTCTGATAAAATTAAATCTCTACATATAGATGAAGAAAAAAGCAGAATTGAGCAAAACAATGCGAAATATAATTTTAAAATTTATGCAATAGATTACGATAGAGAAAAATTATATGAAAGAATAAATAAAAGAGTAGATATGATGATTCAAGATGGACTATTGAATGAAGCGACAATTGTATACAACATGAAATTGCCTGATGACTCAACATGTATGCAAGCAATAGGATATAAAGAATTATTTCCATATATTAGAGGAGAGGATTCTTTGGAAAATTGTATTCAGAATTTAAAGCAAGAAACAAGGAAATATGCAAAAAGGCAAATTACGTGGTTTAAAAATAAATTAAATGTTATATGGCTTAGTCCAAAAGATAATAGAGAAAATTTAGTCGATATTATAATAAAAGATTTATAATTTACATTTTAAGGAGAAAGTATGAAAAATAAGAGATTATTATTAATTCTTTTTATATTTTTTATAGTAATTGGTATTATTACATATAATACATTTTTTAATAATTTAGAGAAATATACTATAGTAAATGGAAATATTGAAAAGACTCTTGATACAGTTGGTTGTATTTTAAAGAGTGAGACAACAATAGATATAAATGAATCAAGTGTAATAGTACCTATAATTGAGCAATATAAAAGAGTTGCAAAAGATGATACGATTGCTGTTTATAAAAATAATAAATATGAAGAATTTTCAGATCAAATTTCTAAAATGGATATGGAAATTCAGTCTCTTATAAAAGATCTTCCCCTAGTATATTCAAATGAGGTATCAAATATAGATTCACAGATCTCAGACATAATAACAGAATCAAAAAATACTACTTCATATGTTAAAATGCAAGAATATAAAGCAAAATTAGATGAACTTTCATATAAAAAAGTATTAGTTCTAGGAGAACTTAGCCCAGCAGGTTCTAAAATAAGAGAATTAATAACACAAAGAGAAGATTTAGAAGAAAAAAGTAAAGATGCAGCTGATAATATAAAAGCTATAAAATCTGGTATCGTATCATATAAAATTGATGATCTAGAAAATAAATATAGTATTGATGATGTATTCAATTATACTACATCTGATTTAGATAAAATCATGAAATCTTATGAAGATAATTCAAATAATAAATTTGGAGTAAAAGTAATTAACAATTATAATGCATATGTAATTGTGAAGAAAAATATAGATGAAAATGATAAATTTATAAAGGAGGGAAGCACTTATACGATAAGGATAGTAGAAAACAATCAAGATATAAGTGGAAAACTTGTTAAGAATATAAAGACAGCAGATTATAACTATTGTATTTTCGAAGTAAATAATGGAATTGAGAACTTTGGAGATAATAGAGAAGTTAGTATGGAAATAATATGGACTAAATATAGCGGTATGGCAGTTCCTGAAGCTGCAATAAATAATAGTGATGACGGAAAATATCAATTTGTAAGAATATTAAAAAATGGGGACTACATTAATATTCCAATACAAATTGTTGCAAATACAGATAGTATATATATAGTAAAAAATATGGATGATGATAAAAAAAATGAACTTGGAATAGAGAATAACAATTCTATAAGAATTTATGATGAAGTAATTTTATCAGAAAAAAGTAGCTAAAAGCTACTTTTTTTTGTGTATTTTTTACCGGATACTTTATCCTTGTAGATTCTAAGTTTTTCTCCTGTAGTTTCACTATCAAATACTTTCTTTTGTTCACCTAAAATTAAAAGCATTTGATATAATTCAAATTTTGTAAATTTATTATTTTCTATCATATAATTGATAGATTTTTCGTAATAATAATCTTTAGAGTTTTCAACTATTAATGGTAAATCTATTATTTTGTTATATGTAAATATATTCTCAGGTAAAATTGAAGAACAAATAAGTGCAACAGGATCTTCATAGCTTCCTAAAGTATAATCATCAAATTTACATATAAATTGGTTAAAAAAACTAGTGTTTTCACAAATACTGTTATATATAATTATGTTTAGATTTTTTGTGTTAATTCTTAAACATATATAATCTTCATCAATATATAATGGAGTATCTTTTGGTGATAAAAAAGCAACAATTCCTTTTTTTTCATTATTTGAAATGGATAATATTTTATTTGCATATTCAGATAATTTCATTCCGTATTTTGAAATATTATCAAGATTTTCCTTTTGTACATAAATGTATAGGTTTTCCAAAGAAATTCCTCCTTAAAAGTCTTGTATATTATACCACAGATTACTTAAAAAGTTAATAGTAAATTTTAACTTATTATAAATTATTTCATATTTGAACAAAAATTATACATATTTATTTGATATAACTAAAACATCGGGCTATTGATTTACATAATACTTGACAAATTTGTCGAATTTTGTTATAATAGATCTGTAAATAATAATTTTTCTTAAAATGACTAATGACTAAGGAGGAAATATATGAAGCGAAATGTGGAAATGTATGAAGGAGTACTTTATTTAAATATCGAAGAACCTGAGTATGATGAAAGGATAGATTCATATTTTCAGACTTTGAGGATCTATGTTAAAGGTAAAGTAAGAAATGTATATGTAAAATTACAAGATAATGACAATATCAGAAATCACCTTAATTGGGTGGATTTAAGAAACGTTTTCCCTAGTGAAATAAAAAAGCTTCCGGTCGTAGTTTCAATTCTTGATGATGATATTGTTGAGATTAGAGATGGAGATCATTATCTGAATCTGAATATAGCATAAAAAATTACTGGCAGTTAGTTAATCTAACTAGCCAGTTTATTTTATTTTGATGTGCTTCCATATCCCCCGATTCTTTTTCCAGTTGCTTTATCACCATCAGCTATAAGGAATTTTTGAAAGTATGCTTGTCCAATTGCATCCCCTTTTTTTATGGTTAAATCAATTGGTGAAAAGTTATAATATGAATACATTAAATGACCGTCATTTGACTCATTTTCATAATAATCACTTTCTATTATGCCAATGCTATTAGCCATTACTAATCCTTTTTTAAAAGGTAGAGAACTTTTATTTGCCAGAACTAGTATTTCATCCTCTTGAAAATATGATTTAAGCCCCGTATTTATAAGCGTTGGTTTAATTTCCTCATAATCTTTTGAACCAGTTATATACTTACCAAAATTTTTAAATATTATTTTCCATATTGAAGGGATTATAATTTCCTCTGCTGCTTCAATATCATATCCTACAGAACATCTTGTTTTTCTTTCTGGTATGGTTATATTTTTATTTTCATATCCTTTGCATACCTCAAATCCTCTGATTTTTTCCATAATTATTCCTCCTATATCTATTAATTATATCATTAAAATTTAAATTTAACAATAAAAAATGATATAGAAAAACTATATCATTTTTATATATTTAATTAATGTGTTCTAACTTTTCTATTCTTTCATCGATTGATGGATGAGTAGAAAAAAGATTAGATCTTTCTTTTTTTCTTTCTTCTTTTAGTGGATTTACTATATACATATGTGCAGTAGCTTTACTCACATTTTTTATACTGTTATTATCTTCATCTAATTTTCTTAATGCAGAAATAAGTCCAGAAGGATTTCTGGTCATTTCTACTGAAGATGCATCAGCTAGAAATTCTCTTTTCCTTGATATAGCAAGTTGAATAAGTGTAGCAAATATAGGAGAAAGTAATAGAAAAACTAATCCAACTAATTGAATAATTATTTTAGCATTTCCACCTTCTCTATCATTATCTCGTACTCGTATAAAACGTGTACGGAAAATTAAATCTGATACTATAACTACAAATCCAACAAATACCGAAACAACTGTAGATAATAATATATCATAGTTCTTTACATGTGATAATTCATGAGCCATTACACCTTCAAGTTCGTATTTATTCATTTTTTCTATTATTCCAGTAGTAAAGCAAATAACAGCATTTTCAGGATTTCTACCTGTTGCAAATGCATTAGGTGAAGGATCATCAATTATATATAACTTTGGTCTTGGAAGACCAGAAGCAATACATAAATTATCAAGTATAGTGCTAAGTAATTTATCTTCTTCTTCAGTTGCAGGTCTTGCATTATTCATACTAAGTACTATTTTATCACAGTTATAATATGAAATAAGTGAAGTTATTGTAGAAAATAAAACTGCAATAACAACAGATAAAGGACCTAAATCAAGGTAAAAGCATATAAAATATATAATAAGTGTTATAAAAAGTATAAAAGCAGAAACTATAAAGAAAGATTCTATTTTATTATCTCTTACTTCTTTTAATATCATAGTTAATACCTTCTAAAATTGAACCTTAACAGCTTCTTTTTGTGTTGCATCGGTAATTTCGAAGAAACTTTCTTCAGTAAAACCTAACATTTTTGCAAAAAGATTTTGTGGGAAAGATAAAATTGCAGTATTATACATTTGAACTGTATCATTATAGAATTGTCTAGCATATGCTATTTTGTCTTCTGTTGATGTAAGTTCAACTTGAAGTGCAGCAAAATTTTCATTTGCTTTTAATTCAGGATAAGCTTCTGCAAGTGCAAACATAGTTTTTAATGTGTTAGTTAATGCATTATTTGCCTCAGATTTTTCATTTACACTATTTGCTGATGTAAAACTATTTCTAGCAGCAACTATACCTTCTAATGTACTCTTTTCATGAGTCATATATCCTTTTACTGTTTCAACAAGATTTGGAATTAAATCAAATCTTCTTTTTAATTGTGTGTCAATTTGTGCCCAAGCATTTTTAACACGCATTTTAAGTTGTACTAAATTATTATATAATCCTATAATTAAGAGAATAAGTACAATCAAAATACCTAAAATAATCCATACCATATAAAATTCCTCCTTTTTGTCTTATTTTATAGACATTATACATTTTATCATGTTATATAAATATATGCAATATATTTTTCTTAAATGAAATTTTAATGTAATATTAGTATTTGTTTTTAATGTAATAAAAATAATATAAATTTTAAAAAATGTTAAAATTTAAACGAAAATAGGCACATAATTATGGTTACTAACATAGCTAATAGTAATAAAAAATTGACAAAATGTATAAATTGTGTTATAATGTAATTATCGCAAAATAAGGAGGAATTTTTTGTGAAAGAAGGCAAATCGGAGATATTAAGAAAAGTAGTAATTGTTATAACTATTATATTAATATTTTCTACAGCAGGTCTATTATTAATTACAACCCAAGTTAAAAGTGTAGTTTTGAACTATTATGGAGATGTAAGAACTATAAAGACTTTATCTGGAACAGTAGATTCATTTTTACTACAAAATAAAATATATGTAGGTGAGAATGCAAGTGTATCACCTGCACGTAATTCTGTTGTAACTGATGGAATGGAAATAAAAATATACTCTTCAGAGGAATTATCGAAATTAGATTTAGATAGTTTTTATGGTGAGTATACACCAATGGTTGCTAAAATAGAAGAAGTAGTTGAATCTATACCATTTAATGAAGAGACAAAAGATAATCCTATTATAAATAGAGGTACAAGTAATGTAGCTCAAGAAGGTAAAGAAGGCGAAAAAACAACTAAGTATTTAGTTAAATATATAAATGATGAAGAGGTTTTAAGAGCTGAGCTTGGTCAAGAAGTTACAGTTGAACCACAAAATAAAATTATAGAAGTAGGTACAAAAATAGTACCAATAGTATCAAGAAGTGCAATTGTTACTTCAGTTAGTTCTACACCAGTTGATGCCGGTTTTAGACAATATAATATAAAACTTCCAGTTGCTCAACAAGAATATGCATATAATATTTGTAAAAAATATGGAATACAATATGAATTATTCCTTGCTATGATGTATAAAGAAAGTGGATATAATCCGTCAGCTTTAGGTGGAGGAAATTCATATGGACTTTGTCAAATACACGTGTCTAACCATGCAAGTCTGAGATCAAAACTTGGAATAAATAATTTTTATGACCCATATGATAATATGACAGCAGGTGCGTACCTTTTATCTAAGTACTTTGGTACTGCAAGAACTCAAGTATCTGATGAAGCTTCAGTTGAGGCATATGCATTAAACTCATATAACATGGGTGAGGGTATATATTATAGTTTATGCTTTAGTAAAGGTGTATTAAATAGAGAATATAGTAACTCAATAAAGAGTATAAGAGATAGATTAATAGCAAATGGTGGACTATAGTAAATTTAATAATTGTCAGTGTTTAACTGGCAATTATTTGTTATGTGGAGAAATAAGGAGTAAATAATGAAAGAAATAAACACTTATAAAATTACAAATCAAATATTAGGTAAGTATAATATAAGAGCAAATAAAAGGTATGGGCAAAATTTTTTGATAGATGATAATGTCCTTGAAAAAATTACAAAGATATCAGAAATAGAAAATAATGATTTAGTTATTGAAATAGGACCAGGACTTGGAAATTTAACAGAATATCTTATTGAAAAAGCAGGATACTTATTATTGATTGAAATAGATAATAATATGATAGAAATTTTAAATGATAGATTCAGAAATAGAAGTAATTATAAAATTATAAATGATGATGTGCTAAAAGTTAATTTAAAAGAAATAATTGAATCTTTAGAAAAAACTAATAATACAAAGTATAGTAATATAAAAGTTGTTGCTAATCTTCCATATTATATAACTACACCAATAATTTTTAAACTACTTGAAGATGATAATAGAATAGATGATATAGTAGTGATGGTACAAAAAGAAGTGGCTGAGAGAATGGTTGCAAATTCTAAGACTAAGGATTATGGTATTTTAACATTAATGGTAAAATACTTATCTGAGACAAATATAGAAATAATAGTGCCTAATTCTTCTTTTATACCGGCGCCAGATGTTACATCTGCGGTTATAAAGTTAAAAAAGATAAAAAGATATAAAACTTCAAATGAGCAGCTATTATTTAAATTAATACATGCAGCGTTTGCACAAAGGCGTAAAAAAATGATTAATTCATTAGAATCATGTAGATTTAATAACATGGATAAAAAATCACTAGAAAACCTATTTATGGGCCTAGAAATTAATATAAATTGCAGAGCGGAAGAATTGGAATTAGAAGAATATATAAAAATAGTTGAAAAGATAAAATTATAACTAAATCTTTATTTAATCACTTTATATATTAATTGCCCATCTGTAATGATAACAATCCAATATATGCTTAAAAAATCTAAAAAGTCACTCCATTTTATGGAGTGACTTTTTTTAGTAATGAATTTTAAGATTAGAATTTTTTGTGATCTATAAAAAATCAAGCCTAATATTATAAAAAGGCTTGATTTTACCATTATGTAATGGAGCTGAAAGTCAGAATTGAACTGACGACCTACGGTTTACAAGACCGTTGCTCTACCAGCTGAGCTATTCCAGCGTTTGCAATATGTTGGTGACCCGTAGGAGAGTCGAACTCCTCACTCCGCCGTGAAAGGGCGATGTCTTAACCGATTGACCAACGGGCCATTTTATGGTGAGCTATCCGCGATTCGAACGCGGGACAACTTGATTAAAAGTCAAGTGCTCTGCCAGCTGAGCTAATAGCCCACAAAATGTACTGCTCATATATAATACAATACTTTTCAAAAAAAGTCAATAGGTTTAATAAAAAAAAATGAAAAAACGCGAAATTTATAGTATGACTAGATGATTGCTTTATTATTCGACATTTTAATGTATATAAAATTACATAAAAGTTATAAAAAGTATGTCGAATATTAAGAAGTTTTGTATATTATTGTTGAAAAATAATAAAAGGTTTGACATATCAAATACCAGATGTTAAAATTTTCACAGGTGATTTAATTGCATTACTTCTTTGAACTTTTATTCTATTTATTTTTTATTTCAATGAAGTTACTTTCTTGTTTGGATAAATCTTATTTATTTTCGATTACTGGAAGTAAGCTAAGTAAATTTATAAAGATTAAATATCTGAAAAATGTAACTGGCAGCCTTGATTTACAAAATTCGAATTCAAAAATTTTTTTTTCATTTATGTTTTTTAAATCACTGGTGTGGAACAAGCAATTAATATTAATACTGCTTGTATCCACCACAATTATAATATTCAAAATTTCTATTACATACAATTTTCTCGTTTCAAATTTTATTCATATAACTATATTCAATAAAAATATAAATGTTTCATCTTTTCTTGGTAAAAATATAATTATATTTAAATTAGTTTATTATATAACCTTTTCTTTTTGTACCATATACATAGTATATTCCATTATTAATAAAATATATATTAAAAAGCAAAAAAATAATGAGTTGTCATTAAATAATGATAATCAAATTAATGTCAAACTTGGTGAATTAATTGAAAAAAATAAGGAAGTTTTTTTAGTTGAATCAGGATTATATCAAAACATATTAATAACTGGTAGTATAGGTAGTGGGAAAACAAGTAGCGCTATATCAAACATTTTGGATGAATTGATAAAAAAGGGCATAGGCGGGGTGATAATTGATGTAAAAGGTAATTATTTTAAGTATGTTGATAAAATGGCTGACAAATACAATAGGGCAAAAGATGTAATTAAAATATCACTTGATACAAACATAATATATAATCCTTTAGATAGGCCTAATATTTCGAGTGTTGAGTTAAGCAATAGGATAAGACAAGTACTTACCCTTACAACTGATACTAGTAATTCAGATTCATTTTGGTTAGACAAGGCAGAAAGTTTCATCAGAGATATTATAACTATAATTAGAATATATAATGAATATGTAGATTTCTTTGAATTACATAGGATGGTAATCGATAAGGATTATCTAGAAATTAAAATTAAAGACGTTAAAGAGAAAATCTTAAAAGATAGCTTTTCAGAGTCGGATTTGTTTAATTTGAATTCAGCAATTCTAAATATAAAAAATGAATATTTTAAATTAGATGAAAGAACAATAGGAATTATAAGGGCTGAAATAACAAGAATGACAAGTGTTTTTATCTCTGATAAAAATATATATGAAAAGTTTTGTGGAAAAAATGATATAAGTAATCTTCTCACAAATAATATAATTGTACTATCAATAAATATTGGCGAATATAGGCTTATATCAAAAATAATTTCTACTTACTTAAAACTTGAATTTCAAAAAGAAGTTTTATCTCAAAAAGCTAAATATCAAAATGTTTTTTTTATCTGTGATGAATATCAGGAATTTTCAAATGTAGAAGATGCAAGATTTTTTTCTTTATCAAGGGAATACAAATGTATAAATATCATTAGCATGCAAAGTTATACATCTTTAATTAATAATTTAAAAAATGAATATGCTGCTAAAGTAATAATACAAAATTTAGTTAATAAAATTTGGTTTAGAAATGATGATACTTATACCATTTCAGAAATTATAAAATCTGTTGGTAAAAGGATTAAGGAAAATGAAACTATTAGTCTATCTGAAAGCTCACAAAATACCAATTATAATTTTTTATTTAATAAGTTTAAAGCTAATAAGTCTGGATTATCTGAAAGCTATTCAATATCAAAGAAGAATGAATATATACTAAGTGAGGAGGATTTAACTCAAAAACTTGGTACATTTGAAGCAATTTGTATGTTATCTGATGGAAATAAAATTGAATTTATAAATAAACTAAAGTTAAAAAGATGGGAGGAAAAGTAAGTTAAAAATATAAATAAACTAAGAATAATACTTATATCTATAATTATTATATCAATAATCTTTCCTGTAATTTATGGAGCATCTACTCCTACGCTTGTGAACAAATTAAATACGGCTTTTAAAAGAATACAAGAATATTTAGTAAAACTTGCAACACCTGCTGCTGGGGTTGCGATAGCTTCAGGTGTTTTTATGAGAAAGCTTAGTTTTGGCAATGAGGAGAAAATGGCAATTGGTAAAAAAGTCATAATCAATGCAATTGTGTGTTATGGAATTATTTTATCAATTGACTTAATCTTAAAGTTCATTGATTCTGTGTTAAGTTAGTATGCCAGTAAATGATATAATTAATAGTCTTAATATAATATCTGAAAATCTATTCAAGTCTGTTGAAGGACAAGTTTATGAAGTTTTAGATAAAATAGTTCTTATATCTCCAGAAATTCTTAAGCAAGATCCATTAAAATATATATTTTTTGAAAATAAAGTAAATGGTATTATGATAATAGCTAATTCACTGATTATCTTCCATTTTGTATATTACATTTTCTTACAATTATTATCTATGTATAATGGATTTAAAACAGAAAATGTATATCTATTTACAATAAAAATAATATGTATATCTTTATTAGTAAATAACAGTTACTTCATATGTGATCAACTTTTATCTTTGGGATCAATATTATCAGATACAGTGACAGAATTTGCTAAAAGTATAGCAAAAGAAGATATTACTTTTGAAAATCTAAAAGAGATTATTTTATCCATTGATAAATTTATGAAAAGTGATTTGTTAAGTCTAGATGGTTTAATAAAAGGCATAATATCGTTTGGTTCAATATCGATATTAATAAATTTTTCAATAAGATATGTAACAGTAATTTTTTTGCTTATTATATCACCGATTTGCTTAGTTTGTTTTAGCTCTAATTTAACAATAGGAATTGCTAAAACATGGTTGAAGATGTTAATAACATCTATACTTACTCAAACAATAGTGAAATTGATTATATTTATTCCAATAGTATATAAAGATACAAGTGATATAATGTACAAAATAATATTAGTTGGTAGCATATATACATTATATAAGATAAATGATTTTATAAATCAAATATTTATCAAAATATCGAATGATGATATTAAAAATAATTTATTTAATGGAGGATAAATTGGATAATCAAGATGGGAAACCAATGTATGCTAATTTTAATAGGGAGAATAAATGGTTAGGTATTATAGAATATAAATCTTTGCTAGTAATAATTATATATATTTTCATAATATTTCATATAATCAAATACATTAATTTAAATTTTGAAGTATCAATATATTTATTTATTTTTTTAACATTACCTGTAGTTGCAGCATTATGTGTTAATATAAATAATGAGTCATTAATATATAGTTTTTGCATAATATATTCATTTTTTAAAAATAAAAAAATATATATAAATAAAAGATATGAAAAAGTTTTAAAAAATGAAATTTATATAAAAAAATAATATTTATTTTAATATAAAAAATATTGTAAATATTGTTTACAAATGATATAATAAATTTACTAAAAAGTGTGTAGGAGAAAGTTATGAAAATTATACAAAAAAATGATTTGGAACTTAATGATACAGAAGTAGCAAATCAGTTCATATTAAATTATATGGCTACTTTAGAAGGTATAGATATAAAGCTATACTTATATTTGTTGTTTTTATCAAAAAAAGACGTTGATGTTGATAAAGCGACTTTAGCAAAGAAATTTATGGTTTCTGAGCAGGATATCTCATTTAGTTTTGATAGATTGCAAGCAGAAGAACTTATAACTAAGACTGTACATGGATTTAATATTATAGATTTAAAAGAAGTGGCTATAAATAAATCATATATTCCAAAAATTGAAACTAAATCTACTAAGGCCCAAACAGAGCAAGAGAGGAAAAGAATTGCTGCTGCTACTGCTATAAATGAAAGTTTTTTCCAAGGTATGATGACTTTAATGTGGTATACAGATATAGAGTCAATGTTTAAAAATTATATGTTTTCTGAAGAAGTTATGATTGCTCTTTTCCATTATTGTCAAGAAAGAAAAGCCCTTAATAGAAAATATGTTCATGCTGTTGCAGAAACTTGGTATAAAGGAAATGTAAAGACATTTGAACAGTTAGAAGAATTTTTAGCAAGTTATGATAATATATTAAAAATCAAGCAAAAAATTTCTAAAGTATTAAGATTATCTCGTAATTTTACAAAGTATGAAGAACAATATATTGATACTTGGATAAAAGAATATAATTATGGATTTGATATGATAGAAGAAGCTTTGAAAAGAACTGTATGCAAAGCAAATCCATCATTAAGTTATGTTAATGGTATTCTTACTAATTGGCATAAAAAAGGATATAGTAATATTAAAGATATTGAAAGTGATTCTATTACCGATACAGAGTCAAAAAGATATAGTAAACCAGTTATTGAATCTAAATCAAGATACCAAAATTATGAACAAAGAAAATATGAAGATTTAGAATCATTTTATGACAATATGTAATTAAAAAGGGGTGAAATGATGAGTAATTATATATATAATCAAATTGAAAGAGAGTATGAACTTAAAAGAAAGAAAATAGAAAATGAAATATTATATAAAAAGAAAAAAATATATGAGGAAAATCATAAACTTCAAGAATTAGAAGAAAAACGAAATATTATAGCTCTTAAAATAACAAGAAATATTCTTCTTAGTGATAATATAACTAAACAAGTTGAAGAAGAAAATATGAATAAAAGACTTTTAGAAATTGATTCTAAAATTGAAAAAGAACTTAATAATATAGGTTATTCATCAAAAGATTTTGAACCAAATTATGAATGCAAAATATGTAATGATACTGGTAAAATACAAGAAAATGGAATTGTAAAGTACTGTAAGTGTTTTCTACAAAAAGTTATTAATGAAGCATATAAACAATATAATATGTCAAGGTTACAATCTGAGAATTTTAATACTTTTGATACTTGTTATTATTCTACAAAAGCAGATAAATCCAAATATGGAATTGATAAATCACCACTTGAAAATATTGAAAGTATAAAATCTTTAGCAGAAAATTTTGTTAAAAACATCGATAATATTGAACAAAAGAATCTTCTTTTTGTTGGAAATACTGGACTTGGAAAAACTTTTATTGCAAATTGTATAGCAAATGAACTAATACAATCGGGCAAAACTGTAATATATCAAACTGCACCACTACTTATGGACAAGGTAATTGAGTATAAATTTAGCTATGATAAGAAAAGTAACGATAAAGAAAATTATAACAAAATATATGATGTTGATTTATTGATAATAGATGATCTTGGAACAGAGACTATGAGCAATAATAAATTTACTGAATTATTTAATATAATAAATACAAGATTATTAGAAAATAAAAAGATTTTAATTTCTACTAACCTAAATTTAAATGAGTTATATAACGTTTATGATGAAAGAGTTGTTTCAAGGATATTAGGAAATTTTATAGCATGTAAATTTATTGGTGAAGATATAAGAATCAAAAAAAAGAGAATTACAAATTAAAAATAGAGTCGTTCGACTCTATTTTTAATTTTTTTCTCTCTTCTTTTCCAATTTCAAAAGTTGTTCATATAACTTTTCTTCTCTTTCAGTTATATCTTCAGGCATATCTATATGTACTTTTAATAATAACTTTCCACGAGTTCCATCTTCAGATATATAGCCCTTTTTATCAACACTTACAATCTCTGAATCTTTTAAATGTTTTGGAAGTGAAACAAAAATTACTTCGTTTAAGACAGTAAGTTTATATTTACCACCAAGAGCTGCGAGAGCAGGTGAAATGGTTATATCTTTTATAAGATTGATTCCATCTAATTTAAATTCATCATGTTCGGCTAATTTTACGTGTATTATTAAATCACCATTTTTTCCACCATTTTTCCCGGGATTACCAAGAGCTGCAAGTCTTATTTTGTCACCATTTTTTATACCAATAGGAACATTAACAGAAAATGTTCTCATACCAGATTTTGAAGATTTTATAGCAATCTTTTTTTCAGTACCATTAAAACCTTCTTCCAAAGTCACCTCTAAATTTGTTATTATATCAGTTCCTTTTTCTGGTTTTTGTTTTGCTTTCTTTTCTTCTTTTGGACCATTATCAATATCTCCAAAATTTTGAGCTTCATCCTTTTTTAAACCGAGTATAGTATTTAATAAGTCATTTATTACATTGACACCAGATTTTATTTCATATCTTACTTGGGATAAACTAGAATCATTTTCAGAAATTCCATAACCAAATCTTGCTACTTGTCTATCATATTTTTTTCTTTTTTCATCATCCATTAGAGTTGCATAAGCCTCATTTACATCTTTAAATAATGTTTCAGATTCATCGCTTTTATTTGTATCTGGATGATACATTTTGGCCAATTTTCTATAATTTAATTTTATATCTTGTTTACTACTTCTCCTATTTATACCTAGTATTTCATAGTAATTTTTATATTTCATATATTGCTCCTTATTTACTACTTTAATTATTTTACATTATATCACAAATTATTTAATTTTCAATAACTTTAACTTGCTTTTTTATTTTTTTTCTAGTATAATAAGGGAGTATCAATAAATGGAGGTATAAAATGAACGAAGATGATATTTTAGGTGCTCAAAACATTGTACCTGTAAACATAGAAGAAGAAATGAAAAGATCATATATTGATTATGCCATGAGTGTAATTGCTTCACGTGCACTTCCAGATGTAAGAGATGGTTTAAAGCCAGTTCACAGAAGAATTTTATATGTTATGAGTGAACTTTCACTATGGCCAGAAAAACCATTTAGAAAATCTGCAAGTATCGTTGGAGATGTTATGGGTAATTATCATCCACATGGTGATGCAGCTATATACGATGCATTAGTTCGTTTATCTCAGGATTTCTCGCTTAGATATCCTCTTGTAAATGGACATGGTAACTTTGGTTCTATCGATAATGATCCACCAGCTGCAATGAGATATACTGAAGCAAAGCTTCATAAGATTTCATTAGAAATGTTAACAGATATAGATAAAGAAACAGTGGATTATGTGCCAAATTATGATGATAGATTAAAAGAACCTTCTGTTTTACCAGCTAAGTTACCAAACTTGTTAATAAACGGTTCTTACGGTATTGCTGTTGGAATGGCTTGTAATATTCCACCACATAATTTAACAGAGGTTATAAATGGTACTATTGCACAAATCGATAATCCAGATATTTCAAATGAAGAATTAATTGCATATATAAAAGGACCTGACTTCCCTACATCTGGAATTATATTAGGAAAAGATGGTATAAAAGATGCATATACAACTGGTAGGGGTAAGGTTTGTGTTCGTGCAAAGGCTGAAATCGAAGAGGATAATAAAGGAAGATTTAAAATAATAGTTACAGAAATTCCTTATCAAGTTAATAAAGCTGCTTTAGTAGAAAATATTGCAAAATTAGTTCAGTTAAAGACAATCGAAGGAATATCTGATCTAAGAGATGAATCAGATAGAGAAGGTTTAAGAATTGTTATTGAATTAAAGAGAGATGCAAATCCAAATGTTGTATTAAACTTATTATATAAACATACACAATTGCAAACAACTCAAAGTATGTTGATGCTTGCACTTGTAAATGGACAACCTAAGGTATTAACTTTAAGAGAAATATTAGATAATTATATTAAACATAGAGAAGAAGTTATAAGAAGAAGAACAGAATTTGACTTAAGAAAAGCAGAAGCAAGATTACATATTTTAGAAGGATTAAGAATAGCACTTGATCACATTGATGAAATTATTAGAATAATACGTGAATCATATGATGATGCTCAAGCTAGACTTATGTCAGCTTTTGGATTATCTGAAATTCAAGCCAATGCTATACTTGAAATGAGGCTTAGAACTCTTCAAGGGCTTCAAAGAGAAAAGATCGAAGATGAATATAATAGCTTAGTTAATCTAATAAATCATTTAAAAGAAGTATTAGCTTCTGAACAACTTATTAAAGATATAATTAAGGAAGAACTTACTGAAATTAAAAACACTTATGGTGATGAAAGAAGAACTCAAATTACACATGGTGAAGGAGATATTGATATTGAAAGTCTTATCAAAGAAGAAACAAATGTCGTTACTCTAACACATTTTGGGTACATAAAGAGAATTGCAGCTGATGTATATAGAAGTCAAAAACGTGGTGGTAAAGGACTTACTGCAATGAATACACGTGAAGAAGATTTTGTTGAACATTTATTTGTAACTTCTACACATGATTATATAATGTTTTTCACAAATGCTGGAAGAGCATTTAGATTAAAAGCATATGAATTACCAGAAGCTAGCAGAACTGCTAAAGGCACTGCAATTGTTAATTTACTACAACTTTCACAAGGTGAAAAAATAGCAGCGATAATACCAGTACATGATTATAAAGAACCATTATACGTACTTATGGCTACAAAAAATGGTCTTATTAAGAAAACAAAACTTGAAGAGTATAGTAATATACGTAAAACTGGTATTCAAGGTATAACTTTAAAAGATGAAGATGAATTAATTGATGTAAGGCTTACTGATGGAAATAGTAGTATTGTAATGGTAACTACTAATGGATTATCAATAAGATTTGCCGAAGAAGAAGTAAGAGCGGTAGGTAGAACTTCAATGGGTGTTAAAGGTATTGCTTTAGCAAAAGATGATAAAGTAATAGGAATGGAACCAATACAGGATGAAAAGGATTACATACTTGCAATAACAGAAAATGGATTTGGAAAAAGAACTGAAGTTGAAGAATATAGGCAACAAGCAAGAAGTGGTAAAGGTGTATTAACATATAAGACTACATCAAAAACAGGACATATAATAGGAATTAAAATTGTAAATGATAGTGATGATGTAATGTTAATAACTGATACCGGTGTTGTTATTAGACTTAATGTTAAAGATATAAGTGTTCTTGGAAGAAATACGCAAGGAGTTACTCTTATGAGAACGTCTGATGGCGGCAAAGTAATTAATATAGCTAAAATTCCTCAAGAAGATGATGTAGTTGAAGAATAGTATAATTAGTAAAAAGTAATAGCTTAAGCTATTACTTTTTTATTTTAAAATGTTAAATATTTTGCAAAATAATTATAATTTGTATTTCTTTGGCTTTTATGATATAATAAATGTACATAAAATTATTAGTAATTTTAATTAAAAAAACTATCTATAGGAGGACAATATGAAAAAAGTTTCTATTCAGCCAGAAAAGCTAATTGAAGAAATAAGCAAAATACAAAATATCCAAAACGTGATTTTTCATATTTCTAGTGAAGTATTAGAAGGATTTATTACTCGGAATAAATGTGAAAGATGCTCTGATTACAACTTTGGATGCCACAGCATAATACTAGATGGCGGAATAATAATAGGATATGAAAATATCCTGAAAGGAAAATTTACTGTAATTACACGGATATCATGCTTATCATATAATATACCCGATATTTTAAATTTAGAAGAAATATATATTTTTACTGAGGAGAAAAAACTGATTTTAATAACCATAAATGGGCCCTAATATTTAAGGGCCTATTTATTTTTTATTGTAAATATGATATAATAATAATAGAGTATTTCATATAGTCGCTTGTGAGAACAAGAGGAAAGTCCGGACACCACAGGGCAATAGTGCTAGATAACGTCTAGTGGGAGTGATCCTAAGGAAAGTGCAACAGAAAATTACCGCCAGTAATTCTGGTAAGGGTGAAAATGTGAGGTAAGAGCTCACAAACATTTATGGAGACATAGATGTTGTGTAAACCCCACTTGGTGCAACACCAAGAAAGAAAGGTTAAGACGGCCCGTCATCTTTCGTGGTTGGTGGCTTGAGGTATATAGTGATATATATCCTAGATAAATGACTATTTAAAACAGAATCCGGCTTACAAAATACTCAAGTAGACTCCAAAAGAGTCTACTTTTTTGTCTTAACTTTTATATATAAAACACATATTTGTTAAATACAGTTTTATATATATGAATTTTATTGACTTTTATTTTCATTTGTATTATACTTATTTTGTGGAAAAAAATAAGAAAAGAGGTATTATTATGGAGTTTAGAGCAAATCCAAAAAAAAATATAGAAATAGAAGTTAATGGTGAAACATATTTAAGACATGCAATAGAAACACATTATGTTCAAATTGGCGAGGACTATGTGGATATAATAAAAAAATATGTAAAGGATATTTATGAAGAAGGAGATATAATATCAATTAGTGAAAAAATTATTGGTTTATGTCAAAAAAGAGTTGTATATAAGAAGGATGTAAGAGTTAGTAGACTTGCTAAATTTTTATCAAGATTTGCAATGAGAAGTGATGCTGGCGTTGGAGTAGACAATCCATATAAAATGCAATTTGCTATAATGTTATGTGGTAGACCAAAAGTTATATTTGCAGCAATTGCTGGTGGAGTTGGCAAAATATTTAGAAAAAGAGGAGTATTTTATAAAATTGTTGGGCCAGAAATAAGTGGTTTGGATGGATTTTATGGAGATGTATTCTCTGATTATGCAGAATTTGGTATAAGAATACCAGATAATTCTACAGGCGTATGTAATGAAATATATGAGAAAACTGGAATAAGATGTATGATTGTTGATGCTAATGATTTTAACGTTGAAATTCTTGGAAAAGCTGATAGTATAGAATATAGTGATAATGAATTAAAAGCTATGATTAAGGACAATCCAGCAGGTCAGGCTAAAACACTTACACCGCTTGTACTTATAAGAAAAAAAGATAAAAAACAAGACAAATTTGAATTAGAAGAGGAAAAGTTAGAATATAATAGTAATAAAAATAATTAATATTTAATTTGTAAGGGAGGTATTTATGTCTAAAAGACGTGGAAATGAAAATCAAGATAGCGAGAATACAGTAAAAATGGATGAAAATGAAAATAACTATGTAAATTCTGAAGAAAATGATATAAATAACCACCCTGAAAATAAAGCCAAAGTAATATATGAATCAGATGAACAAAACCAAATTACAGAATATAAAGAGAAAAAAAATATAAAAACTGTAATAATTGTGTCTATAATTGCTGTACTGTTAATATTTATTTTTAGCTTTGTGACAATAATATGCATAAACAAAGTAAATTCAAATGTATATAAAAATGTTTATATATTAGGTGAAAATCTTTCTGGAATGACTTCAGAAGAAGTTGTTAATTTTTTAAATGGTAAAAAAACGCAATTATCAAATGTTGAGAGCTTGGATATATACCAAAATATAGACAAAATATATAGTATAAAACCTGAAGATATAGAATTTGGAATCGACATATCAAAAACTGCAAAAGAAATAATGGACTTTGGTAGATCAGGAAATATTATAAGTGATAACATTGAAATTTTAAAAGCTTTATTTAGAAAGAAAAATATAGATGTAGAATATACATACAATGATCAAAAATTAAATGATGTACTAAAAAATATAGATTTAAGTGTAGAAGATAGATTTGTGGATGATACATATAATGTAGATGAAGAAAATAAGAGACTTATCATTATTAATGGTGTAACAGGTAATAGTATTGATTATGACAATGTAAAAGAAAATATTATAAGTTCATTTATTAGTTCAAAAAATATTTATAAATTAGATGTTATACAGAGACAACCTGCAAGTATAGATCCACAAAAAGTTTATGACAATGTAAAAAGAGAACCCAAAGATGCATATGTAGATGAAAGTAGTGATCCAGATAAATTTGTTCCAGAACAAGTTGGATTTGATTTTGATATTAACAAACTAAAAGAGGTATTAAATTCTGAAGATAACAAAGAAGAAGGAAAAACAATTGAATTTGGATTAAATGTGATAGAACCAAAAGTAAAATTATCTGATATAACATATAAACTATATAATGATAAAATATCTGGAGTTACTACATACTTTGATACAACTCAAAAATCAAGAGTGAATAATTTAGAAATTGCACTTAGATATTTAAATGGCAAAATAGTTATGCCAGGAGAGACATTCTCATATAACGCCGTTATCGGAGATACCACAGCTGCAAAAGGTTATCTTTCAGCTGCAACTTTTAAAGCTGGAAAAGTTGTAATGGAATTAGGTGGAGGTATATGCCAAACAACATCCACATTATATGATGCTGTATTAAAGGCTAATCTGCAAATTGTAGAAAGACACCAACATGGATTACCAGTTGGGTATATTCAGCCTAGCTTAGATGCAACTGTTTACTCACCAGTATTAGACTTTAAATTTAAAAATACAAGAAATTATCCTGTAAAGATTGTAACTTCATTTAGTTATAGTGGAAGCTTAAATATAAGTATATATGGAACAAAAGAAACTACTGAATATGATATAGAATTGACACATAAATATATATCTACTATTCCATATAGCACAAAATATATTTATGATTCTAATTTACCTTCAAATCAACAAGTTGTTGATGTAAATGGTGTTAACGGATATATTTCTGAGGGTTATATTACAAAAAAATTAAATGGTGCGGTTGTTAGTACAACTATGTTATCTAGAGATACATATAATCCACAACAAAAAGTTGTTAGAATCGGAACAGCTAATGTAAAGTCACCTAATACGGGTGAAAGTTAAAAATTTAACTAAATAAATTTTTTAAGTATTGCATAAAAAAATATATTATTGTATAATAAAAATAATTAGACTAGTTAGGTCATAAGGAAAGAGGTAGAAATATGGAACCTTTATTACAAATGAATAAATTTGAGTTGGTAGATATGCCTGGTATGAATACTATTGCATTTGTTGTTGAAAAAAATGAAGATGATTATAGAAGTGGTAAAGCATTACTTACTTTACAAAAGATTGAAAGTATTGATACTGAAGAAAATGGAAGAATTAAAAAGACTTTCAATGTTATTAAGATTGATGATGAAAAGCAGTTAATAATTTTATTAACTCTTACAAATTCAAAAGCCATAATAAGTACTGGTGAACTTGATGGAAATGGATTTGTTGCAACAGAATCAAATATTCCATTAAATTATGGAACAATATATAATCAAGAGGGTATCGAATACAAAGAAGTTGAATATACACCTAGTATGAAAAGACATTTTTCAATAATTGATACACAAAATTGTGAAGAAGTAAGACCTGTATTATATACAGATGAGATTACTGGTGAGATAAAAGGTAAATGTAAACTTTTACCTAATAGACCATATATTGTGTTAGAATTAAGTTTTGATGAAGAGTAGACTTATTAAAGTACGTAGTATTAGTAGTTGATGTAGTTTTAGATATAGTAATATATGCTACTATGGGAGGATATAAGGAATGAATGTAGATGGTAAAAGGATAGCTGTAAAGATTAGTGCTATCGTAATAAAAGATGGTAAAGAAGTTGAGTTGGTATCTAAATTAGATAAGAGTTTAAATTTTAATAGAAAAATAGTAAAAGACAAACAGAAAATAGATAATTTTAAAGATACATATAAGTTTGATGTTAGAGAACCAAAAGACGAAGAAAAAGATGTTAAAAAATCAGAAGAGCAACAAAGTAAGGAAGATTTTCCAGGATATGATGATACAATAATCTAATTTTTACAAAAGAAAAGAGGAAAAATAATGAAATCTAAGCTTAACAAATTAAAAAGGGAAGCTATGCCATTTCTAATAGCCTATATATTATTTGATTTAATAATTATAGGCTCTTTGGTTGTGTCTTTAAATAATGTTTCAACTGTTAATGAAAGTACTGATAAAATAAGTCAGGTATTGCAAAATTTTGTACCTAATATTACAAATTTTAAATTTATTACAGCAATATTTGTAGATTTTATGGGCTTTATTACAGCTTCTTTTTATACGTTAATTGTATTTGTTATTTTATTTATATATTGGAAAATAAAATTTACAAAAAACTATGAATATGAAGGTGAAGAACATGGTTCAAGTTCTTGGAGTCAAAACGGTGAAGAATTTGATAAATTACCAGATGGTAGCGAAATTTTAAATAGAAAAGATGGATTTATATTAAGTAGAAAGCATTATTTAGGTACTGATTTAAGAAAAGTTAAAATAAATAAGAATATTCTTGTAATAGGTGGATCTGGTACGGGTAAATCTGCTTGTTACATTAAACCAAATATTTTGCAAAGATTGGGATCTTATGTAATTACTGATCCAAAAGGTGAATTATATAGAGAAACATCACAATATTTAAAAAATAATGGATATAAAATAAGGACTTTAAATTTGGTAAATCCTGATTATAGTGATAGATATAATCCTCTTGCACATATAAGAGATCATGCGGATGTTGATATAATTGCTCATACTATAGTTATGGGTGGAAAAGCAGAAACAAATACATCAGATCCATTTTGGGATAATACAGCAAAAATGCTATTAAAAGCTTGCATATATTATGTTATATCTGTGCTTCCAGAGGAAGAACAAAATTTATCTAGCTGCCTAAACATTGTTAGACAAGGTGGAGCAGATGAAAAAATATTTGATAGATTATTTATTGATGAATTAAAACCTGAACACCCTGGAAGAAAAGAATATGAAGGAATAAGAGTTGGTGCTGATAAGACAAAACAAAGTATTGCTATTTCACTTGTATCAAAGCTATCAGATTTTGATACACCATCAATGCAAAAGGTAACCACTACAAATAATATTGACTTTGAAGACATTTCTAATCAAAAGACAGCGTTATATGTAATAACTCCAGCTGAAAGAAGTACTTATGATTATATTCTTACTATATTCTTTAGTCAAATGATACAAATAATGTATTCACAGGCTGATAGAAATGGAGGAACATTAAGAAATCAAGTATACTTCTTAATGGATGAGTTTGCAAATATAGGTCAAATACCAGATTTCCATAAGAAACTAAGTACTACGAGAAGTTTAGGAATAAGTATGTCAATTGTTGTACAAAGTTTAGATCAAATTGAGTCTTTGTATAAAGATACATATGAAAATATAATAGGTAACTGTGATACACATTTATTTCTTGGAAGCCAATCAATTAAAACTTGTGAGTATTTTTCAAAGAGTCTAGGACAAAAAACAATAAAATATCAAAGTAGATCTGTAAGTAAAGATAAAGATGAAGTAAAAAAACAAGGGGTATCTTTTAGTGAACAACGTCAAGGAAGAGAGTTAATGACTATTGATGAGTTAAAAAGACTGCCTTCAGATGATGAAATTATACTTGTAAGGGGATTAAGACCAATAAGAGCTAAGAAAGCTTGGTATTTTAAATACCATCCTCAAAGAGATATTGCAAAGCAAACAGAAATAAGAGATATAACTCAGATGCCGAAGCCAAATGAAGTTGAAATTGAAACTATGGACGTTGTAGCTCATATAGAAAAAAGAATGAATCTTGCTAAAGAAAAATTAGAACAGCAAAAAGGCATAGAAGAAGGACCAATAATAGAAAAAAATAATGATGTTAAAAATGATACAAATGAGTTTGATTTGCAAAAAGAACTAGAAAAGAAATTCGATGAATTATTTGGTGAGACAGATAATCATTAAAAATATATAAACAGACTAAGCCATAATTGTTTTAAGGTTTAGTCTGTTTTATAGTTCTGGAAAAGTACCTAAAGACACAATAAAGTTATTTCTGTATACATGTATTGCCTCGATTTCTAATTGCCCTGTGAGTAATAACAATATAACTAGAAGCTTATTAATGTCCAAATCACAGAATTTATTATCAATACCATTAAAAAAATTGAAATTATTACCAAATAGACTATTCAAAGACAATTCACCTCTTATATAAAATATATTTTTTTTATTGTATTTTTATGAATGATGTAGTATAATTAATATATATTATTGGAGGAAATTAATGAAAAAAAATAGATTTATTCCTTTTCTGATTGTAATATTATCAGTCGCACTACTTGTTATAGTTTATATGTTTGTTTTTAATCCAGCAGGGAAGATTAATGAAGGTACCTTTAGAGTAAATGATGTTGTTATTAAATCAGTTATTAATGTAGCTGAAATTGAAAATCAAGAAACGCCAAAAAGTATATCTGATATCAAGTTCAATACTTCACAAAATAATGAAATAACGTTGTTAATTGCAAAAGGAAATGAAGCAAAGAATATTTATATAGATAATATAAAAGTAAAATCTTCTTCAAATGTTGGAGAAATTAAGGTTTCAGAAGGTGAAAAAGAACTAGTTAGCCTAAGTCAAACTGATAAAGTTAATATTTATCCTATTGAAGAAAATGGTCAATATTTAGTTAAATTAAACATTGATAATATTGATTTCCTAAAAAATGCAAATGTACCATCTGATTCTGAATCTGTTACTTTCGATGGAACTATGTTAAAGCTAATGAATATTAAAATTAGTGATATCAAATTAGAAGTTAAGTTTAATCTAAATATAGTAGATAATACTGGAAAAATAAATATTTGTAAATTTAATTTTAATATTCCAGAAGAAGATCTGATAACAAATGGTATAAGCGTAACCAGAAAAGATTCTGGTAATTATAAATTTTATATAAAGTAATTTAATATTATTAATTGTAATATTTTTACTTGATATTTAAGCTATAATAGTGTATAATTATTATACACCAGACAATAGAGTATTGTGAACCTTGTCAGATCCGGAAGGAAGCAGCAATAAGCAACCCACTCTATGTGTTTGGTGTAATTTTGTATGAGGTGATAAAGTATGTCATATATGGCATTATATAGGAAATATAGACCGGACAATTTTGAAAGTATAATTGGACAAGAAAATATAACAAAGATACTTAAGAATCAGATAAGATCAAATAAAATATCACACGCATATATATTTAGCGGTAGCAGAGGAACTGGAAAAACAAGTGCGGCAAAGGTTTTTGCACGAGCAATTAACTGTTTATCTCCAAGAGATGGTGAACCGTGTAATGAATGTGAAGTATGCAAAAATATAATATCTGGTAATACTACTGATGTTGTTGAAATGGATGCTGCTTCAAATAATAGTGTTGAAAATATAAGACAAATAAGACAAGAAGTTGTTTATGCAACTATTGATGTAAAATATAGGGTATATATTATTGATGAAGCACATATGCTTACAACAAGTGCATTTAATGCATTGCTTAAAACACTTGAAGAGCCTCCTGCTAATGTTGTATTTATACTTGCTACTACTGAACAGCACAAGATTCCTGTGACTATTCTTTCGAGATGTCTTAGATTTGATTTTTCTAAAATATCAGAGAATGATATAGTTACAAGAGTAGAATTTGTTTTAAATTCAGAAAATGTTAAATATGAAAAAGAGGCAGTAGAATATATTGCAAAACTTGCAGATGGAGGGCTTAGAGATGCACTTAGTATTGTAGAAAGATGTATTTCTGAAGTATCTGATATATTAACAAAGAAAATGGTTGAAGAAATTATAGGTGCAATAGATACTGATATAATAAATGATATTGTAGATAATATAGTCTCATATGATTCAATATCTGCTGTTGAAAATGTGGATAAAGTTATAAAAAATGGAAAAGATTTAAGACAACTCGCATATCAAATTACAGAAGCTTTTTTAGCTTCTTTAATACAAAAAGATTTAAGTAATGATGAAAAAATAAGATATATAAAAATAATAGATAGATTATCTAAATTAGATAATGATTTAAGACTCACTTCAAGACCTGAAATCGTATTTAAGTCTTGTTTTATAGAACTAACAAGTAATGTAAGTAGTAATATATCTATTGATGATAATATGGCATTAAATAATAATTTACAATTAGATGGAATCCTTAAAAGATTATCAGTCATAGAAGAGAGACTATTAAAATCAAATAATTCTAGTAATGATATGAAGCCTTTAAATAAATCTGAGGAAAGAAGTAACGTAAATAATAAGACTGAAGAAAAAAATAGTGAAAAACTTAATAATCAAAATATAAAGAAAATAGATAATTTAGAAGATCTGAAAAATAGTATAATTGAAAAAGGAAAGATAAAAATATATTCTGCTCTTGCTAGTGCAGACATGTATATTTCTGGTTCAATGTTGATAATAATTACTTCAAATAATTTTGCATACAATATACTTAAATCTGAAGAAAGTATTACGTTAGTTAAACAGGTTATAGATGAAAAATATAACATAAATTCTAATATTAGAGTAGAATTAAATGATAAAAATGAAAGTACTATTAGTAAAGTAGAAAAGCTTTTTGAAGAAAATAATGTGGATTATACAAAATTAGATTGAAAAAATGATAAATATATATTATAATTTAGTAGTAAAAAGAAAGGATGATTAAAATGGCTAAATTTGGTGGTTTCCCAGGTGGCGGAGGCGGTTTGGGAAATATGCAAAACTTAATAAAACAAGCGCAAAAAATGCAACAAGAAATGCAAGATAAGCAAGAGGAAGTTTCAAAAAAAGATATAGAGACTTCTGCTGGTGGAGGAGCTGTTATAGTTAGAGCTACTGGTAATAAAGTTATAAAAGAAATAATAATTAAACCAGAAGTTGTTAATCCAGAGGATACTGAAATGTTACAAGATTTAATACTTACTGCTGTTAATGAAGCCTTGAATAAGGCAGATACAATGATGCAATCAGAATTAGGTCAATTCAACGTTCCAGGGCTATTTTAGGTAGGATATATGTATTCAGATACAGTAAATAAATTAATTAATCAGTTTGAAAGATTACCTGGAATAGGTCATAAGACGGCTGTAAGACTTGCTTTTTATATACTTGAATCACCAATTGAAGTTGCAGAAAATATGGCTAATATTTTAGTACAAGCTAAAGAAAAAGTAAGATTTTGTTCAAAATGTTATAATATAACTGAAAATGATCCATGTGATATATGTTCAAATCCGAAAAGGGATAACTCAGTTATATGTGTTGTAGAAAATGTAAAAGACGTTGTTGCAATGGAAAAAACACACGAATATAAGGGATATTATCATGTTTTACATGGCTCTATCTCTCCAATGAATAATATTACAGCAGGTGATATAAAAATAAAAGAGTTGTTAGAAAGATTGAAAGATGAGAGTATAAAAGAAGTAATACTTGCTACTAATCCTACTGTTGAAGGTGAAGCAACTGCAATGTATATATCGAGATTAATAAAACCACTTGGAATTATAGTAACAAGAATTGCACATGGAATACCAGTAGGGGGGGATTTAGAATATACAGATGAAATTACTTTAATAAAAGCTTTAGAAGGTAGAAGAGAAATGTAATTTTATATTTTTATTAAAAAAGTGGAGTATTATACTCCACCTATTTTGTAAAACCTTATCCATATAGAGGATGGAACCAAGGTATACAATAAAACAAAAAATATATATATAACTACTAGTATAAATATACTATAATAGTTATTAATATTATAAGTAAGAAGTTATATAATATACATTTTATTTTATTAAAAAATAAATTTAAGGAGTAAAAAATGAAAATAGGATTTTTTGATTCTGGAATTGGTGGGATTAGTGTATTATATGAAGCACTAAAAACATTGCCAAATGAAGATTATATATATTATGCTGATACATTAAATGTTCCATATGGTTCAAAGACTAAAGAAGAAGTAAAAAAATATGTTTTTGATTCGATAGATTTTATTGTAAGACAAGGTGTAAAGGCAATAGTTATTGCTTGTAATACTGCTACGAGTGTGGCAGTTAATGAATTAAGAAACAAATATAATATTCCTATTATTGGTATGGAACCTGCTGTAAAACCTGCAATTGAAAAAAATAAAAATCCAGAGAAGAGAGTATTAGTTACTGCAACACCTTTAACATTAAAGGAGGAAAAACTACAAAATCTTATTTCAAAACTAGATAATGAAAATGTTGTTGATTTATTACCCCTTCCAGGACTTGTAAAATTTGCAGAAAATTTTGAGTTCAGTGAAAATATGGTAATACCGTATCTAAATGAACAACTTATAGGCTATGATATTAACAAATATGAAGCTGTTGTTTTGGGATGCACACATTTCTCATTTTATAGAGATATGTTTAGAAAAATATTCTTAAATAATGTTAATATAATCGATGGAAATGTTGGTACTATTAGAAATTTAAAAAGAATATTAGAAGATAGTAATAAATTAAATGAAGGTAATGGAAATATTACTTTTTATAATTCAGGTTTATTACTTGAAGATAATATTAAATTAGAAAATTATAAAAGTTTATTTAAAAGATTAGATACTATAAATAGATAATATTTGTATACATAAGCATTAGTTTAATATTAAAATAACTAATGCTTATTATTATATTTCAAAAATTACAATAATATTACAAAAAAATAAAATTTTTTTAAAAAAATATAGTAAAAAAAATAGTTACATGATATAATGTCATTATTAGTGATATTATGAGGTGATATTGTATGAACGAAAAAAGAATCTTAATTGTAGATGATGAAAAACCAATCGTAGATATTTTAAAATTCAACTTAGAGAAAGAGGGATTTGTGACCACTGTTGCATATGATGGAGAAGAAGCAATACAATTAGCTTTAGCCATAAAACCAGATTTAATTCTTCTTGATCTGATGTTACCTAAAATAGACGGATTTAATGTATGTAAAGAATTAAGAAAATCTCTAGTTTGTCCTATAATAATGCTTACTGCAAAAGAGGAAGTTGTAGATAAGATTATTGGTTTAGAACTTGGGGCTGATGATTATATGACAAAACCATTTAGTATAAGAGAAGTAATTGCAAGAGTTAAGGCTAATTTAAGAAAACAAACTCTATATGAAAGACAAGATGAAAAGAAACAAACAAAGAGTAGAATAAAGATAAAAGATATGACAATTGATCCTGAAAGATATATTGCAATTATTGATGAAAAAATAATTGACCTTACTATAAAAGAATTCGAATTATTAAAGATGTTATCAGCAACTCCTAATCAAGTTTTCACAAGGGAACAGATATTAAGAGGAGTTTGGGGATATGATTTTTATGGTGATGTAAGAACTGTGGACGTTACTATAAGAAGATTAAGAGAGAAAATAGAACAAAATACTGCTGATCCTAAATATATTCAAACAAAAAGGGGAATGGGATATTATATAGCAGAATAATAAATATATGGAGAGAAAGTTATGAAAAAATCTATAAAGGGTAGTATAATCTTTCTTAGTGTTGCAATAGTAGTTATAGTATATATAACTACTATAATTCTATCATCTAATATAATAAATACTGAAAATGTATTTGATACAAAGAATATTATTGTATTATTTATTCTTTGTCTTATATTTGCAACTATTAGTAATATACTTGCAAGAGTAATAATATTTCCTATAAAAAAAATAGAGAAAAATATGAAAAGTGTTTCGGAAGGAAAAATACCTGAAACAAGGCATTTAAAGGAATATAATAAATTTTTAGAACTTTCTGATATGGTTGATTCATATACTCAAATGATGGGTGTCATAAAAAAGAATCACTTTGATTTAAATAGCCAACAGAGTAAAACAGAAATAATTCTTGAACATATTGATGATGGTGTAGTTGCCTTTTCAATTGGAAGACAAGTTGTACATATGAATAAGTCAGCAATGAAACTCTTGAACCTAGTACAAGAAGATGATACTTTTGGTAAGATATCATCTAAGCTTGGAATAGAATTAGACTTTGATAAAATAATGTATCTTCCAAATTATAGGAGTATAGAAGCAAAAACAACAGTAGAAGATAATGTATTAAATATAGTATTTTTACCATTTTTTAGTGATAAACTAAATCCGATGGGTGTAATAATGATGGTAAAAAATATTACAGAAAATGTTAAACTTGATAATTTAAGAAAAGAATTTGTTGCAAATGTCTCACACGAACTTAAAACACCGCTTACCTCAATAAAGGGATATTCAGAAACAATAATGAATGGTGATTTGACATTTCAAGAAATATTAAGATTTTCTAAGGTAATAAATCAAGAAGCAAATAGGATGGACAGGCTTGTCTCAGACTTACTTCAATTATCGAGATTTGATTACAAAAGGGTTACATTGAAAAAGACTATGTTTTCACTTGATCAGCTTGCAAAAAGTGTATGTGAAAAAATGAAATACACAGCTGAAGAGAAAAGGCATACTCTAGAGTTTAATGTTACTATTGTACCACCTAATGTTTATGCTGATAAAGATTCAATTGAGCAAGTCATAATGAATATTATTAGTAATAGTATAAAATATACCCCAGAAGGTGGGGAAATAAAAGTATATGTTGGAGCTGTAAATGAAAGTGCATATATAAAAGTAATCGATAATGGAATTGGCATACCAGAAAATGATTTACAAAGAATTTTTGAGAGATTTTATAGAGTTGATAAAGCAAGATCAAGAAAAATGGGTGGAACAGGTCTTGGACTTTCAATTGTAAAGGAAATGATTGATGGAAATAACGGAACAATAGATATTAAAAGTACTGTTGATATTGGTACTGAAGTAATAATAACTTTGCCAACGAAAGCATAAATTTTTGAAAGAGGGAGGATGAATATGAAATTTATTGATACACACGCACATTATAATGATGAAGCATATAAAGATAATTTGGATGAAGTTTTAGATAACTGTAAAAAGGCAGGAGTAGATTATATTGTAAATATAGGATATAATAAAGAAAGTTCAGAAGATAGTTTAGCTTTATCTGAAAAGTATGATTATATATATTGTGCAATTGGAATTCATCCTCATGATGTGGATAATGATAAAGTAATTGATATTTATGATATATATCAAGCAAATGAAGATAAAAAAATAGTTGCAATAGGTGAAATTGGGCTTGATTATGCTTTTATTCAGGATAACAAATTTGCACAAGGAAATTTATTTATTGAACAGGTTGAGCTTGCAAATTCACTAAAACTGCCAATAGTTATTCATTCTAGAGATGCATCACTTGATACATATAATATAATAAGAGAAAATAGACCTGAATATGGTGCATTATTTCATTGTTTTCAACCAAGTGATGATTTAGTTAGATTGGTACTTCAAAATGGATATAGTGTTGCATTTGGTGGAAATATTACATATAAAAGAAATGAAAGTTTTTCAAGGTATATAAAGCAAATACCAATTGAAAAAATAGTTATTGAGACAGATTCACCTTATTTATCTCCTGTTCCGTATAGAGGAACAATAAATACATCAGCAAATTTACCAATAATTTGTAAAAAGCTATCTGAATATAAAGAGATGGATATTAATTACGTATCAGAAAAAGTATATAAAAATTCTTTAGACTTCTTTAAAATAAAAAACGACTAGTTAACTAGTCGTTTTTTATTCAAAATTTTCATTTATTGTTTTTATAATATTTTTCATTATTGCCAGTTGTCTATCAGTATAATATATATCATTTGGCTCAAAAAGTACATTATCAAGTGAATCTGCAAACATTGAATCAAGACTTAATTTTAGAACATTCGAAAGTTGTATTAATTTACTTAGACTTGGCAATTTTATGCCTCTTTCAATGTCACCTAAAAAGTTTTGTGATACACCAATTTTTTCAGCTAATTCAAATTGTGTTAAATTGAGATTTTCTCTAGCTTCTTTAATTTTCTTACCAAATTGCTTTTTATTTATTATTTTGTCTTCCACATTATCACCATCCATATGTATATAATATACACTAAAGTAGTTTAAATTAAAACAATTAGATAGTGTTTAAAATAACACATTCAAATAGAATAATATAATTATTAGTGTGTTTAATATGTAGAAATACATTTTTTAGATGCATATAATATAATAACATTGTGTGATTGATATCCTTTCCATTAGTATTTTACATAGAAAGGAGTTGAATTAAATGGACGCAGTGTATATAATAATTATTATTATAGGAATAATAATAGCTGGATTAGCTAGTTATATAACTATAAAAAAACAAGGTTTAAGAGAGTTTGCAATAAATTTAATTGTAGAGGCTGAAAAAATATTTGAATATGGAAAAAATTCAGAAAAATTTAATTATGTTTTTCAAAAAGTATATGACAAATTACCTTCATTTTTGAAATTTATAATTACAAAAGAATATGTAATAAATTTTATTCAGAAAGTATTTGATGATATAAAAATAGCATTAGATTATAAAGATGAAAATGTATAAATTGATCATTTTATCCATTATATTGCTTAAAACTTTCTAACTTTATTATATAGTACATTAAAATAAATAATGATAAGTGTAAAAAACTTATCATTATTTATTTTTCAGACTGTTGACAAAGTATTTTTGTCAATGGTCTTTTCTTTTAAATGAAAGTATGATAAAATATATATGAGTAAAGGAACTTCATCGCAATTGAAAACCTTTACTCTTTTTTACGTTTGTGATAA
>JAEYPQ010000027.1 GCA_023410645.1 Bacillota bacterium | reverse complement strand
GTCTACGAGTTTATCTGGGATGAATTTTGCGATTGGTATATTGAACTGGCCAAAGGACGTCTTTATAACAAGACTGATGCTGAAAGCCGAAAAGTGGCTCAGTTTGTGCTGCGGCATGTTCTCGGTAACACGCTCAAGCTGCTGCATCCGTTTATGCCGTTTATAACCGAGGCCATCTGGCAAAGTCTGCCGCATGAAGGAATAAGCATAATGAGTGCAGGCTGGCCGGCAGAGGATAATAAGTTAGCCAACCCGGACGATGAACAGCTAATGGCCGTGATTATGGAAGTAATCAAGGCGGTTCGCAATATGCGGGCTGAAGTTAATGTGCCGCCAGGCAAGAAGAGTGAGGTTATCCTTAAGATTGCCGCTAATGATCTTAAAGTACAACTGGAAGACAATGCCGGCTATATCAAGACTTTGGCGGCGGCCGAACCCATAACCATACTTGCCGGTGCGGCAGATACTCCAGAGAATGCTATGACAGCCGTAGCCAGTGGCGTGGAGATTTACCTGCCTCTCAAGGGACTAATTGATGTCGAGAAAGAATCAGCCCGCTTGAATAAAGAAATGGATAATCTGGATAAAGAACTTGCCCGGATTGCCGGCAAACTCAACAACCCGGGTTTTACCGCCAAAGCGCCTGCTGATGTTATTGAGAAGGAAAAAGCCAAACAAACCGAGTATTTAGAAAAGCAAGCCACTATCAAGGAGCGTCTGGTATATTTGGCAGGTTTGTAAAAAAATACGGAGGTGCAGCATATGACTTATGAACAAACATTAGCATACCTCGAAAATTTGAGTAAGTTCGGTATCAACCTTGGCATGGCCCGGATTGAGCGGCTGCTTAAGCTTATGCAACATCCGGAGCGACGTTTTAAAACCATCCATGTAACCGGTACAAATGGCAAGGGATCAACAACTGCTATGCTAGCGGCTATTCTGGCAGCCAGCGGTATAAAAACAGGCATGTATACCTCGCCGCATCTTGTCGACTATCCGGAACGGATGATAGTTAACGGTCAGGAAATAACGCAAGAGGCATTTGCCCAGGCAATCGATTATACCAGCAAGTTTGTTGACCAGATGCTGGCGGACGGTTTTGAGCAACCGACAGAGTTTGAGGTAATTACTGCTGCCGCTTTCTATTACTTTGCGGCTGTGGGAGTAGAATATGCTGTCATTGAGGTAGGTTTGGGCGGTTTGCTGGACTCTACGAACGTTATCATTCCGGAAATTTCCGCAATAACCAATGTTACTTTGGAGCATACCGATCGCTGTGGTTCTACCATTGCCGAAATTGCCCGCCATAAGGCCGGCATCATCAAAGCTGGCGTTCCGGTTGTTACGGCTGCCCAAGGCGAGGCGCTGGCGATTATTAAAGAGACTGCGGCCAGTAAAAATGCACAGGTTTATGCTAAAGAAGAACATTTTTTCAGTCAGTTTAAAGGTCTTGTCCAGGGGCAGCAACAGATTTTAGTGGATGCCGGTGAGTTGGGTAAAGTAGAAGCCGCCCTCAATCTAATTGGTTTTCATCAATTAGAGAACAGTGCGGTCGCTGTAACTGCTGCACTTATTTTGAGTAAGAAAGACAGCCGTATTACAGAGCTGGCAATTGGCAAAGCTCTGGCTGAAGTCTGCTGGCCGGGCAGGTTTGAAATAGTCCCGGGAGAACCGGTTATTATTATTGACGGGGCTCATAATCCCGATGGCGCCAGGGTACTTCGACAAAACCTCGACCAGGTATTTCCCGGGAAAGATATAACCTTTGCCTTAGGTATTTTACGCGACAAGGACGTGTCAGGAATTATTCGCGCCCTTATCCGTCAGACCGATACCGTTGTTACTGTCCAGCCACTTTCTTACCGGGCGGCAACGCCGGAGGAAGTTGCCCGGGAAATTCAGGCGCGGCGTGTGGAGGCGGCTGCCACAATCGGCAGCGGGATAGAGCGGGCGAAAGAACTGGCCGGTGCTGACGGCATTGTCTGTGTGGCAGGATCGTTGTATTTAATTGGTGAAGCCCGGCAGATTATCCTGAATAAGTAGACAAATTAACTATAATTGTATATAATAAATACTGGCGCTTGGAGCATAATGCAAGCGCCAGTAATATTTTTGCTTTTTTGAAGTAAAATAGCATAGCATTTTAAACATAATATTTTATAAAACCAGCAATATATGAAACCAATAAAGATTTTGAACTGAACAGGTTATCAGGTACGCTTTTACTAACACCCTGCCGGTAAAGCTTTAGTGGATACTATATTGCAAAATACCGAAAATTTTAAACCGTAGGTGAAGACGTGCATATTGCGTATTCGTTCAACAGCCAAATCCAATACCGGCTTGACTATTTAATCGAGCACTGCATTTTAGCGGTTGCATTTTTTTTACCGCTTTCGCTGGATGTTGCGACACTGTTTTTGGGAGCGGGAACTATACTGTGGGTCGGGAAAATGTTTGTGACCAAAAAACTATTGCTAAGACGAACTCCGTTTGATGCAATTATCGGACTTTTAGTTATCTTGTCGGCGGCGTCAATTGCCGGTTCGCCCGATAGAGATTTTAGTTTTTATAATTATTATCACTTAATGGGGCGCTACATATTAATTTATTATCTGGTAATCAACAATTTAACATCACTTTATCAACTGAAACGCCTGGTTTGGTCTGTCCTGGCTTCGGCAATCTTCGTAACCTTGTACGGCTTTTATCAATATATTCATGGTGTGGATATATCTGCGTTTCAGTGGGTGGACGGGGAACAGTTTCCGGAGCTTAAGGTGCGGGTTTTCTCCACCTTGCAAAACCCTAATTTGTTAGCAGGTTTCCTGGTTGTTGTAATGTCTTTGGCTGTTGGTCTTGGCCTGCATACCGAAAGTACCAGGGGTAAACTATTGTTGTTTGCGCTTGTGGCAACCTTGGGTACATGCCTGGTGCTTACCTATTCCCGGGGTGCCTGGCTGAGTATTGTCGCAGTTACTGCCATTTGCGGGCATTTGTATAATCGCAAGATTTTGTGGTTTTTTCTGGTGATTCCTTTAGTGGTGCTGTTTTGTCAGGATGCCGTCATGGAACGGCTGGTATCCATTTTTAATCCGACCGATACTTCCTCCACCCTCAGGATTGCACTTTGGGAAAGCACAATCGCTATGATCCTGGATAAGCCGCTATTGGGAATCGGC
>JAEYPQ010000036.1 GCA_023410645.1 Bacillota bacterium | reverse complement strand
TCACACTTATTCAACTTCCTCACATACAGCTCACCATTTACAGCTCTCACTACCGAATACTCTCCATAATGAGTAAACTGGTCACTAATCATATCATATAAAAACATTTGCATACACTTTGGTTGTCTCATAATAAACTCATACTCAGCCAATATATCCCACAACTCTACTTCTCTATCTTCCCTTATTTTTTCATACCTGCTCTTTGCATACTCCATATATCTTAATAACTTTTTTGTTACTTTATACCCTTTATACATTGGGCCTGTCTCCTTTCCAATTCACCAAATTACATGTTAACAACTTGCTTTATTTTTTCCTTAATTAAAATATACCATTATGCTTTACATATTGCTCTATGAAATCATTACCAATATACATATAAATAGGTCTCTATGCTAATACTATCAATAAGTGAGGTGCTTAAAATGAATGAATATGAAAAATATGTAAAAGCAGGCGCACGCTTAAGGGAGCTTCGAAAAACAACAGGCCAATCGATCTTTGCTGTAGGGCGAGCTATAGGAGTTTCAGGGAGCTATATAAGTCAGATTGAAAATGGCAAGCGCCCCGCCTCAGATAGTGTGCTTGTGGCTCTGGCAGAACTGTATGGTGTGGATAAAGATGAACTTTTTGGATATTATGGCAGGATGACTGATGATGCCATTGAAAGAATAATGGACATACCTGCCCTTAGGCGTTTATTTACTAAAATCACCTCAAAGAGCAACCTCACACCCGAGGAACTAGAAGCCTATATAAGCGACTTTAAAGAAGCGGCACAAGAACTATACAATAAAGGAGATAATTTAAATGATTAATCATTTTATGTACATGTATTCAACTTTTTTGGTTGACACCTTCGGATATGATTTAGCTGTACGACTAGAAGAAATTTTTTACGGACTCGCAATGTTTATATTGGGTGCTATTGCTATGGGTTTTCTTACTGCTAACTTTATTCTGCGGTTACATGGCCTTAAAGACTTTGGAAAAGGGAAACTGCGCTTATTACGTTACGATAATGGTTATAAGTCTAAAGAAATGGTTACTGTTAAAAATATATGGAGTAGTTTTCAGGTAGTGCTATTATTATCATTTAGTCCATTTTTTACTATTAAGCGGTTTGCTGAAAGGGATGAAAAACGTACTAAGCGATTTGTGAAAATTTTGTTTGTGGTGGTAATAATTATTTTATTATTTGCCTTTATAGCCTCTTACTCAGTTTTAAGGGAGCCAATTATGCAAACTATGAATGTAACAATTTAATATTTATTTGATAAAAAATGGGGATAGCACCTTAATTGGTATTACCCCTTATATTTTCATTTTACTTTGACTAAGGATTTGAATCTCTTTTAGAGACCCTAAAATTCATAATAAACTTAAAATCGCCCCAATAGCTCTCATATGATACTATTTCTCTTTGAAAAAAAGTTCATAGGTCTCTTTCTCATAACATCCAGGTGTATGTATTTCGACATATTTAATGCCTTCATATGTGTATACAATAATTTTTTTTCTATATCCCTTTCCCCTCTTTGTATTTGATCCTTCATAGTAAGTTGCATTCTTGATTGTTGTATGTTGCAAAACCGAAAAATACTCAATTGAGCATATGGATTCAGTTTCAATAAAACTATACTCCGATATAAACGTATTTACATCCTGTATCCCTTTAATACAAACCATGGTCTGACCGTCTCTACCAGTAGATGTACAAGCACTTAGAATATTTGCTTTTTCTGGCAAAATGAAACCAGATTCTTTTTCTAATACTGTATAATCATTTTTATCAACTTGATATAGAATTTTAGCTTCTGGTAGCACATATATCTTATTCAATATTATAGGTAGTGCAATAAATCTAAGTCCTAAAATACACAAAATGACCATTACTATTTTTCTATATTTAATTATATTAGTCTTAATTTTCAAAAACAACACTATCCTACTCCCCTTGATTTCTGTTAATATCGTCTTCCAGTACTTACATCTTTAATTTGAGACATGTTTGCTCCAACATAAAGTTCAGATAATCTATCCCCTTTTGACCAAGTAATAGTTGTTATAACTAATGCTTCTATTTCATATTGCTTTGCACTTCCTGCTAGATGTAATTCATACATATCACCGTCAACTACTAATCCACCTCGAGTAAGAGATCCTTCATGCCAATCATAAAAATCATTTGCATAATACTTTAATTCCATTTCATATAATTTGTCATTACGAGTTACTTTAGCTACCATAGCACATCCTGCATCACCCATAGTAAACCACCAATTGATGTCATTTTTAGAATACGTTCCTCCTAAATAATAAGCATCGGTGCTAAGTGTGGTTGCCATTTTTCTCCCTTCTGGGCTATTGACAGTAGAGATGAAAGTTGTAGTATTATTTGCTACCATCATTTCTGCAGCATTCATTATTGTATTTACATTCTCTACAAAATGCTTCTTTGTTGTTTCCGTATTATTTATACAACTTGAGAAATTCATAAGATTGTAGTAGTTATGATGTACTGGTATTCCATCAATATTGTCACGTCCCAAGAATCTATTCAATGCTGCACTAGCATCCGGGTATCCTGCAATAGGACCACCATATATATTTGCAAGTGTTTTTGAATATATACTTTGTAATTGAAAATAATTATAACGTTTTGAACCATCTCCATATACATCATCACTTCTAGCTTTATCAGCTTTAACTACATAATCTCCCGGTTTATACTCAAAACTATCAACTATTTCATACCTATTTTTCCCATGTGAATCAAGTGGGGTTGGATCATCTTTATCATTTATACCATCGTAATCACTATCTATCCTTTGAGGATGACTATACATGAGGAAATATCTTCCAACTTCCATATTCGTTTCATCTGTATCTTTTATAGTAGCTCTTTTTTCTATTAAGGTAATTTCCGTACCATCTCTCAATTCATCATAATCAGTATCCCATCTCTCTGGATTTGAATAGATAATTTTACCTGTATTCGTTCTCATTCCCACCGTTTCAAATATATCAGGCAATCCATCATCATCATTATCAGTTGGGTCATAATCTTTTACGGTACCATTTTTTAGTTCATAAAGTACATCTAGTAAATCGATACTATTTTTAATTCCATAATAAGCCCCACCTGTTTTTGTTGCCAACATATTAAGAAGTGTTGCATCGACTGAATATCCCAATCCTATAGTAAAAATCTTTATGTTATTATTTCGTGCATTATTACATATTGTTTCTACATTACATGAACCATATCCATCTGTAATACATATAATTATCTTTTGTCTAGATGAATCAGCTTCAACTTTAGTTAATTGATCAATTCCTGCTTGTAAACCTAATCCTATGTTTGTACCTCCTCCTCTACAAGGGAGGTTAACTGCTTTTTTTAATTTTTCTTTTTCATTAGTTAATGTACATCTAGTATTTACAGAATTATCAAAACTGATAATAGTCGCTCTATCATTATCTCTAAAGCTATCAATGAAATTATTTATTCCTAATTGAGCATTTCTATATGGCTCACCTTCTATGCTTCCTGATTCATCCATAACAAATGCTATATCAAAACTCTTATCTTCTCCTATTACAGCCCCATAATCTAATACTTTTTTCCATGCTGCAATCCATTGTTCTTTATCTACAACTAAATATTTACTAAAATGAGTAGTAACAGTACTTATTGTAGAAGTATTAGTATCAATTTGACTATCTAATACATTAAACCATTGATTCTCCTCATCATACCACATAATAGCTAAATCTTCTTCTTTTGTCTCACCAAGTAAAGATTTATCATATGTAAAAGATATAGTAGCTTCATCAAATGTTGCTCCAGAGGTTATATCGACTGGAACTCCAATTAAACCAACTACATCGCTTGATACCATATCTATATTATAAATATTATTAATAGAAACACTCTTTTTAATATCTCCTGCACAATTAAATTCTACTGAAACATCGATTATTTCCTTTTTTTCTTGATCATTAATATTTTGACTGAATACTTGCCTTACTTTTTCCTTAGAATCTATAATGCCGTTTCCATCTGTGTCTTCTAATAAAGGATTAAAACCTAGTAATATATCCTCTCCATCTATAAGTCCATCATTATCTGTATCTTCTAATAAAGGATCAGTAAAATATGTATTTATCTCTTCTCCATCTTCTAATCCATCACCATCTGTATCACTATAATACGGCAATGTTTCCAAAGTATACTCTTGAATATTAGTGAGTCCATCTTTATCAATATCTTCATCGGCATCCGTAATTTCATTATTATCTGTATCTACTTTTAATGGGTCTGTTCTTAAATAAAAATACTCATAACCATCAGGCAACCTATCACCATCTGTATCTACATTATTAGAATCTGTTCCTAATAACTTTTCAAGATAATCTGACAATCCATCATCATCAGTATCTTTAGTATAATCAATTTCTTGACCTAATTGATTTAACACATAATTCATAGGTTCATTATCTATGTTACCAGGATTTCCACCAAAACCTAATGTAATCGTTTGACCTGGTGCTATATTTGCATTATAGCCAGCATTTTTTACTATATAATGTTCACCTTCATGTTCTACTATCTCAGCTGTCCAAAATCGTTCTATATTCCTATCAAAATCAAATTCTAAACTCCAGTCTTCAATGATCTCCTCAGTATTATTAGTAATACTAATTTCTCCATTAAAAGCTTGTCCCCAGTCACTAATTACTTTAAAGTCAATGGTGTAATCTGTATTTCCTACTTCTTGCTTTGCAATCAGTAAATCATACTTTTGAGGAATATTAATCTTATCAGTCCAATTTGCTTGGAAACCAACAGTTACACTACTTCCTGGTACAATATCTTGATTATACCCCTGATTTTTAATGATATAACTATTAGCTTCATGTGTTATAATCTGAGCATTCCACATATTAGTTATTTCATGTTCAAAGTCAAATTTTAATGTCCAATTTTCTAGTGGCTTATCACTCGTGTTAGTAAGTACAAATTCTCCGTTAAACGCCCCTATCCATTGATTAGTTACTTTAAATTCTACTTCATAGCCATCCCCAATATATTTAGTAGGTTTAATGTCTATTGCTCCAGGTGTAGTAGTTTGAGTATCTACTAGTGCTGTCATAGGTAATGGTGTATTAGTTGTGTCTTTTGCAAATAATTGAACAGGCAACGATGTCAACATAAGTGTCATACCAAGTAAATAAGCAATAATTTTTCTTTTCCTTCTCATTTTATAACCCCTTTACAAAAATTTTACTTAAGTACTATCTTTTGCATGTTTCCCCATATAGCACTTTAGCCATATATTTATTCTAATATTCTAAATATTTTTAGTCAAATACTGTTAATTTTTCATGTAATATACTTTTTCGCTATTTATCTATGTTTAATTTGTTATTTTTCTTCTTTAATGCAGATAATTACAAATTTAGACAGAGGTAAAATAGTTTATCTATTGAGCCATAGCTACCTTTTTATATATATTTGCTAAGTATTTCATTAAAATTTCTATATTTTGTACCGGTAATTGTTATTTATGATATAAAAAAGCCATACTTCTTCTATGAAGCATAGCCAATAACATAATTACCTTTATTTAATTTGTATTGCTTATCAAGTATCCTAATGCATTACTATACCATCTCATCTCACTTGTTATTTCCATACTATTCCTAACCTTATCATCCATCACCTTTAAAAATTTCTCTGATCCACCACCTGTAAATACTTTATCATGAAGCACCGTTTTACCAAATTTATTTTCAATATCCTTCATTATATCTCTGCATACATGTATAGTATCACCTAGATGTTCTTCTAAATTAAAATCACCTTTTTCCGTTCTAATAATTGGTTTATTACTATTAAATTTCTTATCAATCTGCTCAATAGTTACCTCTACACCTTCTGCTGCTATCTTTTCCTGTAGCACCTTATAAATATCATATAGTGCAATATTAGTTGTTCCATAATTGCTAATCCTAAACTTACCATCCCACTCAACTAAAATTACATCTGTTGTTTTCATGCCTATATCAATAATTAGTGTCGTATTATCCTTATTAATATACTGACTTAAAGGCCTAATAGAAGCATATCCCTCTGCCATTACCTTTACATCTACTATATTAACTGATATTTCTTTTCCATTAACCACACCCTCAATAGTACCTAGTCCTCGTAGTCTCTGAGCAAACTCTTCCTTTTTAGCCTTGTAGATATTAATCGGCAGTCCAGTCCCTAAATTAATGTAATGATTACCCGAGCCATATACTGCATTCACTGCCCATAATATTTGATGCTCTATATATTCTCTATTAGTCTTGTCCACATTAGTTAATGTAGTCCGCCCTACTCCAAGTGCTAGCTTTGTTCTCCTACACTCAATAATATCACCACTCATAAGAGCTGTATCCATTGAATATACGCTGTAGGTATATGCATTTATAATGTTACCATCTACTCCCATTCCTGCTACACAAATTGTACTATTTCCAAGGTCAATCCCTATATTTTTTACGTTCTTTGCCATGCTGTCATACTCCTGATTTTATATTAAAATTCTTCTATTTCATCATATTGGTTGTTATTTGGTGCATTTTGATGTACAAGTCCTTCTGTTTGAGTACGACTCGAAGCCTCATTGGTGCTATTTGGTGTGGATAAAATGTCTTTTTGCACTGCTATGCCATCGCCTTGACTCAATATGTAAAAATCTAATGCCTTATTGATTTCACCGTTTAGCGTTCTATAATTAGCTTTTGCCAATTGCTCTAATTGTTGTTTTAGCACTTGTTTTATTGATATACTAATTCTCTTTTGTTGCAACTTTCTCACCCCCTAAATGCTAATTGTGTAATGTCTTGCCATTCGGAGGGTACTTCTATAAGTTTGAGTTGTAGTTGCTGTAATTTTTCTTTGAAATGAGGTACATATTTTATAACACGCTCGATGGATTCCCTAGACCAGTCTGTAAAGTCCGTGCCATCAATGATAATACGTTTTTGCTTAGATGGTTGTTGAGGCTCAGTTACTTCTTCCTCTTGAGCTTCTTCTACTTGCTCTACAGGTACTACAATTCTAAGCGTTCTTTTATAAAAATTTTCAATTTCAGACACTACATATTCTTTAGTGACAAGGGATCTAATGATATCACTTGCTCTTTTAGATGTTACATTGAGTAAGTCAGCAAAATATCTGTTGGATGCATAGCAACCTTTGCCTTTATCAAGACCTTTGATAATTGCTAATACGAATTTTTCTTGAAGCGAAAGGTTCTCATCTTTAAGAATTTCAATATCAATCCATATTCCCTCTAAGTTGTTTGATGTAGTATCTTGCATGATTATGTCCTCCATTGGTGTTGATTTATGTAAACAGTATACCTTTTGGAGTATATACTGTCAATAGGTTATATTTAGATGGTATATATTTATTTGAAAGTCTATATGCTATAATTAGATATATTGACTAGCGAGGTGAATAAACTTGACAGTAACAAATAATATTTTAAAAATATTGCAAGATCAAAATAAAACTATGTATTGGTTAGCTCAAGAAACTAAAATGAAATACCAAAGCATACACAATTTAGCTAATAATAAAACTGAATCAA
>JAEYPQ010000069.1 GCA_023410645.1 Bacillota bacterium | reverse complement strand
TAAATGAAGTGGCTTCACCTGGTATAACAAGATATGAATACTCAATAAATGGAGGTTCATGGCAAACATATAATGGGGCAAATAAAATAGTAGTAACAAGTGAAGGAACAACTACAGTAAAAGCAAGGGCCGTAAATAATGTAGGAACTGTAGGAGCAGAATCAACAGGATATATAGTTAAAATAGATAAGACAATTCCTACAGCATCATTTGGAACAAATGGAGCAAGTAATGTATCAGTGGCAAGTACGACAGCAATACTAAATGATAGTGCAAGTGGAATAAATGCAAGTACATTGCAGTATGTATGGAGCACAAGTACAACAGAACCAGGTAGTGGATGGGCAACATTTTCAAACGGAATAACATTAACTTATTCTGCAGATGGTACATACTATTTGTGGGTAAAGGGAACAGATAATGCCGGAAATGTTATATCTACAAGAAGTAATTCATTTACAATACTTTCAGACTATAATGCTGCAAAAGGAGTAAATAAACCAAAGCTTTCGGCTGGAATGACTCCAATAAAATGGGATACAAGTGGTAATTTAACAACTACAACAGAATCTGATCCAGATTGGTATGATTATGCAAATAAAAAATGGGCAAATGCAATGACTCAAGAGGGAAGTATGTGGGTATGGATACCAAGATATGAATACAAGATACCAACACCACACACCAATACTGCTCAAACAATATTAATTAATTTTATACAGTCTACTAATACAAGTGCAACTAATGGATATATAATGCATCCAGCATTTACATTTGGAGGTACAGAATTAACTGGAATATGGGTAGCAAAATTTAAAGCTAGTGGAGATGTAACTTCAGTTAAAAGTGCACCTGGTAAACGAGCTATGGCACTAGACTCAATATCTGATGCTTTTAGTGCATGTAGAAATATGGAAGCATATCGTGGAACATATTTTGGATGGGGAACATCTGGAATCGGTATTGATACTCATATGATGAAAAATATAGAATATGGAGCTATGGTATATCTTTCTAGTAGCGTCTATGGAATTAATAGAGATCTTGCTAGAAATACTGATACTCAAAATTATACAGGAGGCGGTTCTGATAGTGTAGCATATGTTTTAAATACATCTCAAAGTACAACTGGTAATGTATATGGAGTATATGATGTTAATGGTCCAATGTATGAGACAGTATTAGCATATGTAATGTCAAGTATGATAAGTCCAAGTAATCAGTATAGTGCTATTGCAAATGCAGATTTAAAATATAAAGATGTATACACTTTGGGAGCAAATGATTCAATGTCGAATTCTGAACAGTCGAGTGCAAATTATGAAATAAATTCATATAAGGTTGGAGATGCAATTTATGAAACTAGTATAAATCAAATGAATTGGTATAGTATACAATATGCTGGTTCAATATTCCCATATGGCACTAGTCCTTTCTTTACAAGGGGATCTGAGAGTAGTCTGACAATTGTTGGACAACCTACAGTTTATGTATCTAGTGCATTTAAATTTGGCTTGTCAGCTGGAGATTATTATAGCAAAACATTATTTAGACCAGTAGTACTAGTTGGTAGTTCGTTTTAAAAAAATCAAATTTATAATAAAAATATTTATAATAAAATGTGATTCATTGTAAAAAACTTTGAATCACATTTCTTTTATGTCAAATTTTAGCTATTATTTTTCATTTAATATGGCGTTTAAGTATTATTTCATTGACTTTTTCTATTTTAAATTAACATAATATTATTGACTTATAACAACTAGTATGCTAAAATGTATACATGTTTTAACGTAACTTCAAAATTATTATTTCGGAGGTTAAACCTCGAAAGTAAAGGAGGAAAAATATGGTAAATGCTGTTGGGATAAAAGAACATTTAAGCTTTATTGAGGAAAAAATTAAAAATCCATATTACAAAATGAAGGATCTTAAACCGGCTTTTGATTTTATAAAAGCACATACTTCTGATCCAATTTTTGGAAAGATCCAATCTGAATTAGCGAAGAGGAACCGGTGTAAAGCATTGAATTTAATAAATGCATGCAAATTCGAGATTGAATTAATGATAATTGAAACTTGTATTTGCTAAAGAATAAGCTGTTGAATTGTATATAGAAATATATACTTTTTCAACAGCTTTCTTTTATATTTTTTAATTTAATCTTTATGTATTTTTAAAATATTTGTTTCTTTCTTAGTTTTATAAAAAATATTTTGTTAAATTGATTAATAGTTTGATTAAATAATACATCTCTCTATTATATTTTGCTAATTATTTTTTCGATATTTTATCACAGTTTTAATTGAAATTCAATTATTATATTAGCTAAAAGATTATTAATATAAAATAATTTTTAAAAATTTTGATTTTTTTTCAAAAAACTATTGATTTTTAAAAAAATATATACTAAAATAATAACAAGTGGTACAAAGTGGTATAAAGTGGTAAAGAATGTGAGGTGAATTTCAAATGTTACTTGGTGAATATAATCACAATATTGATGAAAAAGGTAGAGTAAGTGTTCCTGCAAAGTTTAGGGATGACTTAGGAAATACATTTATTGTGACAAAAGGACTTGATAATTGTCTTTTTGCATATTCAAAAGAAGAGTGGCAAACATTTGAAACTAAGCTTAAATCACTACCAATGACAAATATTAATGCACGTAACTTTGTAAGATTCTTTTTCTCAGGTGCAACTGAGTGTGAAATTGATAAACAAGGGAGAATAAACATACCACAAAACTTAAGAGAATATGCCAATTTATCTAAAGAACTTTGTGTTATTGGTGTTTCAACAAGAGTTGAAATATGGGATAGAGAAAAATGGCAAAATTATACTAGTCCAGAAAATATGGACGTCGATGAAATTGCATCTCAAATGTCTGATTTGGGCATTTAGATATATGTACATAGGATAAATTCAAAATATACCAAAGATAAATTTAAAATAAACAAAAGAAAAAATTAAACGAATGATAAATTAGAATGATGAACAAAAGTCAATATTTACAAAAGATAAATTTAAAGTAAACCAAAGAAAAATTATACAAAAGATAAATTCAAAATGTACAAAAGATAAAATTATACAAATTAAAATTTATGAGGAATAAAATGGAATTTAAACACAAATCAGTTCTTTTAAATGAATGTATTGAAAATCTAAATATAAAGCCTGATGGAATATACGTTGATGGAACATTGGGTGGAGGTGGACATTCGTATGAGATCTTAAAAAGATTAAATAGGGATGGAAAACTAATAGGAATAGATAGAGATACAGATGCATTAAAAGCAACTAAAGAAAAATTAAAGGAATTTGATAACTTTTATACTGTACATGACAACCACGCAAATATTTTAAATATATTGCAGAGTTTGAATATAGAAAAAGTTGATGGAATACTTCTTGATTTAGGTGTTTCTTCTTATCAACTTGATGAGGCATCACGTGGATTTAGTTACATGAATGATGCTCCACTTGATATGAGAATGAATAGAGAAGATAGTATTTCTGCATATAACGTAGTAAATGAATATTCAGAAGAAAAACTTTCTAGAATATTTTTTAATTATGGAGAAGAGCGATATTCAAATTCTATTGCAAGAAATATTTGCTTAAAAAGAAAAGAAAAAAGTATAGAAACAACTTTAGAATTAGTTGATATAATAAAATCTTCAATGCCTAGAAAGGCACTAAATGAAAAACAGCATCCAGCAAAAAGGGTTTTCCAAGCTATAAGAATAGAAGTAAATGAAGAGCTTACTAAATTAAAACAAGCAGTAATTGATTCTGTTAATGCTTTAAACTCAAATGGCAGGCTTGCTATAATAACCTTTCATTCACTTGAAGATAAAATAGTTAAGCATGCATATGAAGAATTAGAAGGTAGATGTACTTGTCCTAAGTCTTTTCCAGTTTGTGTTTGTAATTATGTTTCATATGGTAAGATAATTACTAAGAAGCCAATAATTTCAACAGAAGAAGAATTGGAAGAAAATCCAAGGGCAAGAAGTGCAAAGCTTAGAGTATTTGAAAAGAAATAAAGAAATTTAATTATAAAGAAAAAGAGGTGAGAAAATAGTGCCAGCAAGAAAAATTTACACAGACTATTATGAATCTGAATCTACCGCAAGAAAATTAGAACAACAGGAAGATATTAAAAAGATAAATACAAAGAAGGATAATAGACGTGTAGGAAAAGTTAAAATACAGAAAAATACAAAGACTAATCCTGTAAAAACTTTGGCATATATTTTTTCAATTTTTTCTCTTACAATGGTATTAACATATAGATTTAGTATTATAAATGAAAAGAATTTAGCAACTCAGAAACTAAAAAATGAACTTGCAAGTGCAGAATCATCTTTAGCAAGTGCACAAATTGAAGTTGAACAAAGCACAGATTTAAATAAAATAGAAGCTTATGCAAAGCAACAACTTGGTATGCAAAAACCTGATAAGAATCAAACAATATATGTAGATACTTCAAAAAATATGGCTGTATCAGGATCAGAGGAGAAAAAATCAACTTTTGATAATATAATTGAAAAAATCAAAGATATTATAGAAAATATATTTTAGTAAACATGAATAACCAAGTGAAATGATAAGTATTATTTAGTAAGACTTTATTTTACTTGGTTTTATTTGGTAGAAAAGAGGGGATTTGATTTTGGCATATATGTCTCTTAAAAATCAAAAGAGAATAATGGTAATGCTAGTAGTGTGTGCTACACTTGTAGTAATACTTCTTTGCCGTTTAGTATATATACAAGTTATAAAATATGATCATTATAGCCAAATGGCTTATGATCAACAAACAAGAGAAAGAACTGTAGAAGCTAAAAGAGGTACTATATATGATACTACTGGAAAGAAAGTACTTGCACAAAGTATTTCTGTTAATATAATTACAGCTGTACCAAATAGCATTGATAAAGATAAAAAGGAAAAAATTGCAACCGATTTTGCAGAAATATTGGGAATTAGTAAAGATGATATATTAAGTAAAATAACTAAAAATACATCATCTGAAACTATAGCAACAAAGGTAGATGAGGAAAAATCAAAGAAAATATTAGCATATATAAGCGATAATAATATATCTGGAATAAGAGTTGATGAAGATACACAAAGAATATATCCATATACTGAATTACTTGCTCAAGTACTTGGATTTGTTGGAACAGATAATCAAGGATTAGCAGGTCTTGAAGCATATTATGATGATGACCTTGCTGGAATACCAGGTAAAATAGTGGGTAGTACAGATGGTAAAGGTAGAGAAACACCTTTTACAAATGAACAATATATTTCTCCGATAGATGGTAAGGATATGATACTTACTGTTGATGCTACTATACAGTCAATAGTTGAAAAGTATTTAAGCAAAGCAATAAAAGAAAATGTTGCGGAATATGGTACAGCAGTTGTATTAAGACCTAGTACTGGTGAAGTACTTGCAATGTCAACTATGCCTACATTTAATCCAAATGATCCATTTACTCCAAATACAGATGAATTAAAAGGAAAATGGGATAGCTTAACAAAAGAAGAAAAAAATGAAGCTTTAAATCAAATGTGGAGAAATAAAGCTATATCTGATACTGCAGAACCTGGATCTACTTTTAAAATAGTAACAGCTACAGCTGCATTAGAAGAAAATGTAGTAGAACTTGATACACCAGGTGAGTTTACATGTACAGGTTCAATGAGAATAGGTGGTTGGACAATTAAATGTTGGAGATATCCAAGAAGTCATGGTTCAGAATCATTAAGACAAGGTATAATGAATTCATGTAACCCCGTATTTATGCAAGTTTCACAAAGAATAGGTATAGATAAATATTGCGAATATCTTGAAGCTTTTAATTTATATGGAAAGACCGGTATTGATTTACCAGGTGAAGCAACTGGAATAATGCATGATAAAAAATTAATGACAGCCATAGACTTAGCAACTACTTCATTCGGTCAAACAATACAAATATCTACTTTACAGACAGCGGTAAATTATGCAGCAGTTGCAAATGGTGGATATTTGGTTCAACCTTATGTTGTAAAAGAAGTTAAAAGTTCAAATGGTAATTATGATAAAAAAGTAGAATCTAAAGTACTAAAACAAGTAATGTCTAAGGAAACAGCAAATGAATTACTTAGTGCACTTGAATCTACTGCAAAAGAGGGTACAGCAACTACTGGTCAAGTTAATGGATATAGAATTGCTGGTAAAACTGCAACTGGTGAAAATGGAAGAGGTGCTAATTTAAAATATCTTGCTGGATATGCAGCAATTGCGCCAGTAACTTCACCTCAACTTGTTGTAGTAGTTAATATTTTTAATGCACAAGGACCTGTAGGTCATGGTGGTGGTGCAGTATCTGGACCAGTTGTAAGTGCAATACTTGATGAAGTTTTAAGGTATTTAGATATAAAAACTGATTATACAGTTGAAGAAAATGCAATAAAAGAAAAGTTAGTACCTGATTTAATTGGTAAAACTGTTGCAGATGCTAAGAGATTGCTTACAGATCAAGGATTTAAAATTGCATCCGATTATGATATTGCAGATACAGATGTAATAAAAGATCAAATACCAAAATCTGGTGCGTCACTTATGGAAAATTCAAGTGTAAGAGTATATACAACAGATGCAGAAAAACAAACTGTTGCTTCACCTGATGTAAGAAACAAAACTAGTGATGCAGCAATTAAAGCATTAAGAAATGCTGGGTTAAATGTGCATGTATTAGGTGCTGGTACAGTACTTACTCAAGATCCTACACCTGGAGCTGTTATACAAAAAGGTTCAATCGTTACAATTAGGTGTGCAGATACAACAGATTTACCATAATATGGTAATATAAATTTAAAGATAATAAAAAACTATGTAATGATGATTTTATATCGTTGCATGGTTTTTTATAAAATATATTGAATAAAGATTCAATATTGTATAAAATAAATATATAAAAAGAGAGGTTATACAAATGAAAAAGGGAATAAGTTTAATAGTTTTAGTAATAACGATAATAGTGATAATAATACTTGCAGGAGCAGTAATATTGAATTTAACAAATAACAACCCAATGGATTCAGCAAGAGTAGCAAAACTTATACAATCAA
>JAEYPQ010000063.1 GCA_023410645.1 Bacillota bacterium | reverse complement strand
GATCTTGTTGGTCAATTCGCTGATAGCCTGTTGAATAGCCGTTAATGAGGACGATATCTGGGTAACCGACTCGGCACTGGATACGGCTAACTTGCGAACCTCCGCGGCCACCACGGCAAACCCCCGGCCCATTTCGCCAACCCGCGCCGCTTCAATGGCGGCGTTCAGCCCCAATAAATTGGTTTGGCCGGCTACATTTTTAATGAAAGCAACAATCTCATTGGTCTGATCGGCCGTCGTCCGCAGGCTTTTTCCCAGTTGCTCCAGTTCACCGCTGGTACTGGCCAGCTGCGAGGACCGGCTGGCCAATTCCTGTAAGCCTGCCGTCAATTTTTCGGAAGCGCCGGCCAGTTCACGGGTAGCATTGTTGATATCCTCAATTACGGCAACGCTCTGCGTAGTAGTAACACAGCCAACCACTTTGTCGCCGTCTTTAAACGGCAAGGCGCAGGCTATATAGGCAATACCGTAAGGCGATTTTTCCTTGGGGATAACCCGTACCACTTGTTTGCCGGTATCCAGCGCCTGCTTGCTGGCGCCTGATAAAACCGGCTCGCCCAGCTTGGTTTTAAGGTCCAGCTCGTCTGCCGGCAGGTATAATGCATACTTTCCGTCACGGATAATAGTGACACCGATGTCGGCGGCGACGATATCATTGAGATAGGGAGCCAAACCAGTAAACATATCCAAAATTTCAGAGCCTGTCAGTTGCCTCATATATTCGACCTCCTGCCAGCTTAGGCCGGCAACTCTATTTGCAAATAGTAAATTCTCTGAGACTGCAAAAAAACCTTTTTTTCGACAAAAAAACAAATTGAGAAAATTAAGAACAGCTGCCCTGCTATACAGGCAGCTGTTCGTCGATAACGATCTGACCTTGCGGTATTTTGTCAATATTAAAGCAGTGGATCAGTTCGCCGGCTTTGACCGGCCGGTATTCGGCCAGCAGACCGGCCTTAAACCCCAGGTAGCCCACAATGGCTTCCGCCCGGATGCCGTCCGACCGCAAAGCGGCCACCGACAAAGCCTGCTGGCGTTTGGACAAGCGGCAGCCGGCGGTGTCAACCAGCAAGGGCACATGGCTAAATACCGGCGCCGGCAGCCCGAGCAGCCGGTAGAGCAATAACTGACGCGGTGTCGAACTTAACAGATCATCGCCTCTAAGTACATGGGTAATGTTCATCGCGGCATCATCCACGACAACGGCCAACTGATAGGCATGCACGCCGTCCGACCGGCGCACGACAAAGTCACCTACCTCGGTGGCTAGCTCCTGACAAATATACCCGGCATGTAAATCCTTAAAAGAGATCACTCCAGGCGGTACCGCCAGCCGCAATGCCGGCTTTCTGGCCGCCTGGCGCACGGTATCCGCCTGCCGTTTGCGACAGGTACCGGCATACCTGCGCTCATTGTCGCCGGCATGCGGCGCGGAAGCAGCCAGCTCGGCCCGGGTACAGTAGCAGGGGTAAATCAAATCCCCGGCTGCCAGCCGTTCCAGCGCCGCCTGATACATGGCCCGCCGTCCGTCCTGGCGGTATGGACCATATGGCCCCCCCACATCCGGGCCTTCATCCCAGTCCAGCCCCAGCCAGTGCATATCGGCCATCATCTGCTCCACATAAGCCGGCCGGGACCGTTCCGGATCAAGATCCTCTATTCTTAGCACCATCACCCCGCCGGCCGAGCGCACTTGCAGCCAGGCCAGGAGGGCTGTCCAAACATTTCCCAGATGAATTTCACCGGTCGGGCTGGGAGCAAAGCGCCCCCGCATTATTTGCATGATACAGCCGGAGCCTCCTTACCTTTACTGTCCTGCCCGGCTGCCGGCGCCCGCGTGGTCAGGGCCACACCGGTCACAACCAGTGCCATTCCGGCCAAATGCATGGCCGTGACGGTCTCGCCGTACACAGCCCAGGCTATAAGCATGGCATTAACAGGCATAAGGTTAATATAGGCACTGGCTTTGCTGGCACCGATCCGGCTGATGCCGACATTAAACAGGATAAAAGCCAATACGGTGGCAAAAACAGCCAGATAAACCAGTTCGGCCATGACCTGCCCTGACACTTGCGGCAACCGGCCCCAGGCAGCCTCACCCAGCGATATCAGTATTAGAACAACCGTGCCAATAAGGGTTGACACGGTTGTTGCCAGCGAAGCGCCGACCCTTTTCATAACCACCTTGCCTAACAGCGTGTAAGTTGACCAGCTGGCCACCGCGCCAAACAGCAGACATTCGCCATAATTCAGGGATAAGCCGGCCAGCGCTGCATAATTGCCCTGGGTGATAACCGTTAAGACCCCGGCCAGTGAAACGACAATCCCCAGCCCCAGCCGGGCACTCCACTTCTCCCCCAGAAACAGGACAGCGATTATGGCCGTGGTCACCGGGTTTATCACCACGACTAAGGCCCCGGTAATAGCCGAAGTGTATTGCAGACCGACCGCAAAAAAATAATTATAGCCCAGCACCCCGCTCAGGCCAAGCCCGGTGAGCCCCAGCCAATTTTCCTTAATAGCCGCCCAATCCCATTCCCGGCGAATGGTCAGCCAGCCGGCCAGCAGCAGACCGGCCAGCAAAAAGCGCACCGCCGAGGCGGTCAGCGGCGGCAATGCCGATAATACATGCTTGGTCGCGCCAAATGCGCCGCCCCAAAACAATGGCACCAGCAGGAGTACAAAATAAATAGTGGCAGCTTTATTCAGGCGCATACATTCTAATCCTCTCTCCCAGGCCATAAAATAGCGACATTAGGTATACATTCGCGGCGGCCGTAAATATTCCTGTTATTGTTCCGGCATTCAAGCCTCCCGCTTTATTCAAACGTTCCCTTAACTATGGCTCGCCCGTCCTTAACCAGCCAACGGCCTTTGGCAAAAACATGCCGGATGTCCAGATCCCGTTCCAGTACCAGAATATCGGCATGACTGCCGGTCTTGAGAATGCCTTTTTCCGGATGCAGCTTCAGAATCTTGGCCGGGTTAACAGTAACCGGCCGCAACGCGATTTCAAGCGATATCCCGCCGGCCGCCAGGTTTTTTACTTCATCGTACAGCGAGGTAAGCTTGGCCACGCGCAAACCGCTGACACCGCCTTGGCCGTCAAATACAGGCAGGCTGCCGTGTCCGTCGGAACTGATTGTCAGCTTATCGACAGGCACACCTTGACCGATACAATACGCTATCGCCTGCGCCGCCGTAATCGTATCCGC
>JAEYPQ010000059.1 GCA_023410645.1 Bacillota bacterium | reverse complement strand
CCGGATACGTCGTAATGCCTGATAATATCATCCTTATCTAAATTATATTCACAGCATAACCAGGCAGCCAGAGCAATTAAGGACTGGTAAGTCTTATCACTAAATTTACCTGTTTCATCCGGATGGCAGCATTCTATGGAGATAGTATCATTATTGCGGTCATTGGAAGCAAAAGATATTTCATTTAAAGGAATACACTGAATAATCTCACCTTCCAGCCCGATTACAAAATGGCTGCTGGCGGAAGTAGTCTTACTAAGTCTTAAATTTTCAAAATAATTGCGGTTTGATTTGGCAGCGGTACCCGGGTTAGCTGTGTAATGGATAACAATACTGTTTACTTGATTTAAGGGTGTCTGGGGCCTGGAATACTCATTAGGTGTTAAAAGCATTTCAGTTATTTCGGGCTTGGTAATTATTTTGGATGGATGGAAGAAGCCCAATACAGTGGTAGGGTTTATATCTGCATTTTTTAACACCGTAAGTAACATCATAACTACAGTAAGGATAATAGCCATAGTCAGTGTAGTTACTGCAATTAACTTAAGGTATTTTTTTCTGCGCTTTTTTTGGAGATATTGTTTCCTGGTAAGCAAGGTAGGTCCTGCCTTTCTATCTTAAGCATATGGAATAGTGAATTATATGTTACAGTTCAGCCGCAAGGCCGAACTGCACGGTGACATAGGTTTGACTGTAACAAATTATATTACTTTATTATTTTTTCATATATGAAGCCTATTTTCAAGAAGAAAAGAATTAATCTTCATTGAGAATATCTTAATTAAATATGAAGTTATTTTAAGGATTTGGAAACGAAAGGAAAAAGGATTTCTGACAACTGGCCGGATTTCTGATGAATGCCTTTAATACATACCTTAATACATACATATTCCCATGCAGCAGTAAATTAAAAGTCCTGCATACATGGGAGTGTTACAAATCAATAGATTATAAAGAAATTACTACATCCCGGTTAATAGGGATATAGCGTCTATAGGCAACTCCTGCGGCGTCTAACATACGTTTGGAGGCTTTTACAATATCCGTATCCGCATATTTATCAGATAAATAGATTATTTCCGATATCCCTTTTTGAATCAGTGCTTTGGCACATTCATTACAAGGAAAAAGGGTTACGTATAATTTAGCACCTTTCATATGGGTTCCGGTATAATTAAGGATTGCATTCATTTCTGCATGACAAACATAAACGTATTTCGTTTCTAAAGCCGAACCTTCTCTTTCCCAGGGAAATTCATCATCCGAACAACCAATGGGCATTCCGTTATATCCAACCGAAAGAATTTTATTGTCTTCGCTTACAATACAGGCACCCACGCTTGTATTTGGGTCTTTGCTGCGTTCTGCAGACAGAAGAGCAATTCCCATAAAATATTCATCCCATTTTAAATAATCCTGTCTTTTCATCTGTTAACTCCGCTCCTATTCCTATATAATCCGATACTAATCTTTATTATCTCATAGGATTCGAGTGCCAAAAGGTCAATTTAGCTGCCTTTCCCTCGAATACTATATTTTTTACAAGCCTCTAGCGGCTTAAAAATCAAACAAGTCGGCATGATTTTTAGCCAGAGTCTGACTTGTCAGACTCTTTCTTATCTCGTAGGAAAGTTCATCCTATGAGATAAAACCCTCCGGGGGGATGCGCATGACGCTTAAGATGAAATTGTCACTAAAGTGACAGCGCGTCAGCGCCAGAGTCTGGCTTGCCAGACTCTTTCTTATCAATAAATTTATTTTTATATTTTAGCATATAAAAATTGGAATGTAAATTATTAATAAGGAAAGAATAATCTTGTATGTAATCCCTGTTTGATGTTAAATATTTTCTTTACATGAAACAAAGTGTTTCAAAAAATCAGAGAATAAGTTTACAAAGACTTTACAATATAAAAATACGCATATAACAATCAGAGTTTAAAATGCATCATGTAAGATAAATAAAAAAACAAAAAATTCTTAGGGGGATACCCAAATATCAGGAGGAAAGAGAATGAAAAAGATAAAGAAAATTTTAGTTGCAGTTTTAACGATCGCTATGATAGCAGCTTTAAGCGGATGCAGCAAACAGGGAGGTACTACGACAGATACGACAGAACCGACCAGCGAGACAACAACACCTGAAGCAACAACAACACCGGAGGCCGCAGATACGGCAGAACCTACACAAGAAGCTACACCGGCCGGTGAAGATTTATCCGGAACGATTACCATTACAGGTTCTACATCAGTGGAAAAACCTTTAACCGCCATGATAGATGAATTTACGGCACTTAACCCGGATGTAACAATTAATTATACCGGAACCGGTTCTTCCGCAGGTATCTCTGATACCTTAGCAGGCGCTAATGATATCGGTGCTTCTTCCAGAGAATTAAAACCGGAAGAAGAAGTAGACGGCTTGAAAGAAGTAACTTTTGCATATGATGGTATTGCAGTGGCAGTAAATCCTGCGAATCCTATCACAGATATCTCTACAGAAGATTTAGCAAAAATTTTCAGCGGTCAGATCACTAACTGGAAAGATGTGGGCGGCAACGACGCAGATATCATTGTAGTATCCAGAGAAGGCGCATCCGGAACCAGATCCGCATTTGAAGAATTAATTAAATTAGAAGACGCAGGCGGCTTAGTAGAAGATGCAACCGTTGTGGAAGGTAACGGTAACGTACAGACCACAGT
>JAEYPQ010000055.1 GCA_023410645.1 Bacillota bacterium | reverse complement strand
TATATTTAGCTTCTAATTCGCCTGCACTTCCTATGTTTATTTTATTCCATCCTTTACTTCCTGAAGGCATACTAGTGATTAAACCATCGTCAACTATTGATGTTATTATTATTCTTTCTTCTTCTGTTCCAGCTAAATCTAATTTTCCATTTACTGCCATTGAATTTATATATCCAATCTTTATTATACTTCCAGCCTCAAAATTAGCAGTAACTCCTTGAGGAACTGTAAAACCACTCATATAATATGTATCTTTAGGATAAGTGGTATCAACAGTAGGTGAAGTTATTCTTGTTGCAACTTTCACGTTATATATTGTCTTAGAAGTTACAATGTTGTTTTCTGAATCTAAGAAGTCAAACTTTACAGTATATTCTGTATTATTTGCAAGTGAAGTTATCTTGTAATATTTATTTTGTAAATCTGTTATATTTGCTACAAGCTGATCATTTTTATAAACGTTATAGTTTGTTATATTTTCATTTAATTCCACTTCTTCAAATGACACTATGACAGAGTCATATGACCTGTCTTTCAATACAAGTTCATTTGATAAAGTTTCCGCAACTACGTTAGTAATTATTAAATTACTAATAGGCTTAATTGAAATAAAAACGGCAAAAACTGTCAAAATGATAATTAATTTTGATAATAACTTTTTCATATATACCCCCAACAATTCATACTAAAATTTTCCTACACATCTTAGTTTAAAAAAGTATATACTTAATTATTTTTTTATTCAAGGAGTTCGATTTTATTCGACAAATTATTACACTAAGTTTTTTACCTTTTTCTACAATATTTTACATGAAAAAAGATGAAGTATTTTTATTTACTTCATCTTTTTATATAATATTTATTATTTACCTTTTGTTACTTTAACTGGATATTTAATGTTTAAAGTTCTTTTAACATCTTCTAATATTTCATTATCATCAACACAAATCATTAACCATTTTGAGCCATTAAGAGCTCCACTTTTATCTATTAAATCTATAAAATAATTTGTATACTCATTTTTTATTTCTATTACTTTATCTATACCTTCTTGATTTAATACAATTAGTACAGTAAAGTATTCTTTATCTGGATATATCGTACAAAAAGATTTACTACTTTTTTTATATTTTATATTCCATCCAGGCATAGCAGAACAGCTACTATATGTTATAAATGGACTAGCATTATATACTTCGTCTAAAAAGCTTATTAAACTTTCAAAATTAGATTTAGTATATTCAGTCATATTATCTATTATCTGATTTAACGTTGGTTCTTGATTTCTGTTTTGAATTAGATCTTCCATATAAATACCTCACATAACCTGATATTAAGCTTTATTTTCACTTCCAAGTACATTAACTATTTTATGTTTTACCATATCTTTTACTGCTGTTCTTGCTTGTGATAAATATGTTCTTGGATCAAATACTTCTGGTGTCTTAACAAAACATTCACGAATGTTTGCAGTCATGGCAAGACGTATATCACTATCAATGTTTATTTTACTTACAGTCATGCTAGCTGCTTTTCTAAGTAATTCTTCTGGAACACCTTTTGCACCAGGTATATTACCACCATATTTATTACACATTTCAACAAATTCTTGTGGTACAGAAGATGCACCATGTAAAACTATTGGATATCCTTCTGGTAATCTAGCTGATATTTTTTCTAATATATCAAATCGTAGTTTTGGCTCACCTTTAAATTTATATGCTCCATGACTTGTTCCTATTGCAATAGCTAAAGAATCACAACCAGTTCTTTCTACAAATTCAACTGCTTGATCAACATCTGTATACATTGCATCTTCACTAGAAACATTGACATCATCTTCCACACCTGCAAGCTTACCAAGTTCTGCTTCTACAACAACACCTCTTGGATGTGCATATTCAACTACTTTTTTTGTAAGTTCAACGTTTTCTTCAAAATCATATTTTGATCCATCAATCATAACTGATGTAAATCCATTATCAATACAATCCTTACAAATTTCAAAATCAGCTCCATGATCTAAATGTAGTGCTATTGGTAAATCTTTACCACTTAATTTATTACATTCAATTGCAGCTTCTACTAATTTTTTTAAATAAATAGGATTTGCATATTTTCTTGCACCAGCTGACACTTGAAGTATAACTGGAGAATTTGTTTCATTTGCAGCCTCTACTATTCCTTGTATAATTTCCATATTATTTACATTAAATGCACCTATTGCATAGCCGCCTTTAGCAGCTTTTTCAAACATTTCTTTAGTTGTTACTAAACCCATATTATATATCCCTCTCTTTTTCTATAAATATAATAATTATAAATTATTAATTTATCTAATTTTATCTTGACTTGCTCTTTGCTCTTTTAATTTACTTCTAACTTCTTCAGCCTCTTCTTTTAAGCTATCAATATCAGTTTGAAGAATTTCGTTTTGACTTCTTTTACCTTTTTCTAATTCATATTTTAGACTACTATATCTGTCATACTTTCTTTCTTCTTTACCATTTAAATTCTCATTTAAATCATTAGTGCCTTCTTTTTGCTCTTTTATATTATCTTCTCCACCAATTTGTGCTATACCTTTTGCAGATTGTAGTATTTCAAATGCCTTTGATGGATCTTCATCAACTACTTCATCAAATTCATTCATTAGATTTTCTGCTATATCCAGATTAGTGTCTATATGCCCTTGAACAGTTTCATTTGACTCATTTTTTAGACTTTCTCTAAAATCAATTGCTGATTTACTCATTTTGTTATTTTTACCATCTAAAACTTTTCTATCATGTTGTTTATCATATACAGTACCATTTTTTCTTAATGAAAATTCATCTATTTTTTCTTGCTTTTCAACTTGTTCATGTAATTCTAACATACTAGGCTTTAGTGCACTTAACTCACAAGATTTCTCAACATATTGACTTTGAAGTAAATCCATTCTTTTATTAAATTCATCACTATTTAATGAACGAGACATTTGTGATAGTGAGTTTATATCTTCAAGTATTTTATCAATTTGTTCTGTTAAATTATTTATTCTATCTAAATTTTTATCGACAGATATATTAATTGATTTTTCTGCTTTTGCCTCTTTATATGCATACACATTTTCTTTATTTCCGATTGATTTATCATCCTGACCTATAAAAGCTTTGTTTTTTACTTTATAAGCCATATCTAATTTTCTTAAATAATTTTCATAAAGAACAAGCTTCACTCCAGTCTTTTCACCTTCGAAAATTTCACCTGTTTTAACTTGACCATTTTGACCATAATATAAACTTTGTCTTAAAGAATTATACTCATCTAAAGTTTGGTCATAAATTGTTTTCATAATTTCGTTTTCAATGTCATTTTCAGTAAGTTCAGCTTTTTCTTTTTCTGATTTATTAGAAATTTTTTCTTCTTGTTCTTTACTTACATCTACACCTTTGGCTTTTAAACTTTTAGTAGCTTCAGATACCTTATCTTTATTTTTATCGTTTAAATCTTTTTGTTTATCTTCTAGTTTTTTGTCATTTAAACGTTTTTGAAGATTTTCCATAAAGCTTGGTTTTATTTTTGTCATAAGCTCCTTTTGAAAATCATTTCCACGACTATTATATGATTTTAAAATTTCCTCAGAAGCAACTTCTTGATAAAATAATTTCTTCCCAATTGCAGTATCTTTATTTATACTATTTTTATTACTTATATTTAAATACTTTTCTAGAATCTGATCCATATCAGCTTTATTTGATTCAAGATATTTTGTTAAATTCATACTATTTTCTCCTTATATTTATATTCTACTACATATATACTACATTTTCAATATATGAGATTAAATTTACATTTCTATACAAATTTCTTGCAAAAACTTTCTCTATGTATTGGTGTGAGTCCGTATTCTTTTATTGCTTCCACATGTACTTTAGTACCATACCCTTTATGCTTTGCAAAGCCATACTCCGGATACTTTTTATCATACTCAATAAGTAATCTATCTCTTGTAACTTTGGCAATAATTGAGGCTGCTGCAATTGATTCTGATTTTGCATCTCCAGATACTACAGTTTTACCTTTAATATCTATATGTATCATTTGATTTCCATCAATTAATACATAATCAGGTTTTATTTTTAGATTATCTATTGCTTGTTTCATTGCAATTTTTGTTGCATTTAATATATTCACATCTTCTATTACATCAACATCACTAAGTCCAACACCAACAGCAATTGCATTTTCCATTATATCATCATATAATTTCTCTCTTTTTTTCTCACTTAATTTCTTTGAATCATTTATACCTTCTATGCATTTTCCTTCAGGCAAAATTACAGCTGCTGCTACAACTGGTCCACATAACGGACCTCTACCCGCTTCATCAACGCCGCAAATATATTTATATCCTTCTTCATATAATTCTTTTTCTATTTCCAGCATCTTATTTAATCTTTCTAATTCTTGCTCTTTCATACATTCTCCTATAAATCAATACATTCTTTATATACTTCGTTTTTATTTACACCTTTTAATTTAGCAATCTTTTTAATTGCATCTTTTTTATCAAGCCCATTTTTCATTTCATTTTTTACCATTTGTATTACATTAATATCTTCAAGTTGTTCAAGCTTTTCTTTTTGCAATTCTTCTTCATTTTTTCCTTCAACTATTAAAACAATTTCACCTTTTATTCCATTTTCATCTATATGTTTTATTGCCTCACTTATTTTTACATACAAAAATTCCTCATATAATTTAGTAAGTTCCCTTGCGATACATACACGTCTATCACCCAGGGTTTCTAACATATCTTTTAAAGTATAACTAATTTTATGTGGAGCCTCATAAAAGATCATTGTTCTTACTTCATTTTTTAGAGATTCAAGTCTTGTCCTTCTTTGTTTTTTATTTACTGACAAAAAGCCTTCAAACGTAAATCTAGTACTATCCATCCCGCTTTTTACAAGTGCTGTTATAAGTGCTGTAACACCAGGTATTACTTCTATATTATAGTTATTTTCAACTAGATATTTTATTAAATTTTGTCCAGGATCTGATATTACTGGCATACCTGCATCTGAAACTAATGCTACATTGTTTCCATCATCTAAAAGCTCAATTACTTTTTGTATTTTTTCATCTTCATTGTGCCTATGATAACTTATCATTGATTTTTCTATTTTAAAATAATTTAATAACTTTAATGTCTGTCTTGTGTCTTCAGCTAAAATTATATCAACATTTTTTAAAGTATCAACAGCCCTGTATGTCATATCACCTAAATTTCCAATAGGTGTACCAACTATATATAGCGTACCTTTATTATCATTTTTTATTTCATGCTTTCTTGGCATTTTTATTCTCCTTTTTTCTTAGTCATTCCATATATTTCATATATCTCATCTGTGTAATCACCAAACTCATCAAATTCAATAAGTGGTTCCAGTATTTTAAGTTCATTACCACCACCTCGTACATATTCTATAAGTACTATACTTGGTCTTGAATTTGTTGTTGGATATACAAATCTTAATTTTTTAGGTTCTAATTTATAATTTCTAGCTATACTTATTAAATCAGAAAGCCTATCTGGTTTATGAACTAAATATAACTTACCTTTTGTATTTAAGAGTTTTGCACTAGTTATAAATATATCTTCTAAATTACACATTACTTCATGCCTTGCAATATATTTAACTTTTCCTTCATTTAGAATTCCAGTTCCTTCTGTTTTGTATGGAGGGTTACAAACTATAATGTCTACTTTTTCATCTTGCAAATTATCTAATATACTTTTTCTTATTTCTTTTACATTTTTTATATCATCCAAAATTGGAATAATCTTATCTTCTAATTTATTTAGTTCAATATTTCTTTTGAATAAATCAAACATTTCTTCTTGAAGTTCAACCCCAAATATTTTTTTATAGTCTTTTTTTGCTGACATTATAATTGGTATTACTCCACTTCCACTACAAAGATCTAAAATAACATTATTTTTATTTTTTGATTCAACAAAGTTTGCAAGTAGTGCGCTATCTGTGCCAAAGCAAAAATATTTTCTATTTTGTATTAATTTTAAATCATTAATACCTAAATCATCAATTCTTTCATCTTCACTTATCATAATTAATTTCCTATCATTCTATATATTTATTATATAATAAAATACATATTTTTTCAATTATATACTAATTTTTTACAAAATTAAATAATAGAATTAACTATATATTGATTTTTTGTTATATTGTGATATAATTATATTAATATATTTTTTATGTTTACCATTTAATAATTGTGTGTGTTTTAACAACTGTCTTTTTCAGGAGGTGTTAATATGTCATCAATTTATGGTTATGAAAATGCTACTCGAAAAGCTGCATTAATATCACCAGTACTACCAGCATATCAGACAAACTCTTCTACTTATCAAAAGACTTCTAATAACGCGGCACAACAAAAAAAAACAAAACGGAAAACCATATAGTGAATTTCAAAAAGAGGCCATAAACAAAATCATTTAACAACTCATATTTTTTTCAAAATCCAGTATACATATACTGGATTTTGCCTTTTAAAATTGAATTAAAATATAAATTATGATATACTTACTAATATATTATTTTTATAGGAGAATTAAATGAAAATTGAGTATATTATAACAGCTGAAGATGCAGGTAAAAAATTAAAAGATATCTTAAAAAATAAATTATATATTTCTACTATTCTTTTAAATGATTTAAAAAATACTAGATCAATTTTTGTAAATAAAAATATATATTTAGTAAATGATATAGTAAAAGAAAAAGATAGAGTCTTAATTGATTTTGAAAATATGGACAACATGTTAAATGAAAACAAAGCGTTATTTCATAATAAGTTTAAAATGATAGATAAGAGTTTGGATATTATATATGAAGATGATTATTTACTCATTGTAAATAAGCCTGCAAATATGCCTGTACATCCAAGTAGTGATAATTACGAAAATACACTATCAAATATTGTTTCAAATTATTTATATAAGCAAGGTATTTATACAATTCATATAGTCACAAGACTTGATAAAAATACTACTGGCCTTTGTATATTTGCAAAACACAAGTATATACAAGAACTATTCATTAGAAAAAAAGATATAATTAATTTACAAAAAGAATATATTTGTATAGTTGATGGAATAATTGAAGATAATCATTTCATCATAGAAAAAAATATAGCAAGAAAAGAAGGAACTATAATTTTACGTGAAGTAAATGAAAAAGGTGATTATGCAAAAACAGAGTGTTTTGTAATTGATAGAAATATTGATAAAAACTATACTATACTTAGGATATTATTACATACAGGAAGAACTCATCAAATTAGGGTACATTTAGCAAGTATTGGGCATGTTCTACTTGGTGATGAATTGTATGGAATTGAATATAACATGAGTGATATATGTAAATATATTGATAGACAAGCATTGCATTGCAATAAACTTTCTTTTAACCACCCAATTACTAATAAATACATTGAATTAAATGGAATTATGCCAGATGATATAAATAATCTAATTAATGAAAAAAATTAATAAAATAACAAGAGAATTTAATTATTAAAATCTCTTGTTATTTATTTTTTATATATTAAAACGGTGTTATTGATAAATCAGTTGTCGCATTACATTCAAATACTCTTACGCCATCATAAGTTGTATTGAAGGCTTTTGAAGAATACATTAATATATTGCTTAGTGGCGATCTGTCTTTAATCTTAAATATTAAAGTTCCCATTGGATAATTTTGTGTTGAAGTTGTTCCACCATTTTTTAATCCCATAAAATTAGTCCAAAGTCCATTATATGCTGTGCTATATGCACCAGAACCCATAATAACTAGAGGTTCAATATATCCGTTTGTAACTGCTTGTTCTGGAGTTAATATACTTCCATCAGCAAATTTAAATCTAATATTTCCAATATATACGCCTGTTGTCATACCACCTGGGAATATAAACATATACATCCATCTATTTAGATTACTATTTCTTGTTAAATTAAATGTATTTTCACCTGCATATACATATGCACCAAGCCATCCATCATATGTTGTTCTACCACTTACTATATCTTGACCACCCATTCCAAGTAATACATTCATCAAACTTTGTGTCAAATAGAAATTTCCGTTATAATAAGTATCATAATTATGATTTTTAGTAGTAAATGCTACTTGAGGGTTGTTACTAATATATATTGCAGAGTAAGTATCCTGTATTGATGTTCCATAACTTTTTGTAACGATTTGCGCTGTCACTTCTGTTGTAGATCTTACATTTCCGGCATTATCCCAAATATATATATGAGTTATATATTTTCCTGATTCATTGTTATGACTTGATATATTTACTCTATAATACCAAGTTCCATTTCCTTGATTTTGTCCAGTAACTTGAGGATTTGTTTGCCAAGATGATAATAAATCATCCTGCCCATTGTATTCTGTCCATGTTGGAAATTGTACTCTATTTACTCCAGATGAAGAATCAGCTACTCCATAAACATAGACATCATATCCTGTACTTGTAACATTTTTTACTTCTACACTAGTATATGTAGCTACAACAGTTTCTCTTGCAATTACATATGCTGTAGTTGTAGAACTAGCATTTCCAGTATTGTCAACAGATCTAAATATTGTATTTCCCCAGAAATCCCAGTTTATAATAAAGTTTCCAGATATGTCAGTCCAAGTTGTTCCATTATCTACACTATACTGATATTTACTTATTCCAGATGTTGCATCTGTTGATGATAAATCTAATACAACATTGCTACTAGTCCAAGTATTTGGAGTATATCCATTAAAGTTAACTGTTGGAGTACTAGGTGCTGCTTTATCTATCTTTACTATATATCCTGTTGACTCTGCTCCTATTGTTCCTACATTATTTATTGCTCTTGCTTTTACTGTACTTGTTCCTTCACTTATTACTACTACTTTGTTTGTAGCATTATATGTCTGCCATGCTCCTCCATTTACTGAATATTCATATCTTGTTATTCCTGGTGATGTTACCTCATTTACTGTTAATGTTACATTTTGATTTGTCCATGTATTTGTTGCTATTGTTCCTGTTATCAATGGAGCTACTGGTGTTTCTATATTTGTTGTTACTCCACTTGATAATACTTCTCTTCTATTTCCTGCTTTATCTACTAGTAATACATGCAAATAGTATATTTCGTTTGTACTTGATGTTACTGTTATTGTTTGCGTCTCACTTGTAAATACTGTTCCTGTATCCCATATTGACTCTGTATCTCCATATGGATATGATACTGTTGAATATATATACTTACATTTACTTAAATCTATTCCACTTCCATTTTCATTATCATTTAATACTACTGTTGCATCTATGCTATTTGTTGTAGTTGTTGTTGGTATTGTTATTCCCGCCTCATTTGGTATTAATGTATCTACTACTATTTTTCCAGATATCCCTGACTTTTTATTTCTTGCATTATCTACTGCTAATACATGTACATAATACTCTCCCTCTTCTACTACACTTACTCCAACTGTTGCTGTATTTCCTGTAAATTCTTCCCCTAAGAAACCAGTTGCTGATTGCCACATGCTATCTTCTTCATTATAGCTTGTTGCTGTTTTATCTATTATGTACTTGCTATTTGTTTTACTTATTCCACTTCCGCCTTCATCATCTGTTAATGTTACTGTAATTGGTGTTATAGTGTAATTATTTGAGTATCCTGGTGCTGTTATTTGTGGTGTATTTGGTACCACACTATCTGGCTTTGTTATTATCTTTCCACTTTCTAGTACTCTTACATCAGGCTCATTACTCATTTTCAATTCTACTTTTATATAATACTCTGTATTTGCTACTAGATTATTTATTTCAAACTCTACTTCTTTTTTCTTATCTGTTATCTCTACACTTGGTGTATCAGGATATGTCCCACCTGTCTTTGATATATATATTCTATAATATTCTATTTTTGTTTCATCTACTAAGAAGCCTGATAATGTTACTTTCCCACTTATTTTATTCATATCGGGTACTGTTACTATATTCATCTTAAAATTCTTTGATTCTATTACTCCATCTAGCCAGTTTGATTCTTTTTCACTATCTCCTACGTATACTAGCTCTCCTGCTATTACTTCTAACTTTTCTTCATATTTTGTATCTTTCATTGATGATATTACATCTATTATTGTTCTTTGTATATCTACTACTCCATTTTCTGATACACTATTTTTATCTGCATTTAATGCCTTAGGATTATAATTTCCTTCAGTACTTCCCATTTTATTTAATTCATACAGTGATAAATCACTTTTGAAAGTATCTACATCATTTAGAAACTTTGCTTTTCTTGCATTATCTATTGGATTATTATTTGTTAAGTTTAATATTATTGCTCCAGCAAGAATAATTATAACTATTATTGTTATTATTAATACTATTAAACTTATTCCTTTTTTATTTATACCGCCTCTTTTGTTCTTCATACTCTTCCTCCTATGACTAATATATAGTGTACAATAAAGTCACACTTTTTTCAAGAGTGTGACTTTATTATATATATTAATTATTAATTACCTATTATTCGTCATATTCATCAAAAATATTACCAACAATCTCTTCTATTGCATCTTCAGTAGTAACTACACCAGCAAATTTCCTATCGTTATTTAATACAATAGCCATTTCTTGTCTATTTTTTTGCATAAGTCTAAAGACATCATCAACAAATTCATTTTCATTAACAAACATAGCTTTATTTACTATTTCTTTAATTTTTATTTGTTCCCCTCTTTTATACTTATGAATTATATCTTTAACATTAAATATGCCTATTATATTATCTAGTTTTTCATCGTATACAGGCAATCTTGTATACTTACTTTCGCGAATTATATCCATTATTGCCTTTGATGACATTGAAATGTCTATTGCAACAACATGTTCTCTTGGTGTCATTATTTTTGCAATTGTTATATCATTAAAATTAAATATGTTGTATATTAATTCCTTTTCATTATCTTCAATTGCACCAGAGTCTTTACCTTCCGCAATAATTAATTTTATTTCTTCTTCTGTAATTTTTTCTTCCCTTTTATCTTTAATATTAAATAATTTAACTATTAAATTAGTAGACTTTGTAAGCAAAAATACAAACGGATATGCAATTTTCATAAGTACTGTTATCATATCCACTACTGCAAAAGCAATTTTTTCGGGTCCACTCATACCAATTCTTTTTGGAACTAGCTCTCCAAAAACTAAAGTAAAATATGAAAGTATTATTGTAACAACTATCACAACAATTGGTTTTAATACCTCTTTACTTAAATTAGCAATTACTAAATTTCCAACTATTTGGTCTGCAAAAGTATCTGCTGCAAAAGCACTAGCTAAAAATCCAGCAAGCGTTATTCCAATTTGTATAGTAGCAAGAAAGCTACTTGGACTATCAATTAATTTTTTTACTTTTATTGCTTTTTTGTTATGTTCCTTTACCATCCTATTTAATTTAACTTTATTTATTGATAAGAATGCTATTTCTGATGAAGAAAAAACACCATTTACAAAAATGAGCAATATAAGTAAAAGTATTTGTATAAACAAATTTATCCTCTCCTATATGTAAAAATTATATCATATTTGTTCTGATTTTTCAATTATAATTAAGATTTATTTTAATTTATCTAATATAATTACTTTATGATAATTAAATTTATAATATGAATATTTTAACTAAAATTTAGTATAATAATAACATATAAGTATTTTTTTAGGAGGTATATTTTTATGTATCCAGAATTTCCATATATAACATATAAAGATGAATTATGTAGGACACCAATTACATTTCCACCTCAACATCAAGATGTACAACCAGGTATTGAAAGTAATATGAATCCTCAACCTATATTTGAAAATCCAATGTATAGACCAAGTAATAAGCTAGAAAATAAAGTAGCGATTATAACTGGTGGAGATAGTGGAATTGGCAGAGCAACTGCAGTCTTATTTGCAAAAGAAGGTGCAGATATTGTCATTGTTTATTTAAATGAACGTGATGATGCAATGTTTACTAAACAAAATATAGAGAAATATGGTAGACGTTGCTTAGCTATTCAAGGTGACTTGAGAAGAGAAGAGTTTTCAACTCAAGTAGTTAATGAAACTTTAAATCAGTTTGGAAAGATTGATATTTTAATTAATAATTGTGGTGTGCAATTTCCACAAAATAGCATACTTGATATAACAGCTGAACAATTAAGAAATACTTTTGAAACTAATATATTTTCATTTTTTTACTTAACAAAAGCAGTTTTGCCACATTTAAAACCAAATTCTTCTATAATTAATACTACATCAATAACAGCATTTGAAGGAAAAAAAGATTTAATTGATTACTCTTCTACAAAGGGAGCTGTAACAGTATTTACTAAATCACTTTCCTTATCACTTGCAGACATGAAGATAAGAGTTAATGCAATTGCACCTGGGCCAATTTGGACACCTCTTATACCAGCAAGTTATACTGCTGAACAAGTTAGTGTATTTGGTACAGATACTCCTTTAAAAAGAGCAGGTCAACCATTTGAACTAGCACCAGCATATCTTTATCTTGCATCTGATGATTCAAGATACGTAACAGGACAGATTATCCATGTAAATGGAGGAACCATAATATAAAATATATATATTAAAAGAAGTAAATAGATTGATTAGTCAATTTATTTACTTCTTTTTTATTATTTTCATTAATATTTATTCTTCTTCATTTGAAGTATTTAAATAAAGTCGTTTCTTCTTAAAAAATAATTTTTTAGATATATATATTGCTAATACGGCTACTAAAGAAATTGCAATCGGTACTTTAAATTTATCTATATACTCAGCAACAATAACCCAGTTATCTCCTAAAAAATATCCAGCTGATACCAGTAAAAGGGTCCATGGAATACTTCCTATTGTTGTATAAACTATAAATTTTAAAAAGTTAAGTCTTGCTATTCCTATTGGAAGTGAGATAAAAGTTCTAATTATTGGGAAATTTCTTCCTATTAATGCTGCTATCATTCCATATTTTCTAAACCATGCTTCAGACTTCTCTATATCTTCTTTTTTCATAAAGAAATATTTTCCATATTTTTCTATAAATGGTCTTCCACCGTAATATCCCATTGCATATATTAAAGATGCACAAAATATACTTCCTATTAATCCTATAATAAAAGCACCTATAAAAGTAAATATACCTTTTGAAGCTAAGATTCCTCCTGTTGCAAGAATTAACTCACTTGGTATTATAATAATCACAGCTTCAAGGAACATTGCAAGAAACATTCCAATGTATCCAAAATTTCCAATTAAATCAACAATATAAATATCCAAATTATTTCACCTCATTTGTACGCAAATTATAACATAATTTTCTTAAAAAATCAAATTTAACTCCATATTATATATTTTAACCATTTAATAACTTATTAATCCTATTTTAATTTCATATATATTATTTTTTTATTAAATATCTTTTTTAAGTAAAATATCCCTATTAAAACTACAAATAAAATAATAATAGGTATCTTAAACATATCCACATATTTTAATAAAACGGTCCAATTATTGCCTAAATAATATCCTGCAAATACAAAAGCAAATGTCCAAGGTATACTTCCAATTGATGTATAAATTATAAATTTTATAAAACTAAGTCTGGCTATACCTATTGGAAGTGAAATAAAAGTTCTAATTATAGGAAAATTTCTTCCTATTAATGCTGCTATCATCCCATATTTTCTAAACCATTTATCGGATTTATCTATATCTTCTTTTCTCATAAAAAAATATTTTCCATATTTTTCTATAAATGGTCTACCTCCATAATACCCCATTACATATATAACTGCTGCACAAAATATACTTCCTGTAAGCCCAACTATAAAAGCTCCCCAAAAATTAAATATATCATTTGAAGCAAGTATTCCACCAGTTGCTAAAATCAACTCACTTGGTATTACTATTATCACAGCCTCAAGTATCATTCCAATAAACATTCCGAAAGTACCCAAATTTTCCTATTAAACTAACTATATAATTACCCATAAATTCTCCTCTCATATTGTATATTACTATATATTATAATTTATGAAGCATATTACAATCTAATGTATTATATACAAAAAAGAAGATGCTTAAGCATCTTCAATTATAGTAATTTTACTGTTTAGTTCTTTTATTAGATAATCATATTTATTAGGCAAATATTCAAGATTTGTGATATAATTCTGTGATAACGAAAATGGTTTATTCAAATTGAAAATAATAATATCATTTTCATTATTCAAACTTAAAGTTTTATATCTTTGACCTAAGATAACGTCTAATTCAAGTATAAGGCCTGAATTTGTAGGAATAAAATAAACTGAATCAATATACTCATAAATATCAGTTCCAAGCATACTTGTTTTTAAATAAATTTCCTCATAAATCATTGAAAATTTAATTTTCTCATATTTTTCTAACGTTTCTTTTATCATTTCAAAAAATACGAATTGTGGAATAAAAATATGATTAGTATCTTTTAATCTATGTAATTTACTAGTATCGTGTTGTTTAACAATATATAATAGATTATTATCCATATTTAAACCTCCTATATTAATAATTGGTTAAAATTGATTTATCTATTACATTATATACACTTCACTGTTAAAAATCAATTTTTGGACTAGCAGTTTTACATAACTTTATTTATTTGTTGTGTAATTTTCATCTAACAAATCATTTCTGATTGTAGATGCAATATTTACAGAATTTCTTCCATATTTATCTCGTATATTAAAAATTGCTGTTTCAACTTTTTCTTGCTTGTCATTTTTTATTTCATTTTTCATTTCGAATAAAGATAATTGTTCTATTACTTCTCCATCTTTTACTAAATTTGCAACTCCTATCGATAACATCCTAATTGGCTTTCTCAAATCCCAAGATGTCCTAATTAAATTTATTGAGTTATTTATAACATCTCTTAGTAAATGGGTCGGATTATCAATTGTTATTTGTCTTGAAATCACCTTAAAATCATCATCTTTTATCATAACCTGAACTGTATATGCTTTTACATTTTGTAATCTCATTCTTCTAACAACAGATTCAGCTATTATCATAGTGGCAAATTTTATATCTTCTATACCAATTAAGTCACGTTTAAAAGTTATTGCATTACTTATTGATTTTTGTTCTTCTTTATTGTATATTGAAGCAACTGGTGAAAAATCTAAACCATTTGCAAAGTCATGTATAGCTATACCATTCTTTCCAAGTTTAGTCTCTAGATATTTTCTGTCAGCTCTTGCTAAATCACCAATTGTTTTTATTCCCATTTTTTCTAAAACTTTACTTGAAGATCTACCAACATATAAAAGACTGTTTACCTTTAAAGGAAATAATATTTTCTTATAATTTTCTTTTGTTATAATAGTAGTAGCATCTGGTTTTTTGTAATCACTACCAAGTTTTGCAAATATTTTATTAAAGGAAACGCCAACAGATATTGTAATATCAAATTTTTCTTTTATTATTTTTCTAAGTTTATTTGCAATCTCTTCGCCAGTTCCAAATAAATGAATAGTCTCTGTCACATCAAGCCAAGATTCATCTATTCCAAACGGTTCTACCTTATCTGTAAATTGTTCATATATTTTATTTATTTCTCTTGAATATTTAGAATATTCACTATGATGTGGCGTAACTAGTACTAAATCTCTGCATTTCTTTTTCGCTTGCCATATTGTTTCTGCAGTTTGTATATTATATTTTTTTGCCAGTTCATTTTTTGCTAAAATTATACCATGCCTATTTTCTGGATTACCACAAACGGCCATTGGAACATTTTTTAGTTCTGGATTTAATGCACATTCAACAGAAGCAAAGAAACCATTACAATCACAATGCAATATAGTACGTTCCATATATAAGATCACCTCTTTGCAAACATCTGTTCTTATTATACTATATATACTTGTATAAGTCAACTGTTATATTTAACCAAATAAAAAGAAGATATACAATTATTATTGTATACCTTCCAATATTATAAAAACTTAATTACTTCACTCATTGAAGAAAAAAATCTAATTCTATTATTTTTAGTAATCTTTTTTACAAGTGAAGACTTTCCCACATAGATAGCTTCAATTCCATTCCTTAATGCAGGTCTTAAATCATCCATATAATTATTACCAATTGAATATTTAATGGATACATTTTTACACAGCTTTCTAAAATATAATGGTTTATATTTTACGATTTTAATTGGTAATTCATTTTCAAATACTTTTAAAAGCGGATTATGAGTCAATATAATAACATTATATTTCTCTTTAATTTTCTCCACTATGCTTTTTATATCTTCCAATTTCTGATTTACTTCATTTATATATTCAGCACCATAGTAAAAATATCCTTCAGTATAAGACGTAAATGCAATAATTGAATATAAAAACTGTCTAAATTTAAAAATAAAATGAGTGTTTGTAATTACATCCTGGGAATTAATTTTCCAAAGAAAATTATGAATAGAACTTACAATTTCGTTATTACTATATTGTTTTCTTATTGTACTATTATCAAATTCTTTAAAATTTTCTAAAAGTACAGAATCAAAATCTATAATACAATACTCTCTAATGCTTTTCCGTTTTTTCAATAGTAAAACCCCCCAATATAAATTTGATTTTTACATTATACCATCCTTTTTCATAAACTTCAAGTATTCATAAATAAAGTCATCTATTTTACCATCCATTACAGCCTGAACATTTCCTATTTCAAAATTTGTTCTGTGATCTTTAACTAGTGTATATGGACAAAATACATATGATCTTATTTGGTTTCCCCATGCATTATCTGTACTTTCTCCCTTAATGTCACTCATTTTTTTCTGATAATTTTCTCTTTGCAATTTATATAACTTGGCTCTTAGCATTTTCATAGCATTTTCCCTATTTTGAACTTGAGAACGTTCTGTTTGACACGAAACTACAATTCCAGTCGGTAAATGTCTAAGTCTTACTGCAGAAGATGTCTTATTTACATGTTGACCGCCAGCTCCACTTGCTCTATATACATCCATTTCTATATCTTCAGAACGAATTTCTACTTGAGCATCATCAGCAATTTCTGGCATAACCTCAACTGCTGCAAATGAAGTATGTCTTCGACTATTAGCATCAAAAGGTGAAATTCTAACAAGTCTATGAACACCATTTTCACTTCTTAAATATCCATATGAATTTATTCCCTTAACAAGAAATGAAACACTTTTTATTCCTGCCTCATCTCCATCTTGAAGATCCAACACTTCAAGCTCAAATTCAGATTTAGCACACCATTTACTATACATTCTATATAGCATTAAAGCCCAGTCTTGTGATTCAGTTCCACCTGCACCAGGATGTATTGTAACAATTGCATTGTTTGAATCATATTCTTCTGAAAGTAATGTATCAATTTCAAGTTTTTCTAATTTTTCATACAATACTTTAGAAATTTTATCTGCTTCCTTAAAGCTTTCTATGTCATTCATTTCTTCTGCTATTTCTAAATAACCAATAGCATCGGATAATTCTTTTTCAAGTTTTTCAACCATATCACAAGAATTTTTTAAAATTTTCATTTCTGTTAATATCTTTGCACTACTTTTATTATCATCCCAAAAGTTAGGTTCAAATGTTTTTTTCTCTAATTCATTAATTTTTTCTTTTTTTGATTCTATATTTAAAGCTTCTTTTATTCTATTAAATGTCTCCTTAAGTTGATTAATATATATTCTTAAGCTATCGAAATCCATTATCTTAACACACTCCATATCTTATCTACATTTTTATTTTCCCATGGTTCATACGTAAATTCCAAATATTCATCTTTAGTTGGATGATAAAATGATAAATAGTATGACCAAAGAGCCAGATTCTCCCCAACTTTGTTTTCTTTTTGTCCATACTTTATATCTCCATAAAGCGGATGAGCGATATTTGCAAATTGTACTCTAATTTGATGATGTCTTCCAGTATGTAAATCAACATCAACTAAAGAATAATCTTTATTATTATATTTAAAAATACTTAAAACTTTATACTCAAGCTCTGCAAGTTTTGCATTTTTATCTTCTTTGCTTGTTACTCTACTCATATTTAATCTTTCATTTTTAACCAAATAATTAGATAATGTTTTACTCTTTTCTGATACTTCTAGTTTTCCATTTACTATAGCAAGATATCTTTTCTTTACATTTTTCTCACGTATATATTCACTTAGTCTTGAAGCTGCTTTGGATGTTTTTGCAAACACCATAACTCCCCCAACCATTCTATCTAATCTATGCACAAGTCCAAGATATACATTTCCTGGTTTATTATATTTTTCTTTTAAATATTCTTTTATTATTGTAAGCATATCAATATCTCCAGTTTTATCTTCTTGAACTGGAATTCCTATTGGTTTTATTACTACAATTATATGATTATCTTCATATAATACGTTTAAATCTTTCATAAAATTTCTCCTTAAATTAATTTATCCATATTATTTTAACATATTATAACTATACTTACAATATTTAATAATTTATTATATATTTTTTATCTCCACTATTGATTTTATATAATTAAAATTATATAATAATCACTATATTATGTAACTTTTAACCAACAATTATTATGAAAGGGGATTTTTATATGATTAATTTACCTGAGAAAATATCTTCAAATTCAAAAATAGACGGTTTAGATTTTTTTATAGCTAAAAATCCTAGTGGCATGAAATGTAGACTCACTTATTTGAATGGATCATGGGAAGAAAATATGATATCTTATGCTGATTGCCAAAAGAAATTTTTTCCTAAGATTCCTTTTGATGTAAAATACGTGAGAAATATAATTAGACTTGCTAAACGGTGCGGCTTAACTGCAGTAAATTATGATAATAAATATATTACGTATTTTTGCAATAATGGTTTAACCCACTATGAAAATGTCACTGCACCTTTATATTACGAAGAAAATGGAGCATATCACTTTTATGGATACGAGGATACAGTATATATGGTTTCTTACAGTGCTTTAATGGAAACTGAAATAGCAGAGAAAATGTTTTTAGAATGTGTAAGAGATTATGAGTTCTTATATGAATTAAGAAAAGAAATAGATAAAAATGGTTATTTTATATCTAAAATAATTTCTTCTAATCTTATTCTAAGATATATTGTTATTCCTATAAATGAAAATGAGGAATATATTTACCTTAGTAAAAGTAAACTATTAGAACTAGGTAAAATTACAATAAAATTACAAAATGTTGATGAAAATTTTCACAATAGGTTAAAATATAGACTTGGTGAAGATCTTATGAATTGTATAAGGCTTTTATAAAAAAATAAGCTAGCTAATACTGATATTAGCTAGCTTATTCTATTATATATTTATTTTATACTATTTTCATAACTATGCCCAGGTAACACATTTTCATCATATAATTTTGTTATTTTTTTCTCTGGAGTATCCATAATTATCGCATCAATAAAACTTTCTGCTCCACCATCTGACACTACAAATTTAGAATCTAAATCATTGCTTAAATCTACAAGTAATGTATCATCTAAAAATATATCTTGATCTTCTTTTAGCATTACTCTTGGAATTATTATATATTCGCCTATTGACTCTCCATTACTTATTTTTTCTAATAATGTAGCTTTTATATCTCTTCCTGTTACAAGTCCTGTTACAGTAATATCTTTACCAAAATAGTTATTTATAGGTGCTACAACATTAACTTCTATATTTTGAAAAATCTTTATTACTTTATTTGCTTTTTCTTTAATATAATCTTCAACTATTTTACCAGTAATTATTGTTACTTTTCTTCTTATATTTGAGGTATCAATATTTTCTTTTTCGATTTTCTTTTTTAATCTATTAATTGCTTTTTTAAATTCAAAATCAAAATTTGAAACCATTCCAATTCCATCTTCAATTTGTCCAAATTCACCATAATCAGAATGTTTTGGTACTTTAGCTCCAGCTCTAATATATATTTCATCAGCAACAAATACAAGTGGAGTACCAAATTTTTTCTTAAATTCTTCTTGATACTTTGAAATCAAATTTATTGTATAAACGCAATCTTCTACTTCAAGTGGAACTAACGGATATAGCCCATCCCTATTTTGTGAAAGTCCAACAGGAACTATACAAATACTTTTTAACACTGGTGCATATTTTGATAGATCTTTTATTGTCTTTTCAAGGATATCTCTATCATTTATTCCCTTACAAAGAACAATTTGAGTATTCATAGATATACCAGCATCATATAACATATCAATATATTTTAATACTTTTCCTGCATGTCTATTATTTAACATCATACTTCTTACTTTTTCATCAGTTGCATGTACAGAAATATTTATCGGACTTAACCTATATTTTATTATTCTATTTATATCGTTTTCTTTCATATTGGTTAAAGTTATATAATTGCCAGAGAAAAAAGATAATCTATAATCATCATCTTTAAATATTAGTGAATCTCTAACATTATCTGGTAATTGTTCCATGAAACAAAAAATACATTTATTATAGCAATTACGAGGATTATCTATAAGCTCATTTTCAAATATAAGACCTAGCTCCTCACTTTCATCTTTCTCTATTTCATATATTTCAACTTCACCATTTTCATGCTCTATTTCAAGTTCAATATAATTATCTGCTTCATTAAATTTATAATCTAATATATCTATTATTTCATTACCATTAATACTAATTAAGTAATCTCCATTTCTTATTTCTAATTCTTGGGCAATACTACCAACTTTTACTCCATATATCTTTACTTTTTCTATAACAATCACCTCCTATATACAAAATAAAAACTCCACAATAAACTGTGGAGTAAAAAACTAATATATTATATTATTAAGCTTCTGCTTTTTTTTCTTTAATTTCAACTACTTGTTTTTTATCATAGAATCCACAACTTGGGCAAGCTTTATGTGAAAGTATAGCTTCTCCACAATTTGGGCAAGTGCTTAAATTTTTTGCTTCTATTTTCCATGTTGAACGTCTTAAATGTGTTCTTTCTTTAGACCATCTTCTTTTTGGTTGTGCCATTTATATTCCCTCCTTATAAAGTCTATACATATATATAAAACTCTGTATCGACCTATCATTCAATTTGTTACTAATATATTATATACTAGAACTTATTTATTGTCAAGAAAAATTTAATAAAATATTAAATAGAATATGTTAATTATATTACTATAAATTTAACAATATATATGATATAATACAATTGGTGATATAAATGAATCTAATATATATTTTAATATTATACATAATTATAATAAACATAATATCATTTTTAAATATGAAATTTGATAAAGACTTCGCAATAAAACATCAAAGAAGAATAAGTGAAAAGACTTTATTTACATATTCATTGCTTCTTGGTGGATTTGGAACATATGTTGGTATGTATACTTTTAGGCATAAAACAAAACATATAAAATTTACAGTCGGAATTCCTATTTGTATTATACTAAATATAATTTCAATCTATTATATTGTTATATTTCTTTTATCAATAAAATTATAAATAACTTATTACATTTTTTCTGGACATTCAATACCAAGTATTGTTAGTCCTTTTTTTAGTACAATTCCTGTACAATATACAAGAGCACATCTTGCGTTCATTAATTCTTTATTTTCAGTTAATACTGTACAATCATTATAGAATTTAGAAAATAAAGTTGCAATTTCAATTAAATATCTTGTAAGAATTGAAGGTTCATAATTATCTGCTACTTTTTTAATAACCTCACCAATTAAATCTAATGATTTTATAAGCTCAACTTCTATATTTTCATTTAATAATTCAAAATTGATTTCATCTACTTTTATATTTTCTATATTAAAATTTGCCTTTTTAAGAATACTTTGAGTTCTTACATAAGTATATTGAACATAAGGTCCTGTTTCACCATCAAAACGTAAAACTTCTTCTAAATCAAAAACAATATCTTTTATTTTATTTTGCTTTTGATTATTAAAAATTAATGCACCTACTCCAATTTGTTTTGCCACTTTTTCTACATCTTCAATCTCAGCATTTTTTTCTTTTATTATATTTTGTGCTTTTGCTATTGCGTCATCAATTAGATTTTGTGTATATATTACATTTCCCTCACGTGTTGACATTTTCCCAGTTTTAAGTCTTACCATTCCATATGGAACATGTATTAAATTATCTGAATACTTTGAATCAACTAAATACTTTGCAACTGAAAATACTTGTTCAAAATGATGTATTTGCTCATAAGCAGTTACATACATTGCTTTATCAAAATTATATGTTCTTGCTCTATATAAAATAGCTGCTAAATCTCTTGTTGCATATATAGTTGAACCATTAGATTTTAATATAATACATGGTGGTTCATTTTCTCCAAGATTTACTACTTTTGCGCCTTCACTTTCAACAAGCACACCCTTCTTATCTAATATTTCAACTACTTCATCCATTTTATCATTATAGAAAGCTTCTCCATTATATGAATCAAATTTGCAACCTAATATATCATAAATTCTACTATATTCTTTTAAACTTATTTCCTTAAAATATTCCCAAGTCTTTGTATATTCAGGGTCCCCTTCTTCTAGTCTTTTAAAATTCTCCCTTGCAATATTCATTACGTTTTCATCTTCTTTTGCAAGTTTATTAATTCTTACATAAATATCTGATAATACAGTTATAGGATCTTTTTCGATATCATATTCATCCTTAAATCTAGTATAACCTTCTATAAGTAGTCCAAATTGTCTTCCCCAATCACCAAGATGATTTACACCTATAACATTATATCCTAATTCTTTATGTATATTATATAAAGTTTGACCTATAACAGTGTTTCTTAGATGTCCTAAATGGAAAGGCTTAGCAATATTTGGTGAAGAATAATCAATAACTACATTTTTTCCATTTCCTTCATTACTTGATCCAAATTTTTCATTTTCAACTAATATTTTTCCTAAAACATCTGATGAAATATTTTTAGAATTTATATAAAAATTAAGATATCCATTAACTACTTCTATTTTTGAAATTTTATCTTCTAAAACTATTTTTTCTTTAATATTATTTGCTATATTTATTGGAGAATTTCTAAGTACCTTAGCTAAATTAAAACAAGGATAGGCAAAGTCACCATTTTCCTTATCTTTTGGTACCTCAATCTTAGAAATTATATCTTGTTCAGTTACACTACCCTCTAAGGCACTAACTATACTTTTAGCAATTACTTTTTTAAATTCTTCCATTAACTATCAAACCTTTCTATATTAAATACCTTTAGAATAATTTTTTACTATCTTGTATACTTCTTCTCTATTATCATCTAAAGCTACTATGTTTCTCACTTCTTTACCACATTTACTGCATTTATATATTATTACTTCACCTTTTTTAGAAGTGTTAATTACATTTATTGGTATCAACATTCCCATACAATCATTTGCTCTATCTCCTGGTGTTATATCAACATGAAGTGAATACAAGCAATGATTACAATGATCTCTTGAAGTATATCCTAGTTTTTCTACTTTTTTACCACAATTTTTGCAAATAAATTCATTATCATTTTTTACAAACATAAATTACTCCTAAAATTAATACATATATTTTACTATATTTCAGGAGTAATTTCAAGGAAAATAGTTTATAAACATAAAAATAAACCATTAGATATAAATAAGTATTAATTATTTATTCTAATGATTTATTTAAAAAACTTATATTAAGTTATTATACAATATACTTATAATTTCGTCTATGATATTACTTCTATTTTCATAGCATGACTTATCATCATTGTTTATTATAAGCATTATTTCTTCAAAAGACATGTTTTTTTCCTTTGTAAATTCTAACAGTTCACGAAAGCAACTTTTTAAATCTTCTTCTTTCTCACATATAAAACTTGAATAATCATCAGTGTTATAAATTCCTTTAATAATACACTTTCGTATCTTTTTAAAACAAAAATCGCACAATTCGTTTAAAGATGTATCATGTTTACTATTAAAATCATGATTACATACATTTACATTTGTTTCTGAACTTGCATAATTGCAAGACTCACAAAATCTCCGATATACCTCATTAATAATCTCTTCTGTAATCAGGAATTCATTATTCATAAAAACCTCCTAAAATTTTAATTTATGCAGAAATCATTATACATCTAGTTATACTTTATGTCAACATTTTTATGATAATATTTTAAATATCTCAAATAATCTATTAATTAAAATTACGTAAAAAATAAAGGTGGGATAAAATTAACTTCCCACCTCAAAAAATATTAAAAAATTTTTATACCTAAAAATTTAATCAAAAAATTCTCATAGCATTCTTTTTCAACGCTTATTAGTACTGAATCATTTTCAAATTCAACAAATGTAAAATTCTTTAAGTAATTTACATCAAGCCATTTTGATAATTCCTTTAAAAATCTCTTATAGTTATCTGTCTTACTTAAAGTTACTTCAGCATAAAAATAAGACCAGACATCAAATGGAATTGATATTACAAATTGTAATCCATTTGTCAATTCATTTTTTATGCCTAAAATAAACTTCTTAAATAAAAATATATTAAGAAACTGGCATACATTGGGATCAATAGATTTTAAATTTTCCCAGTAATTTTCGCTGTTTTGATCTTTCTTAATGAATAAATCCGTACAAAAGCAACTAACTCTGTTGTCCATGAGTATTTTTAATAGTTCAGAGTTAATCTCATCCATATCATACTCTTTTGTAAATATTTCAAGAGATAATAAATAGTCTAAAAGCTTGTCCCGTACCTCCTTGTTTTGTTCAAATTGATTGATCACACTACTTGATGAACGTAAAATTGTTAATAATCGCAATTGCATTTTTTCCTCCAAAATTATTATAAGATAATGATATAAATTCTAACGCAATATATTATAACATTCTATTCAAATTATGTCAACTAATTTAATATTTTTTTACACTATTTGTTTCATTTTCCATTATTTCATAAGATTTCATTATTGCATTTCACATTAATCCGTGTTATAATATCTAAAAAATAACTTGTAAACTTTGATTATTATCCAAGGAGGTATGCCATATGTGTAATCTAACTAATGTTAATTGCACTAATGATTCAGATGATATTGGCTGGAATAGAGATTTATATTACGAGCAAGGCTATCCAATTGGATTCAGAATTGGATATTCAGATAGTTCTAAAGCAAAAAAAGAACATGAAGATAAATTAAAATCAATACGAGAAAAACACATTGAATATATTGAATATTACAATAATGGATATTCTAAAGGATTTACTGACGGAGTAACAGCAGCAAAAAATAAACAAAATACAAAATATTAATATAAGAAACTCTAAATGCTAAAAAATAGCATTTAGAGTTTTTATTTATTTTTTTATCTATAAAAGCATCCATTTCCAATAAATTCCCTAACTATAGAATCAATTGGTATATTACTTGTTTCCATAGGTAAGAAGTTATTTAAATATACATATAATCTCCTTGCCTCTGCATAAAACTCACTAGACTTATCAATTTGAAGTAAAAGTGGTTGTGCAAAAGTCTTCATAACACTAGGTTCATATATTAAACTAGAGTTATATATATAATCTACTGTATTTATAAATGGGAATATATATTTTGTTTCTCCTGCTTTTACATTTTTCCATAATTCAAATGTTTTTTCAACGCTGTGACCACGTGTTGCATAATCTCTAACCATACGTCTTAAAAATCTAGTATCAGTGGATGAAACTTTAGTATATCCATCAATATTTAGAGTTGCAATTGGAGCTATATAAACTTTATATTTATTCTCATCAGGTGTAAATTCAGTAAGTATAGGATTTAGGGCATGTATTCCCTCGATTATTAATATATCATTTTCTTGTAATTTTAAATAATTACCATTATATTTTTTAGTTCCTACAACAAAATCAAATTCAGGAAGTTCTACTGTCTTACCTTCAATTAGGTCTTTCATTTGTGTATTAAATAATTTAATATCTAATGCTTCAACACATTCAAAATTATATTTTCCATCTGCACCTAGCGGTGTATCTGGTCTTTCAACAAAGTAATTATCCATAGATATAGTTATAGGGTTATAACCTATAAGTTTTAACTGAATTCCTAATTTTTGAGCAAATGTTGTTTTACCTGAAGAAGATGGGCCGGCAATAAGCAACATTTTTATATGACTTCTTTTTTCAACATCCATTGCAAGTTTAACCATCTCTCTTTGATGAACAGCTTCTGAAAATTGTATTATAGAATTAATTTTATTCTGTAAAATATTTTCATTTAACTCACCAACATTAGTTATTCCTATAACATCATTTAATTTATTAAATTCAATAAAAGTATTATAAAGTCTTTCTTCTTTTATTTCTTTTTTTATATTCATATCATCATCTGGTATAACAAGTATTGCACCATCTTTATATGGTAATAAATCAAATATTTTTACATGTCCAGTATCTGGTGCCATTGCGCCATAAAAATAATTATACATTCCATCACAAAAATACATTGTAACTGTTGAGCGAAGCCTATTATCTAAATTTTGTAACTTTTTTAAATCATTAGAAGACGTATATAGTTCAGTAGCTTCTTCAACAGAAACACTTCTTTTAGTAATAGGAAGTTTTCTATCTATTATTTCTATCATTTTATCTTTAATTGCTTTTATTTTATCATCAGTCAATTCAATATTATTTATTATAAAATATTGATCCTTATTTATAGTAGCTAAAAATTCAACATCTGTATTAGAATATAATGATGTAAGTGCCATATATAAAACCATTTTTAATGTTCTAGAATATATTCTATATCCATCTGGATCATTAAACCTTATAAATTTTATATCAGAATCAACTACCAACTCATATTCAAATGTCTTAACTTCATTATTTATTTTAACTGCAAGAACATCATCTAAATTATTTTCAATTAATTTTATTGCATCAATTACTTTTGTTTTATAATCCACTTCAATACTTCTTGAATCCTCAAGTGTTAATTTAATCTTTTTCATATAATCATTCCTCTCACGTATATATAATAACATGAATCATATAGTTTTTTCTACTTTTTCTTAACATTTTCTAAGAAAACTTTTATAAATTCACTGTTAGATTTTGTCTTTGTTATTATATTCATTATCTTATCTACTATCTCACTATTTGAAAGATTTTGATTATTTGAAGACATAAGTCTACGTATATATGTACTACATTCAAGTTCATCATTACTTAGAAGTAATTCATCTCTTCTAGTTCCAGATTTATATATATCAATAGAAGGGAAAATTCTCTTTTCAGATAATTTTCTATCAAGTTGTAATTCCATATTACCAGTTCCTTTAAACTCTTCAAATATAATATCATCCATTCTACTTCCAGTATCTGCAAGTATTGTTGCAAGTATAGTTAAACTTCCACCATTTTCAATATTTCTTGCTGCACCAAATAATTTCTTTGGAAAATGTAAACTTGCAGGATCAAGACCACCAGATAATGTTCTTCCACTTGGGTCTACTGTTAAATTGTTTGCACGAGTAAGTCTTGTTAAGCTATCCATTAAAATTACAACTTCTCTATTTTGTTCAACTAATCTTTTTGCTCTTTCTAAAACCATTTTTGAAACTTTAATATGATGCTCTGGTGACTCATCAAAAGTTGAATGTATTACTTCAGCATCTATTGATCTCTCAATATCAGTTACTTCTTCTGGTCTTTCATCAATTAGAAGTACCATTAAATATACTTCTGGATTATTTTTTAATATACTATTTGCTATTTGTTTTAACATACTAGTTTTTCCTGCCTTAGGTTGTGCAACTATAAGTCCACGTTGCCCTTTACCTATTGGAGCTAATATATCAATTATCCTTGTTGAATATTCTTTCGGATCTGTTTCAAGTTTAAGTCTTTCAGTAGGATATATTGGTATAAGGGTATCAAAAGATCTTCTTTTTAAGGCAGTTTCTAATCTATCTCCATTTATGCTTTCAACATATATTAAAGATGGAAATTTATTTTGTGGATCTGTTGTAAATCTTGCAATACCTTTTAACATATCACCTGTACCAAGTTTAAATCTTCTTATTTGCACCTGAGATACATATATATCTTTATTTCCTGGTAAATAATTATCACTTCTTAAAAAACCATATCCATCTGGCATAACCTCAAGTATTCCTTCTGCAATATAATCAGTTTCTGGATTTTCAATTTGAATGTCTATTTTTTCTTCAATTTCATGACTATCTTCTAAACTTTTTATTATTTCTTCAACTAAATATTCTTTTTTTAATCTTTCGTATCCATCTAACTTTAAATTCTCTGCAATTTGTCTAAGTTCTGTTAAAGTAGATTTTTTTAAACTTTCTTTATTGTACATAGTTTTCATCTCCTTTCAATTTCTATATACATTCTGCAAATAAATCATATTCATTTGAATCTACTATTTTTACCATAGTATAATCAGATACTATAACTTTACTTGTACTTTCTTTATCTAATTTTAAATATATCTTTCCATCTACATCTGGTGCTTCATAAATAGAACGACATACAAAATATTTTTCATCTGGTGTAATATCTTCAACTAGGACTTCATAAGTATTACCAATTCTTTTCTTATTTGATTCAAGTGAAATTTGCTTTTGAATATCAAATATTTCTTTTAATCTTTCTTGTTTTATTTCTTCATCAATTTGGTCTTCCATATAATATGCTTTTGTATCTTCTTCCTTTGAATATGCAAATGCACCAAGTCTATCAAATTTTAAATCAACAATTGCCTGTTTTAATTCTGCAAAATCTTCTTCAGTTTCACTCGGAAAACCTGTTATTAGAGTTGTTCTTAAAATCGCATCTGGAATATTTTCTCTTATTTTCCCTATTACATCTAAAATTTGCTCTTTTGTGTCATGCCTATTCATTGATTTTAATATTTTATCACTTATATGTTGTATAGGAATATCAAAATATTTACTAATCTTATTATTATTTTTTATTTCCATTATTAAATCATCAGTAACTTCATATATGTACATATATAATACTCTGATCCATTTAACTCCTTGTATAAGTGAAATTTTATTTAGTAATTCTGAAAGTTTTAACTCACCATATATATCGAGACCATATCTTGTAGTATCTTGAGAAATAATACAAAACTCACTTATTCCCTGTTTTGCTAAGTTTTCAACTTCATTAATTATATCTTCCATTTTTCTACTTTGAAATCTACCTCTAATAAGTGGAATTGCACAATAACTACATTTATTATCACAACCATCTGAAATTCTAATATATGCAAGTGGAAAACTAGTAGATATTACTCTATTACTGAAATCTAAATTTTGATTAAAACAATTCTGATTAAAAAACTTTGATAAAATTTGATCTATACTTTTATATTCATCTACACCTATACAAAGATCAACTTCTGGCATACTTTCAAGTATTTCTTTTTTATATCTTTTCGCAAGACATCCTGTTACAATTAAGCATTTACAACTTCCGGTTTCTTTATAATCTGCCATATCTAAAATTGTATTTATTGCCTCTATTTTTGCAGATTCTATAAATCCACATGTGTTAACTATTATTACGTCAGCTTCCTCTGGGTTATTTACTATGTCAAATCCTTTTTGTTTAAAAAGACCTAGTAACATTTCACTATCCACCTGATTCTTACTGCATCCAAGCGTTACTAATCCTACATTCATAATGTACTCCTTTCGAATATGAATAATTATAGCATATATTGTTAAAAAAATAAATAAGAAACTCAAAAAATTTCTTTATTAGTGTTTTTTCGACAAAGTTTGATAAAATATTCAAAAAAGTATTGACACTTTTTTGAATATGGTTTATAATATTATTTAAATCAAAATATTATGTAAACACTTTGGATAATTTTAGTGTTTAACAACTAATTAGGAGGATTTATTTATGTTATTAAAATTTTTACTCAACAAACACGGTAAAGTAGCTGGTTATATGACAAAAGAAAAATTTTACTTATATAACTGGGTAAAAAGAAGATATGTGCAGGCCACAGAAGAAGCTTTTGCTGAATGCTTACACACTCCTAACATTGCAGCAACGTTGTCAATCTCAGATTGTACTACACAGTACAATATATTCTTTAATGGCAAATTGGCTGCTGCAGACTTCTGCAATAAGACTTTTCAATATTCACCAAGAAGTATTGAAATTTCAAATGAAGTCTTCACTAAAGAGGATCTCATAAACCCTCCTACAAAAGTATTGACACATGCAGATATGCACATGTATTTTGCTTGTGAAGTGTATTCATTGATTTGTAAAGTATTTCCTAATCTTGCTGAAATCGAGTTATTCGGTAGTGAGGAAAAGAAGGAAAACCTTGCATCATAATAACTTAATAGAATCATTAAGGTGCCATAATTATAATGGCACCCTTTTTTATGTCCTAGATATAACAGGCTGTATTTGTTTTCCTTCCATAGCAAGCACTACAGTATCAACTACATATTTATAATCCATAACTAAAGACTTTGGTTTGTTTATGTAGTCATCTTGACTAAATGGTACAAAAAATACACTCTTTGTACTCATTAGTGTTCCTATATTTTTTAAGTTTAATCCTAATCCATCATTTGTAGCTATACCTAAAACAACTGGTTTGTTATTTCTCATATGTCCTTTTGTAGCCATTAACACCGGTGTATCTGTTATCGCATTTGCAAGTTTTGCTGTTGTATTACCTGTACATGGACAAATTAATATAATATCAAGTCTATTTTTAGGACCTAGAGGTTCTGCTTTTACAATTGTATCTATAACCTCATTTCCTGTATTTTCTTCTAACATTTTTCTAAATTCTTTTGCTTTATTAAATCTAGTATCAAATTCTTGTGATACATAAGATAGTATTGGAACTACTTCTGCTCCCTCATCTTGTAATGATTTTATTACATTTGCAACTTTATCAAAATTGCAAAAAGAGCCGGTTATTCCTAGTCCTACCTTTACATTTTCAAGTCTCATATATAAAACACCCCCGACCTATTACATACTATGCAAAGGTTGTACTAATTGTTAAAGTTATGCAACAATAAAACAATATATTTTAATAGTACTTGATTTATTTTATATTACATGCTAGAATTCAAAATAGTTATTAAATAATAAATTGGAGGTTTTAATATGAATAGAAAAATAAGTTTAATTTCGTCTGTAACTTTAGCTATAAGCATAATAACATTTTTCATTAGTCTAGCTCTTTCTTTTTTCATTAGCAATCCTATAGTTGGAAATATATCATATCTATCTTGCATAATCTTATCTTGGACATATCTTCTAACAATAGTTGGTTATAGTAGATCTTGTACAGAAGATAAAATAGTTGCCATAGAAGCTGGAAAAATATTTGGAATAATATATACAATTTTTGTAAATATTGTATATTTCGCACAACTTACTGCTGTTCAACAAAAAGTCTTAGATATAAGTATATTAAATTCACTTAGTTTTGAATATCCAGGAAGTTTATTATTTAGTTTTGATTTAATTGGTTATGGAATATTAGCAATATCTACTTTTTTCGTGGGACTAACTATTGAAGTAAAAAACAGAAATGATAAGATTTTAAAATTATTATTATTATTTCATGGTATATTTGCAGTTTGTATATTCTTACCAATGACTTCATTATTTATAGCAGATAATAATAGTGGAAATTCTGGAATATTTGCGCTTATGGCTTGGTGCTTGATATTTATATCAATTCCAATATTATTTTATAAAAAAATTAAAGAATCAAAAGAATTATAACCGAATATAAAAAGAAACGCATATTTTGTATATGCGTTTCTTTTTAATTATTTATTCTCATTTTTAGAATCTATTATAGCCCCAATTGCAACACCAATTGACACACCTAAAGCAATTCCAACTCCAACATTGTCAAATAGCATACCAAATACGATTCCAAGTGAAGTACCTATACTCATCCAAACAGCAAGATATTGAGATTTATTTTCTTCTTCATCTTCCTTTTCATTTTTATTTACTTTTTCTGATTCATTATCTTTATTTTCAATCATATTAAGAATCTCCTATTAAATAATTATATTCTTCTAAATAGTCCTATTACTTTTCCTAGTATTTCAACTTCTCTTGATATTATAGGTTCCATAGTATCATTTTCAGGTTGTAATCTTATATAATCTTTTTCTTTATAAAAAGTCTTAACTGTTGCATTACCTTCAATCATTGCAACAACAATTTGACCATTTCTTGCAGTATTTTGTTTAGAAACAATTATAAAATCGCCATTATTTATTCCAACGTTTATCATACTTTCGCCTTGTACTCTTAATATAAAGTTATCATTTTGTAAAGCATCTCTATTAAAGAAACTCTCTCCTATTGAAAAATAGTCCTCTACATTTTCTTGTGCAAGTATAGGTTCACCTGCTGCTACCTTACCAACTATAGGTAAAGCAATTGTAGACTCTGAACCAACTATACGTATAGCTCTAGTTTTTAAATCTTTTTTTGAAATATATCCTTTTTCTGCAAGTCTCCAAATATATTGGTGCGCTGAAGAAGTGGATTTAAAACCAAGTGCAGCACAAATCTCTCTAACTGAAGGTGGATATCCTGTATCCCTTATTTGATCCTTAATATAATCTAATACTCTTTGTTCTTGTAAATTTAAGTTACCTTCACTCATAAATGAACCCCTTTCAAACCTATGTTTGAAAAAATTATATCATATATAAAAATTAATGTCAAACAAAAGTTTAATTTTTATCAAAAAATGTTTATTGTATATTTTTATGTTCACTTGACTTTGAATTAAATCAGTGATATACTAAAATTGTAAGTTATATCTTTATATTTTCAAAAATTATGAAAAAGGAGAATAAATAATGAGTGAAGAAATTATTAGTCTTAATGAAGCAACAATATTGTTTAATGAAGAGCTTAGGACTGCAGACAGAAAAGTATTATCTTCTATTTACAAATTTATTTTATCCAAAAAAGATGAATCTAACAATGCTGTCACAAAAATGATCCTTGAAATTGATAATTGTAATGACACTACAAAAATTGCTTTACCACAGAAAAAAGGAGTTAACAATGAAATAGCTTGTGCCATTTTAAAGAATTCAATAATTTCAGTTGTTAAAACATACATGCTGGATTCTGATACATCATCTATTTTTGATTATTTTGTTTTTGAATTTCTAAACAACTATTCAAAAAAATATAAAGATAAAAGAAAGAAATTATTAAATTTTCTAGATGTATATGATATACTTACTTTGGAAGAAAAAGTAAAAGATTTTCCTGATTTTATTTCTAAAATGGATATTAACATTATTGCGGAGAGACTAAAAAAGGTATACTTAATCTTGCTTGAATTGGAATTTTATCAGTCAAAAAGCGAAAGAAAAAGTATATTTAACATAATAACAGAAGAAATATTATATGATTCTTCTGATGAATATTTTGAAAATTTATATTATGACTTATACAATTTTTATCTACACGAAAGTGTAATTTCTTATTACAAGATTAAAAATTATGTTGAAAAGTATGCAAAAGAAATAAATAACAAAAAAATTAAATAAAAAATAGCACCTATATGTAAATAAACTTACATATTGGTGCTATTCCTTTAAAGTCTTTGTATTTTGATAACCTCAAAAGGTTCATCCTTAAATGATATATAATACATTTTTCCAGCTTCTCTTATCATATTTTCAAATCTTAATTTTATTTTAGGAGTTGTGATCATATTTAAAGCCTCAGCTATAGTATAAAACCCAACTTCGGAAGTCTCATCACTTGTTTTCAAATCTCCCGATACATATTCACAAATAAAATCGTGATTTACAATTGTTTGTACCTTAACATATTCTTCACCAACTTTTACAGTTCTTTCAGCCAAATTTTGAGATATACCAACTGGTTTTAAGACATTTATATTAGTGCCAGATTCTTCTTTTACTTCTCTTATTAATGCTTCAATTATACTCTCTCCTACTTCAACTTGGCCTCCAGGAAACTCCCAACCTCTTCTTTCAGATTTTACAAGCAATACTTTCCCCTCTTCATTTTTTACAAGCCCAGCAGCAGTTACTATGTGTACAGGAAAATTTATCATTTTTTATACTCCTTTAATTTTAAATAAATTATATTATCTTTTACCTTCCAAAACAAATTCCCATATCTATTGCAGTTTTATATATATCATTTGTTTTAAGATCAAGTAATCTTGGTATTCTTTCTTTTGGAAATTTAATCTTCTTTATTTCACTTTCTTCTGCACCAACTATATATCCAGTTTCTCCATTTGCAAGTAAATTTAGTGCATAGTTTCCTAGTCTTGCTCCAAGTATAATATCAGATGTACAAGGTTCTCCACCCCTTTGAATATGTCCAAGAACCATAGGTCTTGCTTCATACCCAGTTGTTTCTTCAATTTGAGCAGAAAGTTTTTGTGCTATACCACCATATCTTTTTTGTTCAAAGCTATCCTTTATTATTCTTGCTATTGTTTCTTCTTTACCATCTTCTTTACATGATTCTGCAACAGCAATTATAACATAACGTTTTTCTGATGCCATAATTTCCTTTACTTTATTACATACAACTTTAAAATCATAATCTTGTTCTGGTAATAATATAATATCAGCACCAGATGCAAAACCACTATATAAAGTTAAATATCCTGATGTTCTTCCCATCATTTCAACTATCATCACTCTTCTATGTGAATAAGCTGTTGTTTTTAATTTTCTTATTGCTTCAACAGAATTTTCAACAGCAGTTTGAAAGCCTATTGTTGGATTACTAGCACTCATATCATTATCAATAGTTTTAGGTATTCCAATTGTTGGCATTCCATGTTCCTCAATTACCCTTGCTGAGTCTAATGTTCCATCCCCACCAACTATAATCATTCCCTCTACTCCAATTTTCTTTAATGCCTCAATAGAATCTGGAACTCTATCTTCAAGAATTTCCTTATTTCCATTTAAAGGATAAGCAAAAGGACATTCTTTATTTGAAGAACCAAGTATAGTTCCTCCTTTTGTTTCAATGTCTTCAACTGTTTTTTTATCGAGTACAATATACTTTCTTTCAACGAATCCTATATATCCATCCATAATACCAACAACAACTATCCCTCTATTTATTGCTGATAAAACTACTGATTTTATAACACTATTTAATCCTGCACAATCTCCACCTGCAGTCATAATTGCAATTTTTTTCATATAAAAACCTCCTCTTAAATAATCATTCATATATATTATATATAACACAAAAGAAAAAATAACTCAATATATTTTTTTATTTTAATCTACTTTTACAATATTAGTCAATTTGACAGATTAATATTATAATGATATACTTATACTAATTAATTTCGTGTTATCTAAAATTATAAATACTTTTAGGGGGATATAATGTTACAAGTGGTTGATAATCATTTAATATACCAAATGTTGAGGGATTTAAGAAAGGATATTGAACAAAAAAACTTATCTGATTTTAATCAAAGAATTATATTATTACATGACAACATAATTTTAATTCTAATTTCAAATTTTGATAAGAATTATTCCAATAAGGTACTTAATGATTTTTCACAATCTACTATCAATGATATTAATAATTACATCAATTTTTTAATGAATTTTCTAGTTAAAAGTATTGACATGTTAGATCTTGAAATTTCTAACGTGATACTTAATGAGTTAGAATCATACTATCTTAGTTTTTTAGTTATTTAACATTTAAAACCAATCTTATAAATTTTAAGATTGGTTTTTTATGATTTTTAGGATTTTTAATTAATTTATAAATTGATTATTTATATTATTTTGTCAAGATTTGTCTACTAGTACATATATTTAGTTATAAGAGTTTCATTAAGAGGTGACTTTAAATTTGAGAAAAGCAAAATTATTTTTTCTAAATGCAGCTATTTTAACTAGTACTGCTTTTTTAATGAGAACAATTGGTATTTCATTTAGTGTACATATATCTAATAAAATTGGTGCAGAAGGTGTTGGAATATTTCAATTAATCATGTCTGTGTATTTATTTGCAGTAACTGTTGCAAGTTCTGGAATAAGTATAGCTACAACACGTCTTGTAACAGAAGAGATTACAAAGTCTTCTTACTCTGGTGCAAAGAAGGTAGTAAAACAAAGCATACTTTACTCATTACTATTTTCAATTGTTGCTGGAATAATACTTATACTACTAGCTGATTTCATTGCAAATGATTGCTTACATGGGAAAATATCTACTATACCTTTATATATAATTTCAGTTGCACTTCCATTTATATCAATGTCTTCTGCGATAAATGGATATTTCTCTGCTATAAGGAAAGTATCAAAGACGGCTTCATCTCAAATATTCGAACAGATAGTTAAAGTTACTATAACAGTTTATTTACTTTCTCTATTTTTACCAAATGGAATTAACTATGCTTGTATAGCACTTGTTGTAGGAGATGTAATATCCGAAATAGCCTCTTTCCTATTCATATTTACATTATATACTTTTGAAAAAAGAAAGAAAAAAAGTTTGGATAAATGTGAAAAATCTTATACTAAAGATATATTCAAAATTTCTATACCTATTGCCCTTACATCATATCTTAGATCTGGTCTTTCAACATTCAAGCAATTAATAATACCACTTAGACTCGAAAAATCAGGATTATCTTGTGATACTTCTTTAGCACAGTATGGTATGATAACAGGTATGGTTCTACCAATAATATTTTTTCCAAGTGTACTTATAAATTCATTTAGTAGTTTGTTAATACCTGAATTTTCATATTATTATGCTGAAAAAAACTACAAACAAATAAATAGAATTGCTACCCGTATATTTAAAAGTACATTAATATTTTCTATTTGTGTATTTGGAGTATTCTTTACATTTTCAGATAGTCTTAGCTATTTTATATATCATACTCATGATATTTCTGGATATTTAATGGTAATTTCTCCATTAATTATATTAATGTATTTAGACACAATTGTAGATGGAATGTTAAAAGGACTAAACGAACAGGTAAGTGTAATGAAATGTAATATACTTGATTTATTTGTAAGCATATCTTTATTATATATGTTACTTCCTATATTTGGAATAAATGGATATATAATTGTACTTTTCATTAGCGAAATTTTAAATACTACAATAAGTATAAAACAACTGACAAAAATATCAAAAAATAAAATTAATTATATATATTGGGTTATACTGCCTTTATCAGGTGTACTTCTTTCAAGATATATAATTAAAATATTTAATTTAAATAACAATGAAAATATATCATCATTAATCTTTGGAATTATTCTTTATGTATCAATATATGTTGGTTATTTATTCTTTACTTCATGTATAAGTAAAAAGGATTTAAAAATATAGATTTATTTTATAATTTAATTATTATGTAAATTGTTTACTTTTATAGTATATTATGTTAGAATATATTTGTAAACTATTTTACTTTTACATATATTATAATTATACTATATAATAAAGGAGGAAAAACTAATGTTACTTTATCAAATTAAAGCAGCTTGCAATTTAATCCAACAATCTAAGACTGCACGCGCTACTCAACAGGAAATAGATAACCACATTATTGAATCTCCTAAGAAACCTTTCTTAAGTACTCATTCTCAAGTCAATAAAAATAAAATTAGTCAGCTGGAATTTAAAAAAGCTGAACAAAACTCTCGCCAATTCTAAAAACATAGTACTAAAACAAATAGGAGTGGATTAATTAATATCCACTCCTTATCTTTTTTATTATGAATTCTTTCTCCTTTGCTTTGTTACAACCAATCCAATAACTAGTATTGCTACTGCAAAACCTAATACTATTAAATTATTCACGAAAAATTCATTTAAACTATCAAAATTAAACTTATTTATTGAGTTTATAAATCCACATGTCTTTACATACCAAAATGTTGGGGTAAAACTACCTACTAATTTTACACTATCACCTAAAAGTTCTTGAGGCACAAATGCCCCACCTAAAAAACTAAAAGCAAGTGATATTGTATTTACTATTCCACTTAATGCATTTTGATTTCTAGTTATATTCCCAATTAAATATGCAAATGAGGTACAAAAAATTAAATATGTAAATAAGTTTATTAGATATAATATTCCTTTTTGAGTAAGTAATTCATCCTTACATAAAATAAATGCAAGTAAAGACATTGCCAAAAATACTACTAAACTACATATTATTAAACAAATTAGAATTTGAAAGTTAATGCTAATTTTTTTAGTTGGTGAGCATTCAGTTCTTTCCTTTATATTTATACCATTAAATTTCATTATGAATGCTGATACACAATAAAGTATAATTGCTATTAAAATATATGAACCAAATGTAAAATACTGGCTTAATAAAGAAACACTAGGTTCTTCTGAAATAGTTTCATTTATTTTATTTACTTTTATTTGATCTGTTGAACTATATTTTGCTATATTATCAAAATCAATATTATTTAGTGATAAATATTTAATGTATAAAGATGAACTATTTAAAAAGCTATTTATTTTCATATCTAGATATATTCCAGCATTCGAATCAGGCACTGTTAATTTTTCAAGTTTTACATCTTTTTTATTTAAGAAATCTTCAGTAAAGTTTTCTGGTATAATTACTATATATTCTGCATGTCTATAAAATAGAGCATCTTGCATAGATTCCTTTTTATTTTCTACTTCAACTATCTCATTTCCTTCTTTTAATAAACTATATATTCCCTTTGTAATATTTGTATCTTTATCATTATTAATTATTGCGACTTTTACTTTGCTAACTTTAAAATCCGATATATTGTTTGTAGTTGAAGAATTACTCATAAATACTGCAATTATTAAAAATATACCTAAGTATATTAATGCTGGAAGTGAGTTCCTTTTAATAATTTTAAGAAAGGTTTTATAAACTTGCATATTTCTTCCTCCTTATAAGCATCATTGTGGCTATGACAAAAATTAGACTAATAATTGATAAAGATATAAGGTTTCCATATAATCTATCCTTGCTATCATAATAATATAGTGAGTATAGAGCATCTGTTATTAATCTTACAGGATTAATATGTTTAAGTATTGGTGACATTGAATCCACCATATATTTAGTTTGTACATTCATCATACCTGAAAGCATTGATAAAAGCATTACTATACTAACTGATACAGTAATTTTAAAATCTTCACTCTTTGAACTTACAGATCCCATAAAAAAGCCAAAGAAAATTCCACAAATGGATCCAACTATACTAATTAGTAATATATAAATAAAATCATTTGAAAAATTTATATTTCCAAGATAGATCATATAAGCAAATACTATTGCTAATACTAACATTTGGATGCAAAAAGCTGAAAACATTGAAGCCATGAAACTTTTAAATTTATTTACTGGTGACATAGATATTCTACAAGCTAATGTTGACAAATTTGCTTGCACAGCAAGAGCATTACGTATACCTAAAAAACATGCATACATACAAACCATACCAATATATGAATAATAATATATTACTGTTGGATCAGGAAAAGTTTTACCAAGTGATATTTCTTTAGTAAACTCATTATTATTGCTCAGATCATTTAATAAACCTTTTGCTATTGCTGATGGATTTTCTTTCAAAATATTTTCTACATCATTTGATTTTCTCTCATATTCATCAAGTATTGTTTTCATAACTGTTTGCTTATATCCATTTTCCTTTATTGTAAATGTAATATCTGAACTTTTAATTATATAACCTATAACTTTATCATCTTCAAGTAACTTTTTAGCATCATCTTCATTTGTTATATATGTAATATTTAAAAGACCCTCTTCATTTTCTTGTTTATCAAGTGAATTAATTACTTCTTTAAAGTAATTATCATTATTAAATTCTTCATTTTGTATAATTGCAATATCTATATTCTCGAAACTTTCTCCTTTAAGTAAATTAGTAAATGCAAAGTTAAATAGTGTAATTAATATTAATGGAAACACTAATAACCAAAATATTAAATCCTTATTAAATAATATTGCTTTAAAATTATATTTAAAAATATGTATAAACATAAATTATTCCCCTTTACTAATCTCTTAAATCTTTTCCTGTTATCTCAAGGAAGACATCATTTAATGTTGGCTGCTCAGAATGAATTTTTGTTGGTACAATATTTTTACTATTTAAATAATTTAATATAATTGAGAGATTATTAATATTTTCTTTGCATCTTATAGTTAAAGTATTTTCCTTATATTCAGATGTTATAACATTATCTAGACTTTGTATTTCATCTAATATCTCACTATCTATATCATCAATGTACATTGATATTTTATCCCCTTGCTTAACCATATTTTTAATTTCTTCTTTTGTTCCAGAAGCAATTACCTTTCCACTATCCATTATAGCAATTCTATCACACAACATTTCTATTTCATCCATATAATGTGAGGTGTATAAAATTGTTGCTCCATTTTCATTTAACTTTTTTATTCCCTCTAGTATATTATTTCTACTTTGTGGATCAACAGCAACTGTTGGCTCATCTAAAATTATTAGTTTTGGTTTATGTGCTATTCCACATGCAATATTTAGTCTTCTAAGTAATCCTCCACTTAATTTTTTAGGACGAAATTTTTTAAAATCATTAAGGGAAACGAAATCTATTGCTTCTTTTACTAATTGATTTTTTAATTTTTTATCATTTACATATAACCCACAAAAATAATCAATATTTTCTTCTACTGTTAATTCATCAAATACTGCCACATTTTGGAAAACTACACCTATATCTTTTTTTATATCATAAGCTACCGGTGACATTTCTTTATCAAAAATTTTTATATTTCCCTTATCATATTTAAGCAACGATAATATACAATTAATTGCTGTTGTTTTCCCCGAACCATTAGGTCCCAATAGTCCAAAGATTTCTCCTTCTCTAACTTCTAAATTTAAATGATCAAGAGCAATTAACTCTTTATATCTTTTTACAAGATTCTCTACTTTTATAACCATACAAACTCCTCCATTTTTAATATCTAATATATTAATTATATACTAGAAACTTAGCAAATAAAAGTGAAAAATATCACTTTTTATATGACATTTGTAATATTTTTTTATATTTTCTTTTATTTAGCAAAATAGCATGATATAATATCATAAAATTTGGAGGAAAAACGTGAAAAAAATATATGACAAATTAGCTTTATTTATTATATGTTGTATTCTTTATATATTAGAAAAGCAAAATGTATATTCAATAGTGCCAATACTTTTAGTATTTATATTTTCAGCCTATACTGAATATACTGAAAACAAAAAAGTTAATAATTATATATCTATTACTGTTGCTATACTATCACTTTTTTTTAATGATTTAGTATATTTCTTACCACTTATAATATATAACTTAACACTTAATTACTTAAAAGTTTTGTTTTTATTACCTTTACTTTTAAATACGTTTTCAGTGGGATTTATATCTACTAACACGTGTATTACAATCTTTATACTTATAATTGTTTCTTGCATATTAGAGTGGAAAACTAGCTATTTAGTTGAATTAGAAAAAAAGTATATAAATTTACGTGACACAAATAAAGAATATGAAATTGATTTAAAAAATAAAAATAAAGAGTTAATTGATGGGCAAAACTCAAAAATACATCTTGCAACCATTAATGAAAGAAACAGAATTGCAAGAGATATACATGACAATGTTGGTCATATTTTATCAAGTTCTATTTTACAAATTGGAGCATTAATTGTAAGTAGCAACGATAATAATGTAAGAAATTCTTTGAATACTTTAAAGGAAACTTTAGATTCTGGTATGAACAGTATAAGGAATAGTATTCATAACATATATAACGATTCAATTGATTTAAGATTAGAACTAAATAAAATAATTGAAGATTATAAATTTTGTAAAGTTGATTTAAAATATGATGTTTCAAATAACATATCTACTGAACTTAAACATACTTTTATATATGTTATAAAAGAGTCACTAACGAATACTGCAAAACATTCAAATGCAAATAAAATTAGAATTATTTTAATTGAACATCCTGCTATTTACAAATTAGTAATTAGCGATAATGGAAATAAAAATGATAGAAACGATAATTTATATATTGAAAAAGGTATTGGTCTTGATAATATTAAAACACGTATTAAATTACTAAATGGAAATATAGCAATAAAAAATAATAATGGTTTTTATATTTCTATTGTAATACCTAATAATAAGGAAAGGACGTAAATTTTATGAATATAGTTATAATAGATGATGATATTTTAGTATGTAATTCTTTAAAAACAATTATTTCCCATGGAAATATAAATGTAGCTGCAACTGGTAATTCATATGAAGATGCAATAGATTTATATTTTAAATTTAAACCTGATATATTACTTATGGATATACGTATGCATGATAAAAATGGAATTGATGCAGCAGAAAAAATATTGCAAATTGAGAGTTCCGCAAAAATACTATTTCTTACTACATTCTCTGATGATGAATATATAATACGTGCAATAAAAATTGGTGCAAAAGGATACATTCTAAAGCAAGACTTTGAAAATATTATACCAGCATTAAATTCTGTAAATTCAAACCAAACAGTATTTGGAAATAATATAACCGAAAAAATTCCTACCCTAATACAAAATAAAAAAGAAGTAAATCTTGATAATTATATGTTAGATAAAAAACAAATAGAAATAATTGATTTAGTTTCTAAAGGCCTATCAAATAAAGAAATTTCTGAAAGGTTATTTTTAAGTGAAGGGACTATTAGAAATTATATAAGTGCAATAATGGAAAAGTTAGATTTAAAAAGTAGAACTCAACTTGTTGTATTTTATTATAACAATATAAAATAATTAATATAATTGTTTGAATATTATTATAATATGTGTTAAACTTATTTTGAAATTAATTTAGGAGGTATATATGAAAATTGGTTTGATTTATTCAACAATGACTGGACATTCAAAAAAAATAGCAAATAAAATTGCAAAAGAATTAGATATTACTACTTTAAACATTAAAGATAATCCAAAACTTGAAAATTTAGATTTACTATTTATAGTTAGTGGAATTTATGGTGGTAAAAGCTCAGATGATTTAATTAATTATTGCAAAAATATTGATTCAAATATGGTGAAAAAGGCAGCTTTAGTTACATCATGTTGTTCAAAAGATACTAGTAAAAATATATTAAAACAAACTTTAGAAGAAAAAGGAATTGAAATAATAGATGATGAGTTTGTTTGTCAAGGTGGATTTTTATTTGTAGGTTTTACTCATCCAAACAAAAAAGATTTTGATGATGTTATTGAATACTCTAAGAAAATTGTATCTACTATTAAATAATAAAAGAAAGAGTTCTGGATATATTAATTTCCAAAACTCTTTCTTTTATTATCATCTTACAAATTCTCTGTTATTTAATCTTAAATATTCTTCCACCCCGGCAATAAATTCGGAATTTGTTGTCTTTCCTTTGCCTGAACTAACTACATAACTAAAAACAGCATTAATTATATTCATATCACCTCTTGACCAACCTACTTCAATTGCATGCCTTATTGCACGTTCGACTCTTGAAGGCGTTGTCTTAAACTTTTTTGCAACCGTAGGATATAATACTTTGGTAATTGCGTTTTTCATCTCTGAAGAATTTTCCTTACCATTTTCAAGAAAAAGGCAAAGTATGTAATTCAAATAATCATGTCCTTTAATGTGCGCCGGAATACCAAAGTCTTTTAAAAAAGTGGATACTATCTCTTCAATCTTATACTTATCTACGAGTTTCTCTTGTATTTCCTTTTCTTCTGATACTTTTCTTATTTCTTTTTCTGTACCTACCAAACCACAGGAAATAATAATATCTCTTACTTCTCCTTCATTTGGTAATGTAATATTGAAGAAAATTTTATTATCGCCAAAAAGTTTTTTCAATATTACTAAAGCCACTTCAACATCCTCAGTAAATTCAACATCTTTTGTCTTTTCATTAATGGTCAAGTTCATTTGTTAACTCCTCCTTTGAATACGAACAATATAGTTTATAGTTCTACACAATATATCTTTGTAATACAATTTATAACATAATAAAAAATATCATTCAATAATTTAGACATTTTCTCTATTTATTCGACTTTTTTAGTACTTTTATTACAAAAAAGTACTTGCTAAAAATTAGCAAGTACCTATATAATCTCTATAGTTAATGTCTGTTAAATTAAATTTTATTAATCCTATATTTATTTTTATATTAGGATCCTTATTCATTATATAATTGCAAACATACTCGATATATTCTTTATTACCTATTATTAGAATATCGTTAGGTAATAAAATTGAATTTATATCGCAAAAGTTAAGTTTATCTTTATCTTTTTGTATAAATAAAATCTCTTTTTTTAATTCATCTAACCTCAAAATAGATGATTTAACTTCATTATATTTAAATAATTTATGTCCGGAGCTTGATGGATGTCTGGTATAATATTTTGAAGTATCATAATCAAAATATACAGGTGCAAAATATTGTATTCTATCAATTTTTTCATTAATTTCTTTTAACTTTACAATGCCAACAATCTCCATATTTACCCCTTTCTTTATAATTACAAAAAAATATGATAATTTATATTATATACTAAATTATATAACATTATAATAATTATGTCAAGTTAGAATGGATATTAATGTAATATATACGAAAATCGAGGCATTAAAAATGCCCCGATTAAAAGTATGTTATAGTACTCTTCTCTTTAAAATATAATATGTTTCTGGAATTTGATTAAAACTCGCCGGATCTGAAATTTTGAGTTTAATTGCGACTGCATTTACATTCTGAAGATTTTCTAAAAGTTTATCTACAATTTGATTTCCTTTGCAAACAATTGAATTATCTTTATATATTACTTTTACATCATTTTCTTCTGGAACCGCAAAGTAAAGATCAATACTATAATATTGATTAAATGAATTACAAATATTTCTTTTTGCAAGCCTATTTAAGGCTGCTGCTAATTTGTTAAAACTAAAAGCTACATCATCGTCTTCCTTATAATTACATATTACAATATTATCAGGTTTGCGTTCATTAGTAGTTCCACGATTTAATAATTTCTTAATAATAATTTTTTCACTACTCCGTAACATTTTTTATCCTCCAAATTTTTAAAGAATGTATAAAACAACTTAATATAATAGATATTATATCACTTTTTAATTATTATGTCAATTAATTATAAATACCTAGTATCAGAATTAAGTACTGATACCTTATTTATATTTTCAAAAGAACTTTTATCAAATTCAATAAATAAATGCCACATTGCCATATCATCTGTACCGATTTGAGGTTCTGTTCTTTTAATAAATATGTCCAATTGATTTGAATCTTTTAATTTTGATACTCTATCTATTTCATTTGTATTGGAACCACTTGATTCTTGTATAGTAACTATTACTAAAACATTATTTTTAAAAAATTCCTCATCGTATTTATTTAGTTCTTGATAAAGTGTATCATCCACAAACTTTAATTTATAAGCTTCTAGCTCACCTACTGATTTTATAATATCAGACGAAGGACTATTAAAATCTTGAATATATAAATGTGTTTTTAAGCCTGATGATTTATATTCTACATTTTTTACATCTGGTGAAATTGAACCACCATACGAGTTATTATATGGACTCTCAAATTTCATTAATAAAGTTCCAATTCTATACTGCATTTTTTCATATACTAACTTATCATCTTCAGTTAAATTATTGTTTACATATTTTATAACTTTATAACCAAGCCCAAAATATTCTATGCTTCCTCCATCTTGATATTTTATTAATGGTACACTAAAAATTGGTGCCTCATTATCTTTTACTCTTATATAATCCACTAAAAAGAATATTACAGCAATAATAAATATTATTGAAATTATTACACTTATTACTATATCTTTTTTCATATATCTTCCTCCAACATATTTATTTTTTGTTTTTCATCTTAAGTTGTATTAAATATTTAATACAAGATTTCGATGCATTGGCACCACCGCCTATTGCAGTAGATAGTTGCATAAAACTATTTACAATATCTCCACATGCAAAAACACCTTCCATATTTGTTTTACTATTTTCATCTACAACTATTTTTCCATCTTTAACATATATTCCAAGATATGAAGCAAAATCAGTTACATCTGGTGTTTCATTTGCAATAAACAATCCATCTAAATCAATTTTCTTCCCACCATCCAAAACTAAATATTTTAATCTTTCATCGCCATATATATCTTCAATTTTATTCATTTCTATTTTAAATTCTTTTAAATTATCATTATATCTATCATTTACAATTAATTCATTACCATTTGTAAATATTGTTACATTTGGTGTATAATCTTTTAATTCTAGTGCTTTTAATACAACATGTTCAGTATGACCTAAAACCCCAACAGTTTTATTCCTATAAAAAAATCCATCACAAGCCACACAGTAGCTCACACCTTTACCTAAATATTTTTCTTCACTCTTTACTTCATTTTTTGACTTTTTACTACCTATTGCAATTATAAGTGATTTAGATTCATATTCATTGGTTTCAGTTACTACACTAAATTTTCTTTCATTTTCGTTTTCAATTTCAGATACTTTTAATACTTTGCCAACTTCTATTTCTACTCCCACTTTTTTTACCTGTTCTTCAGCATTTCTTATATAATCAACTCCAGAAAAACTTTCTATTCCTAAAAAATTATCTATTTTTTTTGTTTTTTCAAGTGCACTTTCCATTCCAATAACTAAAGTTTTATATCCAGCGCGACCTAAATAAAGTGCGCTAGAAAGTCCAGCTGGTCCTTTTCCAATAATAATAACATCATACATAATAATTAACACCTCACATTTAATTATATTTATAATTTTTCAAATTAATTATATCATTTATAATTAATTTATACAAGATATCGTAATTTATATTATATTTAAAAGAAAAACAACATTTATCATGTTGCTTTTTAAAAATTATATTTTTTCATATATTAATAAAGTCTTTTCTTTTCCAATATCACCTATTGATGATGGATTATTTATAGTTTCTTTAATCTTATCAGCTGTTTCAAAAAAAGGTTCACAGCCGTCTGAATAAGCACATATATATTTTACATTTTCAAGAGACACTTTATATATATTTACATAATGCATAGCATCTTCTTCTCCAGACAATACACCATATGAAACTTCCATACCGTTATATTTAATTAATGGATTATTTCTAAAAGAAGATCTTATCAGTATCCTTTCTATTGGATTACTCCAATCCAAACCATTTTTACTTAAAAATTCTTTTTGGAAATTATTAAAATCAATAAGGCCATCTATGGTTGAAAATACATTATTTAAGTTATCATCAAATAACATTATATGGCAATCACCAATTGAAAAACAATACAATATGTCATCTAAAATTATTCCTCCAACTGCAACCGTACAGTATAAATCATCTTTTAGATAATCAATATTTCTGTTTTTATTTATTTGCCAGATATCCTCATTTACTTTTTTAACGATATCTTTAATAACTTTTTCATTTACATCGTTTTTACTATATTCACTTAAATATTTTACGAACCCATCACCACAAATTTTAGCAGCCTCAAAAGCTCCACTTGGATTTGGATACAAATCAACAATTTTTTGTACTTCTTCAAAATTTTTCGGATATGGCGTAGTTGTACCATCAATTAAATCTCTTGTCACTCCATCTGCAACACAAAAAATATTTTCATCTTGTTTAAAATAATCTTCAACAACTGGCTTTAAACCATATTGAGTAAAAACTACATTATCATAAGTTCTAGAAAATTTTAATTTAAACATATTTCCCCCATAACTATATTAACAACCTTTCTTTACTAATTCTTTTATATTCATCATCATATAAAGAAATCTTTCTATACATATCTGCATCAGGTCTTGATAATGATTCTTTTATTTCCTTTGGTAACTTTACTCTAATATTTGCAATTATCTTACAATAATTAACTGCTTCCTCATAATCTTCCTTAACTATTTTATCAACTATCATAACCTGTTCTTCCTGACATGGTGGCACTTTCAATATGCCACTTAACTCATAAAACCATCTCATTTCTTTTAATATTTGTGTTCTTTCTTCATGAGATAATAATTTTGAATCAATAAATTTATATAACATGTAGGACATATTCTTTGCATAAGTATATCTATAAAATCCTATATATCCATTCTTTTTGAAATTTTCATATATTAATCTATATGCAATATTTATATTATCAAAATATTCTTTTGAACAATCAAAAGATACAGATTTTGTAACACTATCTTTATTTCTTTGTCTATAACAATATATTATATCATTTATATAATATACATTTTTTGATTTCATGAAACATGATGTAGTAAAATATGCATCTTCTGCTGGAACACCTTCTAAGAATCTTATATTATTTTCTTTTACAAAAGATGATCTAAATATTTTGTTACATGCAGATCCATTAAGTATAAAAAATGATTTTTCATAATCTGTAATACTCATTTTAAAATTAGTGTATTTCTTTTTATTAAAAATAGGCACATTCCAAAGTTTACCATCTTCATCTGTATTTATGTAATTTCCATTAACAAAATCAGCATTTTTGGATTCAATTTCATTATATAATAACTCACATGCATTTTCTGGTAAAAAGTCATCTGCATCTGAAAACATTAGATATTTTCCTTCTGCTCTTTCTATTCCAGCATTTCTGGCAGTGCCTGCAATTTTATGATTACTTGTAAGTTTTATTGATATAAAATTATCATATTTATTTGAATATTCATCCATTATATCTCTACTATTATCAAGTGAAAAATCATCAACCATTATCACTTGTATATTTCTAAAATCAAAAGTTTGTTTTATTATTGATTCTAATAAATCTCTCAAGTACTTACCTGAATTATATATTGGAATCGTAAGTGTTATCTTGTACATTTAAAATACTCTCCTTATTAAATTTGTTTATAATATCTATCTGTAACATTTTATCTTTTGTATCAAAATCAATATTCATTCTTAATTTAGCCAATCTTACAGAGTAATCAATTGCTAAATCTATTTCCTCATTTAATATGTGTTCAAGTAATAACAATAAAGTTTCATTATATGGATAAATTTTTAATTTTTTTGATAATTCAAAAAACCATCCAAGTTCATTTAACACTTCTTTTTTTTCTTCATAAATTAAATTTGTTGCATCAATAAATTTATACATTATATATGTTAATGTTTTAGCATAAAAAAGCTTATAGTAATCTAGTCTATTGTTTATTCTAAAATTCTCATATATTAATTTATATGATTTACTAATATTGTTGAAATAATTTAGTGAGCAATCTGTTGAAATAGATTTTTTATCTACATTTCTTTGCCTATAACAGTATATAACATCATTTATATAATAAACATTTTTACTTTTTATAAAACAAAGATTACTAAATATAGAATCTTCTGCAATCATTCCTTTTTCAAATCTAATATTATTTTCATTTAAAAAAGATAATCTAAAGATTTTGTTTGCAACTATGCAAGTCATTAGTATGCTACTTACATATTTATTTTCAAATGTTAATTTACAATTAGTATATTTATTTATATCTAAAATTGGTTTATCATATAAAATTCCATCTTGTGTCATGTTTATGTAATTGCTTGTAATATAGTCTGCATTTTTATTTTCTATCTCATTATATAGTATTTCACATGCATTTTTTGTCAAAATATCGTCTGCATCAACAAACATTACATATTTACCTGTAGCTATTTCTATTCCTTTATTTCTTGCATCTGATACTCCACTATTTTCTTTATCAATAAATACTATTCTATCATCTTTATTGATATATTCTTCACATATATCTTTACACTTATCTGTAGAACCATCATTAACCAGAATTATTTCTATATTTTTGTAACTTTGCATCAAAATTGAATCAATACATCTAGAGAGATATTTATCAGCGTTATATATTGGAACAATTACTGAAATCTTATCCATTATTTCCCCTTTCATGTTTTTTTATTAACATATTTGTTGTGACACGTATTAATTAGCAAAACTGTATACAGTATATCATAAAACATTTTTATTTGTCAAATCCAGATTTTGTCATATTTTATATTTTGTAGAAATTTCACGTATATAACACGCAAACATCACTAAAGTATCATGTTTGTTATATTGATATTTTGATAAAAAATAAAGAGTAAACAAATAAATGTAAACTCTTAAAAATAATTATTATTATAATCTGTAATGACCTGTTATCCCTCTAGTTTTATACCAATAAATTAATGCATCTTCATCTCTATTTGGTTGACCTGCATTATGAATTATATATGGTATTCCATCTTTATTTCTTTTATCTGATATAATAGCTATATGTTCTGCTCCGAATATTACAATATCACCAGGCATCCATTCATTAATTTTACTAGGATCATTAGTCAAGTCTATATAATTATTATCAAAAAATACTTTTAAATTTCTAACTCTCCTAAAATCAATATTAGGATCAGGAGTATCAATTGCATTATATAAATTCAAGTTTAATTTTATGTCTTCATCGACTAACTCTTTTAAATTATAACCCGCATTTTCTAAGGCACGCCAAATAACATCAGTACATACCCCCTCATTATCTGGTGGATACCCTCCATCATAATATTTACTCTTATATCTTGGTTTATTTAAAGCTTCAATTTTAGCGCCTTCAAGTATATCCGTATAATCATCTATTCCATCATTATCATAATCTATACCACTCTTTATAACTTGTATATTAAAATCACTAGCAGTATATGAGACTTTGGGTATCATATTAAATTTATATGCCAAAATAAAAATAATAATAATTATAACAATAAAGGCAATAAACAAAATTTTTAATATATATTTCTTTTTCATATTATTACCCAAGTGCAACATCAAGTACCATCATAATCACAAAGCCAAACATTACACCAATTGTACCTAAATTTGAATGTTCTTCAGTTTGTGATTCTGGTATTAATTCTTCTACAACAACATATATCATTGCCCCTGCTGCAAAAGATAAAAACCAAGGTAAAATATTTGCAATAGTTGCAACTAAAGCCACCGTAATTAGTCCTCCTAGTGGTTCCACTATTCCAGATAATGCACCGTATACAAATGATTTTAATCTAGACATACCCTCTTGTCTAAGCGGTAAAGAAATAGCAGCACCTTCAGGAAAGTTTTGAAGTGCCATACCAATTGTTAGAGCAATCGCAGAAGCAATAGTAATTGTGGAATTTGCAGTGGTAGCAACTGCAAAGGCAAGTCCAACTGCCATGCCTTCTGGTATATTATGCAGTGTAACCGCAATAAAAAGCATAGTTGTCCTCTTAAATGAAGATTTCATTCCCTCTGGTTTTTCTTCATTAAAGTGTAAATGTGGTATTATGGTATCTAATATTAATAAAAATACCCCACCAAATATAAAACCTAAAGCAGCTGGTAACCAACTAATACCTGGTTGTTTTTCTGACATTTCAATAGCTGGTATTAATAATGACCAAACAGATGCAGCAATCATTATTCCAGCTGCAAATCCAAGAAAGAATCTTTGAAAGTTTGGTTTTACTCCTTTTTTAAAGAAAAATACCATTGCAGCACCTAATACAGTGGCTAAAAAAGTAATTCCCGTTCCAATTAAAACTCCAATATATTGATTCATATGTCCCCCTAAATTAATAATACTTAATCATTATCTTCTACACTTTCCAGATATATTTTCTCCAAAAAAGCTCCTCTTTTTTCTGATTTATCTTTTCTAATTTTTTCAAATTCTTCAACTGAAATTTCCATATAATTTAAAATTCCATATATTACTTCAACAATATCAGCCAATTCCTCAACATTATTTTCTTCTATATATTCATTTACTTCTTCTAGTAATTTTTTATTTAATTCAAATAAATATTCCTTATCATCTAAAATCCTAAAAATAGGTACTTTATTATCTTTTTCTTTTATAATTTCTGGTATCTTGTCCCTTACTAATTTATTATATGTCTTCATAAATATCTCCTAACTGTTTTTAATTACCTATATAAAATATTATAAATATATATTAAAAATATAAAAGAAATAGTAGAACTGCTCAATAAAGAAGCACTAATATATATCTTTTTCCTGCCATATTTTCCTAATATTACAATTCCGATTATAAACAATATTGAAGCTAATAATGCTGAATCATATAAAAACAATTTATAAAATTCATTGGCTTGATCCTTCATAGCTTGAGTGCTAAATCCGTATATTGATATTGCAGAATTTTTATATTCTTTATCAATATCTGAATCAACAATTTTAGTAAGATTTGAATACACAGTATTATTATTATAAACATCCATTGTACGATAATTAGTATCAATATTAAAATAAGCACTTAATCTAGACATCGGATAAAAGAAAATTAGAAAAAAAGTAGAAACGGCTATAATAACGAAAATTGTTATTTTCTTAAAATATTTCACGAATATCACCTCATTTATTTTATATCATATATCATAATTGTTTTCAACAATTATATATATTTTTATACAATTTTTGAGTATTACTTCTTTAATTCTTCTTGTATTTTTTTATAATCTTCCATATAATATTTAACCAAATTCCAAAATTCTTTTGAATGGTTCATATATTTTAAATGGCATACTTCATGTAATACAACATATCTAATTGCCTCTTTACTATATTTTACTAGATTTACATTTATAGTTATGTTTCTAGTTGATGAACAATTTCCCCAAGCCCTCTTCAGATTTCTAACTCTATATTTATTTGGACTTATTCCTACTTCATTAGTAACAACATTCATTGCATATCTTACTTCTTCATTTGCTAATTTTAAATAATAATCCTCAACCAATTTTTTAATTTCATTCTCAACTTTAATACGTTCTATATTTAAATATGTATTTGGTAAATATACGTATAATTTTTCATTATCTTTTTCTACATTAAATGCCTTTTCATAATTAAACACTATAGCAAGAATATAATCCTTGCCAAGTATTCTAAATATTTCACCATTTACAAATTGTTTTTTAGAATTTGCCTTTTCATTTACTAATAATAACTTTTTATAAATCCATTTACTCTTACTCATAACTATCTCGTGTATTTTACTCTCAGAAATGCATTTAGGTGTTTTTACAATTACATTACCATCTTGAATGGAAATATATATATTTTTTCTTTTCCCTTTATTTATAATATATTTAATTACTCTACCATCTTCAAACTCAATATAATTAAACTGCTCTAGATTCATACTTTTACCTGCCTATAATTCATTATACTTTTTACTAGAACCCCTTGATTTTTCAACAGGATATTTTTTATTATTTTTTTCAAGTTTGTTATAAAAAGCTGTTGATAAATCAATGTTATTTAATTCTACAAATCTTAATAAATTAAATAAAACATCAGAAATTTCATCTTCAATATCTATTCTTTTTTCACCATTAAATAACTCTTTTATTTCTTCATCTTTTTTATATCTAAAAATTTCTAAAAGTTCAGCAGCCTCTACTGTTATCATAATTGCAAGATCTTTAGGTGTATGATGATTCCATTCTCTAATTTCGCAAAATTTCTTTACTGCATCTTTTACTTCTTCTAGACTAGTGTTTTTATCCATTTTAAATTCCTCCAATTAAACTATATTACTTAGTTCACTTTTTTAAATTATAACTTATTAGTATTAATAATACAATATATTTATAAAAAGTAACAAAAAACTGATATCAAATCTGATACCAGCTTTATTAAACTCAAATTACATTATTATTCTAGTTTATACTTTGTGGAAATCTAAATACATTACATGGATCATATTTTTCATTTATTGCTCTTAATCTTAATGCATTTTTTCCATAATATTCTTCTACATAATATCTAAGTTTGTTAAATGGAAAATTAATATATGATCCTCTTGTTATAGATTTTACATATTCAAAATTATTATTAACCCATTTTATATTTTCTTCTGCATATATATCATCTTCCCATCGTGATTGTATAGATAGTATATATCTTGAATTTCTATAATAAAATGCTGTTTCATATTTATTCTTTTCTTTTACTTTTCCACCTAAAGCAAATAATGAAAATCCAGAAAATAAAGATCCCTCTGGTCTTTCTTGTACTATACTAATAAGATTTCTTATCTCTTCATAATCATAATCTCTTTGTACAAATCTACCAGTAGATTTAAACTTTTCGTATGCTGGATACATATATTCTATTCTTCTTATGGCATCAATAAATGGCATATACTGTGCAGTTAAGCTCATACCTGTTAATAGTTGAAATGGTTTTAAAATTTCATATGCTTCTTCTGCTGTGCCATAAAAAATTCCATTACCATATATTGCTTTTCCTTCTGCTGGTGAATTATATATTCTTGATACTAAAGTCATTCTATCATCTAATTTTTTTAATAAATTTTGCCATATATAAATAAATACTTCCATTACTTCTCTATTTGCATTTGAATAATAAAATTCTATAAAAGAAACTCCATTAACTTTTTCAGGAACCTTAAATGTCATAGAAGTTACAACGCCAAAGTTTCCTCCGCCGCCACCTCTACAAGCCCAAAACAAATTTGAATTTTGGCAACTATTAGCAGTTAATATTCTTCCATTATAATCTACCAATTCTAAACTTAATAAACTATCACAAACAAGTCCATATCTTCTACATGAAAGGCCCCATCCACCACCTAAAGTAAGTCCTACAGCTCCAACAGTGGGGCATGTACCACTTGGAAAGGGATATCCCAAATTTCCTAAAAGTTCATATATTTGAGTATTAACAACTCCACCTTGTATCCTTAGTATTCTTTCATTTTCATCAAACTCAAGTTTATTCATTCTACTTATGTCTATTACTAAAATATCATTTCCAATTGAATATCCTTCATAATTATGACCACCAGTTCTAATTCTTATTCCTATACATCTATTTCTTGCCCATAAAATGGCATTTCTTATATCTTGTTCATTATAGCAATAAACAATAACCTTTGGAAATTTTTGTATAGCCCTATTCCATATCTGTCTGTCAGCCTCATATTCAGGATCATTTGGTGTAATGATTTGTCCAGTTAATCCATTGTAAAAACTATCATTCATAAAATAACACCTTCATACTAAATAATATTCTACTTGTCCATGTAATGTTACTGACACAATTAAAATTTAATATGATAGGCTCTATTATTTTTTCAATATACTTTTAATATCTCTGTTTAATGTTTTTTCCTGTAAATTAATTATAATTTCTTCAATTGAAGCTATTGCGGACGATATTATAACTATATAATAAATATTTACATTATTATATATGAAGAATATTAATGTAGATATAAAAATTAATATTCCTGTTATTTTATTTAATATTGTATGTAAAATAACAAATTCTTTATATTTATACCATGCTATTATAATTGCTATTACTTTTAATATAAATGTAATAACAATATATACTATAAATTTACTCAATATTTCTATTGGAACCATTATAAGCAAAATATACATTATTACACAAAAGAAAACTAAATCAGCAATTGTATCCATTTTAGCTCCATTATCACTATCAACATTATATCTTCTAGCTAAGTAACCATCTAATATATCAGATAAACCACAATATAAAAATAATATTACTAAAATAATTTTATTATTATAATTCATAGCCATTAATATTGAAAATATTATTCTAGATAAAGTTAATATATTTACGATATTTTTCATAAATTCATCCTTTCATCGCACTTTTCTACATATTATTTATTTTAACATATGCAAGAAAATAAATAAATATTTTTAATAGTATTTTAATTATTTGTGAATAAACTGTGATAAAAGTTGATTTTTAATTATTAATATATTATACTAATAATTAATATTTATAAATTGGAGGGAATTTTAAATTGAAAGATAAAAATCGTATAAAAAGTAATGAATATTTAAATAAAACAACTGAAAGTAAAGCCTTAAATTTAATTAGTAAATTAATATCAGCTGCATTTTTAATTTTATATTTTGTGTCTATAATAGTTTTTAAAAATGCAAATGTACTACCAACAAAATATCTAATTATACTTACAATAGCTCTAGTTGCTATATCGGGTAGCTTTTTCTTTTTACAATTTTTTAAATCTATTAAGAAAAAAACAAGAATAATTTTAGATATTATATCTGTTTTATTTATTGCAATATTATCTATTGGAGTGAATTATTGTTTAAAACTTGATAATTTTCTTGATAACATTACTAACTCAGATTATGAAATCCAAAATTACTCAGTAATAGTATTAAATAACAATACATATAACAAATTGTCCGATCTAAATGGAAAAACTATGGGATATATTAATAATGAAGATACAAATATTGATTCTATAAAAAATGAATTAAATTCTTCAGTTAATCCTACATATGTTGCATATGAAGATATAAGTGAATTAAGAGATTCTTTACTTAGTAAAGATGTAGATTCGATAGTAATAGAGGATTCTCAAAAAGCAATACTAGAAGAAGAAGCTGCTGATTTCTTTGAAAAAGCAAAAGTAATTTATACATTTAGTATTAAATCCACTGTTGAAAGTATTTCAAAAGAAGCGATGGTTTCTTCAGAACCTTTTAATATATACATAAGTGGTATTGACACATACGGTGACATTGGTACAGTTTCAAGAAGTGATGTAAATATTATTGTTACCGTAAATCCAAATACAAAACAAATATTGCTTACAAATATTCCGAGAGATTCGTATATTAAATTACATGGCACAACAGGCTACAAAGATAAATTAACTCATGCCGGAATATATGGTATAGATATGTCTGTAAAAACAATTGAGGACTTACTTGGAATTGATATTAACTATTATTTTAAGGTTAATTTCTCTTCCGTTGAAAGTATTGTAAATACTTTAGATGGAATTACCGCCTATTCTAAATATGCCTTTACATCATATATAGGAAATTATCATTTTGTGAGTGGATACAATAATATGAATGGAGCTCAAGCATTAGCATTTGCTAGAGAAAGAAAAGCATTTGCAGAAGGTGATATAATGCGTGGACAAAATCAACAATCTGTTATCGAAGCAATAATAAGGAAAGCCTCTACTCCATCAATTATTACTAAATATAGTACACTATTAAATTCACTATCTGGTAAATTCCAAACTAATATGCCTACAGATAAAATAACAGAGCTAATAAAATATCAAATTTCAACTGGTTCTAAATGGACAGTAACTTCAATAACTTTAGATGGAAATGGTAGTAGTCAATACACATACAGTTACAGCAAGCAAAAATTATCAGTTGTTATTCTAAATCAAGATAGTGTTGATAATGCAAAAGAAAAAATCGCTTCTGTTTTAGGTGGAACTAAATTAGATAGCTCTTATACTGAAGTAAAAAATGCAACCGATACTACACAAGCACCTACAAAAAATAATAATACTAATACCAATACTGGAAATAATACTACAAGTAATAATAATAATATTATTATTGATGAAGAAGAAAATAATAAGCCTAATAATGAAAATACAAACGTAGAAAATCCTGGAAATACTAATGAGAATGATAATGACAATAATAATGACAATGATAATGACAACGATAATGATGTAGATATATATCAAAATTAATCTTTTAAATATATATATGGTGATATAAGTTGTACTATTTCTTATTTAACATTACTCAATTCTATTTTTCTAATATATATTAACATAATATATGCACTATACTCTTTTTTACTAAATAAGGGTATAGTGCATTTTTTAATATTTATTAAATATCAGTATTATAAAATTATTAATTATTTGTAATATATTTAATTTTTTCTTTATAGATAATATACTTATGTTATCTATCTAATTGTCTGCAAATATTATCAACATTTTAAATAATATAATATCTATTTAATCAATATTAACTATTCATTGAATTACGGACCTGCTGGGCCTGTCGGACCTGTTGGACCTGTTGGACCTGTTGCTCCATCTGCTCCTGCTGGACCTGTTGGACCTGTTGCTCCGTCTGCTCCTGCTGGACCTGTTGGACCTGTTGCTCCGTCTGCTCCTGCTGGACCTGTTGGACCTGTTGCTCC
>JAEYPQ010000040.1 GCA_023410645.1 Bacillota bacterium | reverse complement strand
AAACTGGCTAAGTCCAAATGAAAAATTAGAAGAATATTATAGTTATAGTAAATAGGTCACTAGTATTTAGGTACTTCAAATCAAGTATTTTCTAAATTAGTGTGACATATGATTGACAAACCTACATCAAAAAATCAATTAAATTTAAATAAAAGTTTGACTTGAATATTCTAATATGTTATACTTAATGAAATTTTTTATTAAATATTTTTGTAACTTCAAATATTGTTTATTAAAGGGGGCAAGCGTCATGTATGAATATCCAAAAGAATATTTAGACTTATGGAATTTATTAAACTATAATAGAAGTATTATAATTTTTAAGATCTACTATTGTACTGGTTTTAATGCAAAAGATTTTTGTAGTAATCTCTCAAAGGATACAGATTCGAATTTACATTATATTATAGCAGAAAATAGAATTGATATTCAAATACAACTGCCAAATAATAATTTATATTCCATAATAGACAAAGGAAAGAAAATACTAAGATCTGAACTTAAACTATCATATATTTTTTACTTAGATAGATATGGAAAATATAGTAATTTATATGATGACTATTCAAAGATTGCTTTTTTAGAAATGGAAGATAAATATGAGTTAGCAGTATTAGATGAATTTTGCAATTATTTCAGTGATACTTTAATATTACTTAAATATTTTCACCCATTTTATTATATATGTTCAAAAAAGCCAATTAAAGATAGGAAATACCTGATTAATATACATAAGGAAGTTGATACTTTTGATTCATTTATATCAATAATACCTGAAAAACAAATCATTCAAAGTTTATATTCAAATATTTTGCTACAAAATGATATGTTTTATTATGAAAGTTTTATAGACTATCATTCAGATTACTTAAGATTAAATTTTGAAGATTTTGTTAATATTTGTGAAAATACGTTAAGTAAATTTAGCTTCTTCAAATTTAATGTAAATAACAATATATATGATAATCCAAGATTCAAAAGAGCTATTGAATCATTAAATGAAATCCATGGAGTGTATCATTCAATATTACAAAAACATGATAAAAATATCTTTGTTATAGGAAAGTGCGAAAATAATATATGTAAAATAATGAGGATATAAAAGAATAAAGTGATAACTAAATTGTTATCACTTTATTCTATATATTTCACAAATCTATATATTGCTTCATCTACTCTATTTTTATTTTTATATACTATTTTTTTCTTTAATAATTCTAAAAGTTCTTCAAATTCATATATTTGATATCTATGAATATTTTCCTTTATAGCCACATACTCAATAAGTGCAAAGATTACTTCTTTATAATTGCTTGCTTCTTTTACTTGTGTTTTATAAACAAGTTCTGGTAATATATCTTCAAGTAAAATCTTTTTATATGAATCCCCACTTACAATTCTTATTTTTAGTAAATCAGCAATTTTTTTTATTTTCTCTTCTTTTATATTACAAATCTTATCAAAATAATAATTTTCTTTCTTAGCTTCAATATAGTATCTAATTCCGTCAAGATTTTTGACATTTTTTATTGTATCATAATATCCCATATTGATTAATTCATTTGAAGTTTTTGATTCAAAACTTAATATACTAGGTAATCTATCTACTGGTTCAATCATATGTAATGTTACATCTTTTTGTTTTATAATCTTCTTATAATTTCTTATCCTCATCACCTTATATACTCTTATTACAAATATGTCTTTATATCCTTTATGTAATAACATATCTACAGGACAATTATCCCAAAATCCACCATCTAAATAATTTTTATTATCGATTTTAGTTATTTTAAATATAGGTAAGCAAGAACTTGCCATTATATAGTCAATTAATTTTCCTTGTGGTATATCATTAATAAAGAGTTCTTGTGGCTTTCGATCTGTTAAACAAACTGTAACAAGACCATATAATATATTAGAGTTTCTTATTTTTTCTTCATCAATATTTTCTTCAAGTAATTTTCTCATTTTTTTAGTATCAATACCACGATTTTTTAATGTATCATCTAATTTCTTAGATACGTATCTTATAATATCTAAATTTATACCTGATCTTCTAACAGAATTTACCTTTTCATCATCAATATCAAATATAGTAGAATATTTCATATTTTCCCATATTTCATATGCAGTGTCAAAACTTCCTTGTGCAAGCATTGCAGCATTTATAGAACCAATGGAAGTACCTGATACTGCATCAAATTTATATCCAAGTTCATATAATGCTTTGATTGCTCCCATATGGTAAGCCCCTCTTGCTCCTCCACCTTCCAAAGCAAGTGCATGTTTCAACAAAATCACCCCATCTTATATGTATATTTTACTATCTTTTATTTTATTTGTCAACTACACAAATTATATCATTGGTGAAAATGCAGTCATAAAAGCTTCCATTAACTTTGTAAATATGGATCTCTTTCTCCACTCATCTAATTTTATTTCTTTACAATCTTTTAACATACTTTCAAAATCTTCTTTGATTTTCATTTCCTCTCCAGTATTATATGTCAATATTGTACATTCGAAATTTAAGTGCATACTCCTAAAGTCAAGATTAGCTGTTCCAACTATTGAAATATCGTCATCTGCTACAAAGGATTTAGCATGAATAAAACCTGGACCATATTCATATATTTTTACACCAGCCTCTAGCAAAACTTCATAATATGACTTTGTAGCTATATTAACTAATTTTTTATCAGGTATATACGGTACTATAATTCTTACATCTACTCCACTTCTAGCACTGTTTAATATAGAGTCTAAAACAGATTGACTAATAACAAAATATGGAGTTGTCATATACATATAGTCTTTAGTATAATTAAACGCTTGTATATACACATTTTCAGTCGGATTTTTTAAATTGTCCGGTCCATCATCAAATGGCATTATATAACCTGATTTTTTTCCTATTTTTTTCTCATTACTTTCTTCTTTACCAACATTAATATATTCTTTTATATCAATTCTTTTATTTGTAATTTGTTCTAAGAAGCCTAAGAACATAACAACAAAACTATTTACTGATTCTCCATATATTTTTATTCCAACATCTTTCCAGTAACCATATTTTTCAATTAGGTTTACATATTCATCAGCGATATTTACGCCTCCTGTATATGCAACAGTACCATCTACAACAATTATTTTTCTATGATCACGATAATTTGCGTATCCACTTATTACAAAATTAAATGGATTAAATTTATATACTTCGATACCTATTTGACTCATTTCATTAATAAAATTCTTCGGCATTCTGCCCATACAACCAATGGCATCTGCAATTATTGTTATTTTAACACCTTCTTTTGCTTTTGCCTTTAATATTTCTACAATTTCATTTAATAGATTTCCAGAAGATATAATATAAAACTCAATGAATATGTACTTTTTTGCTTTCTTTAAATCATCTTTTACAGCCTCAAAAAAATCCATTCCAGTTTTAAAATATTCTACACCTTGATTTTCATAAACAGGATATCCTGTAATATTTTTTATATATTTTATCTGATTATATTTATATCTATCCATAGTTAATATTTCATTTTCAATTTCTTCTGAATGATTCAAAGTCCTTTTTGTAACTGAATGTATTTTACTAAATCTTTTAGATATATATTTTTTAAGTCTACTATTTCCCCATAGAAAAAATGCAATTATTCCAACCACTGGTAGAAACATTATAAATGTAATCCAAGAAATTTTATATTCTGGACTATCTCTTCTGTATAACAATATTAATACAGCTATTATTCTAATAATTTCAAATAGTATTGATATATATGCATACATTCCTTTAACGCTGCTATATACTAATATTATAAAAATTATTTGAATTACAAAAATAAATAGTGCAGGAATTATCTTTAGTAGTGATAAAATTATATTTTTTTCACCTTTTTTTTGTTTTTTATGTGTTTCAAATTCTTCATTTTCATTATCCATAAATACCCTCATTTCAAAATAAAACATAATGATATATATTTATATTATACCAATTATTTATTCATTTATTATTGTTTAAATAAGTTTATCATAAATAAAAATTAAATTCAAATATTAAAACAATAAAAAGAGATGCAGTATTTTTAAAACTTACATCTCAAAGTATAATTATTACTATAATATATAGACATACATTTACTTATTTAATATTTCAACTAATAATTTATTAACAATTTGAGGATTTGCTTTTCCTTTAGATTCTTTCATAATTTGTCCAACTAAGAAACCTATTGCTTTATCTTTACCCGCTTTATAATCTGCTACTGATTGTGGATTAGTATCTACAATTTTTTGTACTATTTCTTTTATAGCACCTTCATCAGACATTTGTACAAGTCCTTTTTTCTCTACGATATCTTTTGCACTATCTCCAGTTTCAAACATATCTACAAATACTTTCTTAGCTATTGCGGAACTTATTGTTCCTTTATCAATAAGTTCTATAAGCTCAGCTAGATTTTCAGCTGTTATTTTAGATTCATTAATTGAAATTTCTTTCTCATTTAATAACTTTGTAAAGTCAGTCATAATCCAATTAGATACAGCTTTTGCATTTTTACATATCTCTTCAGCCTCTTCAAAGAATTTAGCGGTATATTTAGAATTTGTAAGCTGAGTTGCATCATATTCGGGTAAATTATATTCTTCAATATATCTAGATTTCTTTATGTGTGGCATTTCAGGTAGGGTTTTTCTAATATTTTCTACATATTCATCACTTAAAACAATTGGTGCTAAATCTGGTTCTGGGAAATATCTATAATCATGTGCATCTTCTTTAGAACGCATAGCATAACCTATTCCTTTTGTATCATCAAATCTTCTTGTTTCTTGATATATTACACCACCATTTTCAAGTTCTTCAATTTGTCTTTTAATTTCAAACTCTATTGAATTTTCTATTGCTCTAAATGAATTTAGGTTTTTAGTTTCTGTTCTTGTACCAAATTCTTTTTGTCCTACTGGTCTAACTGATAAGTTTACATCGCATCTTAAAGATCCTTCTTGCATTTTACAATCACAAACCTCAAGATATTCTAGTATTCCTTTTAATGTCTGCATATATTCAACAGCTTCAGCTGCACTTCTCATATCAGGTTCTGATACTATTTCTATTAATGGTACAGCACATCTATTCATGTCAACAAGTGTATCACCAGTGTATGCATCATGTATTAATTTTCCTGCATCTTCTTCAATATGAATTCTTGTTATACCTATTCTTTTTTTCTCGCCATTTACATTTATATCTAAATGTCCATGCTCACAAAGTGGTAAATCATATTGTGATGTCTGATAAGCTTTAGGTAAATCAGGATAAAAATAATTTTTTCTATCTTGTTTAGAGAACTTAGCAATTTCACAATTTGTAGCAAGACCAGCTTTTACTGCATATTCTACTACTTTTTCATTTAATACTGGAAGTGTTCCAGGCATTCCAGTACATATTGGACAACAATGAGTATTTGGATCAGCTCCAAATTCAGTTGAGCAACCACAGTATATTTTTGTATTAGTTGAAAGTTCTGCATGTACTTCTAAACCAATTACAACTTCATAATCTTTCATTATATTATCTCCTCTCTACTTTAGTTCCTTTTTTACTTTTTGTATGTATTCATATAACTCCTCAACATTAACTAATGTTGCATCACTATTTCCGAGTACTTTTATTTCAACTAAACCGTTTGGCAAGTTTCTAGGACTTATAACTATTCTAATTGGAGCTCCAATTAAATCTGCATCTGCAAATTTAACACCTGGACTTTTTTGTCTATCATCAATTAAAACATCAAATCCATAATCTTTTAATTTGTTATATATTTCATCAGATTTTAATTTTATCTCTATACTATTTGTATAATCAATTGGACATATATGTACATCAAATGGTGCAATTGACGCAGGCCAATTTGTAGCTTTCTCTGTTCCTCTTGCTTCAAGTACAGATGCCATAAGTCTTCCAACACCTATACCATAACAACCCATTATTGGATTTTTTTCTTTTCCATCTTCATCTGCATAAGTCATACCCATAGATTCTGTATATTTAGTACCAAGCTTAAATATATTACCAACTTCTATACCATTAGAAATTGTTAATGTTTTCTTTGCACATATAGGGCAAGTATCACTCTCTATCACTTTTGCAACATCTATATATTTAACTTCACCGACATCTCTTGATATATTTATTCCTTTGAAATGGTAATCTATTTCATTTGCACCTGCAATTAAACTTTTTTCATTTTCTAAAGATTTATCATAAATTATAGTTGCTTTTTTATCATTAAAACCAACTGGTCCAATAAATCCATAAGTAATATTATCATTTTCCGATTCTTTTCTTGGTTCAATTTCTGCTTTAATGTAATTTCTTACTTTTGCTTCATTAACATCACGATCAGCACGAATAAATATAACTACTGATTGTTTAGTGTCCATTCTTGTATATACAACTGCTTTTAACATTTGATTTGATTCTTTACTAGTAAAGTTTACTAATGCATCAATTGTCTTTATATTAGGAGTACTAAATTTTTCTAAACTTTCTTCCTTAGTTGTAATAGCTTCTATATTTCCATATTTTGCAACTTCCATATTAGCACTATATCCACATTCACTACAAACAATAATTTTGTCTTCACCAGCATCACATAAAAGCATATATTCATGGGCACCAGTTCCACCCATCATACCAGTATCAGATGCTACTGCAATAACTTCTGGAACACCAACCCTACTATATATTCTATTGTATGCATCGTAATATTCTTGATAAACTTCATCTAAGCTTTCTTGATTTCTGTGGAATGAATAAGCATCTTTCATAGTAAATTCTCTTACACGTATAAGACCGCCACGACTTCTAGCCTCATCTCTAAATTTAGTTTGTAATTGATACACAGAAAATGGGTATTTTGAATAATTTTTTGCTTCTGTCATTGCAATAAATGTAACTGCTTCTTCATGAGTCATAGAAAGTAACATTTCAGTTCCTGATCTGTCTTTAAATTTCAGAAGCTCTCCATCTATTGCATCATATCTACCGGACATATCCCAAAGTTTTTTTGTAGCAACAAGTGGCATTAACATTTCTTGTGCACCAATACCATTCATTTCTTCTCTAATAATATTTTCTATTTTAGAAGTGACTTTTCTTGCAAGTGGAAGAAGTGTATATATCCCTGCTGCCATTTGTCTTATATAGCCACCTTTTAAAAGAAGTCCATGACTTTTAAGTATTGCATCACTTGGCCATTCTTTGTATGTCTCTCCTATTAATTTTGATTGTAACATAATTTTTCTCCTTATTATATATTAGGTTTCATATTATGATGATTTGTATTTTGCTCATATGCATATGCAACTTGCATTAATTTATCTTCTCTAAATGCATCTGCAATAAATTGCATTCCAATAGGCATACTATTTGAATCAAAACCACCAGGTACTGAAATGGCCGGAAGTCCTGCAATATTTACTGGAACAGTATATATATCTTCTAAATACATTTCTATAGGATTATCTGATTTAGCTCCAAATTTAAATGCTGTACTTGGTGCAGTAGGTATTAAAATTGCATCACAAGATTCAAAAGCTTTTTTAAAGTTTTCTATTATTAAAGTTCTTACTTGTTGAGCTCTTTTATAATATGCATCATAATAACCTGAACTTAAAACATAAGTACCAAGCATTATTCTTCTTTTTACTTCATTTCCAAAGCCTTCAGTTCTAGATTTTACATATAAATCTATTAAATCATCAAAACTTTCTGCTCTATGACCATATCTAATTCCATCATATCTTCCTAAATTAGATGATGCCTCAGCAGTTGCTATTATATAATATGTAGCAAGTGAATACTTAGCATAGTTTAAATCTACATTTACAATTTTTGCTCCTAATTTTTTCAATGTTTCAATTGAATTTTCATATTCTGCTTTTACCTCTTTATTTAATCCATCTTTTACAAAATTTTCATCAATACCAATTTTAAAGCCATTTAAATCTTTAGTCAAGAATTTTGTATAATCTTTCTTTTCTAAATTCGCTGATGTAGTATCTTTATTATCGTATCCTGATATTACATTTAACATTAAAGCAGCATCTTCTACTGTTTTTGTAAATGGTCCTATTTGGTCAAGTGATGATGCAAATGCAATTAAACCATATCTTGATACCATACCATAAGTTGGTTTAAGACCCACAACAGAACAATATGAAGCTGGTTGTCTAATAGATCCACCTGTATCTGAACCAAGTGAAGCATACGCCATATCAGAAGCAACAACTGCTGCACTACCACCACTTGAACCACCAGGTACACATTCAATATTCCATGGATTTTTTGTTTTCTTAATATATGAAGTTTCCGTAGAAGAACCCATAGCAAATTCATCCATATTAGTTTTACCAAGTACGATAGCACCTGCTTCTTCTAATTTTTCAATTACTGTTGCATCATATATAGGTACAAAATTTTCTAGCATTTTTGAAGAACAAGTTGTTCTTACATTTTTTGTACACATATTATCTTTTATTGCAATAGGTACACCACCAAATATACCTATATCTTCACCTTTATCTAATTTTTTTTGTAAAATCTCAGCCCTTTTATATGCATTCTCACGAGTTAAAGTAACATATGCATCAACTTTAGATTCTACACTATCGATACGTGAATATACACTATCTAAAACTTCTTTTATTGTAACATTTTTTTCTTTTATATCTCTAGCAATTTCTGCTAGTGTTTTACTATATAACTCCATTTACTACACCCCTTATTCTACTGTTTTTGGAACACTTACACAACCTGCTTCTGAATCAGGTGCATTTTTAAGTATTTCTTCTCTATCGTATGACTCTTTGATTTCATCTTTTCTAAATACATTTTTTATATCCAATATATGTGCTGTAGGTTTTACACCATCCACATTTATTTCTGATAAAGTATTGGCAAAATCAACTATATTTGATAAATCAGTAGTAAATTTTTCTAATTCTTCTTCATTAAACTCAAGTCTTGAAAGACTAGCAATTTTTTTAACATCTTCTTTTGATATACTCATTTTTTTAAAAACTCCTCTCCTGACTAATAGGTTTTTTCTATTTTTTTCCTTATAACGTCCATATAATTATACTTTAAAAGAAAGTATATGTCAATAGAAATATACTTGTATTTTAAGCATTTTTTAAGGCATTATGCGGTTAATTTTTCTATTCAGAATTTATTTTAGCTAAAAATAATGTTGTTTTACACAACATAAAATTGAGTTGACCAAATTTCCATAATATGCTAAAATAAATAAAATATTTCTTTAACTTACCAATTGATTAATAGATAGGAGGGATATATGGAAAGCGATGACTTATTAGAGTTCTTGGTTAAAAAGCAAAATAATATTTTACAAGTTATTGATAATATATCAAAAAATCTAAAAAAAAGTAATAGTATTTTACAAATATATTATGAAGAGTCATATAATCCAAAGTATTTAAGAACAATAAAACGACTATCTTTTAAGTATAGTGCAAATCGTCCTAACTTTTATTATTTTTGTCTAGAAAATAAAATAATAAAAAGAAGGTATTTTGCAAGACGTTATATAAAAAAATCTATAAAGCAATTTAAGGAATTTAATTTTAATGACCTTATGAAAGAAATAAATAAATTAGAAAATATTGATAAAGATATCTTTATCAATATATCAAAATTAATGATAAAAAATTATATTGAAAAGAAATAAACTACCGAGTTTTATAATAATAAAACACTCGGTAGTTCTTTTATAACATTTTTAAACTAATACTACAGCTTTTTGGAACTTATCCAACAAAGATGCAATCGCCTGATTAATTACTGCCTCGCAGCAACAATGTTTCTGCAAAAATTCAGTTAATTCTTTTTTAATTAAATCTTGGTTTTCTGAAAAATTCTCATTAGCATCAATAATGCGAGAAAACACAATTCCACTTTTAGAACTTTCAGATTCTACTCCAACACTAACATGAATCTGATCTTCTTCAAAAACCACAATACAATTATCCATTTAACCTACCTCCATTATAATATAATTTATTATAACTATTAGCAAAAGTTATGAGTGCAAGAATTATATCATAATTTGTCGAGGTAGTCAACCGTTAATAATCATTTTTGAAACAAATTTACTTATTTTAAAGTCTCCTTCCTTACCACACCTGTTGTATTAATATAGAAGTCATGTTTTGCTATTATATCTCTTGTATTTTCAATACTAAATATTTCATAGCAATTTATAATGTATCCTTTTGAATCATTTAATTCTAAAAATCTATTTACCTTATTTACAAATTGTTCTTTGCCATATACGACAAAAACAAAATTTTCATTATTATAATCATGAGTAATTTTTTCATTTAGCCATTCCGTATAATACATATTATCCTCTATCTTTTTGTAGAATCTGGAGATAATAGTTTTAAACTTTCTTTTTTCACTTCTTTCATTAATATAAATTATTTTCACATTTTCAAGCTCGTTGTTTATAAAATTGTTTGCTATTATGCATGCATGTGTTAAATTTACAGTAAAACAACATAACTTTATTTTTTTCATCTTTTGTTTCCCCCTCTCACAGTTTAAATTTTATCACTCATATACCACAAAGTCAAATTCTAATTTTATATATTTTTGTACTGTTTTGTAGAATTGTAGGAGTTATCTACGACATAATTTTTATTAATACAAATTACGATTATATACATAAAAATATGACAAAAAAATTAGTGATTTTTTTTAGTATGATTTAATCATATTTGGTAATAATAATTCTAGGTGGTAAATAATGGAAATAAAAAGTACAAATGAAAATAAGTTTTTAAATGAGGAAAAAAAAATAAGAAAAATAACACCAATGTTTATTGCGATACTTTCTTTTATATTATTAAATACTTTAATAGTATTTAATTTATACAATAAAAATTACGAAAAGGAAGATATATTCAGATTGCACGTAGTTGCAAATAGTAATAGCATTGAAGATCAACTTATAAAACTAAAAATATCAGAAAAAATAGAAAATTATATTAAAAATTTATCTAATACATATAGCACAAAAGAAGATATGGTTTCTTCACTTAAGGCCAATAGTAATAAAATTATTGAAATCTCAAATAATACTTTAAATGATAACAATTTTAATTATAATACAAGTGTTAAAATTGGTAAAATTTCATATGATGAAAAACAAAGTATGACATTAGATATGGAGAAAGGAACTTATGATAGTATTCAGGTGATACTTGGAGATGGGAAAGGAAAAAACTTTTGGACATTACTATTTCCAAATAAAGAAAATATACAAAAATTAGAAGGTTATGAAACAATTATGCCTTTTATATCTCACATATATGATGACGAAAATGAAATAGAAGAATATAATAATGAAAAAGAGCAAAAAGAATATAAATCTAAGATTTTAGAGATAATTGATGCAATAAAAGAAAAAATATAAAAATTAACCCAGATATGTATTTTTAGTTCATATCTGGAAAATTTTATTTATTTCCTAATTTATTAAACATATCTTTATATATTTCATTTACGTTTAAATCATTAATAAAAGTTATTTTATGTGTAAAATTTGAATCAATATATTTTAATTCATCATTTATTAGAGGACATTTAATCTTTTCCTTTTCAAACCAATATGGATTTACAACATAAGCAATAACAGAAATATCCCATATAACTCTTCTTAAAGTTATTCCATGTAATCCATCATTATAAAACCTATCATATAAGAATTTTCCTAGTCCATTTGTAATATCAAAGTAGTGTTTCAATTCATATATCGATGTAACCAAATTTGAAGCAACATTTTTACATGGAATTACAGTCAAATCAACTCCACTATAAAAAACAATTCTATTTCCCTCAATATCTTGCCTAAAATTATACTCTCTATTATCTTTTGATACTAAACTATGTCCACCTAACCATATTATTTTAATTTTATTTATTATATAAGGATATTTCTTTATTGCTAAAGCAACATTTGTAATTGCACCAATTGCTAATATATAAGTAAGTTCATTTGCATTGGCTACTTCAATTATTTTCTTTACTGCATCATTTTCCTCATCATAATTATTAGTAATATAATCCGTTGAACCTTTAAATATAATATTATCAGACGATTCGTTACAAAATTCAAATATTTTTTTTGCTATATTATAACTTCTTTCAATACTTTCATCTGAATTTATAATATTTTTATGACTATATGGAGCAATTGTCACGGCATCTAGAATAACTCTGTCTTTTGATTTTAATAAATAGGATAAAGCAAATTGATCATCAGCTTCATTATCTGTGTCCGTATCTAAAATAACATGGAATTTTTCTAAATTTGATACTGATAAATCACATATAATATCATATATATGTCTCCAATCTCTGACCACATTAAGTCCATCTCTATTACTATTATTATACTTTGTTTGTACCAAATAGCATCTAATTCCAGATTTTTTTAGCTTATGACAGTTTGATTGAACATCATCAAACATTATATCAACTTTATTTTCAAAGCATTCTTTACTTTTATCAGTGGTTTCAGAAAGAATTAACTTTGTATAATTAATATTATTTTTCTTTAGCCAATTTATAGTAGTTTCAAATGGAGTTTTATAATGTGGATATGCTCTATGAGAAATTAAATATAATTCATGTCCATCTTCTAATAATTTATCCATATAATATTTAGCACCATCTCTTGGATTCATTATTGTTGCCATATTTTCCATATTATTATCAAAAAATTCTTCTACTTCTTCTTTACTCCAATCAAATTTATGTTTTATCCATTCTCCATTTGGATTTACGATTCCCTTATTTCTTTTTTTCTTATCTTCAATAAAAAATTCCTCTAATACAAGTTCATCAAAAGCGGTTATAACATTATCGATATCTAAACCTATTCTCATAGTATCTCCTAACTTATTTAAATATATATATATTTATTAATATATCACATTTAGAATAAATTTACAATTTAATATTTTAACAAAATAGTATATCTAATTAATTTTATTAATATAATTAATTAGAACTTTAATTTATGGGGGGATAAAAATGGAATATTATATTACAGTTGAAGATAACGTTAAAATTTTTGTTGAGGATATTAATCCTACTGGAAAGAAAACAATATTATTTGTACATGGATGGCCAGGAAATCATAATCTTTTTGAGTATCAATTCAATAAATTACCAAAGATGGGATATAGATGTATTGGTATAGATTGTAGAGGTTTTGGTAAATCGGACAGACCATTTACAGGATATGATTATAACAGACTTTCAGATGATATTCGTGCAGTTGTGGATGCACTTAAACTAAAAGATTTTATATTAGCTGGACATTCTACGGGGGGTGCTATTTGTATAAGATATATGGCAAGACACAATGGATACTGCGTATCAAAACTTGCTCTTTTTGCAGCAGCTGCACCAAGTCTTGTACAACGTACATACTTTCCATATGGTCTACCAAGAGAGGCTGTTACAAACATTATTAATGGTACTCTTAATGATCGTCCACATATGTTACGTGATTTTGGAAATATGATATTCTATCAATATGTAACTCCAGAACTATCAGATTGGATTTTTCAACTTGGATTGCAGGCTGCAGGATGGTCAACAGCCGCAATAGCTAACACTTGGTTAGATGAAGAAGGATTATTTAAAGATTTAGAAACAATTAATGTTCCAACATTAATACTTCATAGTATACATGATAAAGTATGTCTATTTCCACTTGCAGTTGCACAAGAAAAAGCTATAAAAAATGCAAAACTTGTAAAATTTGAAGATGCTGGACACTTTCTTTTCTATGATGCAAGGGATAAATTTAATGAAGAGTTGATGAAATTTGCTGAGGAATAATGTAGATATAAAAGAAATAACTTACTAATGTGTTTAGTAAGTTATTTTCTTTTATAGATATCTTTTCATTTCTTCAATATTATTTTCTTCTATCTTTAATAATTTCTTAGCTAAAATTTGTATTTTTTCATCAGAATCTATATACTGATTAATTTTTTTAGTTATATCAGTAACACCCATTGTACTACCTTGTATTATCATTTCAGCTATATGAGAATGAGAATCATCTTTTGCCATATTAAACTTCGTAGCCATATAAGTACTGACTTTTTGTAATGCATTAAAATCTTCCACATTACTATTCATACTATGCAATAATTCTGTACACTTATCGTATATTTTCATATATTCTTGTAACTGATCCAATAAAATAGTTTTAAATTCATTTCCATCAATATCTTTAATTATAAGTGTTAAAGTATCTATTCCCATCTTTGAATTTTGGGCTATATAATTTAAAAATTCAATATCTTTATTCATATTATCACTCCTAAAGATATTATTTACATTATTAAGTCCTATATACATATATAATTAATTTAATATAAATTAGCATTCATAATTCCAAATTTCTAAACTTCCTTTTGCTGGTATGGGTTCTTCTAGGGTTTGAATGTTATCTAAAATCCAAGCATATCTTCCAACTTCATAGTTTCCACTTGCATATTCTTTATCATTTTTCTTTATTTTATTAATAAAATCATTAGTCATATAAATACAGTCAACCAAATTACATTTACAAATAATGTATCCATATTTAAAATCAGTACTTTTTAAGTATGACATTTGCTTATTATAATGTTCAATATTTTTTTTAGTTAACTCATTCTTACTTGCATGTATATATAGTTCACCCCTGTAATTTGTCTTCCAACTTCTTGTTTCAATAAACTTTACTTTTTCATTTATTAAGCTTGCCCATGGTTCAAGTAAACTCAAAACTCTCATAATAATTACCTTCTCTAACAGTTATTATATACTAATAATATATTTTAATCAATGTTTTAATTATATTTCTAATATATTAAAAGCAGTAATAGTATATAGTCTATTACTGCTTTTAATATTACTTATTTTCATACCAATTTGCAAATTGTTTTATTGAAGAATCAATTTTCTCTCTTCTTTCATGTGTTTCTTCAATCGAATATTCTGATAATGTTCTTCCATCTTTGGAATATTCAGGTATAAATATATACCAAAGATCACTCCATTTTTCCGGATTTTCCATTCCTTTTATTTTCTCTGACAGAATTCCCTCATGCTCACAGAAAAAATATTTTATATCTTTCCCATCAAAATATGCAAGACATTCCCTAAAGCAGCAACTTCTATTTTCAATTCCATTCATTGTTCTTAAAATGCCTTCAATACCAAGAGTATTAAGTGCAAAATTAACAAATGCCCTTGGGAAGCCATTTAATGCTTCAATAAAAAATCCTGAATCTAATGCAATACATGGTCTCTTAACAAGTTCATATGCCTGGATAACTTTCGATTTAGCAATTTCTTGTATATCATCACTCCTTGGTTCAATCAAATCATAATTATATGTTTCTAATTTTGCTTTTTTAAAATATTGTTGAGCCGTTGCTATCTTTCCTTTATTGGTAGTAACAAAAACTATATTTTCCATAAAAGCCTCCTGTAATATATTCATATTTTTTACTAATTCATTTTAGTAATTAGATTATACCATTTATGAAAAATATGTCAATATTTATTTTATTATTTTACATACTCGATTAAATATCCATATCCTTCTTTTTCCATTTCTTCTTTTGGAATAAATTTAAGTGATGCACTATTTATGCAATATCTCTTCCCTCCTTTATCTTTTGGACCATCATCAAAAACATGACCTAAGTGTGAATTTCCTACCCTACTTCTTACTTCAGTACGTCTCATAAAAAGTGATCTATCTTCTTTTTCTTTTATAACTTCTGGATCTATTGGTCTAGTAAAACTTGGCCAACCACATCCTGATTCAAATTTATCGGTTGATAAAAACAATGGTTCACCTGTTACAATATCAATATATATTCCACTTTTAAAGTTATTATAATATTCATTTTGAAAGGGTGCTTCTGTATCTGCATTTTGGGTAACATTGTATTCTAATTTATTAAGTTTATTCAAATCCTTTTCAGTTGGCTCTTCATATTTATATTTATCTACTTTTATTTCAGTTACATTTTTAAATTTATTACTACTTATATGACAATAACCATTTGGGTTTTTATCTAAATATTTTTGATGGTAGTCTTCTGCTTTGTAAAATATTTTTAATTTTTCTATTTCAATTGCTATATTTCTAGTATATTTTTCTTTAAGTCTTTCAATTGAATTTAATATTATATCTTTATCATCTTCATCTATATAATATATACCAGTTCTATACTGATCGCCAACATCATTTCCTTGTTTATTTATTGATGTTGGATCTATAATTTCATAAAACAAATCAAGTAAGAATTTTAGAGTTATTTTTTCAGGATCATATATTACATGTACAGTCTCTGCATATCCTGTATCATCATTACATACTTCTTTATATGTTGGATTTTCAGTATGACCATTTGCATACCCAACTTCAGTTGATACAACTCCAATTATTCCTTCAATATATTTTTCTACTCCCCAAAAACAACCACCAGCTAAATAAATTTCTTTTAAATTATTCATAAAAAATCTCCTTAAATAAAAAAACACAAATATTTTTTATAAATATTTATGTTTAATAATTATTTTGCTTATTTAATTTAAATTAATACTAGAGTTTTAATAAAAATGATGCTATATATGTTAATAGAAAACTATATGATGCTATTGTAAGTGGTTTTAGTAATACCAAAATTAATATGTATTTTTTTACAGATATACGTGTAATACCAGCTAAATAACAAAGGAAGTCATCTGGTGCTACTGGCAAAAATATAGCAAGTGCAAAAAGTTTTTCAAATCTTTTGTTCTCATCTAGCCATCCTATATATTTGTTTATTGTTTTTTCACTAAATAGTTTTCTGATTATTGACATTCCATATCTTCTAGACAAGAAAAATACAATTATTGAACCTGTTAATATACTTACATAATTATATAAAAAACCATACCATGCACCAAATACTAATACGCCCACTGCACAACTAACATTTCCTGGAATTATTGGTATTATAACTTGAACGATTTGAATGATTATAAAAATCAAAGGTCCAAATATTCCAACATTACTTAAGAAATTTGATAGTGCAACTTGATCTGTAAAAATATTAGTTCTTAATCCATACACAACAAAAGCTATAAATAAAATTGTACCTAGTATTGTTGAAATATGAATAAGTGTCTTTGCTTTTATTTTCTTCAAAAAATCACTCCTTTTAATGTCTTATACTATATGTAACGATGTATATATATATTAGTTAACAAATTTATTATATATTTAAATATATAACTTAAATTATATTTTTTTCCATATCCTACATTATATAACAAAAAATACTTCTATTAGATAATATCTTACAATTTTGCTTTTGTCAACCCTTTATAATTATTGTGACAAAAATGTTATACATTATGTATTATTGACTATTTTTTATAAACATGATAAAATATTATTGTAAACTTGGGAGGGGTAGCTATGATATACGGAGTTAGAATAATAACAATGATAAACAGCATTAGATTAAGAATATATTAGTTAAGTGCATAAAATTATAATTATAACACTAACTAATATATAATAATATTATGCACTTAACTTTTCTATTTTATATAGAAAGGGTGCTAATATGAATCGTTTTAAAGAATACAAAGTAAAATTTAGTCAAAATTTTTTATTTGACAAGAAATTAGTAAATGAATTAGTAAATTTAAGTAATATTAATAGTAATGATATAGTACTAGAAATTGGTACGGGAAAAGGAATAATAACTAAATATCTAATGAATAGTTGCAAAAAACTATTAACTTATGAGATCGATAATAAATTATTTAATAACTTATTAGAAATGAGTTTTAATAAAAATGTTGAATTAATAAATTGTGATTTTTTACAATGTGATTTACCTGAAAATGGTACAGAATATAAAGTATTTTCTAGTATTCCATTTAATATAACATCAAGCATTATAAACAAATTATTATTTAACAATAATCCACCTACAGATACTTATTTAATAGTACAAAAGGAAGTAGCTTATAGATATGCAGGATTAAACAAAGAATGTCTACAGTCATTACTTTTAAAACCAAATTATGAAATTAAAGTAAAGTACTTAATAAATAAAGAAAATTTTAGACCAATCCCCAACGTAGATTGTGCATTAATATATTTTCAAAAAAAAGATGTATGTGATGTGAAAGATTATAAATCATATTGTGAATTTATAAAATATATATTTACTACCGGATTTAAGTCTAAAAAAAAGTTATTTAATCTTTTTTCATATACTCAATCAAAAATAATAATGAGAAAATTAAATATAAAAAGAGATTTTCTTATAAGTGAGATAAAATATGATAAATGGTTAGAATTATTTAATTACTATGAAAGTTTAAAAAGATAAAAGCAGTTTAACTGCTTTTATCTTTTTTTATTTTATTCTGCTTTCATTCCAATAACTTCTTGCTCACCTTTTAAAACTTGCATTGACAACTTAAATGAATCATCTATTGCTTTTTCTATATCATCATCCGTAGCACCTAATTTTTCTTGTATAATATCTCTATCTATAAAAAGATTCATTGACATTAAATCACCTAAAGAATATGGATCTAATCCTGGTTCAACGTTTTTTTCTTTATATTCTTTTATTATATTTTTTGCAAATATTTTATATAACCATTTAGGTATTGTTATAACTTTACGTTCTGGCATACCTATTGATTTATGTACTATTTTTAAAAATTCTACCCAAGTCATATTATAATAGCCAACAGGATATGCAGTACCACCTTCTCCTTTTTCTATTGCACCTGCTATACACTCTGCCACTTGTTTTACTGTAACCATTGTAGTTCCACCACCAGGATAGTATGTATTTTTCTTCATCTTTAAAATTTGTTCCAATATAACAGTCCAAACTGGTTTACGTCCTTTTTGTATGCCAAATATATATGGAAGTTCTAGCACCATTACTTCCATTCCTTTATTTGAATAAGAAAAGGCAGCATTTTCTTGGTCAATTCTACTTCTTATATATGGATTTTTTTCATAAAGCTTAAGTTCAGGATAATTTTTTGCAAAATAAGAAAAGTATGAACCTAATATTACTGATTTTTTTACTCCTTCTTCTTGAGCAATTTTTAATATTCTTTGTACAGGTTGTATGTTATATTTAACATATGCATCATAACATGGTGGAGCAAATTCAACACGCTCATCCACGCCAGCAGCAAAGACAAAACCTTCACATCCTCTTAAATAATCCCTTAATTCATCATCACTTAGTTCTAAATAATTTCCGAGTGACAGTTTAATCTCTGGATTTATATCTGAATCTTTTGGGATTGGTGGCAAAGATATACCTACTACTTCATGCCCACGTTTTATTAATTCATCTGCACCTGCAGATCCTAAAAGTCCAGTTGCACCTATCATAAATATTTTCATATTATCATCCTCCCATTATATCTAAATATTAACATATAGTTTAAACATTTTCAATATAAATAAAAAATTTGTATAATTATATTATTACACAAATATAGAATTATATTTATTCTGATTATTTATATATAAAAATAACATATAAAAAAGAAGCATTGTAATAATTCTATACAAAAACTTCTTTAAAAATTTAAATACTATAATTTATAATAATTTTATTATATTTATTTTCTATTTAAATATCTACTTTTTTGACTTAATATATTTTTCATAATACTCTTCAAGTGTATTAATATTCTTATCTTTCATTTCTGTTGCTATTTGAACCCCTACATATCTTATATGCCATGGCTCATATTCATATCCTGTTATTTTTTCGTATCCTTTTTTATATCTTACTACAAATCCATATTTATACGCATTTTCATCAACCCACTTTGATTCCTTAGTTTTTTCAAACTCTTCCATACTAGCAGATGATCCAATTAAATCAATTGCCTCACCAGTATGATGTTCACTATATCCTGGCCTTGAACTATATGTATCAACAACTTCTTGTGTATCTTCCGTTAAATAATTATTATACAAATACTTTTGTGAATTAATACTTCTATATGCTGAAGTAACACCAATGTTATATCCTTGTTCTCTAGCATCATCTTGCATTTTTTCAAATGCAGTTTTAGTATTACTTGTAACATAATATCCGGATTCTAGCTTAACCAAATCTTTAGGTACAAAGTTATCTGGTAACTTATTGTATTTATTTACCAATAATAAATCACTATCAACATCTTCTATTTTATTTGTATTAGTATAAAATTCATTATCAATATTTGCATTTACCATCCAAACTACATCATCTACTGATATATCTGGATTTTTCTCTTTATAATCTTCATACCTTTTTTCATTTTCTTTATTATAGTAGTATAAATCTTTAAACTCTTCTTTTTTTTCAACTCCATCTATACTACTATTTGCAGAAATTGAATCGTTCTTATCTTTATAATTTTTTATTTCCATAATACTTAAATATGCAATTATTATAATAATTATAAATAATAAAAGTTTTAATAATACATTATTTTTCTTTTTTATATTACTTTTCATAAATAATCCCCCATCTAAACTTAGATAGGGGTATATTATCATACCATTTTTTCTAAAATGTAACAAAAGTATATATTTTTCTTATATTTCTTGTATATTTTTTGTATCATAATTTAAAGTATATTAAATAAAGAATAAACTATACTATTTAAATTAATAGATACATTTATTGTTCCAGTTGATTTGTACAAACTATCATAATCATCATATTTTAAATATTTATCTTTTTCTTGTCTTAATATATCTTCTGTTATATCATTTAAATTTAAATATTCAGAATATTCTAAATATATTTTTTTGTAGTCGTATTCAATTTTTGAAAAGTCAAAATTATCATTATGTATAATTATACCGTATATCTTTCCACTAACAGAATCTATTACAATATTTAGATAATTATCTTCTGTTACTTTAAACGTAATGTCCCATATAGCCATATATTTTTTTATATCAGTTTTATCTGATAACTTAATATATTTTGATTCAATGGTACTTTTTGAGTAATCTACATTATATGAAATATAAGTATGATAATTAAAAAATTCTCTTATTTGACTATTTATATATGTTATAATTTGATCAAGTGACATTTCATTTTTTTCTAATATGCTATCATTAGTTGTAATCTGTATATTTTTATCGTCGCTATAATATACATTATCTTTTTTAAATAGATTTGATAAAATTTTTACTTTTTCTACATATTCTAATTCTTCTATATTTTCATTTACATTATCATAAGTTATCTCGTTGATAGCGCTTAAGTACTTTTTATTTTGATATTTTGATAATTCTTTTGGAAACATAAAAGAAAACATTAATATAATTATAATTAAAATTACTATTATTGCATTTTTAAAAAAAGATTTTTTCATAGTTACCTCCTTTAATTGTTATCAATATCAATTTTAAAGGTAACTGTGGTATAAGATCCAAATTCACTTTCAAAATTTAATTCAGCATTATGAATATCTGCAATTTTTTTGCAAAGATTAAGACCTAAACCTATTCCATTTTCTTTACGGGAACGAGATTTGTCTACCATGTAAAATGGTTCAGTTATCTTTTCAATTTCTTCTTTTTTTATACCTATACCATAATCTTTTACTTTAATTAGATATTTTTTATCTTCTATAATTCCAATAACATCTATACTATTATTATCTTTTGAGGCTTTAATTGCATTATCAAAAATATTTAATAATAATGTTTTTATTAAATCTTCATCTATTCTTATATATGAATCTTCTATTTTAGAATTTACAACGATATTCCTTTTAGTAAGAATTGGATTTATTATATTAAGTACATCTTTTATTAATTTTTTAGTATTAGTCCTTTTAAATATGAATGCCTTATTGTTTAAAGAAATTAAATCAAGAAGTTTTATAGTTAATGCTTCTAAACGTTTCCCTTCACCATATATATAATTTGAACTATTATATATCATTTCTTGACTTAATATTTTAGTTCTTAACATATCTGAATATCCTATTATTGATGTCAAAGGAGTCTTTAGCTCGTGTGTAAAATTTGATACAAAATTTTCCTGCATACTTGCAATATTCTCAAGTTTCGTAATGTTTTTTTCTATTGCTTCAGCCATTATATTAAACTCATTTGAAAGTTCAACTATTTCTCCACTTCCTTTTACGTCTAGCCTTTGATTATAGTTTCCTTTAGAAATATTTTTTACTGATTCAATCAATTTTCTAATTGGTCTTGTTATGGATAAGGAAATTGCATATATAAATATACTTCCAAAGCTTATCACTATAACAAGCATAATCTCAAGCATATTTATCTGTTCATTTTTCATTTCAAATATTGATGAGATATCTTTATTTATTTGAATATATATATTTTTATCTTTTATATTTATTTCACATATGCTATTTATATAATATGCCCTATCAATATTTATAATTTTATATGCTCTTGTATTTTCTTTTAAACTGTTTATTAAAGTATTATCAAAATTCAAATTACTATTTTGGTATATTAAATCTTTTTCCTCATTTAATACATACACATTATAATTTTTGTACATATCATTATTTTGTAGTCTATTAGATATATATTGTATAGTACTATCACTAAAACTATAATTATTATTTAATACATTTATAGCTTCCGATTCATACAGAAATTTTATAGATATTATATCACTATCAACACTTTGAATTTCATTTTCTATAGTTTTACTAAAACCATGTTCTATAAGTAAATATCCACCTACTGATAAGACAATTGATATTAAGCAGATTATTACGATAAATATTTTCCAAACTACATTCATATTATACCTCTAATATATATCCAATTTTGTAAACTGATTTAATTCTATTTCCAAGTTTTAACTTTTTCCTTAATCTTTGAACATGAAGATCAACCGTTCTTGTATCGCCTAAATAATCACTTTCCCATACTTTTTCAAATATAATATCTCTATATAGGGCTATATTTTTATTTCTAACAAACATTAAAAGTAGCTCAAATTCTTTGTTTGTAAGTTCAACCGTCTTGCCATTTTTTGTTACTTTTCTTGATTCAATGTTAATATTAATATCGTCTATTACCACATTTACACTATTTTTATTGTATCTTCTTAAAACAACTTCAATTCTTGCAAGCAATTCCTCTATGTCAAATGGTTTTGTAATATAATCTTCTGCTCCTATTTTAAGTCCTTTTACTTTGTCATTTATGCTTGTCCTAGCTGTTAAAAATATAACCGGTATATTTCTTGTTTTTATATATTCAATTAATTCGTATCCATCTAACTTTGGTAACATTATATCAAGAAGAATTAAATCATATTGATTTTGTTCTATAAAATCTGCAGCAGTCAATCCATCATAAGCAACATTGCAGTAATAACCAGCATCAATCAAATTTACTTTTATTAAATTGGATATTGATTTTTCATCTTCCACTACTAATATTTTTATCATATTTATTCACCCTTAAAATTATATATATTAATTGTATCATTTTTGTATCGTATAAAATACTTTTTATACATTATATCATATTATTAATATAACTAAAAGGAAGCTTTTACACATAAATCTGTATATAATTACCATATGATTTTATTTAAAGATTATATAATTGACATATAGTTTATAAAAATGATATAATTATATTAAAATTTGAAAGGTTAATTTTTATGGATGAAACTAGGAGAAAATCACATATAAGTGAAAAAAGGCGAAATATATATAAATCAAAATCACAAAAAAAATTAAGTAAATTAGAACTTATTATTATATTGATCTTATTAATTATTTTAATATATTCAGCTTCTAGATTATTTACTTGGATATACGATAACTATTCTGCAAATAATCTAAAAAATGAATTAAGTCAATATATCGATACGACAAGTAATAATCATACAGACAATAAAGATAATATTAATACTCTTTCAGTTGATTTCGAATCACTTGAAAAAATAAATAAAGATGTTGTTGGTTGGATAAAAGTTAACAATACAGATATAAATTATCCAGTAGTTAAGTATAAAGATAACGAATATTATCTTAATCGAGATTTCAAAAACTTTAAAAATAGTTCTGGTGCAATATTTTTAGATTATAAGAATGATATTAATAATTTAAGTAAAAATAACGTTATTTATGGACATAATAGACTAGATAATAGCATGTTTGGAAGTCTAAAAAAAATACTTAATAAAAATTGGTATGAAAATGAAAATAATAAAATAATATATATTTATACCAAAAATTCAATATTATCTTGGCAAGTATTTAGTGTATACAAAATTCCAAATGAAACATATTATATTACCACTTCTTTTAAAAATAATGAATTTTTAGAATTTCTTAAAACAATAAAAGAAAGAAGTATATATGATTTCGGCATAGATGTAAATATTTATGATAATATACTTACTTTATCAACTTGTTATGGTTACAATGATTCACAAAGGGTAGTATTACATGCAAAATTAATAAAATAATTAGATAAATACAAAAAAGATTTGAGTTAAACTCAAATCTTTTTTATTAACAATTAGTTTATTATTTTTTAAATTTTAGATATATTATTCCAGCAATACTTAATATAGAAATTGAACCAAGTGCAATTACATTTATATCTCCTGTATCTGGATTATTTATATTTGAAGCAACTTGTTCCTCTAAGAAATAATCTGAACAATGTTCTATTGTAAAAGTAACATAACCATCTTTTACTTCAATATCCTTACTTATTAATTCAACTTGATTAGTATCTTCATTATAATAATATAACTTAACTATTGTTCCATCAGAATATTTATCACCAACAAAAACTTTCATAGTTGCAGGTGCTGGCAATTCACCATGATGAGTAAATGATAAATATAATACATCCTCATTTTTTGTTATTTTTTCAATTTCAGATTTCTTATCAGATGAACCAACATTAAGTCCTAAATCAATATCAATAACATTATTTATTGCGTTACTTGCAAAAGTCCAACTATATACTACTTTATCTTCATTTTTTACATTAAATGTAACATCAACATCATTTTCTTTAGCTGCTTGAAAAGCTTGTGCAGTAACAACAGTTGTGTTTATTAAATTAATTTCTGCTTTTTTGTCACTTGAGGAATCTTGAATCTTTTCAATAATTGATTTTTCTTTAACATCTAAAGTTATTGTTTGTGTAGCTATAACTGTAGAGTTATTATTTAAATCTACTAGGTCAAATTTAATTTTATATTCACCATATATATTAGGTGTAACTTTAATTATACTACTTTCATTATAATCCTTAGTTAATGTAAATGGATTAGAATTAATTCCAGTTATATTAAGTTCTCCGCCATTTGGTTTAGTAACTGTAGCAAGTATTTTAACAGAAGCATAACCCTTTTCTTTTATTGTATTTGCTAATATTCCTAAATTAAATTCAGCTTCTTTTCCCTCAATAAATTCTTTTTGAGAAGTGTTATTTGTAAATCCATAAATGCTATATTCTTCTCCAATGATTTGAGTACGCTCAACTTCATCAGTATAGTTTTTTGCAATTACACTCTCACCATTGCCAAATTCATCTGTTATTGTAATTTTAACAACATATTTTACACTTGTATCAGTCCAATCGATATCAATATAGTTCATTGAATCTCCATCAGAAGCTACCCCTCTTTTTAATTTAGTTGCAAGTTCTGTATTTGCAGGTACTATATCAGAATATTGGTCATATCCATCTGTTCCTGTTGAATAACTACCACTTGCAGTCCAAATATACCCAGCCCAAGTTTTATCTTTAACTAGTGGACTATCATCTTCCAATTTATTTTTAATTGGTATTAGAGTACCATTTTCTGCCTCAGTAAAATATTCAATTTTTATATTTGCATTTTCTTTGCTTAAGTCTATCTCTTTACTAGATTTAAAGTTAAGAATAAATTCACCATCTACAGTATTTTTAATATCAAATTTAATATCTGATATTGTCAAATTACTTTCAGCAGCACTTACAAAATTAACAGTTAATAGTGTAACTACTAAAAGTAACATACTAAAAGTTAGTTTTCTTAGTTTCATTTGTTTACCTCCATAAAATAATATTTATATACAATCGTATATTATATAATAAGTATATAATATATACATTTTTTAGTCAACCCAATTTGATGTATGTAATATAAAAGTAACATTACATTAATATTAATGTTATAAATTGACTACAAAAAATCTAATTTTTAAATTAATTCAAAAATTAGATTTTTTAATATTATTTGTTTTTTAATTCTCCAACTAGTTTTTTAAAATGATTACCTCTATCCTCAAAATCCTTATACATGTCAAATGAAGCACTTGCTGGTGACAATACTACAATATCACCTTCTATTGCAATACTATTTGCATACTCAATACATTCATCCATAGTATTTAGATTTACTATCTTTACATATTCATCAATATTTATACTTTGCTTTTTGGCTTCATTAACAACTGCAGCTTCTATTTTAGGTGCCGTCTTACCAATAAGTAATAGAACTTTAACTTTATCTATAATATACTTTCCAATTTCATCATATGGTATATTTTTATCATAACCACCAGCAATAAGTATTATTTTTTGTTTAAAAGCTACAAGTCCAGCAATTGTTCTAGTAGGACTGGATCCTATTGAATCATTATACCATTTAACTCCATTTATAGTATCAACAAATTCCATTCTATGTTCAACACCTTTAAAAGTTATCACCACATCTCTTATTGGTTCTACTCCTGTAATATCAATTACAGCAGTTGATGCTGCACAAATATTAGCAATGTTATGCATTCCAACTAATAGTACTTCATCTACTCCAACTACTATTTCTTCTTTTCCAGATATATTACTTACTATATTTCCATCTTTTAAATATACACCTATTTCAGGTACATTAACAATACTAAACTCCCTTATATCACCTAATATACAATCTTCATTTATAAATTTATCAGTAAATTCACTATCTTTATTTAATATAACTATGTCTCCTGGTTTTTGATTTAAGAAAATATTTTTCTTTGCTTCAATATATTCTTCATAATCTCTGTGATAATTCAAATGGTTTGGAGATATATTTGTAATTATAGCGATATTAGGACTTATTTTCATTGTCATTAACTGAAAACTGCTAAGTTCTAAAACTACTATATCACTTTCTTTTATTTCATCTAATTTAGAAAATAGAGGTACACCTATATTGCCACCAATCCAAACTTTAAAACCTGCTTGTTCTAGAAATTTAGCAATAAGTGTAGTTGTTGTTGTTTTACCATCACTTCCAGTCACGCCAATTATTTTACAATTGCAAAGTTGCATTAAAAGTTCTATTTCTGATGTTAATATAACACCATTTTCTGCTGCCTCTTCTATTCCTTTTTCAAATGGTTTTACACCAGGTGAACGCAAAATATAATCATACTCAGAAAGTCCATCTAAATACTCATCACCTAAGACAAATTCAATATCTAATTCTTTTAATTTATCACATTCTGGTCCAAGCTCTTTTTTTATATCTCTTGCTGTGACCTTTGCACCAAGTCTTACTAAATATTCTATTGCAGGTATATTGCTTACTCCTATACCTAAAACAGCTACTTTTTTATCTTTTATTTCTTCTTTAAAATACTCTAACCTACTATTCAAAATCCCACTTCCCTTTAATCATTTTAATTATATTATATTAAAGGACAAAATTCAATAGTTACAATATACATTAAATGTCAAAAAATAGTTAGAAATTAATAAATAACTTCTAACTATATTATATATATTTTTTTATAATTAATTATTTTCTTTTTCCAAATAAGCTTAATATTCTTAAGAATATATTTATAAAATCAAGATATAGCTCAAATGCACCATATACATGAAGTTTTTCAAGATTAATTCTACCAGAAATTGCTAAAGCTTTTATTTTTTGTATATCATATGCTGTAACACCAAAGAAAACTATTAATATTACCCATGATAAAATAATATCTAATGTACTGTTTCCAACAAATATATTTATAATAGAAACAATTATTCCAACTATTAATACACCAAATAAGAATGGTGCTATTTTGGATAAATCTAATTTTGTATGACCACCAAGAAAAGCGAATATTCCAAATAAAATTGCAGAAGCAAAAAATACAATTGTTATTGATGTAAGTTCATATACAGCAAATATAACGGAAAGTGTAACACCATTTAACACTGAATAAACAAAAAATAGTATTTGTACAACTGCTGGACTTAACTTATTTAATGTTGCAGAAAATATTACTACAAATAAAATTTCAGCGATCATTAATATTTCAAAAAGTCCACCTGTTACAATATTTATGAATAAACCAGAAGAATACGTATACCATGATATAATTCCAGTAGCAAGTAATGCAAGAAACATTAAGAAAAATGTTTTTTTGTAAACGTTAGATAATGCACTCCCATCAACTATTACATTATTATTTTGATTTTCATTATCCATTCAAATCACCTCTGTATAATTTTATATCAAAATCATATTAAAGTCAATTCATGCGTATAAATTTAATATATTATAGTATTTATATGTTAAAAAAAATATGATATAATATGTTAAGGTGAATTATGAAATACAACTTTAAAAAAAATTTAATTATTATTTTAATACTAATATCTTCAGTCTTTACTATATATAAATTAATTGAAAACAATAGAATTAGTATTAATGATATTCAAGATCAAACTTCAAATGATGTAAATGACGAAAATGTAAATGATACTATTAATAATAAAAATATAACTTTCACTAAGGCTTTTGTAAATAGAGTTGTTGATGGCGATACAATAGAAGTAACAATTGAAGATAAAAAATATAAAGTTAGGTTTATCGGAATAAATTGTCCAGAATATACAACGAAAATTGAAGAATATGGAAAAGAAGCTACCGAATATACTACTTCTATGTTATTAAATAAAACTGTATATCTTGAAAAGGACGTAAGTGAAACTGATAAATATGGAAGATTGCTTAGATATATTTGGTTAGAAATTCCAAACGGAATTACTAATGAAGAAATAAAGTCCAAAATGTTTAATGCAAAACTATTATTAGATGGATATGCTCAAGTAGCAACTTATCCACCAGATGTTAAATACGTAGACTATTTCAAAGATATGCAAAGTGAAGCAAAAAATAATAATGTTGGTCTTTGGAAGTAATAAGAGAAAGCAAATATAGGAATATATTTGCTTTTCTTTTTTATATTAATTTTTGTATAATAGTTGCTTTGCCCTCATTATACTCAACTTCTGTATACGCACCATTAATTATGGTAAATTGTGGTGGTAGATGTCCTATATCCACATCATAAATTATAGGGACACCAATATCTTCTAATGAATAATGTATTGCTTCTAAAAATCCAAAGTCTCCTATTTTATTTCCACCATAGCTTCTACCAAATAAAAAACCTTTTACATTATTAAACCAGCCTGCCTCTCTCATCTGCCATAATCTTCTGTGTAATTCTGCTGCATTCATTTCATAATTATCTATATACCAAATCATGCCTTCTTCAAACTGATTACAAAATTTAACAGTATTATCATATTTCGTTCCAAGTAAAATTGATAGAATATCAATACAACCACCTATAAGTCTTCCACTAAACTGTGCCTTTTTCTCATTATCTATTAATTTATATTTTACATCTTCTGTTAAATTATATCCGTTTTGTGGATCATCTTCTTTTTCTTCAATTTGATATCTGCTAAAGCTATTTTGAACAAATTCTTCATTTCTGGTAAGAAATCTTATATTATCTTTTAATGATTCATGAAATTCTTTCATAGAAAATTCGCCAAAGTTTCCAGCGTGTATTGTAGCTATATTAAAATTAGTTGTTAAATAATATAATAATAAACTAGTATCTGAGAAACCTTGTACCCATTTTGTTTTATATTTCAATATTTCATTTTTATATTTATCTAAATATGGTAGCATTTCCATTAAAAATTCTCCACCGCGTGCAGAAATAATGCATGAAATTCTATCACTTTTCCATAAATTCATAAATTCTTCTGCTCTTGTTTTACCAGAACTACTTACTAAATATTTTGAGTTTCTTGCATGTGGTGTTTCTACTATTTTAAATCCAATATTTTCAAAATTTCTTATTGAATAATCTATCTTACTTAAATTAGCTCCATCTGAAACAGCTACAATTCCTATTGTATCATTTAATTTTAATTTACTTGGATATATCATTTTTGCTCCTTTATAAAAATTAATTTATATTGATTTATCAATTTCTTTCATTCTATCTGGATTATTAATATCATTTTTTATCTCTTCAGTAATTGCTTCTAAACTTTCAGGTATATCATAATTATCAGAATCATTTATCACTTCTTTTTCTGAATTATTTGGATAAACAACTTCATTAGAATTTTTTAACATTTCACGTTGATAATAATTAGTTCCTGCTAGTACTTTTAAATATTCTTTCGTTTCTAAATTGATTCTTTCAGGTTCTTCCATATTATTCTTTACATTTTCAAAAAGCTTATATAAACCTGAATCTTTATTTGCATAACCATTACCTAATAAAGATTGATTAATAACATTATCATATAGAACGTTAAAACCAAGTGTTAATTTATGACAACTTTCAATATTAGGATTTTTTTCTTTTTGTTCCTTAGATAAACCATTATTCAAATCAATCATTACATCCATTAATTCATTACAATTTGGATTATAATCTTGATGCTCATTTCTAAAATTTAAAATGTTTTTTATTCTTTCTTTAATATTCTTTAAATTTTGAGGTACATCTAAATTTTCTATATCTGCCATTTTCACTAAATTAGGTAATTCAAATTCCTTATTTACATTTTTATTTAATTCTTCTTTAAAATCCATAATAAAATTCCTTTCAAATAAACTATATTTTTAGTTCATATAAATATTTTACCACATTATTTTAAATATTTTCAATATTTTATATTTAAAACAAAAAATTCAAGTAAATAAATTTACTTGAATTTTTTATTGTTTATTCTTCTACATTTATATCCTTTTTGAATTTAAATATATACTCTACTAAAGACCATATTGTAGCCACTACTGCAACTGATACTGCAACAGTCATTAATACATTTATTAAAAGACCTGGTATACTCATATTAAGTGCATTGAATGCAAATGAACCAAATCCAAATTTAGTTACAAATGCTCTATCTAAAATTGCAAGTATTACACCAAGAAGTTGGAATGTTGTTTTAATTTTTCCACTTAGTACTGCTGCTAAATCGCTTCCTTTATCTGCACCGAACATCCTTAAAGAGTTTACGAAGAAATCTCTAAATATTATTATAGCAGTAATCCATGCTGGAATAACTCCAAGACCTGTTAGCATAATAAAACCAGCTGAGATTAATAGTTTATCTGCAAGTGGATCCATAATTTTTCCAAACTTAGTAACTAAACCTTTTTTTCTTGATATTTTTCCATCTAAAAAATCTGTAAATGCTGCTACAACAAAAATTCCTAAAGCTACGTAAAGTGGCCATATCCATTCAGCATTTAAACTCATAAAAATTACAAAAATTGGTACTAAGATTATTCTTATAATTGTTAATTTATTTGGTAAATTCATTTTATTAAACATATATATGTTCCTCCCCTTTATCTTGGCTTATTATATCAGACATAATTTTACAAGTCAATAATATAATATTAATTTATTTGCTAATAATCATTTTTTCACAAATTATACACATATTATATAAGCTCCACTATTGTAGCACCTGTGCCATAATCCTTTTTTCCATCTTTTGTATTTTTTCTATATGAGAAAAAATCTTCATTATTACACATAGTACATATATTTGAGAGTATTATATTTTCTTCTTTTACGCCAATTTTTATACAATCACTTTTTATTAAATATGGAAGATCAATATGAAATCTTTTACTATTTTTTTCATACGATAAATAATCTTTTTCATTTTTCCAAACATTTATAAAATTTTCTTTAAATTTTTCTTCTTCACTATCAAAACAACATTTACCTATTGAAGGTCCAACACAAACTATTAAATTATTATAATTAGAACCAAACTTATAATGTAAAATATCTATTGCTTTTAAATATATTTGTTTTACTGTTCCTTTCCATCCACTATGTATATTTGCCACAATATTTTTTACCGGATCATATATTATTACTGGATTGCAATCTGCTGTGGTAACTAATGTTGCTATATTATTTTCATTTAAAATATATCCATCGTATTCATCGTCTTTAAATTCTCTAAAAGCGTATCCATTTTTATTTTCATTATTAATTATTAATATATTATCTGTATGTGCTTGCCTTGCCTTATATACATCGTATGAATTAATACCCAACTTATTACAAATAATATTTAAGTTCTCAGACACATTTTCTCTTAAGTCTTTTCCTGAACTTCTGAAATTAAGTGATTTGTATTCATTACCACTTACTCCACCATGGCTTAACGTAATTGCATGCTTTAGCTTATTACTATATTTATTTAATATTTTAAATTGCAAATATTCTACATCACCATTTTTTATATGTGCTATATCTTGTGTCTCAAATTTATCTTCCATCATATTTCCTTTCATCATAACTTATCTCTATTTCCGTATTTAGATTAAATGAATAAATATATACTTTATATACCTTTTTATTAATAAGTTTTTCAATTGCCTCTTTATATATATATAACTGTTTCTCATATTTATCTATAAAATCTTGTCTATTATTTAGTCTATCTGTTTTAAAGTCTACAAGTATTATATTATCATTTTCATCGATATAATATAGATCTATTATACCTTGAATAATACTTTTAGAAATTTGTTTATCAATAAGTACAAACTCTTCTTCTCTATGTATCTCTTTGGAATTTTTTAACTTAATACCAATACCAGAACATATAAAATTATATATGTTATTTATATCTATTTGATTTGCATCTGATTTAGTTATAATATTTTCATTAATTAATTCTTCGATATATCCTTTTATATCTTCTCTAGTGTTTATTTTTTTAAAATCTAAATGCTCAAGTACAAAATGAACTAGAGTACCTTTTCTAACAGGAGTATATTTTTGTGTATTTTCATCATTAATACAATCTGGTATATTAAATTCTAAGTCTATATTTTCTGTGTTTGTAATAATATCTGCTTCTTCTATGTCATCGAGAGAAGGTTTTTTTAATTCACTTACACTTACTCTTTTTTTTACATTAGTATCTTTAGAAAATTCATATGTATAATTCATATGTTCTTTTATTTTTTCTATATTTTCTTTTAAATTAGTAATATTAATATCATTTTCTTTCTTAATATTATCCATTATCTTAGACATATCAATTATATTTTCTTGTTCACTTAAACTTGTAACAACATCAACAGGATTTATAATATTAATTTTGAAAATGTTATCATCATTATTGTAATCATTAAGCGACATTAGAATATTATCAAAATAATTATTATTTTTTGAGACTATAACTGGATCAATAGCATTTTCCTTATACATTACAAATTGCGATTTAATCTTTTGCTCATAATCTTTTACAGTAGAAAAAATTATAAGTTTTTCCTTTGCTCTTGTAAGGGCAACATACAGCATTCTTAATTCTTCTGACTTTGTATCTTTTACAGTTGCACTTTTAATTGCTTGCTTAATCACAGATGGATAAGTAACATTGTAATTGTCATCTACAACATTAATACCAATTCCAAACTTATGATGCATTGTTATATAATCATGAGAATCTCTTACATTATATTTTTTTGAAGTATCACAAAGTATTACAACTGGGAATTCTAATCCTTTTGACTTATGTATTGTCATAATCCTTACAACATCTTCATTCTCTCCAAGTATTTTTGCAGTTGAATTTGAGTTGTTTGGGTTTTCAATAAGTTTATCAATATATGATATATATGAATCTATATTTGAATCTGATTCACTTTCATACTTTATTGCATATTCTAAAAGTAAATCAAGATTAGATTTTTTTATTTTAGCTGATTTTTGAGTTGCAAATTGATAATATATATTTGTATCTTTATATATTATTGTTAATAAATCACTTACTTTATATACTCTTGAAATTTTCATAAATTTATTAAGTATTTCAGAAAAATTAATTAATTTATTTAAAAGTATTTTATCATTTAAAGATAATTTTTCCTTATTTCTTAGTTCTACTATTTTCTCATTAATGTTATAATATAAGTCTTCTTTTGAATTATAACTTCTAATTATCGCAAGTTCTGATAAGGTAAAATTCCCAATTATACTGTACATTATACTTATCATATGAATATCTTGAAGAGGATTACTAATTACACGTAAAAAAGATAATACAAGTTTTACTTCATCACTATCAAATAAACTAGTAGTTGCATCAGAAAAAGCTGGAATTCCATATTTTTTTAAAGTATTCTCAATAATAGTTCCTTTATCTTTTATTCCTCTTAAAAGTATTACTATATCTTTATATTTCAAATTTGTAAATTCTTTATTATTAATATTGTATACTTTAAAATTTTGCATTAATTCCTGAATCTTTTTAGCGATACATATAGATTCAATTTCAAAATCTTTTAATTCTTTAATATAGTTTAAAGTTTCTTCATCGTTATCTTGACTTTCTATTTCAATATCATTATCGGCATTTGCCGACTTTAAATCTATGATATTTACTTCAGTTGTATAATCAACATCCTTATTTTCTTCATATAAAGTTGCTCCAAACTTAAGAGTTTCTATATCAGAATAATCACAATCTCCATTTTCTTTACTCATTATTCTTGTAAATATGTAATTTATACTATCTATAACATTGCTTCTACTTCTAAAATTTTTTGCAAGAACTATTTTACAATTATAATTATCACTACTTTCACTATCGTCTATAATACTATAATCATCATACTTTTTATTGAATATTTCTGGCATAGCCTGTCTAAATCTATATATACTTTGTTTTATATCACCTACCATAAATCTATTCTTAGATCCTGATACGGCCTCTAATATTGCTTCTTGTATAAAACTGGTATCTTGATATTCATCAGTATATACCTCACTAAATTTTTTTTGAACATTCTTTGCCACATCTGTTAGTTCATATTCATTACCATTTTTGTTAACAAGCAAATTTAATGCTAAATGTTCAATATCATTAAAATCTATTAAATTTTCTTCTTCTTTTAATTTTTTATATTCTATATCAAAATCTTTTAACATTTCAAAAATATATCTTATATATTCATATGCACTTTTATTCTCCTTCAATATATTTATACTTTTTGTATAAATACTCTTACTAAGCTTCTTTATAGTCTTTTTTACTACTTCATCTCTTAAATTTAATATACTATCTTTAAGTTCTATATTACTGCCACTAAATTTTCTAGGGGCTGTTACAAATCTCATACTATTTAAGTTCTCATAAAGTTCTTCCCAAGAAGAACTCTTTAAACATGTTCTTAAACTATAATTATCACTATCTAACATTTCTATGTATTTTAAAAAATCATCTTGACCTCTTAAAATATCTAACATATCTTCTATTCTTTTCGAAAGTATCTCAATCTCTAAAATGGCATCATTAAATATTTCTTTTCCAAATTCTGTTTCTATTAAATCTAAATTTTCATTTTTCTCTATATCAATATTATATTTATTTATTTGATATTCAAGCCATTCAAACGGATAGTCGAAACTTTGAATATATGAATAAAGTTTAAATAATATATCTCCCATATTCTCTTCTTTACCAGAAAATAATCTTAGTACTTTATATAACCCTACATCTTGATTACTATTTTTTTCACTATATTCTATATATTTTTGTTCGAGTATTTTATTCATTGCCTTTGTTTTTAAGATTACGCTTTGTGATTCATCACATATTTTGAAATTTGGATCTAAATTTAATATGTAAAAATTTTGTCTTATAATATCTAAGCAAAATGAATGTATAGTTGTTATACTAGCTCTATTTATATATTGTAATTGCCTTTTTAAAAATAAATTATTTTTACTTTTATCTAATTCTTTATATATAGCAAGTAATAATCTTTCCTTAAGTTCAACTGCAGAAGCGTTAGTAAATGTAACAACTAGAATCTTATCTATATCGATATTATATTTAATAACCTTATTTATAACACGCTCAACTAAAACAGCAGTTTTTCCACTTCCTGCTGATGCAGATACTAAAATATTTGCATTTTGTTTATCTATTGCTAATTGTTGTTCATTTGTCCATTTATTTGCCATATATTACTCCTTTTTTAATTATCTAATATTTACTTTAATATATCATATTTTTATAAATTTCTCAATTATAATTATTTATTTAACAAATATTTTCATATTTTATTATTTTTAATTTTGTATAAAAAAAGAACATATTTCTATGCTCTGTTTAAATATATATTTAATTTTTTTCTCTTTTTGATATAGCACTTGATACATGTACTAAAAATGTAAAAATAAAGATAGTTAAAGCACAATAAAATGCAATCTTATTTCCAATTATCTTCATATCATTATCATTTGTAAAGTATCTAGAAAGTTCACTCAATATACTAGTACCTTCTATGTGTGAATTAACTAGTGAATTTATAACGATAGTTGAAGTTCCTATTATTAAAGTTCCAAATGAAACTTTTAATAATGTTTTTATTTTTAAAATAAACACTAAATATAACATCCAGATAAATAAAAAACTTGTAGTCACTATAGGATAACCCATATTCCAAAGCCAATCTCCATTTACAAAACTACATATTATATAAATTAATAAATAAGTTAATACTGTTACTATGGATAAAATTATTATACTTCTTTTTTTTCTTAATAATATTGGTAGTACTGTTATGCAATATCCTATTGCTATTGATACTAATACAATTGGAAACCAAGTAAATTTTTTATTTATTGATAAATCACATATTAAACAAATTACTATACTTAACAAATACATAAAAGTTAACGAATTGACATATATTTTCTTTAAATTTAACTTAGTTATAAATTTAGTATTATTTATTAAGTTTTCTTCTGAAACTTTTTTAAAATTCTTAGAATCTATTATATCACCATAAAGTAAATCATTTATTGATATTCCTAATTCTTCACATAACTTTTGTAATATTGACAAGTCTGGCATACCTTTACCAGTTTCCCATTTTGAAATGGTTTTAAAACTAACACCTAATTTATCAGCCAAATTTTGTTGGGTCATATTTTTTCCTTTTCTAAGCCTGGCAATAAATTTACCTATTTTTATTTGATCCATAAGAAGACACATCCTTTCATAGATATATAATAACATTTTGTATTAAAATATTCCACCCATTAATAGTAGAATATATAACTCCACTATTAGTAGAGTTACAATCATTATTAAATTTATATAAAATAACCTAAGAGTATACTATTATATATTCTTAGGCTATTCAATTATTAGTTTTAATCTTTATTATTTAGCCAATCCAACTTATATTTGCACTTGGTGCTCCCCAAGGTGAACCTGTTAATGAATTAATTGGTTTATTTATTGTTATACTTGTAAGTCTTGTGCAATAATTAAATGCACCTTCCCCAATTGAAGTTACACTATTAGATATAGTAATACTTGTTAATTGCTCACACCCTAAAAAAGTATTTGAGCCAATTGTTGTTAACTTATTTGGTAACTCTATTGATGTAAGTTTACAAGCTAAAAAAGTTCCACTCCCAATGCTTATTAAATTACTAGATAATTTTATATTCTCTAATGCACCACAATTAGCAAATGCTTGATCTCCAATAGTTGTAACACTATCTGGTAATATAACATTTTTTAGTCCAGTACAAGCATAAAATGCATTATATTCTATAGTTTTAACTGTATTAGGTATTGTAACATTTTCTATATAAGAAAGACTACTAAACCAATTCTCTCCTATTGTTTCTAAACCATTAGCTAAAACTATATCTTTTAAAGCATAACAACCAGTGAGTGCATATTGGCTTAATGATGTTACTTTACTAGGAATTGTTAAATTTGATAATACGTTACATTGATCAAAAGCAGCATAGTCTATACTTATTGTATTATTAGGTAAATGTACACTTTGTAATGATGTTGCATATGCAAAAGCATGATCGCCAATGCTTGTCAATTTATCAGGTAGCACAACACTTACTAACTTTTCACAATTTGTAAATGCTTTTTCATCTACACCACCTACAATTTCTGGTACAACACTATTTAACTGTTTATTTGAAACTTTTACACTCTCTAGATTTGAACAATCGCTAAATGCAGCATATCCAATATTTTCTAGATTACTTGGTAAAGTTATTTCTTTCAAGTTAATACATCCTCCAAAGGCATTATATTCAATCTTTGTAACACTATCAGGAATTTTTACATTAGTAATCGAAGGACAATTATAAAATGCTCCGTTTCCTATTTCTTCAATTCCATCAGATATAATTACTGTTTTTAAGGATGTTACATCTGTCATATCAAATTTCAGTATACTATTGAATGTACTTCTGCTCAATTTTTTTACTGCTACTCCATCCACATAATTAGGTATTGTAATACTTTCTAAAGTTCCTATATTATTATCATATGGATTATCAGTTCTACCTCCTATGTATGATATGATAGTACCAGTTGTCGGATCAAACTCCCATAAATCAGAAGTGGATTCAACTCTTTCTGGTTCTGTTGGAATATTTGAATCTGGTGTTTTTCCAAGTTCATCTGCCCATTCATATTCTTGTTTATTATCTTCATTTACATATACAAGTTTTCCATCTTGTATTTCAAAATTATTTGCATCATTATCATTCATTGAAGTTATTATATCTTGAATTGTTAAATCCTTATATGATCCTCCATCTTTATCGGCATTTAAATCTCTTGGATCAAATTCTCCATTAGTTTTTGTAGTTTCCCCTGATTCCCATATAAAAAGTTCACTTTCATATTGATCAATATTACTTGCAAATTTTGCTTTTCTGGCAGATTCAATCGGATTATTTTTTGTTAAATTTAAAATTATTGCACCGGCCAAAATTATAATAACTATAATTGTTATTATTAGTACTATTAAGGAAATTCCTTTCTTTTGTTTAATTCTATTCATATATCCTCCCAAAAATATATCAAAAATCATTTTGAATTTATTATTTAAATTATATAATATTAAAAGACATATATCAACATTTTATGATAATATCACATATTTTTTGTAACTTTACTAGTTATTATTAAAAGCTTAGTATCATATCAGTTATTTTTAAATATAATATAATTATAGTAATTTATTTTATGAGGTGATATTATGTGTGGTTTTTGTGGTTACGTCAATTTTGAAAAAGATATAACAGATGAAAAAGTTATAGAAAATATGAATAATAGATTAAAAAAAAGAGGTCCTAATGCACAAAATATATATGTAAATGATAATGTTGCAATTGGTCATGCAAGACTTAGCATAATTGACGTGGCACTTGGACATCAGCCAATGACCAAAAATTTTAAAGAAAATGAATATACAATAGCATATAATGGTGAGATGTATAATACGAAAGAACTTAGAGATGAACTTATTTCTAAAGGACATAGCTTTTCAACTAGTTGTGATACTGAGGTAGTACTTACAAGCTATATTGAATACGGTGAAAAATGTGTTGAATACATAAATGGTATATTTGCTTTTGTAATATATGATAAAAATAACAAATCTTTATTTTTTGTAAGAGATCGACTTGGTATAAAGCCTTTATTTTATACCATTTCTAGTAGAGGTGATGATACAACTTTAATATTTGGATCTGAAATAAAAGCAATACTTGCTCATCCTGATGTTGAACCGACATTAGACAAACAGGGATTAATGGAACTTATCGGACTTGGTCCTGCTCACAGTCCAGGGAAAACATATTTTAAAAATATTTTAGAAATAAAACCTGGATACACAGGATTTTACAAAGATGGCTTTTTTGACATAAACAAATACTGGGATTTAGAGACAAGAGAATGCATGGATTCAGAGGAAACAGCTATTGAAGAAATACATTATCTTGTAAATGATGCTGCCAAAAGACAACTCGTATCTGATGTTGGAATATGTTCTATGCTATCTGGTGGACTTGATTCAAGTATATTGACAAAAGTAGCAAAGGATAATATTGATAATATTGTAACATTTTCAATTGACTTTGTTGGCAATGATCAAGATTTCAAATCAAATTCATATCAACTCACAAAAGATAGTGATTATGTGAAAATAATGAAAGATTTCTTAAAAACAAATCATAAAACAATTCAAATTGAAAATACATATTTATTTGATTTATTAGATGAATCAATGATCGCTCGTGACATGCCAGGAATGGCTGACATAGATAGTTCTATGTTTGCATTTTGCAAAAAAATAAATGAAAATGGATTTAAAGTATGTCTTTCTGGAGAATGCTCTGATGAAATTTTTGGTGGATATCCTTGGTTTTATAGAGAGCATCTTGTCTCACACAATGGATTTCCATGGGCATTATCTGAAAATCTAAGAGATAATCTTATAAAAGAGGGTATTCTTAAAAGTAATGAACTAAGAGAATATGTTGAAAGTGCAAGACAAGAAACTTTAAAAAATGTAACCCATTTAAACTCAAATGATGAGTTTGAAAATAGATTTAGAAATATAAATTATCTCACTGTTAAATGGTTTATGAATACTCTTGTTGAACGTACTGATAGAATGTCTATGGCTAACTCTTTAGAAGTTAGAGTTCCATATGCAGATCATAGAATTTTCGATTATGTATATAATTTGCCTGCAAGAATGAAACTTGGTCTTTCAAAAAATAACGAACCCGTTGAAAAATATCTACTTAGAAAAGCTTTTGAAAATGAGCTTCCACAAGATGTTATATATAGAAAGAAATCTCCATTTCCAAAGACTTATGATCCAAAATATTTAAAATTGGTTGAAGAAAGAATGTTAAGTATATTAGATAATAAAAATTCAAAAATACATGAAATAATAAATGAAAATTTTGTGAGAGACTTAATTAATATACATGGAGAAAATTTAACTGAAAATCTATTTGGTCAACTTATGACATATCCTCAAACACTTGCATTTTTGATACAAATTGAAAAGTGGCTTGAATTATACAATATAAAACTTGAATTATAAATTTTTACATAATTAAAATTTAAAAAATTGTTTAAATATTTTTATTTAATATTTAAACAGTTTTTTTAAAACCATTTTTTTCAAATTCTAAAATTACATATTTTATTTTTATTTACACAAAATATATTATATATAATGTTTATATAAGGAGAACATTTATGAAAAAAGAAGATAATAGTGAAAAAATTTTATTAATTATTGTCTCTATTGTTATAATTGCTTCAATTTTCTTTGTCGTATATTCTGTTTTTGTTTCAAATAGTAATATTTCAAGCAACTTAATAGGAAAATCTGAAACAAATAATACATCAAATAATATACCCAATTCTTCAGAAAACAATTCAAATTCTTCTGGAAATAATTCAAACTCATCTACTTCTGGAGATATAACAGAAGATGAAAAAAATAATATGAATGTAGACCCCAATAAAGTCCCAGTAAAGACTCCTGTTGAAACTGAAATAGCTTCATTTACTTCTACACTTTATGATAAGGATGCAAATAGAGTGCACAATATAACTTTAGCAGATTCGAAATTAAACAATGCAATAATAAAAAAAGGTGAAGAATTTTCATTTAATAATACTATTGGACCAATGGGAGAAGAACAAGGATATAAAGAAGCTGTAGGATTTGACTCTGAAGGAGATAAAATAAAAGTTTTTGGTGGTGGTATGTGTCAAATTAGTAGTACTGTATATAATGCAGCATTAATTGCAGGTTTAGAGATAACAGAAAGACATCCACATAGTAGAAGAGTATATTACGTGCCAAAAGATAAAGATGCTACTGTATTTTATGGTTCTCTTGACTTGAAGTTTAAAAACAATACAGATGGTGATATAAAAATACTTGCTACAAATGATAATCAAAACGTAACAATAAAATTTATAAAAATAACTTAAAAAGGATGATTAGCACCTTTTTAAGTTATTTTTTGTATCAAATTTTTATCTAATTATAATTTTTTCTTTATTAAACATTTTGATTACCCATGCTGATATTAAACCAGAGAATACTAAATTTGTTACTACTCCCCATATTAAGAAACCATAATTAATTATTCCACTAAGCACCATCTTAATTGAAGCTATTGTATTAAATACTGGAATAAATGCCATAAAATTTTGCATATCTCCAGCTCCCATGCTCATAGACATAAAACCTGGTACCATTCCTACAAATACTAAGTATGATAAGTATGTCTGTGCACCTTTTAAGCTCTTTGAATATGTACTTATAGCTATTTGTATTCCACCAAATACTATTGCAAGAGTTATTGATGAAAGCAATACAAGTAACAATGCTGAGATAGGAATATTCATTGATGAAAGTAGCGAAAATACATTAAAATTTTCAACATTATTTGTAAACATCTCTGGATTTAATGCTATTCCAAGTATTAGACCAATGAATGACGTAAATATTGATATTATCGAAAATACCAGTACAGATATATATTTTCCTATAAGTATGGAAAGTCTGTTTGCCTTTGTTGAAAATAATGCTTCAAATGTATTTCTTTCTCTCTCACCTGCAAACAAATCAAGTGCAAGTGGCATACCTGAAGAAACAATTACAGTTGCAAGGTACATTGGAAGTATAACAATTAAAATTTCATTTGCTCCATTTGAAGAATTATCTGTAACTGGAACATATGCATCTTCAACATTAATTGCGATTAGAGATAATACATCTTTTGGTATATTTAGTTCTTCTAGACGTTTTTGAGCAAGATTTGTGTTAAGTGTACTTAATTTTGAACTTATAATTTGCATACCAAGTTGTGAAGTATTTCTAGTTGAATCATATTTTAATTTTACATTTGATATAATATTTTTTTCTATATTATTAAAAAATTCATCTGAATATATTATTACACAATTTAAATTACCATTCATTAAACTTTCAGTGGCTTGCTCTTCAGTAGTATAGGTAATTATTTCAGCCTTATCTTGACCAACAATACTATCTTTTGTAAAGGCCTCAGCTTTTGATATATCTTTTTGATATACAATACCAATTTTCATATTTTCTTGTATTTCTTTGGTATTTCCTTTAATCATCATATTCATAAGGAAATATATAGCTGGTATTAATATAAGTGGTAATAAAATATTACTAATTACAGATTTCTTATCTCTAAAGCAATCCTTCATTTCTTTTTTAAAAACTATAACTATATGCCTAAAATTCATTACTTTTCTCCTCCATCTTCTATTAGTTTAGTAAATATATTAGATAGATTATCATCATTATATTTTTCTTTTAATTCTGATAAAGTTCCTACTTCTAATAACTTTCCTTTATGTATTATTGCTACTCTATCACAAAGTTTTTCAACTTCTTCCATGGAATGTGAAGAAAAAATTACAGTTCTGCCTTCATCTTTACAAGCTTTTATAAAATCATGAACTTGTCTTGCAGCAGTAACGTCAAGTCCAGATGTAGGTTCATCAAGTAATAATATCTTTGGATTATGAATTGTTGCTCTTGCAAAAGCTGTTTTTTGTTTCATACCTTTAGAGAATTTTCCAACTCTTTTATCTATATACTCATCCATATCAAGTATTTTTGAAACCTTATTTATTGATTTATTTAATTCATCTTTTGGCATATCATATAAGTCGCCAAAATACTCAATATTTTCTCTTGCAGTAAGCCTATCATAAAGACCAGTTTCTCCTCCAAATAATATTCCAATATTCTCTCTTACTTTTTCATCATCTTTAACAGTATCAAAATTATTAACTAATACTGTACCAAAAGTTGGTTTTAACATAGTTGCAAGCATTCTCAAAGTTGTTGTTTTACCAGCGCCATTTTCACCAAGTAACCCAAAAACTTCACCATCATTTATGTCTAAATTTAAATTATCAACAGCAGCAAAGCTATCAAATTTTTTTGTAAGATTTTTAACACTAATCATACTAACTCCCTTCTATCATAATACATTATGTTTTTCATAGCAAACTTATATCATAAATAAAAGAATTATGCAACAAAAAAACAAAAAAAATGATACTTTACGTACCATTTCATATACTAATATTTATCTATTAACATCCACAAAAATTTTCTCATATGGTTTTACATATCCAAGAATATCTCTTGCAACTGATTCTATGTACTGATCACTTTGAATATTATTTTTCTGATTCTTGTAATATTCCACTAATTTTTGCTTAGACTCAATATCTGAAGAATACATCTGTATTTGTGAATTATATTTATTAATTTGAATTTGTTGATTAACCATAGTATATATAAAATATACAACAAAAAATAAAGAAGCTACTTTGATTAATCCATTTCTTTTATCATTATTTTTAATAGCAACATTATGCACTTTTTTCATCTTTTGAACCCTCTTTTGTATTCTTTTTTTTCTTTATCCTAATCTTCTTTAACCCGTGAACTATGCGTTTGTATAAATACAATACCATATTTTTTATCATTTTGCAACATTTTTTTATATATTTTTCCAAAAAATTATAAATTATATGAATAAACTGCATAAACAGCCTTATTGGAGTAAAAAATAAGTCGATAGCCGCCTTAAAAGTTTTAATTGAATTAATGTAAAATTTCATAATATACTTGCTGAAAAAAGACAAATATATTAAACAACCAATAATTATGGCTACAAAAATATATAGTCTTATAACCGAATCTAAGAAAAATATTATGCTAAGTGTTACTATAATTGTCGCAATAATGAAATATATTATATCTTGAATTATTACGACAGTATTACTGACCTTTTTTGTTTTTCTATATGCTCTAAAAAAATCAAATATAATTGAAATAATAATACCTATAATTACGAATTTAGAGAAAGTAAATAATTCATTTGAAATATACATATATCCCTTTTCTTTCTATTTGAATAACTTATTCATAAATCCATTTTTTTTATTGCCTGCTATATCACTGTATGCCACTGCCATTATTTGCCCTTCAACAATCAATTCATTGTTGTCTAAATTCAATTTATTCATCTTTAAATCGTCACCTTTAATTGTTAAAATACCTAAATCAGTTTGTGCAAGGACCAATTCATCATCAAAACTGTGTATATCAATTACACCTGTTACTGTTATTTTTTCTCTATTTTCCATTATAATGTTTTGATTTGTTACTACCTTTTTTTTATCTTCCATTTCTTTCACCTCTATATTTTATCTAATGTTATATTATTATATATTCACGAGTATAAAAAATATTACATTTTGATTACGTAATTTTTAATAAATGTAATATTTTTAAAACAAAAAAGACACAGATTTTACACTGTGTCTAAGTTTTTATACAAGATAACCTAATATTAATTTAATCACATAATTCTTCTATCTTCGTTTCAATTGCTGCAATTATATCTGTTTCAGTTAATCTATCCTTGCAATTTAAAATACTTTCAGTTAATTGGATTAAAGAATCAAACTTTAGTGGACATAATTCATATACGTGTAAATCTAAAAAAGGCTGCACATATCTTAGTTCTTTAATTGATTTTAATATTCTTAATAACTTAGGATAATCATTTTCTTTCATATTAATGACAAGTATTTGAAACTCGATTATTATCTCAAGTAAATAAGTATTATATATTCCTATTACTCTTGAAATTGAATCACGTTTCCTTAAGTATTTAGTCTGCAAATCTACTCTGTTAAATTTACTTTGCTTTGCAATTTCATACAAAAAAATTTCTGGTTTTTGGGTAAATGGTGATTCTAAGTACCTTTTAGAGCATAAGACCTCAACTACAATATCAAGTAAATCTTTACGATAAAGATCAATTAATATTTCCCTTACATCTTTTCTTACTTCAATATCTAAAATTGAAGATCCTATAAATTCTGAAACTTTTTTCCTAATATCTAAGTAAGGTTTTTCATATTCAGAAATAATACTATCAAATTCGAACTTTAAATTCCGTACATTCTCATACATGACTTTTCTCCTTTCATTTAAATAATTATTTAAAAGTTACTAAATTAATAATTACAATTTTACAAAATATTATTTACCAGTAAATTATATGTGACAGTACTTATATTAATACTTCTTACTTCATATTTTTTAATTCTTCGATAAAATCACGTATCGTAGCTGCCTTTTCAAATTCATATTTTCTTGCATACTGCATCATTTCTTCTGTTAATCTTTCAATAGTTTGTTCTAAATTTTCACCATTTTTAACATCAACCGTTTTTTCTTCTTCTGCACTAAATGTTGCTTTTATACTATCTCTTATATCTTTTATTATAGTCTTTGGAGTTATACCATGTTTCTCATTATATTCCATTTGAATTTTTCTTCTTCTATTTGTCTCAGTTATAGCCTTATCCATTGAATCAGTAAGTTCATCTGCATACATGATTACTTTTCCATCAGAATTTCTTGCAGCTCTTCCTATTGTTTGAATTAAAGATCTCTCACTTCTTAAGAATCCTTCTTTATCAGCATCTAATATAGCAACAAGAGAAACCTCTGGAATATCAAGTCCTTCTCTTAACAAATTAATTCCAACTAATACATCAAATTTACCAAGTCTTAATTCACGTATAATTTCAAGTCTATCTAAAGCTTCAATATCAGAATGCATATATCTTACCTTTATTCCCTTATCACTAAAATAACTAGAAAGTTCTTCTGCCATTTTCTTAGTTAAAGTAGTAACTAAAACTCTTTGCCCTTTTTGTGCTATCTCATGGATATTGTTGGTTAAATCTTCAATTTGTCCTTCTGTTGGTTTTACAATTATCTCAGGATCAAGTAATCCAGTAGGACGTATAATTTGTTCAGCAATTTGTGCAGAGTTTTCCTTCTCATAATCTGCTGGTGTTGCACTTACATATATTGCCTGTTTAACCTTTGATTCCCATTCATTAAATCTAAGTGGTCTATTATCAAAAGCAGAAGGTAATCTAAATCCATTTTCAATAAGAGATTCTTTTCTTGCTCTATCACCATTATACATCCCTCTAATTTGTGGTATTGTAACATGAGATTCATCAACAACAACTAAAAAATCATCTCCAAAATAATCAAATAAAGTATATGGCGTACTACCAGTTTCTCTTCCTGTTAAAATTGCTGAATAGTTTTCTATACCTTGACAAAATCCAGTTTCACGTAACATTTCCATGTCAAAATTAGTTCTTTGTTCAATTCTATATGCTTCTACAATCTTATCGTGTTCCTTAAAATATTTTACTCTTTCCTCTAATTCTTTTTCAATCTTTACTAAGGCATCATCTATTTTTTCTCTTGGAATAACATAATGTGATTTTGGATATATAAATTCATGCTTTGATAAGGCTTTCACTTTACCTGTAATTGCCTCAATTATACTCACCTTTTCTATTTCATCTCCAAAAAATTCAAGTCTTATTGCATCTTCACTGTTATCTGCTGGAAATACATCAACGATATCTCCTTTTACTCTAAATTTACCTCTTACAAATTCAATATCATTTCTTTCATATTGCATTTCAATTAAACTTTTTAAAACATCTTCTCTTGATTTTTTCATTCCTGGTCTAACTGATAATACCAAATTAGAGTAATCTTCTGGTGAACCAAGTGAATATATTGCAGATACACTTGCTATAATGATTACATCTTTCCTTTCAAATAATGCTGCTGTCGCACTATGTCTAAGTTTATCAATTTCATCGTTTATACTACTATCTTTTTCTATATATGTATCAGTTGATGCAATATATGCTTCCGGTTGATAATAGTCGTAATAGCTGATAAAATATTCTACTGCATTTTCTGGAAATAACTCTTTAAATTCTGAGTAAAGTTGTCCAGCTAATGTCTTATTATGTGCCATTACTATTGTTGGTTTGTTCACCTGTTGAATTATATTTGCTATTGTGAATGTTTTTCCAGTACCAGTTGCACCAAGTAAAGTTTGATGCCTTTCACCTTTATTAATTCCTTCAACTAATTTTTCTATTGCCTGTGGTTGGTCTCCACTTGGGCTATATTTTGAATGTAATTTGAACATATTTACCTCCTTTTTTGATTGATTACAATAACTATCAACCAACTTTTTTAAAAAAATCAATCTCAAGATTTGTCTCAATTTTAATTTTTTACTCTCAAAATTGTGTTTTTTTGCCTTGAGACGAATTTGGATTCAAATTTGTAGTCATAGCATTTTGCAAAATACTCAATTTTAAAATTGTTTATTTATATATTATTATTTTATCACTTATCGCATAAAAAAGCAAGAAAAAGCGAACAAATTTTCGTTTTGTTCACTTGCTTCATTATTTCATTACAATTTCAAAATTTTTACTAAAGTTTCCCATAAATATGGTTGTAACTGAAATAATTTAGTATCTTTCAAATAAGTAAAATTTTTATAATTTTCTTTTGAAATAAGCATAAATCCATTTGATTCATTATCAATTTTAATAAAAGGATAGTAATCCAATTTAAGTAAATATATATATGATTTATAAAATACTTTATCACCATTCTTATATTCAAGATCATGCTCATTTATCTCTATAAATTCGAGTTGTGTTCCAGAAATCTCTATACCACTTTCTTCTTTTAACTCTCTTATAGCAGCATCTATTGATGACTCGCCATCTTCAATCCCACCACCAAAAAATCCCATTCTATTATCTTCACTAGAACGAATCTGTACTAATACTTTTTCAATTTCACCAGGTTTAGATATAAGTATAGCTACACCCGCACATTCAAGCTCTATAAAAGTGTGTTTATTTATGTTGTGATTTTCTAGCCAATCTCGAATATATTTAAAATTTTTACCTTTGAAATATTTATTTCTGATTTCTGTTGTTACACGATCTAAACTATTAATTTTCTCTGCTAAATTTTCCTCTTTAAGCATAAAATACTCCTCCTTAAATTATATAAAGAATACTAAAAATTTCATTTAATATTATCATAGAATTATTAAGAAGTCAAATTCTAAATACTACTGAATAATATACTATTTTTATTTTTTTAATATTTAATAATATTAACTATTTATATTGCAACAACTCAAAAGGTATATCACGTTCTACAATAAATTCTATTCTATGATTATATTTTCCATCATCTACCTTTTGCACTTCTGAAATTTTGTTTACCTTAACATTACCTAGATTAAAGTACGATGTGTTAGAATAACCTAAATGTGGAAATTGTGCACATAAATAAAATTTATAATTCTCTTCAATAATCACTCTTATTTTTTCACATGCTGCTTCCTTGGTTTTAGAAGCCTTTGTATAATATATAATCTTATTATTATCCACTATGTAATTATCATAGAATGTTTCTTTTTCAGTAACTTTAACAATACAATATACAGTCTTTTTTTCTTTATCTATTCTTTCACCTGTAACATTCATATAGCAGTCTTTACTGTCAAGATTATATAAAAATTCACCTTTATCTACCAAATCAAATAATTTCATAGTATAATCATTATTTTCACCTAAATACTCAAATAATTCTATATGCTCATTAAATAATTCAATACTTTTATATTTTTTCAATAAAATTACGATTTCATTGTTTAGTTTTAAATATCCATTTTCAAACTCAAAGATTTTTGGAAATTCTTTTCCCTTTTTGTTGTATTCACTATTTATTGCAGTTGAAATACCATCTTCAAACTCGTAAGGGAGTAATATTTTTCTTAACTTATCATTTTGAATTTTATCCCCTTTTAATAATTTAACATACTCCTGTAATGTTACAGAATTGTATCCTCTAAATACAAATTGAGTAATAAGCGTAAAAAAATTATCCAAAAATTTATTTTCTTTTTCAATGTTATATTTTCTAAAATAATATTCTTTAAAAGGTTCATAGAAATTTTTAAACAATAATTGTAATAATTCCATTTCTTTAAAATTTGGATTTAAGTACATTTCTTTTAAAGTAGGAATTACTTCAAACCTATAAAATTCATTTCTGAATTTTTCCATTAATTCATTCTTTACTGTAAAATTGACTGAAATGGATCTAATTATCTTCTCCATTGCTTCTTTTTCTATTTCAACATTAATAAAAGGTGAAACTGTCTCAAATCCTTTATTAGCATACATATATAGTTTTCTTTTATCAACGGTAGTATTTCCAGTTAATACTTGAGCAATAGAATAATTATTTTTAGAATTACCAATTATATCAAAAACAGTTACATACTTATGAGGGTCCTCAGTTCGTCTTAAACCACGGCCTAATTGCTGAATATATATTATTGCAGATATTGTGTTTCTAAGCATAATTATTGTATTAATATCAGGAATATCAATACCTTCATTAAATTTATTAACAGTACATATTATTTCTAAAGTTCCTTTTTCATCTGATTTTAAATCTATTATATATTTTTCTATACCACTTCTAGTTAATTCATTTTCACCGCTAACAGCACTAACAGATATAAATCCCAAATTATTTAATTGTGAAGAAACTGAATTTGCCTCTTTAATATTTGAACAAAAAACTAAACATTTTAGTTTTTCACCATAATGGCCTTTTTTATCAATTGTATTTTTAATATATTTTGCTAATTCTTCATAATTAAATTCTTCATTACTTTTCAATAATTTATTTTCTAAATTTAAACCATAATAAGTAAATGGACACACCAATTCATGATTCATTGCATCTAAAAGCCTTATCTCATATGGAATATTATATTTAAAAATTTTGAACAAATAATCAGGATTGTCAGTTCGTTCAGGAGTTGCAGTTATACCTAAAGTAAATTTAGGATTAAAATAATCAATAATGTCTCTATATTTTGTATCAAATCCTATCTTATGAGCTTCATCATATATAATATAATCAAAGTAATTATTTGGAATATTACTTATAAGTTTATTGTATGCTGTTTTATCAGTTGTGAAAATGAAATCGAAATTATGAATTTTCTCCATATTGTTTGAATCTAATTCTATCATAGTTTTATTTTTAAATATTTTTTTATATGTTTCTATAGCAGATGTTAAAATCAGTCTGTTATGAACTAAAAACAATACCTTTTTTGCATTACAATTTTTTACATCAAAAGCAGATAAATATGTTTTACCAGTACCAGTAGCTGCTATAACTAAACCTCTATTACTCACTTCCCTACACTCTTTTAAAGCTTCTAAAGCTCTCTCTTGCATATAATTCGGTTTGATATTTTTTACTTCTAAAAACATCTTAGCAACATTAATTTCAATTTTTTTATTTTGAGTATAAATATTTGAATAATTGTAAATAAATTCCTCAGTTAATACTTCTGAACATTTATCATTCCAAAGATCATTAAATGTATTATTATACTTTTCTATAATATAACCTTCATTTTTTGCATTTATTTCTGCCACCATTTCATGTACTAAACCGAATGCGCGAGCAGAAATATTTGAACTACCTATTAATAATGTTGTATTATTATCAGTTTCAAATAAATATGTCTTTAAATGAAATCCTTTACTATCCACATTAGGTATATAAATCTTAACTTCCATATTTAATTCATTTAACTTATTTAAAGATCTAGGATCTGTAACCATCCCCTCTGTTGTTAGTATTAAACGACTATTAGAATCAAACTTTTTTAAATCTTCATAAATTAAAGATAATCCAGACCAAACTACATAACTAACAGCAATGTCCACACGAGTAGATTTATTTAATAATTCTTTAATTTTATCTTTTATATTTTTACTTTGCTCATTGATTACAATATTAGGATTATATGTAGAGGAATCTATATTTTTATCAAATAAAGATTTCTTAACTGCATTTACATTCCACATTTTTTTACCTCCAATAAAATTCTTTATTTATTGATTTCAATCTTATTTTTTATTTTAATTGTTATTTTTTAAAAATTCCTGCCATTGGTTTTCTTTAAAACCAATTAATATAGTATCTTTAAGAATTAATAATGGTCTTTTGATAAGCATACCATCACTTGATAGTAATTTTAACTTTTCATTTTGATTCATTTTAGATAGATGTTCTTTTAAATTTAAATCTTTATATTTTAATCCACTTGTATTAAACCACTTTTTTATATCTTGTCCACTAATTTTTATCCATATTTCTAGTTCTTGTATAGTAGGAGTTTGTTCTATAATATTTCTACTAGTAAATTGTATATTGTTTGCTAATAACCATTTCTTTGCATTTTGACAAGTTGAACATTTTGGATATTCTATAAATAAATTATTCATTTATTATTCCTCCTATTGATTTTATTTAATTCAAATTATATAATTAAATATTATATTTATAAAATTTATAATCCAAAATTTTATTACATAAATTTACACGAATAAAAGTCGCAAATTTTATTTTTCCATCTAAATTTATCTAGTCCATTTAGTGCTATTTATACCAGTAAAAAAACCTAATCCAAGAAAGCCTGACTATTTATATAAAATTCCTCTTGACTTGGTTGATATATTTTTTCCATTTTCTCTAATCCATCATCAAATATTTGTACTTGCTTTTCGTCAAGTTGCATAACTGGACTATCATAATAAATCCATTTCCTTCCGTCTAATACATTTGATTTAAGCTCTTTTACCATCATCGCCGCCGGATATTTACCATTATCAAGACAGACATTATATTTTTTACAACTCTTAAATCCTCGACTTACATAATTATTTGGATTACCAAATATCACTATAACATCATAACCAAGCTCTTTGGCTTTTTCAAAAGAATGGTTTAGTAACATTTTTCCATAGCCCATTCTTTGGTATTCTGGTAAAATGCAAATTGGACCAAATGTTAAAATTTCTTTTTCATTTCTATCTTCATCAACTAATTTTGCTTTTGTATACATTATATTTCCAATAATACTACCATCAATTTCAATTACAAAATCTAATTCTGGTAAAAAATCTTTATGTTCTCGCATAATATGGACCAAATAATGTTCAACACATCCCGGAATATATAAATTGTAAAAAGATTTTCTTGTAATTTCTTCTACTTTCTTATAATCCGTTTCCTTTTCATTTCTTATATTAACCATTTATAATTCTCCTTCATCTAATAAATTCAGTTTTTATCACTAAATTTCATTTTTTACAATCAAGTATAAATAATGACGCATCATTCCCCATAAATATATTTTCTCCAAAATAAAAGGTTTCAGATTTTACATCATCATATCCTATATTTTTTAAAATTTTACCTAGTTCATTTTGATCAAATCCATTATGAACTTCATTTGAAGTTATAAAGTCATTTTTATTAAAATCAACAATAATCAAGTGTCCATTATTATTTAAAATTTTAAATAACCTTGATAATATTAATTCTATATCCTTTATATGTAATAATGTTTGAACAATAATAATATAATCACTTTTAATATTAATATCTTCATGTTCTTCAAAATTATAGCAAATTGTCTTAGCACTAGAAATCTTATTTTCTCTTATTTTTTCATTAACTTGTTCAATCATAGAATAAGATGCATCAATAAATATCATTGATGAAAAATTATCAATTAATTGCATACCAATAAGACCAGTTCCACAACCAAAATCCATAGCTACACTATTTTTTTTATTACCAATATACTTTTTTATTTTCTCTACTATTATTTTAGTTGTTTGAAGCCTTTCATATGTATCATAGCAATTAGCTATCGCATCAAATTTTTCTATATTTCCCATTAAAGTTCCTCCTCTTTAATAAAATAGTATTTATATTTATTATAATAAGTTATAACCCTAATATTACAGATCATATTAATATAAAATAATTCTTTTATTTATTTTTTTATACGATAATCAATATTTGCCAATTTAGCTTGTTTACACAAATCCTTTGTTTGCAATGTATACTCTTTTCCATCTTTTATAAAATGTGTTCCACATTGCCTAAATTCAAATTCTACTTTTTTACTTATACATTGTTCTCTAATGTCCAATACCCAATTATAATCTAAAGGTCTAGCATTAAAATCAGATTCTCCGCCAACAACTACTAATTCAATGTTATCTAAATACTTTTGAATATCAACTTTTTCAAGTAAAGGTTGAACGGTAATACATTTATGTTTTATTGGTAAATTTCTAAAAATCTCCAATTTATAATCAGCATTTTTTTGATTTTCAATAGTACAACATATAACGACATTATCATATCCATCCTTCCAATCATCTGGGATACATTTAAAGAATCTGTCTATTCTTTTAGTTAAAAATAAAAATATTAAATCTGATCTTTCTTTTATAATTTTCCAGCATTCATTTCTCCAGTGATCTGCTTCTTCAATAAAAAAATCTGTTGAAAAGCACAGATAAACAATACCAGACTTAATTTTATAACTACCATTTTTAAGTTTTTCTATTGGTTTATTGAAATCTTTTGTCTTCACAATATCATTTGTATTAACATTTCTTTTTAAATCGCCTTTATGAATATAGCAATATTTACAACCATCACTACATTTTTTACAACCTCTCCATGGATTCCACATTGCCATATTATTTCACCACCTAAAAATTTCTATTTTATTGTTAAGTTAATTTACAATATAAATAATTTACATATTTAAATTACATTTAAAACGTTTGTTTATATATTATCATTTTTATCTAAATTTGTAAAGGATATTATATAAAATATGTAATTATTTTTTGTTATTATTTTCTCTCATTATATTAATTAGTTTTGAAACACTAAAACTTGGCAAATAATCTTTTTTAGTTAAAACTACAATCTTTCTAGATGGAATCTTAGGATAAGTTTTTATTTCAAATAATGTATTTTCTTTTAGCTCCTTTTCAACATATCTTCTTGTTACAAATCCAATTCCAAAGCCAATTTTTACAAATTCAACAACTAAAGAATAGCTTGCAAGATCCATTATACTTTTTAATTTTATTCCATTGCTTTCTGTAAATTTATCTAAAAATTGTCTTGACGTTGTACTTACATTTTGTAGCAACAAAGGATAATTATTTAGTTCTTCTAAATTAATTGATTTATCTGTAATATTTGCAAACTCTCTATTAGATATAAAAATATCTTGAATTTCCTCAGAATAAACAATATCAAAATTTTTATATTTCATTTTATCTGTTGCAATTACAGCCATATCTAATTTGCCATTTTCTAAATTTTTAAGCATTTCATCTGTACTAGTTGTATCAATATTTATTGTAATTTTAGGATAGTCTTTATGAAATTTTTCTAAATGTTCCATTAAAAAAAACTTTGTAAGAATTGTTCCTATACCTATTCTAATATTTCCACTTTCTAATTTTTTTAAATTTAATATTCTATTTTCACCAATTTTTAAACTTTCAATTGCATCTTTTACATAATCATATAGTACTTTACCTTCATTAGTTAGAATAACCCCTCTTTTTGTTCTTATAAATAAAGTCATTTCTAATTGTTCTTCTAATTTTTTTATACTCATAGTTACAGCTGGTTGTGAAATATATAATACTTCAGATGCTTTAGTTATATTTTTTTGCTCAGCTACTTCATAAAACACTCTATATAGTTCAATATCTACTTTCATAATAACATCTCCTTATATTAAACATAATTAATATATATTTTAATTATAATACAATTTGATGTATAATACAAGTAGTAATAATAGTTAAGTTATATATAACTAATATATAAAAAAATAGTAGAAGGGAGATTATCCATATGAAAGAAGATAATTTAATAGATATGCATATTCACAGCACATATTCGGATGGTGAACTTACACCTCATGAATTATTAGAATATTCTAGTGATAAAAATATATCAATAATATCTATAACTGATCACGATACAATTTTAGGTGCAAAAGAAGCAATCAATAATAACAATTTTAGTAATATAAAAATAATACCTGGTATTGAGCTCGGTGCACAATTTAAAGGCGGACAACTCCATATTCTAGGTTATGGAATTTCTTTAAATGATCCAAATCTTAATTTTATAACTGAATTGATACGTAAAGACAATATTGACCGTATTAGGTTCATTATAGAACAATTAATGAAATACAAAAATATTAATTTTCATAATAGTGATTTAGAAAAGATATATTTTTCATCAGGATCAGTTGGAAGACCCGATATTGCAAAATTAATGGTAAAATATGGTCATGTCAGAACTGTAAAAGATGCCTTTACAATATTCAATGAAGTGCCAAAATATAAAAAGAAAATCGAACTTACAGATTATGAATGTATAAAATATATTATACAGGCCGGTGGAATAGCTTCTCTTGCCCATAATATAACACTAAAACGGGATATTGATTGGATTGAAAAGTACGTATATACTTTGGCATCTTATGGATTGGAGGCAATTGAAGCATATCATAGTAGTCATGATGCTATTTATACACAACGAACCCTACGAATTGCAGAAAAACTTGGCCTATTTGTTAGTGGTGGAAGCGATTACCATGGACCAATAGTAAAACCAGATGTACAACTTGGCACAGGAAAAAATAACAATCTACACATAACAGAATTAAGTATTATAGATGAACTTAAAAGAAGAATAAAATAATTTATCATTATTACATTTACGAATAATTATAACAATTGAGCACCAGAATATGGTGCTCAATTTTATATTTTCTTTTATATTTAATATACTTTCTTGTTTCTTTTATATTATTGTTAAAAATTATAAGATAAATATTAATTTACAAATTTATTTAAATAATCATATAAATTCAGAATTTCATTTTTTATATATTTTATACAATTATCTAACATATTTTCTAAATCCTTTTCACTATATATACTGTAATCAAACTCATTTATATCTTTTTTGTCATATTCAAATTTTATGTTATTAACATACTCTATTATTTTTATTATATCTTCTCTGTCATAATTTATCTCTTCTATAATTTTACAACTTTCTAATATTTTATCAATATCTTCTTCTTTTATTTTGTTATCTATGTTTTTATATATTTTTCTAGAAAATTTTTCAAAATCATTTTGTTTTAAAGACATTATACTTCTTTTATCAGTATAGTAATCTTCATTATTCTTTAATATAACTCCAATAATATTTTCGTTATCATCACATATATATTTATATTTAAAGGTATTAAAATTAAAAAAATAATCTGCAAGTATATGCGAAAAATATCCCAAAATCAAATCATTATTTATATCTTTTTTATGTGACATTAGAAATTTATCTTTATTTGGTAAAATAAATTTCATTTCATTTATATTTTGTAAACAAGCATAATGAGATATATCATATGATATGTTTTGAGATAGATTATTTACAACATATCCTTCAGCATCTGGCATAACACTCCCAAATTTATATATACTATCATTTAATTTTAATTCTTTATTAATTTCTTCTGCTATTTTTAGATGTATAACCCATGATGGCATTATATCACTCCTTTATATATTGACGGATTTCAAAACTATATTAATTCATAAGATCTTTTTATATATTAACATTTATTATAAAAAATGACAATAAAAAATACATAAGATCTGTTTTATTTATATTTTATATCTTTCTTTAATTAATAATAAATATTAGAAATTAAGATCTCTTTTTGTGTATTTTCTATATGAAAATACTAAAATACAGATTATAATAGCTAAAGTTAATAAAGTATATCCAACATTTAAAGTTTTATCAACAAGAAGTTCTTTTCCATCAAAATATTTAAATGGTGTTAAAACACTTAAAATATTGAATTTATCACTCATATCTATAAAAGCGGATAACAAATAACTTCCTAAAAGTATAAAAACAGTCATAGATCCAGATTTTTTATAATTTTTACTCATAGCTGCAAATCCTACACCAATTATAGCAAATAGAACTTGAACAAAAAACGTTCCTATCATAGTAAGTATTATTGATGATATAAATGAATTATTTGATAATTGATTTAATATAACAAATGATGTAATATAAGTAACAATATTAAATACTATTAAATTTGTAAGTACTGCCATTATTTTAGCAGTCATAATTTTATTCCTTGATACAGGTTTTGCCATTAAAAATTCAACAGTTTTATCTCTTTCTTCTTTTGAAATTATACCCGCACCTAACATCCCGGCATGTATTCCACCCATTAATAGTAAAAAAGGATATATTATTCCAAAAAATCCTATTGGACTTGTAATATCAAATTTAGAAATTCCCCACAGTGTTTGCAAAACTTTTGGCATTGAATCCATCATCTGACTAAAATTTGCCATGTTTGTTCCATCTCCAACAAATGCTTCATATTTTTGCATTCCCATCCACACAAATAATATCATACATATAGACCATATTATAAGTGCCTTTTTATTGGCATTCATTTCTCTTAAAAAAATATTCATATTTTCACCTCTTTAAACTGCTTCTATATCTTTTTTCTTATATATTATATAAGTAAAAAATGTAGATAAGATAATTACTGCAATAGTAATTAAAACATAATTTAATTCATATTTAGATTTATCTAATATATAACTTGTATCAAAATATTTAAATGGCATTATAGCTCTTAACTTCTCATCAGCAAATGAACTTAATATATAAAATCCAAATACTATACCCATAGATATAGGTAAAACAGCCTTCACCTTAGACATGAGTGATGATATAAACATTCCAAGTGAGAAGAATATAAGTTGTATAATAAAAGGAATTATTGCAATTAATATAAATGTAGTAAGGTCAAAAGTGGAATTAGATACTATATTTAGTGCTATAAACACAACTATTATAAAAATTATATTGCAAATTATCAATAATGTAAGTGAAGCAAGTAATTTAGAAGTTATAACTTTATTTCTAGAAACAGGTTTTGAATATAGGAAGTCTGCTGTTTTTTCTCTAATCTCTTTTGATAAAATAGATATTCCTAAAATCATAGCCTCAATAGCGCTGCATACACATAAAATTGCCAATACAAAGGATGAAAAATATCCAAGAATTGAGGTTATTTTATCAATATTTATACCAAAAGCAATTTTTATACTTTCTGGATAATTAGAAAGTACTTGCCTAAATGAATCTAAATCTTTACTAACAGCAATATAACTTGAAATCATTATAAGAGCAACACAAAGAATTGCTATAAGCCAATTTATAACAAATTTACTATTTGCTTTTAGTTCATGTAAATAAATATTCATAGTTTAGTCCTCCTTATTATAATAATGTAAGAATATTTCTTCAAGATCAGGTTCATCCACCCATATATTATTTATTTTTATCTCACTTACTTTTTTTAATATATCATTTATATCTCCTTTAAACATGAAACTATAAATAGAATCTTTTATTTGCAAATTAGTAACTCCATCAATTTGAAAATATTCAGTTGCTACTTTTTCTTTTACTTCTATTTTAAATCTCTTATAATTATTCTCATTAATTTCACTCATTTTCTCAATTTTTATAATTCTGCCTTCTTTGATTATAGCAACTCTATCACATACTCTTTGGACTTCACTTAACACGTGTGATGAAAATAGTACAGTTGCACCTTTTTTATTTTCTTCTTTTAATAGATCAAAGAATTTTTGTTGCATTAGAGGATCAAGTCCACCAGTAGGTTCATCTAAGATAATAAGTTTAGGTTCATGTAATAATGCCTGAACAATACCCACTTTTTTCTTATTACCATATGATAATTCATCTATTTTCTTGCTTAAATCCAAATCCATTATTTTTGCAAGCTCGTGTATTCTTTTTGAACAATCTTTATTGTAAAAAGAAGCTGAATAGTTAAGTAAATCAATAACTTTCATTCCATCGTAATAAAATACTTCTGATGGTAAATACCCCACCTCTTTCATTATTTCTGGCGAATTAGAAATACAATTTTTTCCAAATATTTTAGCTTCACCACTTGTAGGATGAATTAATTCTAATAAAGTCCTTATTGTCGTACTTTTACCAGCTCCATTTGGGCCAATAAATCCAAATATTTCTCCTTCTTCTACATTTAAACTAACATCAATAATACCTCTTGCTTTTCCATAATTTTTTGTTAAATTTTTAATTTCAATAATACTCATAACTATTCTCCTTTATAATAAATTTTTTTCATTATTTCAGTATATTCATTTACTTCTCTAATCCATTTATTGTATAAATCTTCATTATCTTCTGACGGTTTTACATTTAAAGCTTCTTTACTTGCATAACCGTTCATAGTCAGTATTATAAGTTCAATTGCCTTATTTGGATCAATATCATTTCTAAACCTACTCTTATCAATATCTGTAAAAAATTTATTGTAGTTTTCAATAACCAAACTATCATTTCTTTTATTTATTTCTTTCTTTAATCTTGGATTATCCTCAAAATACATTGCTTTATAAACAAAATTAAATATATCCGGATGCTTTCTAACTAACTCAAGTTTAACAGAAGTAATATTAGAAAATTTTTTAAATATATCTCTTTCATTTAAATCAATCTTTGAATAAAAGTCCTTTTTAAATAACCCAACAGAATAATCATATAAATACAAATATAGATCTTCTTTGCTCTTAAAATAATGAAATAATGAGCCTTTAGAAATACCGGCAGATTTAACAATTTCATCTGTAGATGCGTTCTTATATATTGAACTTGAAAAAATATTTAAAGCTGCATTTATAATTTTATTTTGTTTTTCTTTACTCAAATTCAAGAATTTTGAATACATACAATACTTCACTCCTCTCATAAAATGTATTATACTGCTATTGACTAACTTAGTCAATAGTCTTTATAAATTATATTAAATTTATAAAAATTAATTACAAATATAGATAAAAGTAAAAAAGTATAAGCTTTTAGCTTATACTTTTATTATATATTATTAATTATATCAGGAAATAAATCATAAACATTATAACCTAATAGATCATCAAAATATTTTTTTAACTTATATGTCTCTTTAACATGATATTGTGTATTGCTATAAGCACCTCTACGTGTAATGATATCAACTATTCTTTTATCAATTGTCATAACTACACTTGTACACATTAAATCACAAAGATTGACTATTTTTTCATATATTGTATATTCATGATTTTTAATAAATTCAGTTCTAAATGGAATATCATCTGGTATTCCACCAGCAGTACATAATACATCATTGTTCAAATATGAATGAGTTAAACAAATATTGATATACTCATCATCATATCCCAGTTCTTTTAAAAGATTATATCCGTTCATAACATGTTCGCTAAACTCGCCAACACTTTTCCCAATATCATGAATATAACCTAAAGTCATTGCTTTTTCTGTATCTAAATTTAATACTTCTGCAATCTTCTCAGCAGTTTTACCGACACAAATAGAGTGTTCAATCCAATAATCATCTTTTGCTGTTCCTCTTGAGTTATTTAACATTTCTAACGCCTTTTCACTAGTTAATTTCATATTACACCTCATATTTCTTTATTTCGCAATTTTTTTGTCCACTTACATTAAGAAGCATTCCATCATTCGGTATTTCTTCAAAATAAAATTGTATTGCTCTTGCTACTGCTCCATGAGTAACTAATAATATATTCTTATTATTATATTTCTTTATAATTTCATCTAAAAATAAATGAACCCTGTTAAATAATTCTGGTAAAGTTTCAAGACCATCAACAAATTTAGTGGAATAATAATTATAATATTCTTTATAATAATATTCATCAATAGTTGTTAAAGTAAGCTTTCCCCCATCTCTTTCAATTAATCTATCATCATAAATTACTGGTATATTATTCACATTTAATAAATTCATAGTATGTTTTGTTCTTTTCATTGGTGAACAAATAATTAAATCAATATTTAACTTCTTAACTTGTTCACTAGTACTATTTGCCTGTTCAATTCCTATTTCATTTATATCCTCGTCATATCTACAATTATATTTACTTTCCTTATTACAATTAGTCTGTCCATGTCTAACTACATATATATTTGTCATATTTTAAATCCACCTCATGTTATTTAAAAGTCTACTCATAAATGCTAAATTTTCTCATATATATTTTAATTTTCTTATCCTCAAATAATAAAAAAATCTTATCTCTCAACAAACATATTATATCATTAATTATAAAGATTTTAAATAATCAATAGAAGTTTTATAACGATTTTTTAAGATTTAATATAATAAATAAAATGGGCTTAATAAAAAATCAAACCCATTTTAAATTTTATTTATTATGATACTTCAATTATATATTATTTCAACTTATTATTTAACATATAGCATTGGTCTAAATCCGGCACTACCATTAGAACCAATCAAAGAAGATGTACGATAAGCTGCTGGATATGCATAACCGGTAGTGTTGAAGTGGCTACCACGTCTAACATAATCACCTGAATATTTCTCATTTGTCCATTCTTCCATATTTCCTGCTAAATCATATATATTTTTTGCACTATTTCTGCTTGTTGCTCCTGTATATAATATTGCACTTGAATTATCAGGTTTATTTCCTGTTTCTGGATATGTATATGTAAATGACGCATCGAAATAATTACCCCATGATGTACTATTTGTAACACTTATTCCAGAATTTTCTATCCATTTCATTACAGTATCCCATTGTATTCCAGTCAATATTGTTGTTCCTAGCAGTGCTGTATTGTATCCATAACCAGTTGACATGCTTTCACAGTAATTTTTTGCATCTGAGAAAGTTATATATACCCACGAACTTCCTTTTTTACTTGCTACTTTTCCACCATTATAACTTGCTTCATATCTTGCTATATAAAATCCTTTATATTTAGTAGTTATTGTATCTTCACTAAATCCAGTTGGAAGTGTACCTTCAACTGTGTATAAATATGATTGACCTGATGTACACCATTTAGCATATGGTACATTTACTCCATCTACTGGTACCCATACAAACTGATTTCCATAATTATCTTGTATTACTAACCCATTATTCCATCCTTGTGGAATTCCTCCTGATAAAGTCCAACTAGCAGTTGAAGTATTTACAGGACTAAATCCTGCTGGTATTACTGGATTATTATATGTTGGTGTTTTACCATTTATTGTAGTATTTTCTGTTTTTGGTGTTCCTGGAGTTTCTTCTGTACCTGGAGAATTAGATTGTGGATACTCTATTGCTGTTATTGAAATAGTATTTGATATAGTACTATTTCCTGCATTATCCGATACCATTACTTTACAATTATATGTTCCTGTAGATAGACTATTAAATGTATAGCTATTTGAACCAATTGCTCCTGTCCAAGTTGATCCATTATCCTTTGAATATTGATAACTAGATCCATTTATTCCACTTCCACTGTCACTTGCTGTTGCAATTACCGTTACACTAGAAGCAGTACTTCCTCCACTTGATGCTGTGATCGTAGGTGATACTTTATCTATTCTTACTACATATCCTGTACTAATTGCCCCATTTGTTCCAACATTATTTACAGCCCTTGCTTTTACATATGTTGTTCCTTCAGTTGACACCACTATTTTATTTGTGCTATTGTATGTTTGCCAAGCTCCATCATTTATATTATACTCATATCTTACTATTCCAGTTGATGTTACTTCATTTACTGTTAGTGTAACTGAATTCTGATTTGTCCATACGTTACTCGATACTGTTCCGGTTATTACTGGTGCTACTGGAACATCTGTATTTGTGGTTACACCAGAAGATAACACTTCTCTTCTATTTCCTGCTTTATCTACTAGTAATACATGTAAATAATATACCTCATTTGTACTTGATGTAACTGTTATTGTTTGTGTAGCACTTGTAAATGCTGTTGCAGTATTCCATATATTCTCTGTATCTCCATATGGTGTTGATGCTGTTGAATATATATATTTACATTGATTTAAATCAAGTCCACTTCCATTTGTATTATCACTCATTACCACTGTGGCTTGTATGTTACTTGTTGCAGCATTACTTGGTAATGTTATTGCAGGTTCATTTGGAATAGTTGTATCAACGATAATTTTCCCTGATGTTGCTGACTTTTTGTTTCCTGCTCCATCTACTGCTAATACATGTATATAATATTCACCGTCTCCTGGTACTTCAATTGCTATTGTTGCTACATTTCCCACGAAATCCGTTGAATTAAAAGTTGTTGCTGTATCCCATACTGTATCTGATTCTGAATAACTTGTTGATGTTTGATCTAACACATACATGCTTCCTGTCTTATTTATTCCACTTCCACCATCATTATCACTTAATGTTATTGCTACTGGTGTTATTATTAAATTGTTTGAATAACTTGGTACAGATATTTGGGCCGAATTTGGCGCTATATTATCTACGTTAGATACTACTTTTACTTCTTTTTCTCTTGTATCTGCAACATTATTCATTTTTACTACGACTTTTATATAATATGTTTTATTTGCTTCTATTCCTTGTGATATACTAAAGTTTACTGTTGCACTTTTTTCAGTTATCTCTTGAATATATGACTCTGGATAATTTCCACTTGTTTCTGATATGTATATTCTATAATATTCTATCTTATTTGGATCAACAAATGCTCCTGTAAGAGTTATTGTTCCATTTAAACTTGTCACATCTGGTATTACTGTTACATCTAATTTAAAATCTTTAGATTCTATTACTCCATCACACCAAGATGATTCTTTTTCGCTATCTCCTACATAAACTAATTCTCCAGCTACAATCTCAAGTTTATTTTCATAGCCTGTATCCTTCATTGATTCTATTACGTCCGTCATGTTCTTATCCGGTACTGCTTCTGTGCTTCCGTCAAATAAATTATCTTTATCTGCATTTAATAATTTAGGATCATAGTTTCCATTTGTATTTGCCATTTTACCTAATTCATATAATGATAATTCACTTTTAAATGTATCTATATCATTTAAAAACTTTGCTTTTCTGGCACTTTCAATTGGATTATTTTTACTTAAATTTAGTATTATTGCTCCTGCAAGTATTATAATCACAATTATAGTTATGACTAAAACTATTAATGAAATTCCTCTTCTTTTTTCCATATACGCCTCCTATTTTTTAAAAATATATACTACCAGTTAGTATATATACACAATATATTATATATTTTTTAATAACTTTTTTCAATGTTTTTTACAAAAAAATAAAATTTAATAATAAAGTTTAATAATAAAATATTATGTAAAATTTCTAATATTATTTTTACAATAAACCTTCTAATTTATACAAATAACTAAATAATGTTAATATAATTTTTAAATATATTAAAAAAGTATCTATAGTTTTTCACTATAAATACTTTTTTATATTGATCTTTTAAATTTTTTTTAATTACTATATAAATTATTATTTATTTTTAGAACCATTCTTTTATAATGTGTTTTAAAACCAAATCTTTCATATAAATCTATTGCAATATTATCTCCTATAACTTCCAAAGTCATATCTTTATTATCACTTTTTGCTATATTTATTATTTTATTTAATACGATAGTCCCAATACCTTTATTTCTATATTCTTCATCTACATAAAATCTATATAAGTATATTTCTTTATCATATACTTTTATACCAATAAAACCAACCATAATTTCTTCATACATTATTTTGTAATATTGTTCATTTTCTTCAAACTTTAGTTCTTTTGAATCTATTATTTTTAATTTATATATTTGATCTACAGTATTATGGTGTTTCCATTCTTTTATTATCCATTCCCTAAAAAAATCATTTTCTTCTTTTATTAATTTAATTTTTTCTTCCATATATTAATTACCTTTCAATATTTATTCTATAATTAGTACATCTTTTATCAATTTACTGTCAAATGTCTCTTTTATTGCTGGAAACAATTTATATATGCTATATCCTAACTTATTCTCTATTTCTATTTGTGTTCTGTATACAGCATTCCAATTATCAATGGTATGTTCATTAACCCCATGTCTAATATAAACATCTATTAATCTTCTTTCAATTAATGTCACACCCTCAGGCAAGGTCATACAATCAGCGATCTGTACTATTTTATCATACATATCATACTCAGTATTTTTCAAATATTTATTTATAAATATTTCTTCATCAGTAGTAAAATCCCATTTCCCCATAATATTTTGTATATCTTTTACAAAATATGAATGAGTAAGGCAATATCTTCCTACCTCTTCATAGCCAAGGTCTTTTAAATAGTTATATCCATCAATTATATGCCTTGTCCCTGTGACACCAACTCTTCTTCCTATATCATGTAACAAACCGAAGATATATGCTTTGTCTTTATCAAGACCTAATGCTCCTGCCAATATACTTGCAACATTTGCAACATTCTCTGAATGTGTTACCCATTTACCTGGATTTAATTTAGATGCTTCTTCTAAAATGTCATGTGCTTCATTTTTATCTGGATACATTATTCTATCTCCTTTATATGTTTTTTATATATAAACATATAATACATTATAAATAGTATTTTGTCAATAAATAATTTTTTTAATATTACCACGAATTTGTATATTTCTTGACTTTTATTTTTTTTTAATATATAATAACTAGAGTTTAATAAATAATACCTAAACAAATTAAGGAGCTGTGTTTTTATGAAAATTGGTATTTTTACAGATGCATATAACCCCGTTACTAGTGGAGTAGTAACATCAATTAATATGCTTGAACAAGAAATGAAAAAGCGTGGACATGAAGTGTATGTTTTTGCTCCATCAAGATCAACAACAAGTCCAAATGAAAACCAAAATTTATACATGTTAATGAGTATGCCTCTCATCGTAGCAAGACAATACAAAAACAGACTTGCTACTTTTTATTCAAGAGATATTGCAAAAAAAATAAAAGAAATTGGACTTGATATTGTACATACTCAATCTGAATTTTCACTTGGTTTATTTGGTAAAATTATATCTAGGAAATTTGATATACCTTTTATACATACTTATCATACAATGTGGGAAGATTATATTCACTATATAATTCCAATAAAAGGTACAAGAAATATATATCCAAAAAGATTTGCTAGAACAATATCAAAAAACTTTATGACAAAGGCTGAATGTATTATTACTCCATCAAAGAAAACTGAAAAATATTTAAAATATAAATGTAAAATTAAGAATAAACCTATTTATGTTATACCGACTGGAATTGATATTGTTCCATTTAATAGATCTAATTTTACTATAGAGCAAAAAAACTCTTTAAAAGAATCTCTTGGAATATCAAAAGATGAAAAGGTAATTTTATTTTTAGGAAGACTTGGTGATGAAAAAAGCATAGATGTTGTTATGAATAACCTACCTTCTTTATTTTCATCAATGCCTAATGTAAAATTTTTAATTGTTGGTGACGGACCTTCGAAAGATGGACTTCAAGATTTAGCAAAAAAATTAAATATATCTAATAAAGTAATCTTTACTGGAAAAGTTCCATGGATTGATGTTCCAAAATACTATAATTTAGGTGATGTATTTGTAAATGCTTCTCTTACTGAAACACAGGGATTAACTTTTATCGAAGCAATGGCTGCCAAAGTGCCAATTGTTGCAAAATATGCTCCTAATCTTTCTGAATTCATTGAAAATGGAAAAAATGGAATATTAGTAAAACATGATTCAGAATTTTCAAAAGCAATACTTTCTATTCTTACTAATGATTCTTTAAAAGAAAAATTAGCTGAAAACGGATATATTACTGCAGAGCAATATTCTTCAGATGAATTTGGAGATAAACTAGAAATGGTTTATAAAGAAGTTATAGAAAATTACAAAATAAAAAAAGATTTTACTTCAAAAGAAGAAATAAATGAACATAACAAGAATATATATAAAAGGATAACTGATGGATTATTACGACTTACAAGATTAAAAAAGTAGAGGTAATAATATATGATTTTTTTTATATTTTTATTGATTTTATTTTTTGTATTAATACTTTTTGTTTTTACATGTACAATCATAAAAGCTGTTCTTTTACTAACAACGAAGTATAAATATGATAATAAATATTTGGTCATACCAAGTTTACTTACAATTCTAATATTTATATTAATGGTTTTTGCTTGGTATATGACGTTAAGTAGACTATTAAATATTGATTTAATTACTCTATATTTTGATGTTCTTATTAAATCAAATAATATTGATGTAAGTAAATCTACTATTATAGCTATTACTATTATTTATTGCATTCTTGGAATAGTACTTCAATCATTTTCATATTTTACAGTAAATATAAACTATTTAAAAATAAGCGGCTTTTTTAGAAATATTTTTAAAAAATATACTAACCCACCTAAACCAGATATTAATGATGAAACTTATCTTAAAATAGATGATAGACCAAATAATTTAACTTATGTAAATGCATTTGTATCAAGTTTATTTACATTTTCCGCAATGTTTTTCTTTGTTTTCATATTACTTGCAATTGGAAATGTACTAAGTTCAAAGATAGTTTAAAATAGTTATATAAAAACAGTTGGCATAATAAAAATACCAACTGTTTTTATACTTATTCATATTTTGAAAAATACTTAAATCTAAGTCCCAATAATTTTCATTTGTTCGCCAAATTTTTCAATTAAAACTTTTCTTAATTCGTTATTTTCTGACTTTTGAAGATATCTATCATTTTCAATTACATTTTTTGCAGCTTGTTGAGTATCCTTTAGAATTTTTACATCCTTTAATAAATTAGCAAGTTTAAATTCTGGTAGACCTGATTGCCTTATTCCAAAGAAATCACCTGGACCTCTAAGTTCAAGATCTTTTTCTGCAATTTCAAAACCATTATTACTCTTTTCCATAATTTTTAGTCTTTGTCTTGACTTATCTGATTTATTATTACTTTTTAATATACAAAAAGATTCGAAACTTCCCCTACCTACTCTTCCTCTTAATTGGTGAAGTGCTGCAAGTCCAAATCTATCAGCATTCTCAATAATCATAATGGTTGCATTACTTACACTAATTCCAACTTCTATTACAGTTGTTGAAACAAGTATGTTAATCTTATTTTCCTTGAAATTACTCATTATTTCATCTTTTTCTTTATTTTTCATTTTTCCATGTAAATAACCAACTTCAAATTCAGTAAATACTTCATTCTTATATCGTTCATAAACTTCTTGTACAGATTTTAAATCTAATTCTTCATTTTCTTCAACAAGTGGGCATACAACATATACTTGTCTTCCCTCTCTAATTTGTTTTTTTATAAAATTATTTACTCTTTCTTCATAACTATCTGTAACAACATAAGTTTTTATAGGTGTTCTCCCTGGTGGTAATTCATCTATTATTGATAAATCAAGATCACCATAAAGCATTATAGCTAAACTCCTTGGTATTGGTGTTGCAGTCATTACAAGTGTATCTGCAATATTTCCTTTATTTGATAACTTTAATCTTTGTTTTACACCAAATCTATGCTGTTCATCAGTGATAACAAGTCCAAGATTATTGAATTCAATATTATCTTCAATTAAAGAATGTGTCCCAATAATTATATCTATTTCTTTATTTTTTAGCCTTTCAACTATTCTTTCTTTATTTTTTTTAGTTGTACTTGATGTAATTATTTCACATTTTATATCTAATTTTTCAAAATACTTACTTAGTTCATCATAATGTTGATTTGCAAGTATAGTCGTAGGTGCCATAAGAGCTGATTGATAACCATTCTTTACAGCTATATACATAGCACAAGCCGCGACCATAGTCTTTCCACTACCTACGTCTCCCTGTACCAATCTATTCATTATTCTATCACTTGTTAGATCTCCTCTTATTTCTTCTACAACTCTTGACTGTGCATTTGTAAGTTTAAATGGCAACAAGTCTAAAAAGGGTTTTAAATCTATATTTTCAAACTTATTTGTTTTCTTTTCATTTAAACTACTATTTTTTATAGACATAAGAGCAAGTTGTAATAAAAATAATTCTTCAAAAATTATTCTATTTCTTGCAATATCAACTGTTCTAAAATCTTTTGGAAAATGTACATTTTGCATTGCATAATTTATCTCACATAAATCATATTTCTTCCTAAACTCTGTATCAAAAATTTCAGGAACAAGTGGTTTATTTTCATATATTTGTGATATTATTTTAAAAAGATAATTTTGTGTAATTCCAGACGTTAAGGTATAAATTGGATATATACCTTGAATTTTATCTAAATCACTTATATTATATATTACAGGATTTTCTACATTAAACATTCCTCTATCTAAACTTACCTTGCCATAAAATAAATATGAATTTCCCATCTTTAACCTATCTTTAATATATATTTGATTAAAAAAAGTTAACTTACATTCATCATCCCCATCACTTGCAAAAGTAGTACAGATATTAAGATTTTTCCTAATTCTTTGCACCTTTACGATTCCACTTATTTCTGCTATAAAAAGTGCACTTTCACCAGATACAAAATCAGAGATTTTTAAAAGCTTTGTCCTATCTTCATACGAACGAGGAAAATATTCTAATAAATCCCTTATTTTATATAGTCCAAGTTTATTTAAGAGTTCCGCTTTACTAGGTCCCACCCCTTTAATATATTGTATGTTTGTATCTAAGTAGTTATTTGTTTCCATTTTATCACCTATGGAAATTATATCAAAAAAAGAACATATATTCAAGCATAGCTAAATAAAAAAAGACAAATTCATAGATTGAATTTGCCTCTTTACTAATTATATTTACTATCATATAATGATAATTCTAACTTTACAATTGTAGCATCTCCTATATAGTTTACAAATTCTGATCCAATTTTTTGAGTTGTTTCACTACCTTTACCAAGTATCAATATTATTGACCTTTCATCACATTTTACTGCATCATAAACAGCTTTTTTTATTGCTTCTTCCCTATCTTCTATAATTTGGTAATTTGCAGTATACTCCTCTACATAATCTGAAACTTCTTTACATATATCATATATGTTTTCATAACTTGGATCATCAGCTGTAAGATATATAATATCCGAATTTTTACCAGAAAGTAATCCTAAATCCCTTCTTCTTATATATGCTTTTTTACCCGGGCATCCAAATATTGTTACTACTTTCCTATCTGGATACTCCTTTTTTACAGTCTCATATATTTTTTCAAAAGATAATTTATTATGTGCATAATCAACAATTGAAACTATTTTTTCATCTTTTGAACTATATATTTCCATCCTTCCACTAGATTTTGCTTTAGCAAGACCATTATATATATGTACTTCTGGAATATTCATAATATATGATACTGAAATTGCTGCAAGTGCATTTTCTATATTAAATAGACCAGGCATAGTTAAAATAAATTCTTTATTATAATTTGGTGTTCTAACCTTAAATTTAATATTATTTTTATCTTTTATTATATCATATGCAAATATATCAGCTACTTTATTTTTACAAGAAAATGTTACAATTTTGTTATTCGATTCTTCGGCAACTCTTTTTATTCTATCATAATTATAACTATCCATATTTATACAAGCTACTTTTGTTTTTTCAAATAATTTTAGCTTTGATGAAAAATAATCTTCAAAATCTGCGTGTTCTATATTACTTACATGATCTTCGGATATATTAAGGAATACACCAATATTAAAATTAAGTGAATAGACTCTGCCAAACTTCAAAGCTTGAGATGAAATTTCCATAATAACATTCTGAATATTACTGATCTTTGCGTTATATAAATGTCTATATATATCTAAAGATTCAGGTGTAGTAATATGTGATTTAAATTTTTCAATTCCATCATAAGTATCGATTGATGATATTATTGCAGTATCTTTTTTATTTAATGATTTTAAATATTCATCTAGTATACATTTAAGATATTCAGAAGTTGTAGATTTTCCTTTTGTTCCAGTTATCCCAATTATATTTAAATCTTTTTCTGGATTATTATAGTATAGATTGCTTAATATACTAAGTGCTATATATGAATCCTTTACTATAATACAAGGTGAATTAATATCATATTTTGTTTGACTTACATAAGCAAGTGCACCAAATCTTATTGCTTCAATTAAATATTCTTCCTTAAAATTATTTTCAAAACCCTTGCATATAAATAAAGTACCTTTTTCAACTTCTTTTGAATTATATGATAAATCTTCAACAACTTCTTCTAAAATATTATAACAATTTACTACATTAATTAATTGATTATTTTTTTCTAGAATCTCAATATAATCTTTTATTTTATATTTTAGAAAATTATATTCCATAAAGTCTCTCCTTCCAGATTTTAATACTATTCAATTTCATTTGTAATTCCATTACATTATTTTAGCACTATGTTATATAAAAGTCAAACTAATATTGCATGAAAAAGTGAATAGATGTAATCTATCCACTTAAATTTTTACTCATTTGGTAATACAATTGCTACTATAATGTATGCAAGAATTCCAGAACCGCCTAAACAACTAAACAGTATCCAAGCAAGTCTAACAAGACTTGGATCAATATTAAAATATTCACCTATTCCTCCACATACGCCACATATCATTTTGTTTGAATTTGATTTATATAATCTTTTATTTCCCATATTTATTCCTCCTCAAAATTTACTGTTACATTTCCAACGCCACAATCAACTTTTAGTAAATTGTCAGTATTATTATTTTTTATTCTTTTATTTGATCCTATACCAGAATATGAATTATCTCCAATGTTAACGTTTCCAATGCCAGTATCTATTTCATAGTTATAATTATTTTGATTTCCATCTACTTTCATTGTAATGTCGCCAACTCCACATTTAACATTTGAGTTATTAAATGTTGCACTATTAATTTGAACTTTCCCTACACCACAATCAATTTTATTAGAATCACTTATCAATTTATTAACTGTAAGTTCACCAGCACCAACATTAATATCTATATCTTTTGAATTTAAAGTTTCTGCCTGTAATTTACATGCTCCAACATCTATTTTTACTTTATTTAATTTATTATTACTTGGTATATATATTGTTACATTATAATTATATTTAGATACTGGGAATCCAAATATTGATATTGTACCTATTTTAGAATCATCTTTAATAGTCCATTTTCCATCTTTCACATTTGTTTCAAATTTTATATTATCAGGAACTGATCCCTCAATTCTAAAAGTATCACCATCTTTTATTTGTATATCACCAAATTTTAGATCAAGCTCTAATTCATTTACATTATTGTATGTTTCATTAATATCCATTGAATTTTCTACTCCTAAATTAAACTCATTTAAATTTCCACCTAAAGTAAATCCAGCTATTAACATACCAAATCCAAGTATTACAATAATTAACGAAAATATTACTAAGCCTTTTGAAAAATTATTCATTACTTAGCACCTCCTATATTTAAGGTTCTTTGGAAAAAGTTTACTATACCTCTTATTATAGCTGGAATTGCTTTAATGGCAATTTGCAACATGACTATTGAAAGTAATATTCCAAGTGCTGTTATTATAAGCCCTATACCAGTAATTACAAGTCCAGATGCAACAGATGTAAACATTGTTGTTATACCTATAACTGATGTTGCTATTCCTGCGAAAAATAAAGCAATACCACTTACTAAAAATGCAAAACATACTGCAATTATTGTTATAACTATTGGTAGAATTACTGGAAAGAAAAATATAAGTATCAATATTAAAATAATCCACAAAATTGTATTTCTATTTTGACTTTGATTCTTAGTATTTTTATTGCCATTATCATATTCAACGGTTTTATTATTATATTCTTTTAATATTTCATCTGCAAGTTTTCTGGCAGGTCCTAATTCTGCTATTACTGCTTGCTCATTTTCTTTACCTGCATCTTCAAAATATTCTTCATAATATTTGATTGCAGCTTTCCTTTCTTCGACAGAAAGTGAAAAAAGATATTCCTTTAATTCATCTAGAAACTGTTCTTTATTCATTAAAAATCCCTCCTGAAAAAACATTATCAATTTTTTTCTTATATAATTTCCATTCTTCGATATATAAAGCTAATTGATTCTTACCTTTATCTGTAATTTTATAATATCTTCTATTTCTACCCTGATATTCCTTATCATACACATCTAAACAATCATCTTTCTGAAGTCTTCTTAACACAGGATACAAAGTTGATTCAGAAATTTCAACAGCTTCTCTTATACATTGGGTTATCTCATATCCATAAGTATCATCTTTATCTACCACAGATAATACTAAAGCATCAAGTAGCGCTGAACTAATACTAAATAACATTTTCTACCTCCTTATTATATCTATATAATATTATACATCATATAATATTATATGTCAATAGTGTAAAAAATATTTTTTAAATTTCAAGTTCATACATTATAATAGATACTAAATTGAGTGCAGCTGTTTCCGCTCTAAGTATTCTTGTACCCAAACTAATTGTTTCAACATTATATCCTTTTGATAATTGTTCAGCCTCTATTTTATCAAATCCACCTTCTGGACCAATTACTAAACTAATATTAGTATAGTTATTTATATTTGCTTTATTCATAACCTCTTTTAAAGACTTAGTCTCTTTTTCATAAGCAAATACCGAGATATCATGATTTTCAGCTAAATTAATAATTTCTTTAAAATTAACAAAGTCTTCAACAATAACATAGTCTGTTCTCCCACATTGTTTACAGGCCTCATTTGCAATAGTTTGTAATTTTCCTATCCTTTTTGATTTAGACTTATCATCTAATTTAACTATTACATTATTTGAAAAAAATGGTACTATTTTCTTAACGCCAAGTTCTACTGCCTTTTGAACTACAAAATCCATCTTGTCATTTTTAAGCATAGCCATATATAACGTAACATTAGTATTAGGTTCTCCAATTCTTTCAGCGTCATTTATTTTTTCTAGAATAATCTTATCTTTTCTTATATCACTTATTTTACATACATAGTTATTAACAGTTATTTCATCTCCAATATTATGCCTTAAAACTTGAATATGTTTTACTTCACTACCAGTTATTTCAAAACCTGACTCGCCTATCTTTCTTATATCATTTTTATCTACAATAAATCTTCTTGCCATATTTTTACTCCTTTTTTATGATATTGTACTATAATCAATATTAATATTCAATACTCAAAACAAAAAATAGATAAACATTAGATATAAGTATTAACTTATTTTTAATATTTATCTATAAATATATATTATCACCAATAAAATTCTATTATATTCTGTAACAAAGTAAATAGCAAAAACTCTAAAGTATATACATAACTTTAGAGTTTTTACATGTATTGAATATAAATTCAATACATAAATTTTATCTACCAAAGAAATTCTTTTTTCTTGTTGTGTTTACATCATCACCATTAGCACTTGCAAAATCTACTAATATTTTCCTTTGATCATCGTTAAGTTTTTTTGGAATATCTACTTTTACAGTATATTCGATATTTCCTCTTCCTCTTCCATGAATATTTGGAATACCTTTATCTCTTAATCTAAATTTTGTATCTGCTTGTGTACCTTCTGGTATACTTAAATCCTCTTCACCTTCTAAAGTTGGTACTTTAATTGTACCACCAAGTACAAGTTTAGTGAAAGGTACTGAAATGTCTGCAAATATATCAAAACCATTTCTCTTAAATATTTTATGAGGTGCAACATTAACAACTACAAATAAATCTCCTCTTTGACCACCTTTTTTACCAATATCTCCTTCACCACGAAGTGATATTGCCTGACCATTATCAATTCCTGCTGGTATATTTATTTTTATTTTTATATTTTTTCTTACTGTGCCTTTGCCATTACATTTTTCACATGGATTTGGAGTTATTTTACCTTCTCCACCACATTTATCACAAGTCTTTACAGTAGAAAAAGTACCCATTATTGTATTCTGTGTTACTTGGATTTTTCCTCTTCCACCACATTTATCACAAGTTACTTGTGAAGTACCAGGTTTAGCACCAGTTCCAGAACAAGTTTCGCAAGGTTCATTTCTAGAAATGTTTATCTCTTTTTCAGTACCAAAAGCTGCTTCTTCAAATGTAATATTCATATTGTATCTTAAATCTGCACCTTTTGATGGACCAGCTTTTTTTGCAGAAGAACCAAATCCTCCGCCAAAAACACTACCTAGTATATCATCTAAATCTATATCTACTCCCATTCCACCAAATCCAGAGAAATCAAAGCCACCGAAACCGCCTGTTCCTCCTCCTCCAAAGCCTGCTTGTTCAAAGTTAGAACCAAATCTATCATATTGAGCACGTTTTGTTTTATCAGATAGGACACTATATGCCTCATTTACTTCTTTAAATTTAGCTTCAGCAGCAGCTTTATCTCCACTATTATTAGCATCTGGATGATATTGTTTTGCAAGCCTTCTATAAGCCCTTTTTATATCATCATCATTTGCATCTTTTGATACTCCTAATATCTCGTAATAGTCCTTTGATTCTGCCACAATTACTTCCCCCTATTAAATATATTTAAAATCAGGGTGGTAAGTAAACTTACCCACCCTATTTTATTTTATGTTGCAAATTACTTATTATTATCATCTTCTACTTTATAATCTGCATCATGTACAACATTATCTGTATCAGAAGATCCATTTTGTGCATCAGCTTGATCATTAACTTGAGAATATAATTTCGAAGAAATATCATAGAATACTTGAGTTAATTTTTCAGATGCAGATTTAATAGCATCAGTATCAGTTCCTTCTAATGATTTTTTAACATTTTCAAGTTCAACTTCAACTTTTCCTTTTTCTTCATCAGAAATTTTACCTTCTAATTCTTTTAAAGTCTTTTCAGTATTATATACTAAAGAATCAGCATTGTTTCTAACTTCAACTTCTTCTTTTTTCTTCTTATCTTCAGCAGCATGTGCTTCAGCTTCTTTAACTGCATTTTGAATTTCTTCTTCAGTTAAATTTGTGCTTGCAGTAATAGCAATTTTTTGTTCATTATTAGTAGCCATGTCTTTTGCTGTAACATGAACTATACCATTTGCATCAATATCAAATGCAACTTCAATTTGAGGTACACCACGTGGAGCTGGTGGAATTCCAGTTAAGCTGAATCTACCTAAAGTTTTGTTATATGATGCTATTTCTCTTTCACCTTGTAATACATGTACTTCAACTGATGTTTGACCATCTGCAGCTGTACTAAATATTTGAGATTTTTTAGTAGGTATTGTTGTATTTCTATCAATTAATTTTGTAAATACACCACCGTAAGTTTCAATACCAAGTGATAAAGGTGTTACATCAAGAAGTACTAAGTCTTTAACTTCTCCAGTAAGTACACCACCTTGAATAGCTGCACCAATAGCAACACATTCATCTGGATTTATTCCCTTATATGGTTCTTTACCTGTAATTCTTTTTACAGTTTCTTGTACAAGAGGAACTCTTGTAGAACCACCAACAAGTAATATTTTATCTATTTTATCAAATGTTAGACCACTATCTTTCATAGCTTGATTTACAGGTCCCACTGTTGATTCAACTAAATCAGAAATTAATTCTTCAAATTTAGATCTTGTTAGAGTAACATCTAAATGTTTTGGACCTGTTGAATCTGCAGTTATAAATGGTAGATTTATTTGAGCTTGCATTACACCAGAAAGTTCAATTTTTGCTTTTTCAGCAGCTTCTTTAAGTCTTTGCATTGCCATATTATCTGTAGATAAATCAATACCATTATCTTTTTTAAATTCAGATACTAAATATTTTATAATTCTTTCATCGAAGTCATCTCCACCTAGTCTGTTATTTCCAGATGTAGCCATAACTTCAAATACACCATCAGCAATATCTAGTATTGATACATCAAATGTACCACCACCAAGGTCATAAACCATGATTTTTTGTTCTGCATCTTTATCAAATCCATGAGCAAGAGATGCAGCAGTTGGTTCATTTATTATTCTTAATACTTCAAGACCAGCAATTCTTCCAGCATCTTTAGTTGCTTGTCTTTGAGAATCACTAAAATATGCAGGAACAGTTATAACTGCTTGAGTTATCTTTTGACCTAAATAGTTTTCAGCATCAGTTTTTAATTTTTGTAATATCATTGCTGATATTTCTTGTGGTGTATATTCCTTATCATCTATTTTTACTTTTTTATCAGTTCCCATATCTCTTTTAATAGAAATTATTGTTCTATCGTGATTTGTAACTGCCTGTCTTTTTGCTACTTGACCTACAAGTCTTTCACCATTTTTTGCAAATGCTACTATTGATGGAGTAGTTCTTGCACCTTCTGCATTAGGTATAACAACTGGTTCTCCATTTTCTATAACAGAAACGCAAGAGTTTGTTGTACCTAAATCTATACCTATAACTTTTGACATAATAATACCTCCTATAAATACAAAGTTATTTATATTATACACTCAAATTATATATTAATTCATATAAAAAAGATTTCTATAATAATATATAGTTTAAGTAAATACCAAATTAATTTGCTACTTTTACCATAGAATGACGAATCACTTTATCACCTATCTTATAGCCTTTTCTAAATTCTTCAATTATTTCCTTTTCACCAAAATTATCATCTTCTATATGCATAACTGCTTCATGTAAACTTGGATCAAAGGTCCTACCAACAGTATCAATTTCTTCTAGTCCCAATTTTGTTAATGCATCTTTTGTTTGTACATATATCATTTCTATGCCACTTTTAAAAGACTCATCAGATGTCTCTGTTTGCATAGCTTTTTCAAAATTATCTATTATTGGTAATAGATCAGAAACAAGACTTGATACAATTGTTGAATACATTATATCTTTTTCTTTATTCATTCTTTTTTTGAAATTATCAAATTCAGCCATGTTACGTTTTAAATGTTCAAAATATTCATCTGTTTTTTTCTTTTGCTCATTTAAATCATCATTTAATCTAGCAATATATTCATCTTTATTCATTTCAGTATCTTCTTTTATTTCATCTTCTTGTTTAATAAAATCATTTTCATTTAGATTTTCATTATTTTCCATTTTATCCCCCTCTATCCCTAAAATTTTTATTGTCTTTTGAAAAAATATCTTTAATCTTGTCATTTATATACTTAAGCGTAGATATTGTTTTTGAATAATCAATTCTTTTTGGACTTACAACTGATAATTTTCCAATATTGCCTTCATCAGTTTCAATATCCAGTGATATTATACTATAATCTTTAAGCATTAATTCTTTACTTTCAGATCCTATAATTATACCAAGTTTATCTTCTTTTATAGTATCTAGTGTTAAATCAATAATATCTTTAGTAGACAACATGTTTACAAAGTTTTTTGCCTTTTCAACATCAGAAAACTCAGGTAAATCAAGAATTGATTCTACATTACTATTTAACTTTTTAGGTTTACCATCCATCTCTTTTTTTATGCTTTCACATATTTCACCAAGTACAAACGAAAAAGCATTTAATTCTTTTTCAATAACTATATTTAGTGCTGTGTGCAACTTTTCAAATGGAGTACCAGATAAATTTTGATTAAGAACTCCTGTTAGCTCTTCAATTGTTTCTTCGGGTACAGTATCTGTTAGTTTAACTATACAGTCTTTTACTATTCCTTTTTGAGACATTAAAATAATAAGCAACATCTTCTCAGAAATTTTTACAACTTTAATGTTTTCAATTAGATCCTCAGATTTCATTGTAAGAACAGTTGGTCTAAGAAGTATCTTTGATATTGTTTCAGCAGCTTGTTCAAGTAACTTTTCTGTATTTCCATAACCAGATATACTATTATTTATATAGTCAATATCTAACATTGAAAGACCTTTTTCTTTCATTAGATTATCTACATAATATCTATATCCCTTAGTAGACGGTATTCTTCCAGCTGATATATGAGGTTGTTCCAAAAATCCTTCATCTTCTAAGACTTTCATTTCATTTCTTATTGTTGCAGGACTATAATCCAAACCATATTTATCAACTAAAGTTTTTGAGCCTACTGGTTCTGCTGATGCAATGTAATCTTCAACGACAGATGCTAGTATTTTTTTCTTTCTTTCATCTAAATCCATCTCATCACCTATTTTAGCACTTTAGCACATCGAGTGCTAAATCTTAATATATAATACTATTATTTTTAAGAAATGTCAATACTTTTTTATATTTTTTTCATTTTTTTATTCTAACAATTTAATTAAGATAAAAAACAGATAGTTTTAAAACTATCTGTCTTTAAATTATAAATCAATGTTTATTTTACAAAATCGTCTGTTCTCTTTTTTATTTTTTTTGATATATCATCTATATCTTTATCCGTATAATCTTTTTCTTCATTTTTCATACTAGAAATTTCATCTCTAATATTACCGCTTTTACTTCTATCAATTTTACCGTTTTTTATGCTGCTTCTTAAAGTATCAAGTTTACTAGATTTATCATCAAACTTTTTAAACAGATTTCTAATAAATGTAGGTACATTGCTTGTTAATTCATTGACATTTGTTGATATCTGCCCTTGCCTTAATAAATTTCCAACATAATTTTCAAAATCAGTTATATCATTTTCATCATTAATACGTCCACTTCTAACTTGAGAATAGAAATTATTTACAAGTTCATTTAAATTTAAAACGTTATTATAGCTTAATTTGTTAAAATTAGAAACTATATTTGGAACATCTTTCCCATATATATTTTCATAGTCTTCATCTTTCAAAGCACCATTACCATATTTAGAAAATAAACTAGATATTTTTTCTTTTGTAATCTCATCATTTAAATTTATACCATTTACTGAATCAGCATTATCTTCATTTATTACCCTTTTTAATGACTTCTTCTGATCTGAAGTAAGTTTTATTTCAGGACTATTCAATGCTTCTAAAAATGCAGGATAATTTTCTTTCAAAATTTCCTTTCTTTTTAAAGGATCATTTATAGCAATATAACCTAAAATTATTCCGTTTCTGTCACCATCAAATATACTTAAAGCTTTTTCTTCTTTTGCTTGTGAGTTTGGAGCTTGAGCGTTATTTACAAATTGAGTATTAGGTTGCTTATTATTTGATTGATTTTGAGGATTATTGTTTGTAGCATTATTTTTAGTAACATTCTTATTTTCAAAATCTTTATCTTTTTTTGATTTATCTTTATCATTTTCTTTGTTAGATGTACTTTCTTCATTTTTATCATCTACATCTTCTTCTGAGTATTGAGCCTCATCAAGGTCAATTATTTCTTTTCCATTTTCATTTAAATCATATTCTTTTTGATTTTCTTCTTTATTATAAAGTGCAACTTCATATGTTTCACTATCAGAATTTTCTTTAATGTCAATAGGTTCTATTTCTTCATCACCTTGTATAATATTAATTTGTTTTATTGATATTTTTTCATTTTTAAATCTTTCAGCATAGCTAACAAGCATCTCTTTCATTTTAGAATTTTTTTCTTCTATTTTGCTTATTCTTCCTTCAATCTCAGAAATTTTAATATTTTCTTTTTTTTCAGATAGTTCTTGAACTTTTTTATCTAATTCATCTTTTGAAACATTTAATACATTTAATTGATTTTCATAAGATTGAATTAAATTTGTATCTGCTTTATCACCTTTATCTTTTTCTGCTTTAAGTTTATCATTTAAATCATTTATTTCATTATTTAGTTTTTCTAATTCTTTATTCTTTTCTTCTATTTGAACGTTTAATTCCTCATGTTCCACTTTTTTCTTTTCAAATTCTTTTTTTAAATTTTCTAAGAACATATAACTTAATTTATAAGTATGATATAAGTTTTCAAATAGAGAATTTGCTTCTTCAGAAATAAGTTTTCCTATATCTTTAAAATTATTTTTTACACGTTCTAATCCAGCTTTAAATTCTTTATATCCATCTTCATATTTTTTTCTTCTATTGTTTTGTGAATCATCATTAGTATTTGGTTTAAGTCTACTCATGCTTCCTTCATAGAAATTTTCAATTTTAGTAACATCGCTATCAAACCCACTATACTCATTTAATCTATTTTTTTTATTTAATCCATGCATATTATTAAATTCTGATTCAATAAAGTCTTTTAATATAGTATTTTTATAATTTATATTTTCATCAATTTTTTTATAGTTCTCCTCTGAATCATTTATTCTCTCTTCTGCATTTGAAATTATTCTATCAATATTATTCAAATCTGTAAAATCAATTTTATTTTCTTCCATATATTTCTCCTTTTACGTAAAATACGCTATATAGTAATATTATACCCATAAAAATAAAAAAAGTCAACATATTGTGATTTTTTTCAACAACATGTTAACACTTTTATGTAATATATACTATTTATATTTATGCATTATTAGTAAGTACTGGTATAATTTGTTTTTTACGAGATACTATACCTTCTAAAAATGCTGTATTATTCTCTAATTTCACATTATATGACTTTTCTACAAGTTCAGCTCTATTTCCTAAGACCATAGCTTGAGAATTACTATTTATAATATCAGTTATTGCAAGGAAGAATATATCTAGATTTTTATTTTCAATTTCTTTTTCTATTGCTTCTTCTATTTCTTCTTTTCTTGTCATCATATCTGGAATGCTTGCAGTATTAACTTGTGCAATTACTGCTTTTACATCTTTCAACATTACTTCTTTTGCATCTATATTTATTAATTCTTCTGCAGATAAATCAGATAAATCTGTACCCGCCTTTAACATTTCAAGCCCATATGAATCAACATCTATATTTGCTATTTTTGCAAGTTCTAATGCCACTTCTTTATCATAGTTTGTACAAGTTGGTGATTTAAATAATAAAGTATCAGATATTATCGCAGAAAGCATTAATGTTGCTTCTAATTTTTCTACTTCAATTCCATCTTGTTTAAATAATTTATATAATATTGTAGCTGTACATCCAACTGGTTCTGCTCTATAAAATAATGGTTCTGCTGTTTCAAAATTAGATATTCTATGATGATCAACTACCATATATATTTTAGCTTTTTCAATTCCATCTGCGCTTTGTTGGAATTCATTATGATCAACTAATATAACATCTTGACCTTCTTCTACTCTTTCAAGTAAAGATGGTTCATTAATTCCTAAATAATTAAATATATATTTAGTTTCCTTATTTAAATTTCCAAGTCTAAATGCTTCAACATCCATTCCTTTCTTTTTACAATATATTTCCATAACTTTTGCTGATGTTATAGAATCTGTATCTGGATTCTTGTGACCAAAAATATAAATTTTATTCATTTTTATTCTCCCCTTATTACTTCTTTATATATATTATCATATATGTCTTTAAATTTTTCTTTATCTTTTAAAAGACTTCTTAATTCTTCCAAAAATTTTTCGTATTTTTCATCTTTAATATATTTTTTTGCATATCCACTTTCACCAAATTTTTCGATTAAATGCGAAATTGCTCTTTCTAATTGTTGTTCATATGTATAATGTGAATAATGTTCTATAGAATATGATATAGTTCTTTTTATAATATCTTTAACAGATATTGATTTATCTGCAGAAGTAATTATCACACCATAAATTGTTCTAGGTTCTGATTTTAAAGATGATCTATGATCTTCTATTGCTTCTTTAATAATTTTTCTTTGTTCTTCATTAAAGTACTTTTTTAAAAAATCATCATTATAAAAGATTTGAGCAGATAGTTTTTCATGATTCTTTGGATCAATATGGTGACCAATATCATGATATGCTGCTATGGTATAAACAATGTTTAAATCCAAATTATATTCCATACCAAGTTTCATGCTTCTATCAATTACATACAAGATATGTTCTATACCATGACCTTTTTCATTTTTGCTATATTCAGGAAATATATTTTTTTCAATATAGTTTAACAAGTTATTATCAACATTTATTATTTCCATACATGTTACCAAAATCTTTCTTCTTGCCTTGTAATTAATCTTTGTATGCTTGCTCTGTGCTTAAACATTATTATACATGATACAATTAGTACTGGTACTATAAATCTTGCCATCATTACAAATGACATTATGTTATATAATATTACACCACATATTGTACCAAGTGCAACAAGCCTTGTAACAAGAATAATAACCAATGCCACTATTATACATACAAGAGCAAATTGATCATTTAATATTACACCTGCTGTTATTCCAACTATTACTCCTTTACCACCTTTAAAGCCATAATATATTGGATAACAATGTCCAACAACTGAAGCAACTATAAATATTGATTTTAGTATATAATCAGTATCTTGTTTAAATATACTACCAATTGCAGTGATAACATAGAAACTTATATATACCTTTAATATATCTAAAACTACCACTAGTGCACCAAGTGGTCTACCCAGTACTCTCATAGCGTTAGCAGTACCAGCATTACCACTCCCCAAATTTCTTATATCTTCACCAGTTTTTCTCTTGCAAATCTCTATTGCAGGATTTATGCTACAAATTAAATAAGTAATCAAGAATATTACTATTTCATACATATTCATAACTTATCCCCCTAAGACTCCTTTTCACCTTTTTGACGTATTATCATATGAATAGGAGTTCCATTAAAACCAAATTGTTTTCTTAAGTGATTTTCTATATATCTTACGTAAGAAAAATGCATTAAATCTTTATTATTTACAAAAATAACAAATGTTGGTGGTCTTGTTCTTACTTGAGTAATATAATATATCTTTAATCTTTTTCCTTTATCTGATGGTGGTTGCGTTATTGCTATAGCTTCTGCTAAAGTATCATTTAAAAGTCCTGTTGGAACTCTTAAATCATTATTTTTGTCAACTTCATTAATCATTTCAAATATTTTATTTACTCTTTGACCTGTTGCAGCAGAAATAAATAAAATTGGTGCATAAGATAAATATGCTAACTTTTCATATACTTGTTTTTTATAATTTTCTAAAGTATAATTTTCTTTTTCAATTAAGTCCCATTTATTTATTATTATAATTACACCTTTTCCAGCCTCATGTGCAAGTCCAGCTATTTTTTCATCTTGTTCTGTTACACCTTCAGTAGCATCGACAACAAGTAGACATACATTTGCTCTATCTATTGCAGCTTTTGCTTTGACAATTGAATATTTTTCTAATTTTTCATATACTTTATTTTTTCTTCTTATGCCTGCTGTATCAATAAATATATATTTTCCAAATTCATTTTGAAAACGTGAATCAATCGCATCTCTTGTTGTTCCAGCAATATCGGATACAATTACTCTTTCCTCACCTAAAATTTTATTTACAAGTGAAGACTTTCCAACATTAGGCTTACCAATAATAGTAACTTTTATAGCATCTTCATCTTCAATATTATCATCAATATTGTTAAACTTACTATATATTTCATCAAGGACTTCACCAATACCAAGTCTTTTACCAGCTGATATTGGGAAAGGATCTCCTAAACCTAAATTATAAAATTCATAAAGTTCTGCTGGTGGTTCACCAACTCTATCACATTTATTACAAACAAGCACAACTGGCTTTTTTGTATGTCTTAGCATCAAAGCAACTTCCTCATCAGATTGTGTTACTCCTGCTTTTACATCAGTTAAAAAAACAATTACATCTGCTATATCCATAGCAAGTTCTGCTTGTCTTCTCATTTGTTTTAATATTATATCTTCTGATTCTGGTTCTATACCACCTGTATCTATAATTTGAAAAACAGTCCCATTCCAACTGCAATCTGCGTATATCCTATCTCTTGTTACTCCTGGCGTATCCTTTATTATAGAAATATTTTCACCAGCAAGTACATTGAAGAAAGTTGATTTTCCGACATTTGGTCTTCCAACGATTGCAACAATCTTTTTAGCCACTTTAACGCCTCCTTTTTTAGCTATTTTATCATTTTTTAAAATAAATGTCAAATAAAATAATATTTACTACTATATTTAACCAATTTAGAATAAATTATTCTATTTCACTACTAGTATTTTTTGTTTTTAATTTATTTATAATATATGCAGCTACCATTGGCAACACTGATACAAATATTATACCTAATATTACTATAGAAAAGTTATCTTTTACAAATGGAATATTTCCAAAAAAATATCCAGAAAAAGTACAAAGTGAAACCCATAAAAAGCTTCCAAGTAGATTAAACTTTATAAATCTACCATAATGCATATTCCCTGATCCTGCAACAAATGGTGCAAAGGTTCTAACTATTGGAACAAATCTTGCAAGTATTATTGATTTTCCACCATGCTTTTCAAAAAATTTCCTAGTTTCTTCTAAATGTTTCTTTTTTATGATTTTCCCATTTCCTTTTTCTTCTAAAGTCTTTCCTATTTTTTTACCTATTTCATAATTTACAGTATCACCTAAAAATGCTGCAAGTAGAATAATTAAAAATAATATCCAAACGTTTAAACTACCAATTGCAGCAAATGCAGCCGCAGCAAATATTAATGAATCTCCAGGTAAAAATGGAAAAAATACTAATCCAGTTTCACAAAAAATAATTAAAAATAAAATTATATATGTTTCAATACCGTAATTTTGTATTATAACTCCTAAATGTTCATCAATATGTAGTATAAAATCTACTAAATTCATTATTATATTCATTATCTTTTCTCCTTAACTATTATTTACAATGTTTATTATACAATTCTTTTAAATTCTTTTTATTTATAACTTTATCAATTCCAAATATTGTCATTTGAGTATGTACCTCAAATAACATATCTTTTAATTTGTTATTTAGCATTACTTCATTTCTTTTATATTTTTCAAAATATTCTAACTCATATTTCTCAATATTCTCTCTACCATTATATACCATACCCGCTGCAATTCCATCACATATCATTTCAACAGTATATTTATATGGTATTATAGGTGATATGTCTGGCGCTGTTTTATCATACCAGTATTCATAATGATGTTTATTCCTACCTTTATGATGTAACCATGCCTTAGAATATCCATTAACTTCTTGACTTTTAGATATTGGACTTCTATTTCCTTGATAGTATTTTGCAGATTCAAAAAATTCTTCTGGACTGTACTTTGATAAATCATGAAGTAATCCTCTAATTGGAATACCTGCTTTTACACATAATTTAAACACTTCCCATTTATGTTTATTAATTGTATTAAAGTGTTTGACTACATTTTTTAACATTTTTCCTCCAAATATTTTAAATTATAACATTACTTATTTTAACATATATAGAGCAATAATACAATATATAAACAAAAAGTAGGTAATTCAATTTGAATTATCCTACTTTTTAAAGTATTGAATTTCGTATATCTAATTATATTTATATTCCACTAGCTAAGACAAATACTGGTCTAAAACCTGTAAACGAATTTCTAGCTCCTGAGTAAGAATAGTAGGCAAATGGGCCACTATAATCTGATACTCCAATTCCACCTCTACCAAAACAAGCATAACTTCCTGTTGGGAAATTTGAAAAATCTCCATACCATGATAAATTAAGCCATCCTACAGTAGGATCTATACCATTTTGTATTGTAGTCTCATACATTGCATCTCCTACTTTAGAAGAATTTGCGTCCCTGTTATTAGTTCCATTAGAACCATCTCCACTAATATTATATATATCTTTATATTTTGCATCTGCATTTAATAGGCTTCCTACATATTGTGTTAATATATCAGCTCCACTATTTATGTATGCTGCTGTATATTCATCTGCTCCTCCACTCATATCATATATTCCGTATATGTTGCCAGTTGTACTTTTATCAGTATTTGATACGTAATTTCCATTTCCAGTGTAAAAACTACTAGGATCAGTTGAGTTACCAACGGTAGCGGTTATTTCTGAATTTTTACCATATTGACTGTGTGATAAATATGTTGCTGCACCCCATTCAATATTTTTAATTAAATGAGTATCAATTCCAGTACCACTTGTTCCCCATCCGAATGTGCTATCAGTTTCCATATTTCTACATACGTCAAAAGCATTAGATATTTGTATATATCTCCAAGATAATACATTTGGAACTGATTTTACATTTTTGGTATTTACGTTATCTCCCTCATTTGTATTAGCTATTCCTTCCCTTGCAGTTGCTTCAAATTTTGCTATCCATATACCTCCTAATTGTGTACCTCCAAATGTAAATCCTGGATGCATTATATATCCACTAGTAGGAGTAGTTTGTGTAGTTGGTACAAAATTAACTAATATTGTTTGTGGTACATTAGTATGTGTTGTTGGTATTTTATACTCATATCTTGGTACCCATACCCAAATTGATCCATCTGCTGTTCTTACATTTGCCCATTTCTTATTTGCATAATCATACCAATCTGGATCACTTGTAGTTGTTGTTATTATATTTCCACTCGCATCCCATTTTATTGGTGTCATTCCTGCTGTGGTTGCTGGAGCATTTACTTGCAATGGTAGAACCATTGTAAATGCATTTGTTTTTGTTGATATTGCATTTCCTGCATTATCTGTTCCTTTTACCCATAAATAATATGTTCCAGATACATCTGTTTTGCTAAGCGTTGACCCATTACTAAATGATGCCCATCCACTGCTTGGTTCTGTTGTACTTGTACTCCATACATATTGTAATGTACTTGCATTCATTCCACTTGTATTATCACTTACAGTTGCTGTTGTACTTGCTACTGTTACATTACTTCCTCCATTTGTTCCAAATGATACTGTTGGATTTACTTTATCTATTTTCACAATATATCCTGTTGATTCTGCTCCTATTGTTCCTACATTATTTACTGCTCTTGCTTTTACTGTAGTTGTTCCTTCACTTGTTACTACTATTTTATTTGCCCCATTATATGTTTGCCATGAACCTCCATTTATTGAGTATTCATATCTTGTTATACCAGGTGAAGCCACTTCATTTA
>JAEYPQ010000041.1 GCA_023410645.1 Bacillota bacterium | reverse complement strand
GTACTGAGACATTGCCATACAGAATACCGAAATTCCAGGCTGCATACCCAAAACCTATTGCACAACCTGCCATCAATACATAAATTATTGCACGCATACTAAAGTTGAGCGCAACACCTCCACCAATGAAGAACTTAACCCATAGAACAGCAGCAGTGAGGATAAAGAATAATGTAATTCCGTTTTTCCCTTCCGCTAGCTTATTGGTGACAGTGCAGTACGCAGCCCAAATAAAAGCACCCGTAAACGCTGAAACATAGCTAAAAGTATTGCTTTTTATATTGCTAAGCATCACACTCAAATCCAGACCTTTCTCGCCTCCTAATACCCAGCAAACACCAAGAAGGGAAAGGGTAAGCCCGGGAATTATCAGGAGTGTAGATCTCTGTTTATTAAAAAAGATAGCGAATACGATTGTAAGGCAGGGCCATAAATAATTTATAATATTGACTTCAATTGCCTGAGTCCCATTGTTTGCATATCCAATCGCTAAAGCAAAGGATATTTCATAAGCCACAAATAGAAAACCTCCAATTAACAAATATCTCCAAGGGAAAGTTTTTATTTTGGGCACTCCTAAGGTAACAATAAGAATAGCAGCGGCAAAGGTATAGATCATGGCAATCCCTCCAATCGGACCAAGCATTTCACTTACGCTATGAATTAAACCAACCATTGTGCTCCAAAGTATGATAGCAATTAGCCCAATAAAAGTGGCATTGTTCCTGATGCCTTTATTCATCTATATATAATCCCCTTTTTCATGAAATATTAATTCGGGCTAGTTAAAACACCCAAAGAATTCAGATAACTCAAAGATTTAATGGTCATAGAAAACTACGTACCGGCTGATATACACTTTTCCACCGATATAGGGTTGCGCAATGAAGTCAGAGAAAACATTTTACTTACTTCACTATACAATAGATTTATATAAAGTAAAACGATAATTTCTTACATTTGATATGAGAAATTCTCACATCTAAGAGTTTAGGAATTAATCCATGGATTTGAAGAAGTGCAAGGCTTTTGTTCGGGCAATCGACACCGGCAGCTTTCCAAAAGCGGCAGATAGTCAAGCTACACGCCTTCAAGGATGCCCCCCCCCTTACATAGAAGTACTTTCTGCAGTAACGTTGAAAGAAAGCAACTCCCAGCTTTCTGACTCTATTCAAAAAACGATAAGTTCAATAAAAAAAACCGCAATGCAAGCAACCGCCGAAACTTTAAAGAGACTGCTACCTTGATATGCAAGAATAACCGCGGCAGCAAACCCGCCCAAAGCTGACCAGGTGTTTGCAGTTGCGTCCAGGATAGCGGGGAATGTCATCACTGCCAACGTAACAAAAGGAACATAATACAGAAATGTTTTAATATAGACGTTACTGATATCTTTTTTTAACAACGTCAAAGGGATGAGACGTATCAGATAGGTTACTCCGGCCATAACCAATATGTACAGATAGATATTTTCACTCATTATAACCCGCCTTCTCTGAGGGCGGGAGCTAGGCTCCTCTCCTCAGCAGGACAACCTTCATCCGCTTTTCTCACGGGGAATAGAAATGCCGCCACCCCGGCAATCAATACTGTCAAGATAATAATTTTAAATCCCGGGGAAACAGAATGGAATATCTCTGTCTTTGCAAAAAACAGACTCATTAACATAGATAGTAAAATAATACCGGTCAAAATTTTATTGCCTTTTGCCGGTGGAATAATTACCGCAATAAACATGCCGTAGAGCGCAATACTCAAAGCGCTTATTATCCTTTCGGGTAAAACCTCCCCGGAAATTACACCAAAAAATGTGCCAAGCGTCCATCCCGGAATAGCGCTGCTCATCAAGCCGTAATTATAGAATGGATTGAGTTTGTCACTTTTACAAACCGCAACACCAAAGATTTCATCCGTGATGCCATGCGCGAGCAAAAACCGATGCCAGAAAGGAGCTTTTGAATTCAGTTTTTGTGATAGTACGCACGACATCAGACAGTATCGCAGGTTTAGAACCAATTGAGTAGTTGCCATTTCCAGATAGGTCGCGGAAGCTCCCATCAACCCCAGGGCAGCAAATTGGCCCGCGGAGGTTACATTGGCTAAAGAAATCACAACTGCCTGAAAAGCCGTAAGACCAGCCTTCTTGGCAAGAATACCAAAAGTAAATGAGACGGCAAAGTACCCCAGAGCGATTGGAATGCCATCACGAAAGCCATTTTTCCACTGTAGACGATTAGTTTCCATTATTCTCAAACCCCTGAATTTTTTTAGTCGTTGGCTAGGCCAGCGCTTAGTATTTTATATTAGCACGCACATTGACATTAGTAAAACAAATGTTTATTATCTTTATATAAGATATTCTAATGCATCAGAGGTAATAAATTGAATTGCTATCACGCTTTTATGATCATACTGGAAACCGGCAGCTTTACCAAAGCGGCCGAAAAACTGGGCTATACCCAGTCGGCTGTAAGCCAGATGGTGCGCTCCCTGGAGGAAGAACTTGACACCACGCTATTGCTGCGTTCGCGCATAGGGATTGCACTCACGCCGGACGGCGAGGAATTATTGCCTTATATCAGAAGGTTAGCTAATTCGCACCGGGAGTTAATGGAAAAACAAAAAGAAATGCGCGGACTGCAAAGCGGGATCATTCGTATAGGGGCATTTTCAAGCGTTTCTTGCCATTGGCTGCCTGGCTTAATGAAGAATTTTAAGAATCAATACCCGTCAGTAGTTTTCGAACTTCATCAGGGCGAATACACCAGTATCGCCAAATTAGTCAAAGATGGCAGCGTCGATTTCGGGTTCGTCAATCCCCATGCGGTATCAAATTTAAACACAGTTGCTTTAAAACACGACGAAATGCTGGCTGTATTGCCATACAACCACGCTCTGAATGCCTGCGAACAGGTCTCTTTAGCAGACTTAGCGAACGAGCCCTTCATTCTCTTGGATGAAGGCCAGTTATGCGAACCGCTGGAATATTTCAAGCAGCATAATTTACAGCCTAACATCCAATATCGTGTGCACGACGACTATACAATTATGTCCATGATTGAAAAAGGATTGGGTATTTCCATTTTACCGGAATTGATATTAAATCGAATCAACTATAATATTCTAACCAAAAAGATATCGCCTGCTATTGTTCGTACCATCGGCATCGCATTCAAAGATTTTAAGGCTTTACCCATAGCCAGTCGATATTTTATCAATTTTCTGGTAAAACAGTATGGTGACATTATTGATAAACGCTTGACCTGATTTTATTCCTCTTGGATGTCCAGGTAATTTAGGCCTCGGCGATCATCCGTTCCAACAAATATTTACACTAGTCAATAAGAAGAAAAGGGGAGTGCCGGGCGCTGTTTGAAAAAAAGCCCAGGCCGCCCCGTGTTTTCAA
>JAEYPQ010000014.1 GCA_023410645.1 Bacillota bacterium | reverse complement strand
CAAATGCTTAATGGCTTCAAATTCGGTAGCCTCTTCGTTCGGCTGCCGCTTTATCTGATATACACGCCGTATATTGCGGGCAATGATTTTGGCATCTTTGTCAACTGCCGTTACCACCTCTTGATTGCTCGACATAAAGTTTCCTCCCTTATATAGTATCCCATAAAGTAGACTTAGCTTCAGGTGGGTTTTAAGCCCATCTGAAGGTTAGTCGCCGGATAAAGATTGTCAGCGAGAGTATTGGTAAGAACTTGTTTAGTTTTCCGCGAAAAGGACGGTACTAAGATACCGTTCACCGGTGTCCGGCAGAATCACCACGATCAGTTTACACTGGTTTTCCGGGCGCTTGGCAATTTCGCCGGCGGCAAACGCCGCTGCGCCGGAAGAAATCCCCACCAGGATGCCTTCTTCCCTGGCCAGACGCCGGGCAGTCGTAAGCGCTTCCTCATTCTGGACTTTATAGATTTCATCAACCACATCCAAGTTCAGCACATTAGGAACGAAACCGGCGCCAATCCCCTGAATCTTATGGGGACCCGGCTGCCCGCCGGACAGTACCGGTGAATCAAACGGTTCTACGGCCACGACTTTTACGTGGGGGTTGCGTGTTTTAAGCACTTCACCCACACCGGTAATCGTCCCGCCTGTGCCGACACCGCCAACAATAATATCAACCTTGCCGTCAGTATCCTGCCATATTTCTTCGGCGGTAATGGCCCGGTGAATAGCCGGATTGGCCGGGTTGTTAAACTGCTGCGGAATAAAAGAATTTGGCGTAACAGCCGCCAACTCTTCAGCTTTCAATACCGCCCCCTTCATACCGGCCGCACCGGGAGTCAAAACCAATTCCGCCCCATAGGCCTTTAAGAGGCTGCGCCGCTCTACACTCATGGTCTCCGGCATAGTCAGGATCAGGCGATACCCTTTGGCGGCGGCGATAAAGGCCAGGGCAATGCCGGTATTACCGCTGGTGGGTTCAATAATTACAGTATTTTCATTAATAAGTCCTTTTTCTTCGGCGTCTTTAATCATACTGAAACCGATACGATCTTTAATACTGCCGCCGGGATTGAAAGACTCCAGTTTGGCTACCACTTCGGCTTTAACGCCTGCTGTTAGCTTGTTTAGCCGTATTAGTGGCGTACCGCCTATCAGAGCAGTGATACTACCAGCAATTTTAGACATGACATCCATCTCCCTCTCCATGAGTTTTTTCGAAAAAGCATTTAAAAATGCTATAACAAAAAGGCAAAGATTTATTCTTTTTTAGAACATCTTTGCCTTCAGCATGTTTTACTGATCAGTCAAATTCTCCTATTAGGTTCGCGCCTTGTCAGCCGCCGAAAGACGATCCGACAATAATGATAAGATAGGACTTGGTTTGTGACAAGTCCATCAGGACGCCGGCAAAAACCTTAGTCGTTCTTACGTCCACAGAATTTAGTTATAAATTCTGATAGAGCAAAATAAAAAGGCCAAGGTCCATCCTTACGGATAATACCTTAGCCTTCAGTCCTTCTGATCAGCCAACAGCTATATAATATCTTTTATTATACTTCCTGTTGCGTATTTGTCAATAGGCTTTTGGTTCTATACTCCATTTTATTATTTATAAAATGCAGCTTAGGATCTGGCTGCCAGGGCTGTACAATAGAATTGGAAGCTGAGAGATATTAGAATTTGTAAATGAGGTAGGAGAGTAAGTTTCTCTTATCGGTTTTGCCGTTTTCCGATGTAAAGTCGTTGTATTGAACAGTAAACACACCATTTTTAAATAAAGCATACTCAAAACCAAATTCCGCACCTTTTACGTCATCGGCAGGCTTCAGGTTGGTATCAGCCGCACTGGCAATAGCCAAAGTGGTAAGCGCGCCGGGATCAAAACCGGTTTCTGCTCTTCTGTAGCCCGCCCAGAGGCCATAAGTCTTAGCTTTATTGAAGTCAGCACCAAGATATTTTACCTTACCTGTCCAGGCTTTGGCAGCATCACCTAAATGATCGGCTTTGGCGTTGGCAGCATCAGAATCGTTCTGCGCGAATTCACCGGTGATAGTAAAGTTTTTCAAACCGGTGTATTTCAGGCCTACGGCCGTACTCTTATAAAGATTTGTGGCCGCATCATCTTCGCTGTCGCCCAGGTAGGAAGCAGTCAGATTAAAGGTAGGAGACAATTTAATATCCAGGTTGCCCAGAGTGAAATTCGCGGAGCCTTTTTTAAACGCACCGGCGGTAACTTTGACATCCTTACCACCGCTTAACAGTAAGCCGTCGTTGTTGGCTGTGTTATCAGCCAGCAAACCTTGACCTAACCAGATGGGTTGACGACCAAAGGCGTAGTTTACGCCGCCAAGTTGGCCGACGATGTATGCCTGGTCAAGTTTAGATTCGTTGGTATCTTTTGCCTGGTAATCAGGAGCGGCAGCAGTGCCGGCCGCATTACCCCATTGCGATAAGCTTTGATAACGGCCTTTGAAGGTTATTTGATCATTAACCGGCGCAGTCAGAAACAAGCGGACCCGCAATTGGTTGTAATTTTTGTCGCCAGTAGCTTTGTCTTTGGAGTACTCATAACGCTCCCGAACTTCACCGGTGAATTTAATTTTCGAAGCGTTTTTCTCCAGGTTGTCAACGCGAACGCCAAGGTTGACAAGCTCAGTGCCGTATTCGGCTTGCAGAGCTTCGATGGTTTTTTTGAGTTCAGCATCGGCTTTGTCGGAGTTAGCCAGAGCTTTGGCTACAATCGTAGCCACTTCATAACGGGTGAGAGTGCGGTCACCTTTGAAGGTGCCGTCGCCGTAACCGGAGATGATGCCGGCGTGAGCGAGTTTGTTGACAGCGTCATAGGACCAGTGTTTAGCAGGTACATCGGCGAAAGGATTAGCAGGCGCAGCCAGGGCGGTGCCTGCCACGCTTATGGCAAATACTGCTGCCAAAATCATAGATGTTTTTCTTTTCATATGTTGAATTCCCCCTAATTGTATTAATCTTAGTCAATCTTGATGTTGTAGGATTCCAAAGCACGGGCTGTAACAACGGCGAATTCATATCGTGTAATTTCCTTGTTGCCACGATAAGTACCATCGCCAAAACCATCAAG
>JAEYPQ010000070.1 GCA_023410645.1 Bacillota bacterium | reverse complement strand
CCACAGGGATGCGCAAAAATTAGGGGAAGATTTATGGTACAAAACCTTTGCCACAAGAGTGTGCAAGGTCGAAAGGCATGGTCTCTTTAAGCCTTAAATCACTTATACCTTCTTATTAACTCTCGCGCGCTTAGCGCCGCAATAATACCCAGCGCAACCAATGTAATATGGCCAGCCGTCGCAACTCCGGTTAGTAGCAGACGGTACTCAAGACTAGCACCTGGCCAAAGCGTATATACGCCCGCAGTCGAGTAATAGAAAAAATCATTATATACGAGTGAGCCAAAGGATATTACAAATGCAGCAACAGCTGTTATTAAAGCCTTATTGGTTTGGTATCTAAAATACTCCACAAAAATCACCCACTATACTCATTTTTGGTAAATCATAGAATATTATGGGCAATATTGGGTTATTTATCCAGCTTCTTACCATGAACACATTTCTGACGGTTGGCAGTGCCCGGATAGCCCATCCCCCCGGAAGATCTACCCTACAGAGCAGTGCGCTCAAGACTGTTTTGTTTTTTTTTCATAAAATTGATAAGTAAATCGAGTTCTAGCATAAGCTCATTCTCTGCAATCTTTTCAGCTGCTGGTCGTAACGTACTGGAAATCGCCACTATCTGTTCACATATTTCGTCTTCAGTTGCTGCTTCCAAACAGTAGACACCCAGTTTTTCGAGGAATAAAACTGACATACTGAAGTACCCCCTCATATTTTCTAACTTAAGGATAATCTGGATATGTGACAAAAATACGACAAGCCAAAAGCCACCCGCCAGGACAAACACGGCAGGCGGCTGCGTTAACGCTCCCCCAGTTGAACTTCTTGCGAGAATTGCCCACCAAGAGATATATGCCTCCGGCCCCTTTACAAGATTGTTCTTTGAGATCGATTTCTCTGCACCTATTAGCAAGTGTGGTATAATTGAGATGATATAATCAACAAGACAAAGGGGCCATTTCCATGGAAAACAGCTACCCCATTGCTATCCTGAATGGTGCTATCATTACTGCAGACGGAGAATATTCCTGTCAAACAATCAGTTTGGCAGAAGCCAAGCAACTGCTTCAGTCCGCACCCGGTATTATTTCCGCAGTAGGACACCAAGCAACAGCAGAATTACTTACCGACCTTTTAGGAATAAAAATAAATTTCAGCCGGATCAACTTCCACCAGACAGCAGGACAACAGGCACTGGTGTTTAAGCTTAACAGCCGCCCCCCTGAGGGAGTCATCCTCTCCCGTGTTGAACTTGAAGCATATGGGTACCAATTTCAGCTGCTATCTAGGCATACATAACTTATTACTGCCAAATAGGCGGTAATATTTTTGCCTGAAAAAACAAAAAGTCGCCACCGGGATAATCCGGCAGGCGACTACCTAAATTGGATATCAAAATCCACACCTTAACTTACTAATAAGCGCTATTATTTTTTTCTCAAAAATTTTGCCATGAATTGTCCTCTTCACTTGGGAAGTAATCCGTAAAATAAACATTCGTACTACCGCATTTAGGACAGCATTCTAAATATCCGCCGTCGCCTATTGGTTTCAATACTGCTCCCCCGGTATCAAAAACTTTTCCACATTTCATACACTTTGCAGCTTTCCCCATTTTCTTGTCCCCTTTACAAAATTTTTCCGGCAGTATTTTTAATTCAAGGCAGCTTTCCCGTTTCTTGTTAAAGGTACTGAAGCCGCCTCCACAGTATACAAAGCTCTCTATAATAAATATCACTCGCTTTTAATAATAGCACATTTTCCCATAGTGGAATAAGGAATTCATGTTTCAAAACAAAAAGGCCGTCCACCAGGACGAATCCGGCAGGCGGCTTAAAATGGGGTTGACGTTGGTGGGACATCACGCAGCAGCTTAGATATCATACAGGATGATTATTAGAATATGATTAAAGTTAAAAGCTCATCACCGGCTAATTGGCTGCGAGATGGGCTTTGAGCTATTTGGAGTTACTGGTTCCGATGTACGATTGCACCAGTTTACAAAGTCATCTGCAATGGTCTGGGAGACTTTATATTTACGCTCACAAGAACGTTCATGGTGAAGCACGTTAAAATAAAAAAACCTAAAGGCTCAATCTTCATATCCGGCCTGGTTATCAACAGTCGCCGCTCCATTACATAGCGATAAACTAATTACTCCAGTTAATACAATAAGCACCATAAACAGTACTATTGTCCAACCCGCTATAGACATAGTGGACCTCCTAACTAATAGTATAGTTACTATTGTATTAGGTATTTTTTATAATTACTTTTTATTTATTGCTCTATGGCCAAACAATAAAATATAGACCAAACGGGGCTGTTTTAGCGCAACAGCCCCAATTTCTTTTACACAACCCGTAATAGTACTTAAGCTTTGGAAAACCGTCTCCTGGCCAAATGGCCGAGAGACAGGCTAATTCGCTTTCAAGGTCAATGGATACTCCCGCTTGCTGGAATCGCTCAGGGTAACTCGCAATATGACCTTGTGCTGCCAGCACGTGGCCGAAGCTTCGTTTGAGTTGGCACTTTCACCATTTGCACACCAGGCATGCTAATGGCCTTCTCAGAATGTCCGAGAAGGCCTGATTTTCCTGGAGCGGGCAACGAGATTCGAACTCGCGACGACACGGGTTGGGAAGCCGAACAGGAGCGTTTTTTAGTATTTCGCCGCTTACTATTGCACCTATTGGAAACCTTAATTATTAAGGGCCTATTGCATCTTTACAGGTTTAATTATCGTGAATAAGCGTGTTCGTTCTTGCACCTCTACTGCACCTAACCTATTGGAAGTAAAATAATACTTCTGCGTAAAAAATGCAAGCAGAAAAGCCGCCCACCAGGTCGAACCCGGCAGGCGGCCGAAAATTACTTAAAAATACTAGAACTTAAAGGTTACTCCAGCACCTAAACCTTTAGTTTTAACGTCAATTTTTTCGCCACCAATATTGAAATCCTTATATTTGGTATCACGATAGAACACATTAAATTCGGTATTCTTAGACATGTCATAACCTACACCAATTTCATATCCAGTTATTTTGTTACCTGCGCTAACACTTGCCCAGCCAGTAACTTTATCTGCTAATTTGGTTTGCCCTATTAAACCAATTTGGTAACCGCTTTTAGACTGTTTTTCTGTACCACTACCACTGTCAGTAATAGTGCTGGCATCCGGACCATATTTATAAGACCAATTAATTTTGGCAGATGCTCTTGTCCAACCAACAAATGCAGAAATATTAGGGTCAAGTTGATACAATACATTAAATTCATGAGCAGAAAGCTGACCATTACCAGTACCACTCTCGTAATCAAATGGTGTTGTTTCTTCGTATGAATAGGATTCGGTTTTATTATCTGAATACTTATATTGCAATGCCCATTTATCGCCAAGGCCGTAAGTTATAGCTGCACCTAAACGATTTTTCGCATCATCTTTACCACTCAGATCACCTGCATTAATTTCTACTTTCGGTGATATAGAGGTGTTTACGTCAATAGCTAGTTTACCTTTTTCATAATTGGGTAAAGGCGATGCAAGAGCTACGGATGATATAGTCATAGCTGCAGCCAAAGTAAATAAGACTTTTTTCTTCACTGGAAAATCCTCCTTGGAATTGAAATATTTTCATATGTTGTATTAAATTTTACAAAAAATCAAATATTCCTCTTTTTTTACCATTTTAATCTAAAAATATAATAAAAATATAACATTTATAATGTAGAATATAATATTTTTACTATATTCTTATTTATTTGTTCGTTCATTTGGAATAACTTGCTGCTTACAAAGATTTCGTATCTCTTTAACTAATAGGCCGCTGATCTCATTGTGAGCGTTGGTGGGCGCAATTGCAGCTATCAGTAAAAGAAAAGTGGCAGGAGCTTGAACCCGATCGGAAAAAGCTAGTTAAGAAAAAGGTAGACAGAGAAACAACGTAAGCGTCAAATAAATCAGCACATGTACAAGCATGCCGGCGAATGAGAAAATGATCTAAGAGAATCAGATAGAGAAAATTCG
>JAEYPQ010000067.1 GCA_023410645.1 Bacillota bacterium | reverse complement strand
GTTATTGTTTGTGTCTCACTTGTAAATACTGTTCCTGTATCCCATATTGTCTCTGTATCTCCATATGGATATGATACTGTTGAGTATATGTATTTACTCTCATTTAAGTTTATACCACTTCCTCCTGTATTATCACTTAGTACCACTGTTGCATCTACACTACCTGTTGTTGTACTTGATGGTATTGTTATTCCAGCTTCATTTGGTACTACTGTATCTACTATTATCTTACCAGACGTAGCTGTTTTTTTATTTCCAGAATTATCTACTGATAATACATGAACATAGTACTCTCCATCTACTGCTACTTCCATTCCTACTGTTGCTACATCACCTACAAAACTTTCTGATGCCAAATTTGTTGCTTCTGCTTGCCATATATTATCACTTTCACCATAATTTGTTGATACTGTATCTATTATATATTTACTTCCTATTTTATTTATTCCACTTCCCGCATCATTATCTGTTAATGTTATTGCTACTGGTGTTACCACTAGTGTTCTTGAATAATTTGGTACTGCTATTTGTGGTGTATTTGGAGCTACATTATCTATTGATGAACTGACTTTTATTTCTTTTGTTCTTACATCAGTTTCATTACTCATCTTTAATTCTACTGTTATATAATACTCTGTATTAGGTACTATTCCCTCTGTTATATTAAAGTTTACTGTTGTACTTTGCTCTGTTATTTCTTGTGCTGGTGTATCTCCGTGTTCTCCGCTTGTTGTTGATAAATATATTCTATAATACACAACTTTATTTGGATCTACCATCATTCCTGTAAGAGATATTGTTCCACTGAAATGTGTTGTATCTGGTACTACCGCTACATTTATCTTAAAATCTTTTACTTCTATTACTCCATCTGACCAGTTTGATTCATTTTCATTATCCCCTACATATACTAATTCTCCTGCTATTACTTCTAGCTTGTCTGGATAGTTAGTATTATCCATTGATGTTATTATATCTGTTATTTTTTTATCAGTATTTGTTGGATCTCCATTTTCTGTTGAACCACTTTTATCGGCATTTAATAACTTTGGATTATAATTACCATCTGTTCCTGCCATTTGATCCAATTCGTACAATGATAATTCACTTTTAAATGTATCTATATCATTCAAAAATTTTGCTTTCCTTGCACTTTCTATTGGATTATTCTTAGTTAGATTTAGTATTACTACTCCTGCAAGTATTATAATTACTATAATAGTTATTACTAACACTATTAATGATATACCTTTCTTTTTCATATTTACCTCCAATATTTTATACATTATTAAAAACTTACATTTTAATTCTAAAACATTTTACAACATTTGTCAATTAAAAGAAAAAAAATCACAAAATGTAATATTTTAGTAATATTTGTGATAAATAAAAAAGATAAAGTATTTTAAATTATACCTTATCTTTTTTATTAAATTTATTCTTTGTTTTTCTTTACTTTACTTACTATTATAGTGATATCATCTGGCAAAATGTTTTTGTTTTCCTTTAATACAAATTTTAGTAGATCGTCTGATATTAATCTTACATTTTTAGAAGTATCCATTGTTTGGATGTATTTAGTGAAGTAATTATCATTTGGATTCATATTTTCATTTACAACTCCATCACTTATTTGTATTACAAGTGAATTATTGCTTAAGTTTTTACATATTGGAACGTATTCAGTTTCTTTAATAAGTCCAACTGGTATATTAATATTATTTAAAGTTGTAACTTTAGCGTCTTCTAATATATATGTGGGTGCAGCACCAAGCTTTATAAACTGTGCTTTTGCATCTTTTAAATTTATAATTGCAGTATCTAGTGTTGAAAATACAGAATCATTTGCTTTCATTTTAAGTACACTATTTATGATTTCAATAGCCTTTTCTTCATCAAAGCCCCCAATAAGCAATTTCTCAAGCATGTTTATTACAGTTGCAGATCCTTTTGAAGCATTAATACCACTTCCTGCCCCATCACTAATTACAGTTAAATGTTTTAAATCTTGTAGTTCCATAGATAGGTACGAATCACCCGATATTGTTTCACCATTTTTAATTTCACTCGCTACTCCTACTTGAATTTCAAACTCAGGTGTTGATACTAATTTTATCTTTGATTTTTCTTTTTTGCTACTATTTAATATTAATTTAATAGTCATATTTTGTTCTAGTATATCACTTATTAATGTAGTAATCTGTTTTTTCTGTTTATCAATATTATTAAGTATATCTGTAACGAAAGTATATTCAATATTTTGATTTTCTTCTATGAAATCATCTTCATATACGATAAATCCATGAAATTTCAACTCTTCCCTTATTTTTTGTTGTTTTTCATTTTTTATAACAGGTACATTTCTTATATTTTTAGCTATATTTGATAATATATGTGAAACTTCTTTATATTGATTAGACAATTTAACTGTATTTTCTTGTTCTTTTTGTTTTAGTATTCTACTTAATTTTATACTATTATATACTTCATTTATATTAATTATAATTTCATCTGCAAAATTACAATCAATAACATCAAGCATAGATTTATCAATTGATTCATTATTTTCTAATTTTAAAGATATATAATCTACTGCAAGATTTAGTTTTTCTTCGTTTAAACAAACTTTTTTTCTATCACAAGATATACAAGAATTTTCTACATAGTCTATTATATACTTTTTTATAATTTCTCTTGTTTCCTTTGAATCTTCCGGTGTATTTTCAAGTGTTATATTTGATAAACTATCAAAAACATCTGATACTGCTCCAATTTTATTTTTTACTGTACTTGCTACATCAAGTATATTCTCATATGGCTTTTTTAAAGTGTTGTTTTTATCAAATAGATTTTCTATTTTGGCTTCTAATTTTTTAGGTATGAATAAAAGTGCAATTGAGGCAATAAGTACTTCGCTAACTCTCATTGCAAGTTCTGAAAATCCAGTTGTATAATATGATAAATATACATTTCCAAGCACAAATCCAATTACTATTGCAACTTTTCCTATCTTACTTAAAAATCCAGCTATAGCACCACTAAATCCAAGTGCAATTATGTATGACATATTTACATCTACAACAAGACTCATAACAAGCCCTGTTACAAGACCAGCTGCTGCGCCAGCTACTGCTCCACTTTTCCAACCATAAATTAAAACTAAAATAGTTACAAGTACATTATATACATTAAATGTAACTATGTTTATATTCTTAAATATTGTAAGTGCCATAGCAAGAACAATTATCATAGACATACTTTCTTCTTTTGAATATATGTACCCTTTTGAAATGTTGAAAATAACATATATACCTGCAGTAAATACAAAATATAACATTGATAAGATAAATATATTTCCAGTAGTATCTAAAATATTTACTATTAAAGTACCTGCTATAAACTCTCCAATAAATTCTACTATAACAGTAGAAATTAGAAATTTTATAAATACCGAATACTTTTTAGTTATACCTTCTATATTTATTAACGATGTGATAAGTGTAAAAACTAGAAAAAATGCAAATATCTTTATCATAGTAGTTGCAGATAATGTAGTTAAGGCTAGTCCAACTGCAGAAGAAATAAGTACTAATATTAGTGGTACGTTAAATAAACTTGCTGTTGCAAACATTATAAAAGTAAGAATAGAAAACTCAGCATTTATACTTAGCATAGATACTATAAATGACAAAACTATATAAGTAATATTTTTAAAATTGACCTTTTTCTTAAAAGCTTCTAGTGCAGATAATAACTTTTCATTTTCAAGAGCTTCAAAGTATTTATTATAAATCATGTTTTTATTCACCTCATTTATTAATTTTATGCTATTTATTTTACAACATAGTTTACTATTTTTTTGTCATATTTTATGGTCAAAACAAAATTTAAATAAAATTACATTAAAATAATCTAAGTATAATAGACTACTTTAATGTAACACATAATTAACTAACTTTTTCTTTACTTTTTTTAGTTTTTGTTTTTTTTGAAGTACCAGTTTTTTTGCTTTTTTCTTTAATTGCTTTAGTAACTTTTTCTTTTACAGTACCGACAGTTTTTTTCTTTACTTTTTCTTTTTTCTCTTCTACTACTTCATTTGCTACATCTTCTAATTTTAATTCATCTAATATAATTTCTTCTATTTCTTCTTCTTTTTTTACTATAGAATCTTTTAAAACTTCTTTTACCTTATCTGAAGAAGCAGTTTTAATTGCAGATTTAACAATGAAATCATTTAAACTATCTGTATCATCATTTGCAACTAATTTAGAATATTCTAAATATTCATCCTCAGTACTAATTGTTCTATGTACATCATTTACTTTAGTCTTAATTTTCATATCATATATTTCTTTGTACATTCTAATATAGTCTTTTATATTCATTATTTCTTTTTCTAAGCTTTCATCATATATTTTTTGTAATTTAAGAAATACTTTATCTATTATTTTAAAGTATCTATATGAATTTTTACATATATTTATTATAAGATTAAATTCATACATATGCTTGTCTATATCAGACTCAATACCTTTTATCATTGTTTCTATGACAAATTCAATAAGTTCTCTTTCATCAGTTGGAAGTTTTGAAATATCATAATTATCATTTATATAACTAACATATTCATCCACTGCCTCAAATAATGACTTATACATATCTTCGTCATATTCTTCAGTTTGTAATTTTGTATCAATATCTTCAGATAGTTTAATTATTTTATTATATCTTTGAGATTTTCCTTCATCTTTAATATTTTGCTTTACAGCATCTATTGCAGAAGATATTGCAAGTAAATTAAACTTAATGTCTTCCCTTGATTTAAATTTTGATTTTGTAACTCTATCATATTCTAACTCTAAAAAAGCTTTTTGAAGTTCAAGTCTTTCTGTTTTATCTGTTGAATTAATGTTATCAATTATATCATTTGGATAAGATAATTTTAATTCATACATTTCCCTTTGCATAATATCATATTGATATTTTACAAAAACAATTTCTCTTAATATATTTTCTTGATAGATTCTTTTTTCTTCTCCTTCAGTTCTGTGTATTACAGACAAGTGTTCATCTATTGCTCTATTCATTTTATTCATATTTACTATGATTACTACACTTTGTATAACTCTATCGAAAAGATTTATTTTTCTTTTAGAACTAGCAACTAAATCTGCCATATATGAATCCTCTCCTTATTATTTTTTACATTTTAACTTAATTTTTATATACTTATATTATATCGTGTTTTTGTATAATTGCAAGTGTTTAGATACAATTTTTACAAAATTATTACAAAAAAATGTGAATAAATTAAACAAACGCTAATTTACTCACATTTATAGATTTTTACTTATTATTTTTGCACTTTATACACATATATTTTTTCTACAAACACTTGAAAATTCACAGTATTTACAATGATTTGCCTTTTTATTAGGTCGTATTTTGACGACACCTTTAATTATCTCATTTCCAATATCTTTTATTATATCTTTTGCTTCATTGCAAAGTGCTTTAAATTCTTCTTCTTCAATTGCCTTGCTATTTTTAGAATTAACTGTTCTCTTTGAAATTGAAATATATCTATTTGTATCTTGTTCAAAATTACTGTCCATTTTATTTAATATTTGAACATCTTTTAAATATATGCCTTTCATCTGCAATGACTTTATATACTCATTTTGTAATTTTTGAACATCATCAGTATATTCAGAAAGTGTAAGCAATTTATCTGATAAATTAAAATATAACATAGCAGCTGGAATTACACTTACATTTTTCTTTTCCATATTTTCAATAAATGCACTAAGATAAGTTATAAGTTGAAGAGAAAGTCCCTCTTTAATATCATCTAATGTTAAATCTTTAGATGAAGACTTATAGTCTACTACTCTTATATACTTTTTATGATCATAATTTAAAGCATCAATTCTATCAATTTTTCCAATAATAATCATAGATTTATTATCTTGTAGTTTTAATTCAATTGGAGCATATACACTACCTTCTTTAAATTCAATCTCATATCCTTCTGGGATAAAGCTGCTTTGATTAAAACTCTTAGCAATAGTAACTATTACTTTTTTCATTGTGTTTATTAATTTTTGTTTTAGGATAGCGTATTTTACACTTGTTTTTTGATTTCCTAAAATGTTATCTAAATTAGATTCTATAATATTTAATAATATATATTGATATTTCTCATCTAATATTTCAGCATTAATTAATATAGCTTGCCAATATATGCTATTTTCAAATAAATATTTAGAAAACTCTTCTAAAACATTATGCATAAAACTACCTAGATCTAGTGAAGAAATCTGATATTCTTTTCTAGGTGATATTTTTAAACAGTATTTCATGTAATATGAAAATGGACATTTTTTAAATAGTTCTAGTTTTGATACACTTGTAGTTAATTTATCACTATATATTAGATCCAGTACTTCTTCATCAAGATCACCATCATCTTTAACATAATTTAATATTTTATTATATTTTTCATCTTCTTTAAAAACTTCATATAACATTACATTATCTTTTATTTTATTTTCAAAATTATTTTTTATAATCTTTGAATCCTCATTGATGTTTAAAGCAAATTCACACATTTTCTCAAATAGTTTATCTTTTGAATATACATTATATATATTAACATTTTTATCTTCTGTTTGAGATATATTACCTGTAATTGGTATATCAATAATTTGTTTAATGCTTGTAATAATACTAGATGGCCTATAATTTTTGCCAGTCATATCTGATACTGGTACAAAAATATATATATCCTCCAACACGTTATTTAGCGCTTCATAAATATTATATAATTGCATATTATTTTTAGAAATTGTAGTTTCTTTAAATACTATATCATTTTCACTTAAATTCTGTAATTCAATATCACTAAAGAAAATATCTTCATCTACTTTCTTGGGGAAAATATTTTCATTTACACCAATAAAAAATACTTGCTTTTTCATTTCGACTTTATTAACATTAATATCAACTACCATTACTTGATCAATTGAAGGTGGTATTATTTTTATATTTACATCTTTTAGTAATGTTTTAAAAATATTTGAAAACTCAGAAATACTAATATCGGTACTATTATATACTTTTGAAATTGAATTGAATATTTCAGATATTTTATCCCAGACTTGTCCCTCTCTCATCTTGTTTTCAAGTGATACTAACTCATTACTTACAATATATTCTTTGTAATTTTTTAATATATTAGCATTATTTAAATGATTAAATAACACTTTTATAATTTCTTTTACATTTTTCTCTTTGCTTCCAAAATTAATTATATCATCAAATATTTTTATAACTTCTTTTCTAATCTTATTTAGTTTATTCAAATCATATATTTTATCATTATTACTTTTGTTATTTATAGTGAATTCATTTTTAATAGAGAATTTATACATATTAAATTCTATCGAATAATTTTCTAACTCATAAATGTCTTCTATATCTATATCATTTAATCCTTGTTTTAGAATTTTAAGTATCCTTTGTATAGTTGTTCCATATATACAAAGCTCTAAAATATTATTTATATATTCAACTAGTTTAGAATTATCTATTGAATACTTCTGACTAATATATGTAGGTATATTATAGTCATAAAATACCCTTTTTATCACAGATTCATATGAATTTAAATCTGTTCCATATATTACAAAATCATTATATCTATATCCTTTTCTTATATTTTCATTTATCTTTTTTGCAATTTCTTCAATTTCAGAATACATGTTTGTTACATATTGAATTTGAATACCTAATTTTTCATCTTTTTTTATATCTTTTTTATTCTTTATATCTGAAAAAAGGTTATCTGCTAAAAAAATTATATTTTCATTTCCTTTTGAACGATTTAGATATAACATATTGGTATTTACTGAACAATCTAATTTATTACAAATACTAAGTATCCTTAAATATGTCTTATTTGAATTTTCAAATATACATTGTGAATTTTGTGCGTAAATATCTTCTTTTGATGTTATATCAGTATTTAAAGTTATAGTAATAGAACAATCTAACTTTATTAAATTTTCAATAAATTTATACTCTGATTCAGTAAAGTTATTATATCCATCAAAAAATATATTTGTATCCTTAAGATCAATTCTTTTATTTACAATACTATCAAAAAACATTTCAAATTCATCAATACTGTCTAAATATTTATCCTTAATCTTTTCTAAATATTTTTCATATATATATGATACTTCCTTTAATTTATACTCAAGTAGCTTATTATCTATTTCAAGTTTATCTATCTTCTCTAAATTTATATCAGATTTTCTAAAAATATCCATATATATATTTAGCATATCCAAGAATCCTTCTTTATCTTTAACCTTACTAAATATTTTAAAACTGTCATTATTTTCACTAACTACTTGGTTTAATATTATTTTTTTATCTAGTTTGGAAATATACTTCTCAGAAAAATTCATATTATATTTTTTAATATAACTCTCTATATACGAAGAAATAGTAGTAATGTCAACTCCAATAATTCCATCCTTTCCTAAAAAATTCATATAATTTTCTTCAGAAATTGCTCTTGTTTGAGATGGAACAAAAAGTATTGACTTTTTACCACTATTTATACTTTCTTCTATAGAGTCATATATATATTTACTTTTACCAGTTTTTGCCTTACCAAGTATTATATTTACACTCATTTTATCACCACATTAAAATTAATTTTCTTCATTTAATTGATCTATTTCACTTACTTTTTCACTATCTTCATAATCACTTATTAACATTTGTTCATCTTTTATTTTTATATTCTCGAACTCTGGTAGCTTCGAAATATCATCTATACCACATGATTTCAAAAATTCACTTGTAACAGCATATGCAGCAGGTCTTCCAGGTAAATTAAGCCTTGCAACTTCCTCCACAAGTCCACACTCAAGTAATCTATTAACGGCAAAATCACTATTTACTCCTCTAATAGTTTCTATTTCAGATTTAGTAATCTTAGGATTATATGCTATTATACTTAATGTTTCAAGTACAGTTGAAGACAAATTTTGCCTTTTAGTATTCTCTATGAATTTACTTACCTGACTATAATATTTGTTATTAGTTACTAACTGATATGAATCTTTTATCTTAACTAAAACTATTCCATTATCTTTGTTATATTTTTCTTCCAATTTTTGAATTATAGTTGATATTTCATCCTTGTCCACAGCAAGAGTAGAAGAAATTTCATTTATTGAAATCTCTCTTCCAAGTGCAAAAAGAACAGCCTCTACTACATTCTCTAAATTTTGTTCTTCCATTATTATCTCCCAGTATTATTTTATTTCTATTCCACCAAAAGTACATACACCATTAACGTATATAGTATGTACATTTTCGCCTTGTGTAGATACCACTTTGTTATCAACTCCGCCAAATATTGGTGTACATGATACCTTAACATTTACATTTGAAGGTACTATTAATTCTACTCCACCAAATATCGATGTTGCATCAATTACAGTATCATTGTCTATTATTGCATTTTTTAAATTTAATTGTACTCCTCCAAATACAGCATTAAGAACTGCACCTTTGAAAATTTCATTTGGAAAGTTTATTTCTTGGCCAGCAAAGACAGCACTGTATTTAACCACTCCCTCTTTATTTACTTCTCTTATTTTTTTTGCACTAGCTTCTGTAATTCTATCTCTAAATAATATTCCACAACCAATCCAAACAAATACTATTGGCCATATAAGTTTTGCAATTATACCCCAACTCAATATATCTCTTTCTGCTGTAAATAGTAATAAACCAATAATCAAACCAATTGTATTTGAAACTTTTATTCCTTCTTGGAACATTGCTACAAGACATGGTACTATTATAAATAAAGTCCACCAACCAGCAAAAAATAACGAAAAGTCTAATAAATTAAATGCATTTAAACCTACAACTAAACCTAATAATATGAAAATTACACCCCATATTTCATTACCTGTTCTATTTTTCATCTTAAATTCCTCCTAATATAATATTTATATACATTCTAACATATTTATTCTTTAATTACAACTATTTATTTTAGTATATTTATCTTATTTTTTTACTACTAATATTGTAAATTCTTTTTATGTAATTTATACCTTGACAAACTGTTTGAAATTTAATATAATACATATAGTTTAATGATTAAAGACACAAAAATAATTTTTTAGGAGGATTTATCATGGTGGTGAATGAAAAGAAAATCATGGAAAGCATAAGGAAAAGGGCTGTTGGAATTAATAGTCCACAAAAAGGATTAGTAATTGAGCTTACAGGTACTGGCTCTGGTACAATGCGGTTTAAAGTAATTAAATATACTGCAGTTGAACGTAGACATAGTCAATTAAGAGATGAGTTTATTGATAAGTTTGAAATAAACACACTTGAAAATGGCTACATTTCAGAATTCTGGAAATCAGCTAAAGATATATCTGGCGGATACAATTTCAAATTAAGAGATGATGTTCTAACTGCATTAATAGATTAGAACATTATTTAGAGATAGTTTAAGTAGAAAATTGATATTAAATAGTATAATTATTTAATATCAATTTTCTATTTTTATTATATATTTTTTAAAGTTAATTCTAATTATTGCTAAATTTGTTATTATATGATATAATTATGTAAATTTTAGAGTTTTAAAGTAACTATATTACTATGTAGCAAACAATTATAATTTAAGGAGGGATTCTTTTGGAATTAAAATCATCTATTATTCTGCCTTCATCAGATCATCTCGACTTCATTGTAAAACTTAATGATTTCTGTAACAGTAATGGTGCTGTCTTATCAAGTAACATTATTATAAAAGAACACAATGATAAACTACCGGTGTATGTTTTATATTATAAAATATTTAATATCTCGATACCGGAAAATCTTTCAAATTCACAGAAAGCTATATACTTTTCAGATAAAATAAAAAGTAATAGCAATATTTTAACAATGGCATTTGAGTCTGTACTTGAATTTGACTTACCATCAAAAATCAAAAGATACGAAGTTGCAGAAAAATGTTATATGAAACTACATAAAGATTCAATTTTATTAATTAAAAATAAAATTGATGATGCATTTTCAATTTGGAAAGCGGAAAATGCAGAATTATTAAAAGATATTCCAAGAGTAAAAATAACAGATGTGTACAAATATTTTTATTCCCTAGTATTAAAAATGGAATAGTTAAATAAATTAAAAGTTGGTGCAAACTTTATTAAAGCTTACACCAACTTTTAATTTTTATTATAATGTTTCAAGATCAATTAGTATTTTCTAGCTATATTCCTTTATTAAATTTTTATAGTTTTTCATTTAATATTTTAAATATTTCACTAACTGGTTTTATTGCCATATCACTATTAGTTACCTTATTGCTTATTTCTCTAGAAAACCAATCAGGTACTTTAGTATTCATTGCTTGTTCTTCACTTTCAAATTCAATTTCAGCAAATATAATTCCTTTATAAATACCATCGAATATATCTAATTCAATTTTTAAATTATCTATATATGGTATTATATATCTAACTTTACTTATACAATTAAATTTATCATTAATTTTTAATTTATTATATTGCTCTTCACTTATATCAAATTCAAATTCATTTACTGATAACCCTACTTTATGCGTTTTTATTGTATATTTATATGAATTATTAGCATTTTGTATTATCTTCCTTTTTCTAATTATAGTTAAATTATCTACATATAAGTAATCTTGTATCATCTCTTTTCTACTATATTTTGTTAAATCTAAATTATCAATATTATTAATTAAAAATTTTTTCTCTATCTCCATTATTACTCTCCTTTATTATATACATTATAACACATATAATAAAAAAAGAAAATAGGATGCTTACTTAATAGCACCCTATTTTAATTATCATAACATATCTTTAAGAAATTCGAATGTCAAATACCGCTTCATATTATTAATAGTTCCTTTAGGAATAACGTTTCCTTCATTGAATAAATTCATAGATTTTAATAACGACATTTCTCTTATTGTATTTTCAACAGTTTCATCAGGAGAATGAATTTCATTAATAGAGAATATCATAAAAGTTCCTTCTTGATTCATTTTATCTTTTTTAACTTCACCACCATTTTTTGATAAAATAAGTAATTTCTGTTGTTCATTAGCCTCACCAAGTTCTGATGTATCAAAAGCATAAGAAATATAAGATAATTCAAAGTTTGCTCTAAGATATTTTTTTAGTCTTAAAACTTGAATGCAAAAATTTTCATAGCTAATATCCTTTTTTGCGATTAATATAAGAGTACCATAATTACCATAAAAATCATAATACATTCTAGTAATAGGTATCAAATATTTCATTGCATTCTGCTGGTCACCATGTAAAGCCATATTAACAGTCTCATAGTCAAGAATAGCATACTGATTCAATATTAAAAATTGATTTGATTCCACCTCATCAATAATTAATTTATAGTGTTTAGCCGCATTAGGTTTTAATATAAGATAACTTAGTTTGTAATCTTCAAATTTTAGATTTTTATATGCATTTAAAAACCGCTGTATTTCATATACAGTCATAACATTCCTCCTTGCTAAATTTTAAATATCCATAAATAAACATTGTGAATTTTACCTATGCATTCTAAATTACAAGTCTAATAGCTCATTATCATATTCCGTTGAAAAATAATGTTTTCCAGAAATACTGCCAACCTTAAACCTTACTCCTATCTTAGCAATGCGGTTACCATTGTATTGGCAAAATACCGTATAAGCATTTGGTATATTACAAAGCTCTTCCAACATCAGTTCACGTTTATTTTCATTGAACTGAGTAAATGCTTTGTTTATAAGATCTTTTAGCGTATTCCGTTCCTCTGTGTTAATCATAAATTATACCTCCATTAATTAAATTAGTATACCTAAAATTTTATATAATCATTATATCATACTTTTAACATTATGTAAATCATAATTAGATTTTACATAATAAAAAATAAATATATTAAAGTATTTAGTATCAAATCAATATCCAAATTATTTCTATTAATAGTTAAATAATTTATTGCTTAATGAAAAATGTCCAATATTTTAAGTTCAATTTATAGTCGCTAATATTCATTAGCGTCAATAAGAATTTACATAATTATAATATCATTTATATTTTCAGTTATCAAGTAAATTAAAATGTTTCTATTAAAACTTATCTAAACATACTTTTTTACGATCTTTGAACATGCCTATTAAAATAGCTATGTTCATTTTTTGCATAATATATGAAAAAGTTGGTATAAACATAATTAACGTTCATATCAACTTTTTACTTTCATTATAATGTTTCAAAATATTCTTTTCCTACTCCACATAACGGACATACCCAATCATCAGGTAAATCATCAAATTTAACTGCCTCTACCTCATCATCATACACATAACCACAAGCCTTGCAAACATGTTTTGTCTTTCCATCCATAAATTCTTCCTCCTTCTTTACATTTTTATTTAACTATATATTTATCTTTTACTTTTTCCTGTAAGAACTTTCTTAGTTCTTCTATATTTCCTATTTTAAAACCATTTTTATTAATCATCATAACTGTCATTTTGTTAATATAGATATAAATATGAGTGTTAGTTTCATATATATTGTATATTTCATTATAATTTACTTTGAAAGAAGATTTTTCACTAATAGTTTCTATATATTCATCATAAAAACTAATGTTATTTACAATATTATTTATTAATTTATCTGATTTTGCAATTCTTTTTGTTACGATTGTTGGCATAACTTTAATTAACACAATCATCAGTGTAGCAAATATCATATATATTATAGGTACAATAATATCTTCACCTAACAATATAAGTACAATTGAAACAATATATATAAATGCAATACATATCATTGTTACTAACCTAAGATTTTTTTTTGAATTTTTACTATGAAATTTGTTTAATTCTAAGTATTCATCATATGAATACGGAGTCTCGATTTCAAATAACTTTTCCATTTATTCTCCTTTTGCTTTTAATAAGCTCATCATATTTTTCTTGTAAGCTTCCACACCAGGCTGATTAAATGGATTTACGCCAAGTACATATCCACTTATTGCACATGCTTTTTCAAAGAAAAATATCAACTCACCAATATTATATTCATTTATATCTTCAATATTAATAACAATATTTGGGACCTCACCATCTATATGTGCTTGTAATGTTCCCATAAATGCTTGTTTATTAATATATTCAATTTCTTTACCAGCTAAATAATTTAATCCATCAGAATCATCTTCTAGATTTGGTAATTTTATAAAACTTCTATCAACTTCTACATTTAATACAGTTTCAAATATATTTCTTTTACCTTCTTGAATTAATTGTCCCATGGAATGTAAATCAGTTGTAAAATTTACTCCAGCTGGGAAAATTCCTTTACCATTTTTTCCTTCACTTTCACCAAATAATTGTTTAAACCATTCTATGAAATATTTAAATGAAGGTTCATAACTTGAAAGTATTTCTATATCTTTACCCTTTTGATTTAATACATTTCTATATGCTGCATATTTATAACATGGATTTTTATCTATACTTCTTTCATTATATATATGTGATGCAAATTGTGCACCATCTAACATATCATCAATATCTATATTTGCAACTGCCATTGGAAGTAATCCAACAGGTGTTAAAACTGAATATCTTCCACCTACATCATCAGGTATTACAAACATTTCGTATCCATTTTCAATTGATATATCATGTAATACACCTTTATTTGCATCAGTTGTAACATATATTCTTTCTGCTGCACCACCAATACCATATTTTTCTTCAAGTAATATTCTAAATATTCTAAAGGCAATTGCAGGTTCAAGCGTAGTGCCAGATTTAGATATGACATTAATAGCAAAATCTTTATCTTGCACATATTCAACCAAATTTCTTAAATATTTACCACTTAAACTATTTCCAGCAAATATTATCTCAGGAAATTTTCTATTTGCATATGGTAGCATATTGCTAAAAGTATTTGTAAATAAATCTATCATAGCTTGTGCACCAAGATATGAACCACCTATTCCAATTACTATTAGTACGTCTGCTTGCTTTTGAATTCTTGCTGCACTCTTTTTTATTCTTTCAATTTCTTCTTCATTTCTATTTTCAGGAAGAGACATCCATCCTAGCATTTCACTTCCAATTCCTGTTTTATTATTCAATTTATCATGTGCCTCAAGTATTTGTTCTTCCATAACTTTAAGTTCTATATCATCTACAAATTTATTTACACCGTTTATATCAAGTGATATACCATTCATATATACTCCCCCTTTTTATTATTAAATGTATTTTTCGGTTAGCTTATGAACAATTTGCCTTGCCTTTTCTAGATCTTTATTATATTCTTCTTCAGATTTGTTATTAACATTATTTGAAAGTGCAAGATCAAAAGCTTCTGCTAAATCAATCATATCATTTTCTTTTAATCCTTTTGTAGTACAAGCTGCAGTTCCAACTCTTATTCCACTAGTAACAGTTGGCTTTTCTTTATCATTTGGTATAGCATTTTTATTTACAGTTATATTTACTGTTTCAAGTATGTGCTCTGCATCTTTACCAGTTATATTTTTAGATGTTAGATCTATTAACATTAAATGATTATCTGTACCATTTGAAACAAGTTTAAATCCTCTTTTTAGTAATTCATCTGCTAAAATTTTACAGTTTAGTACGACTTGATTAATATATTCTTTAAAACTTGGGTCAAGTGCCTCTTTAAAACAAACAGCTTTACCAGCTATAACATGTTCTAAAGGTCCACCTTGAATTCCAGGAAATATTGTTTTATCAATTTTTTTTGCATATTCTTCTTTACATAGTATTAATCCACCACGTGGTCCACGTAATGTTTTATGTGTAGTTGATGTAACAAAATCAGCATATGGAACTGGTGACATATGATTTCCTGTACAAACAAGACCCGCTATATGTGCCATATCTACCATTAAATACGCACCAACTTTATCCGCTATCTCTCTAAATTTAGCAAAATCTATTTTTCTTGGATAAGCACTAGCACCAGCAACTATCATTTTAGGTTTAAATTCTAATGCTTTGTTTTCAACATCTTGATAGTCAATATATCCATTTTCGTCTACACCATAAGAAATTACATTAAATAATTTACCTGAAAAATTTACTTTAGAACCATGTGTTAAATGACCTCCATTATCTAAACTCATTCCAAGTATTGTATCCCCAGTCTCAAGTACTGAAAGATATACTCCCATATTTGCCTGACTTCCACTATGTGGTTGAACGTTAGCATGTTCTGCTCCAAATAGTTTTTTTGCTCTTTCAATGGCTAGGGTTTCAACCTCATCAATATATACGCACCCACCATAATATCTTTTGTCTGGATAACCTTCTGAATATTTATTTGTAAGTACTGATCCTACTGCTTCCATTATAGATTTACTAACAAAATTTTCTGAAGCTATAAGTTCAATATTATTCTTTTGTCTTTCTTCTTCTTTTTTTATTGAATTATATAATTCAATATCATTTTTCTTTAATTCTTCCATTAATAAAGCCTCCCTTTATACACATAAAATATAATAAAATTATATTTAAAATATATAATGCTATAATATCATATTCTACATTTTTTTACAATAAACTTTCATTAAAATTTTTCGTAAATTTTCATATTCGTCATATATATTTTTATTTACAAATTTCTTCCACTCTTCTTTATTATCATTTAAAATATATTCTCTAATCTGAGTTGCAGAAATATTTAATACATTCCTATCTACAAGAATTTCTGTAATATTTTTTACAGTTTCTTTATCAAAACATTTAAAGATATCCTTATCCTTACCATAAATAATCAATTCTGGAAAATCGTTTAAATTTTTCTTTGCTTCATTTAATACATATTCTCCCCATCTAGGGCTTAGTTCAGATTTATCTTCAAAATCATTAAGTGGTTTTATTATCAATCTTCCCTCTTTGATTTCTTTACTAAATATTCTACTGATAAGTTCTTTTCTATATTCTACATTAAATGGATTCTTTTCAGTTTCACTCTCCTGAGCAGAACCAATGAACACTAAAAATTTATCACATAATGTAAGTCCAACTGTTATTAATTTTTCATGACCAACATGTATATGTTGGAATCTTCCAACCATTATCCCTGTCTTAAATACTTTCATTCTTTCATCTCCTATTTTTAGTATATCACATGCAAGAAAAAAACTAAATAGTTTCAGAGAATATTTGACTTTTTACACATTTATTGGTATAATTATAGTGTAGTAAAAACAAATTTTTGACAATTAGTATTAGTTGATGTTTTGGGGAATTGGAGCATTTCCTTATTTTATAATTAAAGACAAGATTGGTAGATGGTATAACAAATGTTGTATTTTTTACTAATAGTCTATTCTATTCCGATTTTAATAAGATTATATTTATAGTTTTATTAGAAATACACAAATGATAATAAGGATTGATCGTGAGCTCCTGGAGAGGGAAAAATAAACTAACACTAATGTCAATCAAAAGGCCTACCTAATAAAGGTAGGCTTTTGATTTATTTTAATTTTAAAATAAATAGATTATTTAATTATTTATTTAATATCATTATTTTTCTTTTTTTTTACACAGAATTATTTACATTTTTCTTTTTTTTTGATATAATATTTAAGTACTTAACTTGTACCATTAGCTCAGTCGGTAGAGCAGTTGCCTCTTAAGCAATTGGTCCAGGGTTCGAGTCCCTGATGGTGCACCATTTTTATATAAAAGACTTAAATGCCTATTTTAAGTCTTTTTTGTTGCAGTATAAAATTAATTAAACATAAATTTGATTGCAACATTATATATTATATATTTTATTTTTTTACTAAAAATAATTGTATAATATTAATCATTATAATAAAAAAGGAGATTAAAATGAAATCAATAACTGACGATTTTAGTATGGCAATAGAAAAATTAACAAGTATTCCAGCCGAATATATAAAATTAATTTCTATAACAATAATAGGAATTGTAATTATTAATTTAATAAAGGTAATATGTTTGAAATTATATAAGAAAGGAAACAACGAATCTAGAAGCTTATACTTATATAATCAAAAACTCCAAATTATAACAAGTGTAATAATGTTTATTTTTATACTACTAGTTTGGGAAGATTATCTAAAAAATATAATGACACTTATTAGCTTTATATCTGCTGGTATTGCAATAGCACTTAGAGATGTAATAATTAATTTTTTTGCTGGTATCTATATCAAAGTAAATAAACCTTTTATACTTGAAGATAGAATAGAAATTAATGGATTAAAAGGTGATGTAGTAAATATCAAAGCTGCAAGTTTCGAAATTTTAGAGATTGGTGAAAGAGTAAATAGTGAACAAAGTACTGGAAGAATAATACATTTACCAAACTCAGTAGTTTTTAACTATCCAATAAAAAACTATGTTAAAGCCTTTAAATATATTTGGCATGAACTTACAATTAAAATTACACTTGATAGTGACATTCAAAAAACAAAAGATATACTTTATGATATATTAAATAAAAATGATATATTAAACGACACACCTGCTAAGATGGAAAATCAGATAAATAGTGTAACTACTGATTATAGGATATACTACAATAATTTAGATCCAATTATATATACAGCAATTGTTGATACACATGTTGAATTATATATAAGATATCTCGTACATCCAAAAAAAGTAAGGACTGTAGAAGATTCTATATGGCTTGATGTCTTAGATGCATATAAAAATAATGAAATTAATTTATATACAGAGCAATAATCAAAATTCTTTATTAAATTTCTAATTGACATTTAATATTTTTAATATTATAATATATTCGTGTTACAAATAACATTATTATTCTACAATTAGAAAGGACTACTTATATGGGAACATTATACGCTGTACGTCATGGCAGAACTCCTGGTAACGATGCTCATTTGATACAAGGATCTACAAACGTTAATTTAAATGAAAAGGGTATTATGCAAGCAACAGAATTATTTCAAAAAGTTAATAAATTAGATATTGATGTTTGTATAAGCTCAACACTAAACAGAGCCTATCAAACTGCAAAAATAATTTATCCTTATGGTGAAATTATAACAATGAATTGTTTTGAAGAAAGGCATTTTGGAAACTATGAAAATCTGAAAACAAGTGATGTAGATTTTAAATCATGGTGGAATTACGAATCAGATATAAAATTTTGTGAAAATGGAGAATCTATTAAGGAATTTGTAGATAGAGTTTTTAAAGGAATGAATTTTATAAAAGAAAATTATAAAGATAAGAATATATTATTAGTTACTCATGGTGGAGTGTTTAGTGCTATAGATTGTTATTTCAATGGAATAACTAATGATCTTTCTAATGTTTTATTTAATACGAAAAATTGTTCAATGGCAGAATATAAATTATAAATTCAAAGAACTAAGAGAAATATATTTCTTTTAGTTCTTTTTTCTGTCAAACATTGTCTTATATTGTCGAACATATTGAAAATATACAAATAAAATATTATACTGATGTAGTAATTTGAAAAAATACATATTATTTTGTAGTAATATAGGTTTAATTGTCGTTATTTTATATGTAGTAAAGGAAATAGTAAAATTTAATTTAATTGTAAAATTAATATTTTACTATTTTTTCTGTATTTTATTATCAGTAATATTAGTAAAGGTCATAAAATAATTATATTACTTAAATAATATGTAAATCGAATTATGAGTATATAAAAAGAATTATTGGAGATAAATATAAAAATGAGTAAATTGTATAATAAATATTTAATACTTAAAGCAAAGTATCCTGATAGTTTTCTTTTATTTAATAATGGTCTATTCTATATATTTTTAGATGAAGATGCAAAAATAGTATCTCAGAATCTAGGGTTAAAATTAACAAATTTAAATGGTACTATTGTAAAGTGTGGTTTTCCTGTTGATCAAATTTCAAAGTATAACAATATATTAAAAGCATTTAATATTAATTTTAAAATAATAGAAAATGATTTTACTGTTATTGATGATTCAACAGATTATCTTAATAATAATATTTTTAAAAAGGTTATTGATAAAATTGAAAATATTGATTTAGATTCTACTTCGCCTATCAAAGCTCTAAATATTTTAACCGAATTTAAGGAAATTATTGAAAGTGGAAAAAATTGATAATGATTTAAAAGATAACCTTTTAATATATCAAAAATATCTTGATTTAATTTATTATTCAAATGATATCTTACAAAAATATCCAAAACATGAAAGATTTGCACTTGTACAGGAATTAAAAAAGGCATTGTATGAAGGATTACGATATATAATATTTGCTCAAAAAGAATTTAATAAAGCAAATAGACTAAAATATTTAAATAATTTAGATGCTTCACTTAATCTTCAAAAAGTATATATACGTCTTTCATATAGATATAAATATATTAATATTAAGAACTATTCTACTTGGAGTGAAAGTATTACCGATATATGCAACATGCTAGGAGCTTGGATTAAAGTATGCCTAAAAAAATAAGATCTTGTTTCATAGAACGTTTAACATTTGAAAAAATGTTAGAAGCTCATTATAGAGCAAAAAAGAATAAAAAATATAAAAAAGAGGTAATAAAATTTGAACTTAATTTAGAAAATAATATTATTAATCTTATAAATACTATAAAAAATAATAAATATCATCTTGGAAATTATAGATCATTTATAATTAGAGAACCTAAAGTACGTGATATAAAAGCGTTACCATATGTTGATAGAATAGTTCATCAATGGTATGTTGAAGAATTTATAAAACCTTATATAATACCTAGATTTATAAATACAAGTTGTGCCTGTATCGATGGTAGAGGTACTCACTTTGCATCAGATACATTACAAAAATATATGAGGATATTTAAAAGAAATCATAATGACTTTTGGATATTGAAATGTGATATAAGCAAATTTTTTTATAATATTAATTTAGATATTTTATTTTCAATAATTTCAAGGAACATTGAAGATAAAAAACTATTAGAATTTTCCAAATTATTAATTTATGAAAAAGGTAATGAAAATAATGTAGGCATACCTATTGGAAATTATACTTCACAATTTTTTGCAAATATATATTTAAATGAATTAGATCAATATTTAAAACATACTTTAAAAGTTAAATACTATGTAAGATATATGGATGATTTTGTTATGCTAGCAAATACAAAGGAAGATTGTAAACTATTAAAATATAAAATAGAGGTATTTTGTAATGAAAAACTTGGACTTAAATTAAACAATAAGTCTCAATATTACCCATATCAATTTGGAGTAGATTTTTGTGGATATAGAATTTGGACCACACATAAACTTTTAAGAAAAGATAGTAAGACCAAAATTAAAAGAAAAATTAAAAAATGGAATTCATTATGGAAGAATCATAAAATTAATCTTGATAAAACATCTCAAAGTTTAAATTCATGGTTTGGACATGCAAGGCATTGTAACTCATATAATTTAACACAATCTATTATTAAAAAATGTGACTTTTTATATACTAATTATACTGATAATCAAAATTTATAAATAAAAAAGGAGCAATACTGCACATATTACTCCCTCATACTCTCAAATATTCATCATTTTACTACTAATTCAAAAATACTATTAATGTGTTTGTAGCATAGAAATTTCTTCTATACTCCAGGAATTAAACTTCTTTGACACAAAACCATTCGATATTCTCCGTAAAGAAATATCCAGCTAGGTCGAAACCTTAATAGATTTCTATTGTGTCGAAGTGCCCCCACCGAAACGAGCACAGGGCGGAACGAATTGTTCGGGTTAGGATTGCCGCTGTTCGCATTAGTGTTGAACACACCTGCACTAGCGCCATTGTTGAATCTACCACCACGGTTGAACCAAGATTGCGAAGCATATCAGTTTAATCCCTATATTTCAATTTTTTGAAATACCTTATTTATATTGCACACTGCAACAGCTTAAGCTAATGCTTAACCTTGTCGCACTTTTTTATGTGCTTATTTCCGTTTGCTTACTTATCGCGTAAACGCGACAAGCATACAAACTTTATATTTTATTATATTTATTTTTATCTTAAATCTATGTTTACCTCATATAAAAGAGGTAAAGTGTCCAGTGTCACTTTTTAAAGTGCCCCCACCGAAACGAGCACAGGGCGGAACGAATCGCCCGGGCCAGGAAAGCCGCCGCTCGCACTAGTGTAGAACACACCTGCACTAGCGCCATTGCCGAATCCACCACCACGGCTGAACCAAGATTGCGAAGCATGACCGACTAGCATGTAGTCATTATTCCATCCTCTTGAATATTGTGCTCCTTGAGAACCATCTCTCGTTGTGTCTATTAACCAATTCCATGTACCTCCATCAGATTGTTGTCCTGTTGTGTACATTCCATAATAGCTATTTGTGCTTGATGTCTCCCATAATCCATCTCCTTTTCTATTTGCAAATTTTGCATATGTCGCATCAGTCAATCTTTTTCTTATTATATTTTGTGACTTTGCATTTCCGGAATTCCATAATGTTATTCCAGATGTACCGTA
>JAEYPQ010000065.1 GCA_023410645.1 Bacillota bacterium | reverse complement strand
TTTATCACAAACGTAAAAAAGAGTAAAGGTTTTCAATTGCGATGAAGTTCCTTTACTCATATATATTTTATCATACTTTCATTTAAAAGAAAAGACCATTGACAAAAATACTTTGTCAACAGTCTGAGGCTAACTATTGTTAGCCTTTTTTATTTATTTCTCATATATGTTGACTTTTTATGTCAAATATGTTATAATTATTCCAAATTATATTTTAAACCTTTTTCTTGAGGAGGATTATATGAATTATAACAATTTTTTTATTTTACCTTCAATTCCTTCACCAAAGAAATATATAATTAAACGGTGTTTTATATCTTTTCTAATCTTATTTTGTTTTATAATTTTTGGTATTAATAGCTATTTTATTCTTTTTCCAATGTTTATATTTAACGTCATTTTGACTTCCGATTTGAAGCAAATATTATTAATGATGAAAAAAGGAAAGTCACTTATACAAAAAGATTTAGATGATTACTATACTTTAAAACTATATAATGTTAATATACCGACTGGTTTACTGAAATATAAAATAATTGAGGAATATAAAGATTTCTATTTTATCAACTTTGATTGTTTATTTTATAGACCAAAGAGAATTCTAAATTTAAATTATTTTTTTGGAATATCAAATAGATTTATATTTTATTTAACAAAATATGTTATAAATTTATATTTCTTTTTTGGTATGTATATATTTCCTATCTTATTACTAATTATTTACTTTTTTATATCTTCAATTATTATAGAAAAACTATTATTAATTCAAGTTTTTATAGTAATTTTAATAATATCATTTATACTTTTTTATGCGATAGAAAAGATTTTTAAAATAGAATACTATTTTGCTCGTGAAATATTATAGGGCATTTTAAGATAAATTAATATTTTATAGAATTTAGATAGTAATAAATGTTTAGCAATATTAAACTATTTATTACTATCTTTTTATTTTTACAATATAATAATATGTTAACATATTTTTAAAAATTTCTTATAATTAGGAGGTTTATGATGAAACAGGAAAATATTTTCATTTTTTCAAGTAATATGACATTTCCACAAAGTAATATCAGATTTAGATTTATATTAATTACATTGTTATTTGCATTTTGCGCTATTTTAAATAACAATAATGTAACCTTAATTGGCATAGCTATATTTATATTTTCTGAAAATGCATTACTAGGTATATATAGTTTCATAAAATTAAATAGAATTTGTAAATCATTTATTAACAGTGAAATTGAAAAAACAAATGGTGATTTGGACTACTTAAAAATGTATACTCGGTTACCTTTATCCAAAAATTATTATCTTATTAGATACTCTTATTGGGGCTCAATAGGAAATATAACAGTTCTTAATTTAACAGATCAAAATGGTATAAAAACAAATTTCAAATTTAAATTAATAAAAATTATTCTTTATTTGTATATTATATTTGCAAAATATATATATCCAATATTAGTTCTTATCTGTTATCTTATAATTTATAACTCGTATAGATCATATAACATAAAAACTATAACTATAATTTTTATATTATCTCTTTTTGTATCTTATATTTTATTTGATATAATTGCAAGAAAGTTTAAATTAAAGATATTTTTTTCCTAATATATAGAATCATAACCACGTGTAAAACGCGTGGTTATGATTCAGTATTTACTTATGAACTTATAAGGCCACTTATTTGTTGCTCTAAATATTATCAGTTTGATAGTTGTATTTCATATATATATGTTACACCTACGGATAATTTTACTGCTGTTTCTGGAATTGTATATATATAATTTTTGGCAGAATCGACATTTGCACCTAATCTTCCAACGATAGTATCATTTGAATCTAAGAAATTTATATATCCTGTAAAATACTGCTGATATGCTCTAACTCTTACTGTTTTACCCTGCATACTTGGGTCAATATACATTATTCCTGCGCCTGTTCTGGTACTATCATTTTCATCATATGCTTCTTTCTTTAAGGCATCTGTCACATTTGCTGTATATGATGAAATTATTCTTGTTTCAATTCCATATTGATCTATTCCTTTTGCATATATTGTCTCACCCTGATTTACCCATATTGCTTTGTCTTCATAATTTTTCCATTCTCCTGTTGTTCCTACTCTATATAATCTTTGTACACTTGTTGGAAAATATGATATACTCACCATTTGATATGGTGTTTTTATTGATTTTGTTGAATCTGCATGTAATAGCATATATCCATTTGTTGCACTAAATGTTGGTTCATTTGATGGTTGTATTTCATATACATATGTTACACCTACAGATAATTTTACTGCTGTTTCTGGAATTGTATATATATAATCTTTGGCAGAATCAACATTTGCTCCTAATTTTCCAACAACAGTACCATTCGAATCTAAGAAATTTATATATCCTGTAAAATACTGCTGATATGCTCTAACTCTTACTGCTTTACCCTGCATACTTGAATCAATATACATTATCCCTGATCCTGTTCTAGTACTATCATTTCCATCACATGCTTCTTTCTTTAAGGCATCTGTCACATTTACTGTGTATGATGAAATTATTCTTGTTTCATTTCCATATTGATCTATTCCTTTTGCATATATTGTCTCACTCTGATTTACCCATATTGCTTTATCTTCATAATTTTTCCATTCTCCTGTTGTTCCTACTCTATATAATCTTTGTACACTTGTTGGAAAATATGATATACTCACCATTTGATATGGTGTTTTTATTGATTTTGTTGGATCCGCATGTAATAGCATATATCCATTTGTTGCACTAAATGTTGGTTCATTTGATGGTTGTATTTCATATACATATGTTACACCTACTGATAATTTTACTGCTGTTTCTGGAATTATATATATATAATCTTTGGCAGAATCAACATTTGCTCCTAATCTTCCGACAGCAGTACCATTCGAATCCAAGAAATTTATATATCCCGTAAAATACTGCTGATATGCCCTAACTCTTATTGCTTTACCCTGCATACTTGAATCAATATACATTATTCCTGATCCTGTTCTGGTGCCATCATTTCCATCATATGCTGCCTGCTTTAATGCATCAGCAGGCATTGCCACTGTTTTACTAATGGATATTTCAAGTCTAGTATCTTTTTTAACACTCTTTGCTATTATTGTACCTGATGCATAATCGAAACTTCCTTTATACTTTAACCATGTTATTCCGTTATCTACACTATAATAGTTATCTATATCTGTCCTATTATCATATGTTATTATTGTTGTTGCATCAAAATCTACTCCATATGATGTTAATACTGGATATCCTGCACTCGAATTTATTACTGGTGCTTTTGGTATATCTAAATCTAAATTAAGTATCTTCTTTGTTTCTTGCTTCTCATTTCCTACTGCATCTTTTCCTTTTGCATATATTGTTACTGTCCCATCTGCATTCTTCCAGTTGTTTGCAAGTACTGTATTTGATGTTAATGTTATTGGTGTTGTGTAATTTGTCCATGTTGTATTTGATTCACCTATCTTGTATTGTTTTATTGTACTATCTCCATAGTCTATTATTATTTGTACACTTATTCCTACTATTGTTTCTGGTGTTACTTGTATATCTATTGCTGGTGGTGTTAAATCTATGTTTTCAATGTTTAATGTATATACTTGTTTGTTTCCTACTCCATCTTCTGCATAGAATGTGTAATATCCATTCCCAGTTATCTTTACTACACTATTATTATTTATCTCTGTTCCACCTGTTGCAAAGTAACTCTCCCCTTGTATTCCTGCTGCCCATTTTACTTTTTGTACTTTTACATCATCTGTTACACTTACTTTTATTTGTACGTTTCGTGCTATTTTCTCTAAATCTGCTGTTAAATGTATTTCTGGAGAAGTCTCATCTATATTTGTTATCTTCTTTACTGCTTGATTTGACCAAACTTCTGCATCATCTTGACCTCTTGCATATATTACTGTATTATTTACATCTACACTTATTGGTCCTTTATATTCTGTCCAGTCTTGTTTTACACTTCCATCTGGGTTTAACACTTTATATTCTTTCTTTACTAAGTAACTCTCATACTGTATTTGTGCTGTTAAGCTTCTTGTGGGTTCACTTGTACTTGGGATTATCTGTGGTGCACTTGGTGTTACCCTATCCCATCTCATAAATAAATTTTCATTTATTTCGCTTGGTGATAAGTCTAACAAATAATAATCTCCTGTAAATGTTTTTTCCTGTCCATTTTCATCTTTTATTTTTATTATTATATTTCCATCTGCATTTAATATCTCATTTCTATATTCTGGTTTTATTAATAGTATCCCTTGACTGTCATATGGTTTCCATGTTCCATCTACTTTCCATTTATATTCTCTTGTTGTTGATTGTTCTGGATAATTTAATTTTAACAAGAAGTATTTTCCATAATCTATTACTAATACTGGAGGTGGTGGTACTATATTTGTTACCTCATATGTTGATGAAGATGCTTGTCCTTTTGCATTCTTACTATATGCGTATATAACTGAGTTTTCTGTTACTTCAAATGTTCCTGCATAATTCCTTAATTGTCCATTACTATTTATTTTATACTGTTTTACAGTTGCATTTTTATCATATTCAATTGTTATTTTGGTTTTTGTTGATTGTATAGTATTCTTTGGACTTCCTGTTATTACTGGTTCTGATATTCCATCTACTATATTATCTATTATCTTTGTATCATTTCCATTTGATGTTGTATTTATTGCATATGCATATATTGTACAATTATTTGTTACTTCAAATTCTCCTGTATATGGTATTAACATACCATTTCGTCCTATCTTGTAATATTTTTCTGTTGCTTTATTATCGTACTCTATACTTACTTTTACTTTATCTACTGCTACATTGGTTACTGCCGGTTCAGGATTTACTGAAATGTTTACTGCTAAAGATGCTGGCTTTGCTGGTGGTTTATCTCCTATATTAGTTATATATTCTTTATCCGTTGCAACTCCATTTGCATTCGTTGCTCTTGCATATATTGTACAGTTTTCCGTTACTTCAAATTCTCCTGTATATGCTGTATATTCTATTCCATTTTTACTATACTCTACAGTATCTGCATCTGAATACTTTAATGTAATTTTTACCTTTGATACATGTCTTGAATAATTATCTGGTACAGCATCTATAGCTACATATGGATTATTTAGTGTCTTTATATTACTTACTCTTTTTCTTGCTGTATATGATATCTCTCCGTCATATGTTATATAATATGCATATACCCATGTATTACTTGTTAGTGTTAATGATGTTGTGTAAGGTACATATTTACCATCACCTATTCTTATATATATTCTATCTGCGTTTGCTGGTGCCGTTACACTTACCTGTACGTTATCTGTTAGTGTCGTTGGAGTTATGTTTATTGTTGGTGCTACCGGATTTAAATTTTCTGGTGGCGGTGGTCCGTCTGTTCTTCCCTCCTGAATATATATTCCTCTTATTGGTGACATTTTTGAGTTCTCATCATAATACCTTGCCTGTACATATGTGTTATATTGTGGTATTGCTATTACATCTGTATATGTTTGCCACGCTCCATAATTTACTCTATATTGTTTTGTTACTGCATTTTCTGGATACGTTACTTGTACTCCTGCTACTTCACTTTCATTTCTTGCATTTACTTTACTTAATGTTGGTGGTGTCAAGTTTCCATCTTCTGGATCTGTCGGTGTCTCATCTATATATATTGACGATGTTCTTGATTTCTTTCCATTTGCATCATAATAATATGCTTGTATATGTGTTCCCCAGTTTGTTACACTTATATCTTCTGTATAGTTTTGTTCTATACCATAGTTTACTTTATATACTTTCTTTACTGCATCCTCTGGGTATGTTATCTTTACACTTGCTTTCTCATTTGAGTCTCTTGCATCCATTCTCTTTATTGTTGGTGCATATAATATCTCCTCTTGTTTTTCTTTTATATTTCCTACATAGTAGGCATCTGTTCCTACTGCCTTTCTTTCTTTTATTAGGTTTCCATTTGTGTCATATACATTATCTGGTTTTTCTGCTCTTGCCTCTATTACTACGTTGCTTGTTACAGTAAATTCACCCGTATATTCCATCCAGCCACTATTTCCTACTTTATATTTTTTCTTTGTTGCATTATCGTCATATGTTATCTTTACTTTTACACTATCCACTGGTGCTTTAGTATCTGGCTCTATGTCTACTAATACTTTTCCTACTGGTGGTATTATTACTTTCTTATTATCTACTATATAACTTATCCATATATTTTCTACATCTGTTAACCTTACTGTTATTGGTCCTGTATAGTCTTGCCATACTAAATTTTCACTTTCCCTTACTTCTCCAGGCTCTCCTAGTCTCCATTTTCTCTCTGTTGAGTTTGATGGATAATATAATGATAGGGTTATCCACCCATCCCATATATCTATTACATCATCTACTATATCAGGCAAATCAGAATCTTTCACTCCTGAGTCTAATGTATGCCATCTTGCATCTTCAAAGTATTCTCCACTATAATCATATACTTGTCTTGTTGATGCATCTATTAGATATCCTTTTGTTTTTATTGAATAAAGATTTTCTGCTCCAATTAGAGTTGGATCTATACGATACAAATCTATGTTATCTATGGTCTTTCCTGGGTTTAATTCTGCTACTTTTACCGCTAATGTTGGTACATCTTTTTTTATATTTTCCTTTTCTGTTAGAGTTATTTTTTCTCCCAGTGGTAACTCATAACTTGTATTTTCGGCTGAGAGTCTACTCATTGCATATATTCCAACTGACTCTTCTACATTTGTGAAATTAGCCATAAATTTTGCTTTTACAGCGCTATCTCTTGGGTTATTTTTTGCTAATCCTAGTATTACTGCCGTTACTAACAAAATTATTACTATTATCGTTATTACGAGTACTATTAAACTTATTCCTCTTTTTTTAACCATATACCGATACCTCCAATTCATATCAACAAAACTAAGCTTAAATCATATAGTACTTTTAACTTATGTTTAATTTCATTACATATATATTTATATTATTGGTTCAATCCCATTAATTTCTTATTTTTTAACTTATGTATATTTTTAGAAATGTAGTTTAACCGTATTTAACGCAATTGCATTTATATATTTTTTATATATCACATATAGAAACATTTTTCAACATTTTTTTAATTTTATAGTCTAATAAAAATGATAGCAAAAGTTTCTTTATATTTAAACTACTCTTCTTATTTACGTATGGATTTATTAATTTGATTTTCTCAGTAATTTCACTTATTATAATTTATAACTGTATAGATTATCTAACATAAAAACTATAACTATAATTTTTATATTATCTCTTTTCGTATCTTATATTTTATTTGATATAATTGCAAGAAAGTTTAAATTAATGATATTTTTTTCCTAATATGTAAAATACAAAGAATCTGACTATTATTACTAATAGTCAGATTCTTTGTTTTAATCTAAAAATACATTTTTTGATTTTCTTGCGGATATATTAAGTGCTATTCCAATTGCTATTCCATTTGTAATTAAGCTACTTCCACCATAACTTACAAATGGGAGTGGAATACCCGTAATTGGCAAAAGACCTATACTCATCCCTATATTTTCGAGAAAATGGAAAAATATCATTCCAGCTATTCCAATTACTATTAAACTAGAAAAATCATCTCTTGCCTCTTTTGCTACTTTTATAAGTCTAATTAGTAATATAGTAAATAAAACAACTATTGCAACAGAAAAAACAAAACCAAGTTCTTCAGAAATTACTGAAAATATGAAATCTGTTGATTTAATTGGTAAATATCCAAATTGAGTCTGTGCACCATTTAAAAGGCCAGTACCAAACAGCATACCAGAACCTACTGCAATCTTCGATTGTATTGCATTATATCCGCTACCAAGTGGATCTAGATTTGGATCTAAGAATACATTAATACGTTCTTGTTGAGTTGGGTTTAGTACAAAGAAATATATTAAAGGTGCAATCATTACAACAAGTAATATTCCAATTAATACATACCTATATTTTATTCCCATTTTAAATACCATAAAAGCAGTAATCATAACAAATACAGCTGCTGTTCCAAAATCAGGTTGTAATATAATTAGCCCAACTGGTATTAAAAATAATAGGCACATGATAGCAAAAATAATAATTTTTTTTCTTTTATCTGTTTTTATAATTCCATTTTTATACATGCTCATAAATTTTGCCATACAAATTATATAACCAATTTTCATAAGTTCAGACGGCTGATACAACACTCCACCAAGATTAAACCAGCTGCTTGCCCCCATAAGACTTGGCATGAATAAAACTATGATAAGTAATATTAAATTCAATCCATAGAGTGCATATCCTAAAAAATCAAATATATTATAATCTATTGCCCAAATTGCTATCATCATAACAAGTACAATTGAAAACCAAATTATTTGCTTAATATATTCATCTTTATTTATATCGGTTGAATAACCTGCACTATATATTCCAATTACTCCTATTATGAATAGTAATACCACACATGCAAGTATTATATAATCTGTATTTTTTAATAAACTTTTAAACAATTATTATCACCTAGTTTCTTTATAGTAATTATACACTGCATTTATTGTTTTTTCAATATTTTATGTATAAAAAATATCTGTATATATTGCAAAAAAATATTGAACTAATGTAAATTAATTCAATATTTTTTACATTTTTAGTCTTTATAAAAAGCTTTATATGCAAGATATGTCATGTATACATCATATTTACTTGTTATTTCAAACGGAGAATGCATTGCTAAAACTGCCGTTCCACAATCTACTACATCAACACCTTTGTTTGCAAGTATGAATGCAATAGTTCCTCCTCCACCTTTTCCTATTTTTCCAAGTGTACCCATTTGATATATAACTTTTTCTTTATCAAATATACTCATAACTTTTGACATAAATTTAGCACTTGCTTCGCTTGCACCACCTTTACCTCTTGAACCGCCATATTTTTCAATTGCTACCCCTGAGCCAATTAAATTACCATTTTGTACATCATGTATTTCTTCATAGTCTGGATCAACACCAGCTGTAACATCTGCAGATAACATTTTAGAATTGTAATATAATTCAAGTCTATCTACATTATCATTACCAGTCATATGTAATATTTTATTTATAAACATATCAAATGCAAGTGAATTCATAGAAGTATTACCTTCACTTCCAATTTCCTCTTTATCTACAATCATAGCAATCATTGTTTTTGAAAATTTAACTTTTTCTTTTACTATATCTACCATTGCTCTAATTGTTGCATATGCACATACTCTATCATCTTGACCATATGCACCTATCATACTTTTATCTATACCAACAAATCTTGCCTTAAATGCTGGAACAAATGATATATCACTTCTTGAAAAATCAATTTCTGTTATTCCATATTTTTCATTTAATATCTTTAATACATTAGACTTTACTGATTTGTCACCTTCTGTTCCTTTTGTATTACCAATTAATATACTCATTTTCTCAGGATCAATAAAATCACTTGCAACTACTTTTAATTGATCTTTAGCAAGATGTGGAAGTAAATCTGCTATTGTAAAACAAGTATCATCCTCAGACTCACCTATACAAATATTTATTTTTTCACCATTTTGATTATACACTACTCCATGCATAGCAAGAGGTATTGATAACCATTGGTATGGTTTAATTCCACCATAATACTGAGTTTTTAATATCGCTATATTATCTTTTTCTGTAAGTGGCATTGGTTTTAAATCAAGTCTTGGACTATCGATATGCGCTCCTATTATATTAACTCCGTTATTTAATGAATCACTTCCAATAACAGCTGTAAATAAAGATTTATCTTTATTAATAAAATAAATCCTATCTCCTTCTACTAATTTATCCTTATTTAAAATATTAGTAAATCCATTATCATTTAATATTTTTAGAGCCTCATCAACACAAATATATTCAGTTTTAGCTTTATTTATAAAATTCAAATAGTCAATTGCATAATTATTTGCATCTTTTATTTTTTCACTATCTAGCGTACTAAATACATCTTTTTTTTCATATTTTAAATTCATATTCTTAAACCTCTCTTTACAAATTATTATTTCCAGAAATATTTTCTTTATTATTTCTATTTTACTATATATAATTCTTTTTGAGTCTCACAAATAGGTATTCCACCATATTTTGTTACCTGTATCATTTCCTCTATTGATCCACCATTTGAAATGTTTACCCTAGGTTCAAGTGTATACACAGCATTTTCAACAAGATCAAGATTTGCTCTTTTACTTGTTTTTATACTTATTACAGTTCCAATATCATGTACTTCTAAACCTACTGGATGACCAGTTGCATGGTTATAATCAGGATAACCCTCTTTTAATATTTTTTGTCTTACTATATTATCAATTACATATCCTTTTACACCGGGTTTCATTGCATCTATTCCATCTTCTATTGAATTAACTAGAGTATTAAATACTTTTTCTACATTTTTAGGAGCCTTTTTTTCATTATCATTTAATACATATGCCATTCTTTGAATATCAGTATAAAGTGACTCATTATCTTCAAATGTTACTTTTATTCCAAAATCAAAATATATTGTTTCTCCTTTATTTAATAATTTATCACTTGGAAGTGAATGACCGCCTTTTGTGAGATTTGAACCAGTTAATACTATTGGGCAATTATCCCATGCAAAATCAAATTCTTTAATTTCATTTTCTCCAATATTTTTTTCAACCATATTTTTAGTGGTAATCTTGGTTAACTCTTGTATATCAATTTCGCTCATACCTACTTTAATTTTCTTTATAGTTTCTTCTAATATTTTAACTGTTATATTAGATATAACTTTTAATCTAAAAATTTGTTTGTCATTTTTTTTAGAAGCTATATCATATATAATATTTTCAGCAGAAGAAAATTTTAATCTTTTTGAATATTTTTTATACGGTTTTCTAAGTAGTTTCGTAATATATATGTAATCACCATGTGATAAAATATCAGTTGCTTTATCACCAATAGTTGAATATGAAAGTGAAATCTCATTTGGAAAATTTAAATCTGCAATTACATCTTCAACTATTTCATCAAGTTCATTATTATTTTTAAAAGTCCTAAAAACTATTTTATTATCACTATATTTTATATCATTTATATTACTACAATCAAGTTCATGTGATATTACATATGTTTTATTCTTTGAAATTATACATATTCCTAATGTTTCTATTTTATCAGAAATGTATCTACTAAAATATTTGTCTGATCCTTCATTATTATACATTACCCAAATATTCTTTTTATGTTTTTGCATTGAATCTAGAATATTATTTAGCATTTGCTTACCACGTCCACTGTTTGTTTTGCAATTTCTAATTCTTCATTTGTTGGTATCATAAATACTTTAATTTTAGAATCATCAGATGAAATTAATGTTTCTTTACCTGCTACATTTTCATTAGAATTTCTTTTATCATCTAATTTTATTCCAAGTGCATCCATATCTGATAATATTAGTTCTCTTTCACAGAAATTATTTTCACCTACGCCACCTGTAAACACTATTGCATCTACTCTATTTAACTCTGCCATATATGATCCTATATATTTTTTAGTTCTGTTTGCTTGTATTTTCCTAGTTAAAATAGCTCTTTCATTTCCGGAATTTGCAGCTGCAATAACTTGTCTTTGATCTCCAATTCCACAAAGACCTAATCTACCAGATTTCTTATTTAATATTTCTTCTACTTGCTTTGTAGTTAGATTTTCTTTATCCATTAATTTAGTTACAATTGAAGGATCTAGATCTCCACTTCTTGTTTCCATTACAAGTCCCTCAAGTGGCGTAAGTCCCATTGAAGTATCATGTGATTTTCCATTTTTAATTGCGCAAATACTTGCTCCACTACCTAAATGACAAACAATAGCGTTAATATCTTCTTTTTTCTTATTTAAAACTTCTTGTAATCTATCTAATATATACATATATGATGTACCATGAAAACCATATCTTCTAATTTTGTAATTTTCATAATATTTATAATCAATAGCATATAAATAATTAAAGTCAGGTATTGTTTGATGAAAAGCAGTATCAAATACAGCTACATTTTTTAAATCTGGTGCTACTTCTTTAATTGCTTGAATTCCCATAACACATCCAGGATTATGTAAAGGTGCTAAGTCAGATAACTCTAGTACTGATTTTATTAATTCATCATCAACAATAACAGCTTCAGAAAATTTCTCACCACCATGTACTACTCTATGTCCAACAGCAGATATTTCACTTAAATCATCAATTACTCCATGTTCTTTATCAAGTAAAGTATCAAGTAAAACTTGCATTGCAATTTTGTGATTTGGCATTGTTATATCCTCATTATTTGAATAGTTATCTCTGACATTTGAATAAATAATGTTAGATTTATCATAACCTATCATATCACATCTACCTTTTGCAATAACCTTATTTTCTTGCATATTAATTAATTGAAATTTTATTGTAGAACTCCCACAATTTATAACTAAAACTTTCATAAAACCCTCCTATTATATTTCTTTGATATTTTATTTTTTATTAATTATTATTTGAAGCTTGTATGCAAGTAATTGCAACTGCTCCTACAACATCTTCTGCATTACATCCTCTTGATAAATCATTAACTGGTTTTTTCAAACCTTGTGTTATTGGACCAATAGCAACTGCATTTCCAAATCTTTGTACAAGCTTATATCCAATATTTCCTGCTTCTAGATCAGGGAATATAAGTACATTTGCATTACCTGCAACCTTACTATCTGGTGCCTTTATTTTTGCAATTTCAGGTATTATTGCCGCATCAAGTTGTAATTCACCATCTACTTCAAAATCTATGTCAATATTTTTTAAATGATTTACCACTCTTACTGTCTCGTCAATTCTAGCACTTTTGGCACTACCTTTAGTTGAATATGATAAAAATGCTACTTTAGGATTATCTTCAACTAACATTTTAAAGCTTTTTGCAGAAGATTTTGCAATATCAATAAATTGTTCTTCTGTTGGTTCTTCAACAAGTCCACAATCAGCAAAAATATATACTCCGTTTGAACCTAGTTTATCATTTTGAGTTTCCATTATGAAAAATGAAGATACAGTATTTATATTTTCTGCTTGCTTAATTATCTGAAGTGCTGGTCTTAAAGTATCAGATGTTGAATGTGCTGCACCACTTACCATACCATCAGCATCACCATGTTTTACCATCATAGTTGCAAAATATACGTTATCATTCATAAGTTCTTTTGCTCTTTCTTCAGTCATACCCTTATTTTTTCTTAATTCAAATAATTCTTTTGCATAAATTTCAGACTTTTGGCTATTTAAATTGTTTACAATACTAAAATTTGAAGTTGGAATATTTAGTTTATTTTCTTCCATTAAATACATTATTTCTTTTTCATTGCCAACTAATATTACACTACAAATATCATTTTCACATAAAATACTAGTTGCTTTTAAGATTCTAATATCATTAGATTCCGGAAGCACAATAGTTTTTTTGCTCTTTTTAGCAGCATCTGTAATTTTTTTTATAATACCTTTAAATTCCATTTTTCCCTCCTATTATTTTAATTTACCAATATTAATAAAATTATTGAATAACTTCATATAATTTGTATTATCGAATCCAACTATATTCTTTTGATATACAATATTTGTATTTTTAGCCATTATACCAATGCATGCAATCTCATTTGAAATAGTGGTTTGTAAATCTTGTATACTTTTTTCTAAATCAATAACATTTGAAGATTTTATTCTTTCAATTTTACTATTTATATTGTCGTTTATATTCAAATAGTTATATAACATATTAATATCTGGGCTATCATTAATATATACATCTGCAAGTACTAAATCATATTCTCCACTATTTACTCTATCTATTACTTCATTTTGATTTAGACTTACTATATTTACACCTATTCCCTTAGGTTCTAACATGTCTTTTATAATTTGAGCTATCTGCATTTTAATACTATCATTTTTATTTACTAATATATTTAACTCTAATTTTATTGATTGATTATCTATTGTTTTTATATAAATATCTGAGCTTTTTTTCCAACCATTTGATAATAGAGCATTTTGTGCACCATATATATCATACTTATATTGTACTTTAGAATATATATATGGTATATCAATTACCTCACTAAAAGAAGGATTTACTTTTTTTACAATTTCATCTCTATTTAATGAATATGCAATTGCCTGCCTTACTTCTTTTTGTGAAAATAACTTAGAGTTTTTATTACCAAACAAGAATATTGTTTGACCATCTCTATATTTTTTAACACTGTACTCATGTTTACCAATTTGTTGCATTAGACTATCAGATGAAGCTATAAAAACATCAAATTTAGAATCTCTAAAATCTTTAATCATTTCATCTGTATCTATATAATTTGTTAACTTTACACTATCAAGTGTACTTTCAGACTTATTTTTCACCATTGTAAAAGTTGTACTTGATTTATCAGATATCTCATATTCAGTTTTTGTTTTACTTTTATCATTATCTATATATAGTGGAAAATTTAATTTATATGGGAAATAAGGATTTGCTTCCCTTAATTTTATATTTAACTTATTACTTTCACTAGATGATACTTGTTCTATATTTTCTACTGAATTGTAATATGAATTTTGTGTACCAAGTTCTTTAATTTTGTTTATTGTATCTATAACGTTTTGAGTATCAACACCATAATCCTTATTAAGTGTTATATTATAATTTAAATCATCAATCTTTTCTATCTTTTCTGCCACCATATATTTTAGTGTATAATCTTCATTAATATCAATTAATTTTAATTTTGTAGAATTGATTATTTCATTTAATATAATATTTTTAGTTGTATACATATCCATAGTATCGATATTAGATACTGCAATATTAAAATAATATCCTTTTTCAAGACTATTATTTTCATCTTTATTTGAAAAAACATTTAAAGAAAAATTTTCAAAATTAACAACTTTTCTAGATAAAAAACCTATTAAAATTAAACATCCAACAAGACCTGTTATTTTCAAAAGCTTAAAAAAAGAGAAATCGCTTAAAGTAACATTATTTTTCTTATTAATTTTAATGGTACTTTTTTGTTTTTTATTTATCTTTGATTTTTTTAATTTTGGTATATTATTACTATCTCTTAAATTATTATTATATTTATATTTTATTAATTTTTTCTTTTTTTCTGCATCTTTTCTAGTTGTCTTTTTATATCTATTTGCATTTATAATTTTAGCACTCAATGTGAACACCTACTTTACTCTTTTACAGTAATATTTTGCCTCAATTATATCACAAAAACACTCAAAAAGATAGTTTTTTTTCTTTTTGAGTGTATATTTTAAATTTATAGTTTTGGTTCAACTATAAATTTAATTCCTGTTTTATCTTCATTATCAATTTTAACGTCTGTAAAAGCTGGCGCACAAACTAATTCTATACCAGTTGGTGCTACAAAACCTCTTGCTATAGCTACTGCTTTTATTGCTTGATTTATTGCTCCTGCTCCGATTGCTTGCATTTCTGCTCTTCCGTTTTCTCTCACAAGACCAGCTATTGCACCAGCAATAGAATTTGGACTTGATTTTGCTGATATTTTTAATATATCCATTTCTACCTCCCATGATTTATCTTTTGTTATGTAGCAAACTAGGTTACATACAAATAAATTATATATAATAAGTATAAAAAAATCAAGGTATTTTTTGGAATTTTTAAGTGAATTTTATATTAAAAATATGAAAAAGTTGCCTAAAATAATTTTTAAGCAACTTAGTATTTTGTGTGTTTACTATTTATGCTCTTCATCAATTTTATTGAAAAATGAGAATGACCATAGTCCAGCAAGACCTACTAAAACAAATATTACTCTACTTAGGGCAGATGTAGTCCCTCCAAATAGTGAACCTATTAAATCTACTCCAAATAGTCCTATGCATCCCCAGTTAATAGCACCTATGATTACAAGAGCTAAGCATATGCTATTTAATGCTTTCATAAAATACCTCCTAACAAATAAAAAATTTGTATACTCATATTTTGTGTAAATTTTATTTTTTTATACTTTGCAAAAAAAATATATGAAAATAAAAAAAATTTTCATATATTTTAAATTAAATATTAAAATTTAAATTCTTTTTTTAATAATTCTAATGATATCTTTTGTTTAATATCTTTTGTTGTAATTATATTATTTTGATAGTAATTTTTAATGTAATCACTTATATTATCATATAAATACATTTCATTTGTAAGTTTCATAAAAAAATCTGTATATTTAAATCTTATTTTTACATCTTCAATATTAAAAATCAAATAAAAATTTGAATATTCTTTTTTATAGTAATCTGAAGCTCTAAAATCTTTGATTACAAGTATATTACTTCTGCATAAAAAATTAAACAATTTGAGCAATTCTTTATTTTTTGGCACGCAATTTTTAATAATAAATTCATTTAAAGCTTTTTCCTCATCCACTAAATCATTATAATATTTAGTATCAAATTCAAGAATTAAATTACTATTGTTTATTAAATAACTTACATTATCACATTTATACGCAAAGTAATCAATAGACTTTAAATGTTTAGATTCTATAAACTTATCACTTATGAGTTGTCCCAAAATAAATAATGAATTACCTACATAGAAATTCCTATCTTCTTTATTAATTATTTTTATAAAAACCTGTCTTTCGTCCTCATTTATAATTACCCTTTCCTTAGAATACAAAATTTTTGATTCAAGCGATGTTTCATAAATTACTAAATCAAACATTGCAATAATTTTAATTTTATCTTTAATTATTTCAAATAATCCATTTTTTTCTTCTATTGAGGCGCAATCCTTGAACATAAACTCTTTTTCTAAAGAATCATACAATGAAATTTCATTTCTTTCATTATATAAGTAAAATATTCTTTGAAATCCTAAATTATATTCTCTTAAAATATTACTTGAAACCCGTTTAAAAACTTTATACTTTTCTTCACCTTCTATACTTATAATCTCTCCATCATTTGATATATAATAATCTCCATAATAAAAACCTACTAATTCATCATCATTCATAAATCTTTCAGTATCTGGAATCAAAAATTCATTATCTAAAAATTTTGATATTTTCTTTTCAGTAAATTCACTTACAAATCTTGAAATAAGTATAGTAAATTCTTTTTCTTTTGTAATAATAAAATTTACTTTATTATTAACTGTAAATTCAGAAATTGAAAAACAATCTTCAACTAAAGTCACCTTACCTCTATGTGAATCTAATCTTAAAAATAACAAATCAAATGTATCATTTTTATAAAGTTTATACATATTTCCATAATCAGTTTTTTTGCAAAATTCAATTCTTGAATAAAGTACTTCTGTTATATGATAATTTTCATAATAAAATAATATCCAACCTTTTACTCCATCCTTTTCTAATTCTAAAGTTCCATTTTGATATTCAGTTATATTATAACCTTTTAATGATAAAATCTCTGAATCACAATTGAAAATTACACTTTTACATCCATTTACTTCATAAATTAAATATTGCTTTTTTGTTGATATAATTTCAAAATTATCTTTTGATATGTCGTTTATTTTATCCTTTTGATTTTCATTATTCTTTCTTTTTAAAAATTTAAGCATATTATTCTCCTCCTTATTATTAAATAAATAGGTTCATGCAAATTGATGCGATAAGTATATCACAGATATATTCTATTGTAAAGTTTTAATAATGCAAAAAAAGTACTTACATTATTAGTAAGTACTTAAATATTATTTTACAACTTCAAATTTAATATTATTTATATTAGTATAATCACCTGATATACCAGTAGATAAAGATTTTACTCTATTTGGTTCTAAATTTTCAACAATTTGAGTCATCTCTTTTACAACATCGCCTGAATCATTTCTAAGTGTTATTTTTAATGTTACATTTTTTGTAGCATTTGTATTATTTACCATTTTAGCTCTTATTGTTGTTATACCACTATCATATGTTTTAGTAATATCACTAAAAACTATATCTTCAACTTCAACATTATCTTGTCCATTATTATCAACAATTTTTGTTTCAGAATCTTTTATATCCTTTTCATCTTTTTTACCTAAATTTACAATTACAATTATTGCAATTATAATAATAACAACTACACCAATAATTATAAATATTTTTTTGTTATCTTTCATATATAAACCTCCAATTATTATATAATTATAATAGCATAAACAAAGAAAATATACAATATAAAACTAAAAATTTAAAATGTAATTTTTCTTATTTATTTTCCTTTTCTAATTTAAGAAGAAATTCTTTTATATCAATTCCTCCTCCATAACCTACTAACTTGTTATTACTCCCAATAACTCTATGACATGGTATAAATATAGGTATTGGATTTTTATTATTTGACATTCCAACAGCCCTATATGCTTTAGGTCTATTTACTTCTTTTGCTATTTCACCATAACTTTTTGTTTTTCCATACGGTATTTCTTTTAATCTATTCCATACATCTCTCATAAATTCAGTTCCTTGATTAGATAAGTCAAGTTCTAAGTCGAAGGTTGCCCTTTTTCCATCAAGATATTCATTAAGTTCTAAAAAAGCTTTTCTTAATGTATCTGTTTCTTTTACCTTTACATCTTTTAAATCATCTTTTTTCCCAAAATAAACATTCGTAATCTTACCATTATTTTCAACTATAGTTATATATCCAATTTTTGTTTTTTCATAATAAATATTTCTCATAATTTCTCCTTTAAATATTATAAACATTATGAATATTTATATAATATTTAAAATTAAATGTCAATGAAATGTAATAAATATTAATTTATATATTTAAAATAGAATAGGTATATAAAACCTATTCTATTTAATAAACTATAATATATTGATTATCTATAGTGAATTTGATACTAAAATAATAGGCCTAAAAGCATAAGTGGTTGTGGCAGTTGAATACATAAATGAAAATATTCCAGGCTGTCCTATTGATGATCCTAATCCACCACGTATAAAACATATACCACCATTCCTTCTAATAATTTCTGAAGTATTTCCATACCAAGATGTATTGCCTTTATAATTTGTTGATATTTCATAAAGTGCATCGCCCTTTCTTGAATACAAGTCATCATAAGTACTCTTAGTTATAGCTTCAGAATCACCACTAAATCTATTATCATAATATACATCTATGTATCTATAATTTCCATAAGTATTATTTATGTAATCACTATACAATCTAGGTAAAGTATTTGGAACCGTATACGCTCCACCATTTGTTGTATCTAAGAATGCCGCGACATGTTCTCCATAATTTAAAGGTGCGCCCATATCATATACTCCATATAGATTTCCAGTTGTACTTGCATTTCCCCCATACTGTAAATTATTATATGAATAAGTTGTTCCACTTTGTTGCGTTGCATATGTTCCAACTTGACCTGTTAAATTTCTATTAGGATTTATCCATACCTCCGAATTTTTTCCATATACACTCTGAGATAAATATGATACTAATCCCCATTCAGAATTGCTCATCATATGTACATTAATTCCTGCACCGCTTGTTCCCCAACCATATCTAGAATTAGTTTTCATTTTATAACATACCATATATGCGTCATCTACTGAAAGATTTAAAGGTGCAACATCAGGTTTTATATCTATTGCATCTGCCAGAGAAGACCCCGCATCTGCAGTTCCGCTAGCTCTGAATTTGGCCACCCATATTCCATTTAGATTAATTGCGGTTGAACTTCCAGTTGTGTAAAATCTAGGATTAATCTCATATCCACTTGATGGTGTTGTTTGACTAGATTTTATAAAATTAACAAGTATAGTTTGTGCAGTACCACTATGTGGTGTTGGTATCTTATATTCATATCTTGGAATCCATACCCACATACTTCCATCTGCCGTTCTTGCATTTGCCCATTTTTTATTTGGATAATCATACCAATTTGGATCAGATACAGTTGTTGTTACTACATTTCCATTTGTATCCCATTTTATTGGTGTCATACCTGGAGCTAGATTTGGTCTATTTACTCCTTGTACATTATCATATTCACCATTTATAAATGAACCGCTTGTAGCAAAACCATTCGCATTTCCTGCATTATCATATATATATATGTGTGTTTGATATTGACCTGATTCATTATTATGATCGGATATATTTACCCTATAATACCATGTTCCATTTCCTTGATTTTGTCCTGTTGCTTGTGGGTTTGTCTGCCATGTTGCTTGTAAATCATCTTGACCATTATAATCTGTCCATGTTGGAAATTGAACTTTACTTACTCCTGAAACGCTATCTGATACTCCATAAACATATATGTCATATCCAGTACTAGTTATATTTGTTATACTATAACTTGTATATGTAGGTGGTGCCGCATCTCTTGCTATAACATAGGCTGCTGTATTTGAACTCACATTTCCTACTTTATCTACCGATCTAAATATTGTACTTCCCCAATAATTCCAATTTATAATCCAACTTCCAGATATATCATACCATGTTGTTCCATTATCTACACTATATTGATATTTTAGTATTCCTGATGCACCATCTGTTGATGTCAATGTAACATTTACATTTCCATTTGTCCATGTATTAGGTGTATATCCGTTAAAGTTGATTGTTGGTACACTTGGTGCTGTTTTATCTACATTTACTATATATCCTACAGATTCTGCTCCTATTGTTCCTACATTATTTATTGCTCTTGCCTTTACTGTTGTTGCTCCTTGATTTGATATTACTATCTTACTTGTACTGTTATATGTCTGCCATGTTCCTCCATTTATTGAGTATTCATATTTTGTTACTCCAGGGGAAGACACCTCATTTATTGTTAAAGTAACATTTTGATTTGTCCATGTATTTGTTGCTACCGTCCCAGTTATTACTGGTGCTATTGGAGTTGAAGTATTAGTTGTTACTCCACTTGATAATACTTCTCTTCTATTTCCTGCTTTATCTACTAATAACACATGTAAATAATATATATCATTTGTACTTGATGTTACTGTTATTGTTTGAGTTTCATTTGTAAATACTGTTCCTGTATCCCATATTGGTTCTGTATCTCCATATGGATAAGATACTGCCGAATATATATATTTACATTCACTTAGGTTTAATCCACTTCCACCTTCATTATCGCTTAGTGTCACTGTCGCACCTATACTATTATTTGTTGCTGTTTGTGGTACTTGTATTACTGCTTCATTTGGAACTACTGTATCTATTATTATCTTTCCCGATGTAGCTGTCTTTTTGTTTCCTGCATTGTCTGTTGCTAGTACATGTGCATAATATTCCCCATCTGATGGCACAGTTAAAGTTATTGTTGCTGTATCTCCTGTAAAATCTTCTTCTGTTAGATTTATTCCTATTGTTTGCCATATATTATCTTCTTCACTATAATTGGTTGCTACATTATTTATTACACATTTACTCTCATGTTTATTTATTCCACTTCCACCTTCATTATCACTTAATGTTATTGCTATTGGTGATATATCTAATGTTTTTGAATAATTTGGTACAGCTATTTGTGGTGTATTTGGCCCCACATCATCTTTCTTTGTTACGACATCTATTTCTCTTATTCTTGGTCCTGACTCTTTACTCATTTTTACTTCTACTGTTATATAATATTTTGTATTCGGTAATATATTTTCTGTCAAATTAAAGTTTACAGTTGCACTTTTTTCATATATTTCTTGTACTGGTGTTTCACTATGTTCTCCACTTGTAGTTGATAAATATATTTTATAATATTCTAGTTTGCTTGGATCCACTAACGTCCCAACTAATGATATTGTTCCACTTAAACTTGTAACATCTGGTACCACTGCAATATTTATCTTAAAGTCTTTTGATTCTATTACTCCATCTGACCAATTTGATTCATCCTCATTATTTCCTATATATACTAGTTCGCCAGCTATTACTTCTAGTATTTCCGGATACCTTGTATTATCCATTGTTGTAATTATATCTGTTATAATCTTATCTTTATCTACTGGATTTCCATTTTCTGTTGTACCGCCTGTACCTGAATTTAATAGCTTAGGATTATAATTTCCATCTGTACCCGCCATTTTATCTAATTCATATAATGATAATTCACTTTTAAATGTATCTATATCATTTAAAAATTTTGCCTTTTTCGCACTTTCTATGGGATTATTTTTTATTATATTTAATATTACAACTCCCGACAAAATTATTATTACAATTATCGTTATTATTAAAATTATTAAACTTATACCTCTTTTTTTCATACTACCACCATATACCCCATTTAGAAATTTGACGAACACAAAAAGAAAACTGGATAATTATTCTATTATTTATTTGTTATAATTTATATCTCTCCATGTAGTCTAAAGCTACAACAAATATTTAAGTTTTCTTATATAAAATTTGAATTTTATATTTATATATAAATTTTATATTATATATAAATATTTGTCAATAAATGGTAGTGAATTTATAATTTTTGTATATATTCAATATAAATAAAAAAACATGGGTAGAAGAGATAAATCTTACCCATGTTTTCATATAAATTCCCTACCATTAGATAGAGTGATCTATATATATTAAGTACAGAAAAAATAATGTACTTGTTATTATAATGTGCATTTTATTTTTTATTATACATAATTTTTTTATTTAAAATTAATTATTAATTTTTCATTTTCAATTTTTGAATCAAGACCATTATCTAATTGCCAATTGTTAAATTGATTTAAAAATGATTTACACTTTTCTTTATCATATTCATTATATAATCTAACTTTTGATTTATCTTCAACATATATAGGAGTCATCTCAAGTGTTCTTATTTTTGAATTTTCATCAATTTTAACATTAAATATAAATCCTTCTTTTGCTACATTTAAATCTGAATCTCCAATTAAATATCCCGTACTATATATAATTGGTTTATCGTTGTATGTAACTATTGGATATACACCTGCTGCATGAGAACCAATTATCATATCAGCACCATTGTCAATTGCAGTCTTTGCAATATCCCTCATTTGATCTGTTATACCATAAATGTATTCCCTTCCCCAATGTACATCAACAATTACAATGTCAGCAACTTGCTTTGCCTCTTTAATATTTTTTATCATATTATTTTTATCATATATGCTTATATTGTTATCAGTATAATTTTTACTAGTACCTATTATCACAGAATTGGTAGAAATAATGGCTATTTTCTTATCTCCTTTTTCAAGATACACTGGCATATCTTTTCTACCAGCCACAAATATGTCATTTTTTTCTAATATATCAGTTGTAGTAACAAACATTGTTTTTCCAAAATCAATCATATGATCTGAAGCAATTGATATTGAATCTATACCAAGTGCAGCAAGTCCATTTACTGCTTGTTTAGTAACAATATATTTTGACTTAGAATCTTCAATTTTATCTAAATTAGTTATATTTGTTGAAAGATTTGAATAAGTAAAATCTGATGATTTGGTTATTGTAAATATATCTTTAAATGCTGATGTATATGAATAATCTAGATTACTTGTAACTACTCCACCCATCATTATTTCACCAAGTAAATTTATACTTACTGAATTTGAAACTTGCAAATTATCATTTTGATTACTTTCCTCATCATTATTACCTTTTTGATCATTATTTTGAGTTGTATTTTCAGTTATATTTTCTAAATTACCTTCACCGTAAATATCAACACTATCATTATTATTTGATCTATATACTACAGTTGAATTTTTTACCTTATTACTAAGAATTATTTTTCCAATTATTGTACTACTAACTAAGAAAATAAATGCAATAGAAAATATTATTAAACCATTTTTTATACTTAAATATTTCCTAATATTAAATCTTCTTCTATTGAAACTAATTCTACCTCTTGTTGAAAGCCCCATAAGTTTTCATCACCTCTTACTTTTACCATGATATAATTTGGTGTATAACCATATAGATATCCATCTTTATATGATTCAAATAATACTGGTAATTTTTTTCCTATATATTTACTCATATATTTAAGTTTAAGTTCATTTGCTAAATTAATCAATATTTCACTTCTGCTATTTTTTATATTTCCATCCACTTGATTTTCCATTTTTTCTGCCTTAGTCCATTTTCGCTTTGAATATTTAAAAGTATGTACTTCATAAAATCCAATCTTTTTAACACCTTCAATTGTATTATTAAATTCTTCATCAGTCTCTCCTGGAAATCCAACAATTATATCACATGTAAATGCAGCATCTTTTATATTTTCTCTTATTTTTTCTACTCTTGAAAAAACAAATTCCCTATCATACTTTCTATTCATTCTCTTCAATACTTCATTATCTAAACTTTGAACTGAGATATGGAAATGCGGGCACAGCTTGTCTACTTTACTAAGTCTAATAATATTTTCATCTGTAAGTATTCTTGGCTCTATTGATCCAAGTCTTATTCTTTTTAATCCTTTTATTTTTGAAACTTCTTCTATTACATCAATTAGATTAATATCATTTTTTTCAAAATCTTTTCCATAAGAAGCAATCTCAATCCCAACAAGAATAACTTCACCTACACCATTTTTTACAAGTGATTCTACCTCTTGAATTATATCATTTAGATCTCTACTTCTTACTCTTCCTCTTAAATATGGTATAATGCAATATGAGCAAAAATTGTTACAACCATCCTCTATTTTAATACTCTCACGTACATTAATACCCTTCTCGAGACTGCCTTTTTGTGTATATTTTTTTACATCTCCAATATTTGAAATTTTAAATACTTTTTCACTTAACTTAATAGGGTTATTTTCAATATACTCTTCTATATATCCTAGTATATTACTTTTTTCTTCATTACCAAGTATAATATCTACATTTTTTATATCTTCTTTATCTTTTATTTCTTGTGCATAGCAACCAGCAAGAACTACAATTCCACCTTGCCTTTTTGCTTTACTTAAATATTGCCTTGTCTTTCTTGTAGATAAATTTGTAACACTACAAGAATTTACTACATATATATCTGCCTTATCATCAAACTGTACTATTTTATATCCATTATTTTTAAATTCGCTTACCATTAAATCTGTCTCGTATTGATTTACTTTACAACCCAGAGTATAAAAAGCCACAGTTTTTATTTCATTATTTTTATTTTCTAACATTCATTTCTCTCTTTCTAGTAATTAAATTAATCAATATATATTATACTAGATGTTAATACAAAAAGCAAATAAAATTTACCATAGTTGTTTTACATTATATATAAATAATTATCCGCCGGTATAACCGGCGGTTTTACTTTGCGCCCTATAAGGGACTAACACGAACAAACTCTTAAGAGTTATTTTGGTTTTGACAGCCGCGAGTTTTTTACATGCTATCCTTTAAAAGGATCTATAAATTCTTTCATTGTCATTTGATCTGTTATCATATCTTCTTTTAATTGTTCTCTTATATATGTCTCTATTGCTTTTCTATTTTTTCCTACACTACTCACATAATATCCTTTACACCAAAATATTCTATTACCATACTTATACTTTAAATTGGCATGTCTTTCAAATATCATTAATGTTGTTTTTCCTTTTAAGTATCCCATAAAACTTGATACACTTACTTTGGGTGGTATACTTACTAATAGATGAATATGATCTGCGCAAGCTTCCGCTTCAACTAGTTCTACTCCTTTTCTATTACATAGTGCTCGTATCATCATTCCTATGTCTTTCTTTAAACTTCCATATATCTCTTTTCTTCTAAATTTTGGTGCAAACACTATATGATACTTGCATTCCCATCTTGTGTGTGATAAACTACTTTCATCGACTTTCATGTCGCTACACTTCCTTTCATATTTTATATTTGGCTGTCGAACCTTATATATTATATCAAAAGGGAGTGTTTTTTCAATCTGTTACTCTGCTCACCGCTAGAAGCTTTTTTATACCACATGCATAGCACGTGGTTTTTTCTAAAAACAAAAAAATATGGTCAGTGCAAAAGAGCACTAACCATATAAAATAATTTAACATTCATTATAGATTAAGTCGATCTAAGAAGTTTGCCAAAACTTTTTGACAATCCATTTCCGGGATTCTAGTTTCTATATCGTTGGAATCAGCAAGATAAAGAGAATTTGATATTCCGCTTTTGGAATAATCTATTGCACTTTCTCTTATAATCTTCTTTAATGATAATAATTCAGAGCTGTTTAATCTTGGTAATCCTAATTCCATATCATCGATACTAGAAACATTTAAAAATGAGTTAAGGTCATGGTATTTGGGGATTTTATTATAAAAATCCACTACCACTGCTACTTTAACCCTATGACTTTTAGATCTTTTCCGGAAATCACAAAAATCTTTGACCTTAAAAAGCAAAAAATCAGTCATCTTAGAATCCAAAGCATCAGTTTCATTTAAATAATTCTGTCCTTGCATAAATCAACCTCCAATATTCATTATAGTTTTAAAATCAAATTCTTAATGATTATATCATATTTTTATGTAAATTGCAAACATATGTATAATAAATATTTATTAATTATTATTTAAATAAAAATAAGTATAAATAATAAATATTATCTACACTTATTTTAATTATATATGGTAAACTTTCTGTTAGCTTATTTCAATTTCCTTAAAAATGTATGAATGAAATTCATTAAGTATAGGCCTTTCTTCTTCAGAATAATATCTCATATTCCAACCTATTATTTCTAAAAGATGTTTTATGTCTAAAATATAACATTCATCTTGCTTAACTTCTATTGATAAATCAATACTACAGTTGATATTTTGTTCAAGCGTGAAACCTTTAAAATTAGAAATGATTTCACATGTATGATCGTCTTTTTCTTTACAAAAACCAACTGCCATACAACTCATAAAACTTAAAACCCGCTTAAATGGTAAAAAACCATCTTTTTGCGACACTGCTATCATACTTTTTTACCTCCTTAATTTAAGTGTACTAAACAATTTAAACTAAAGATATTATAACATTTTTTATGTCAATTTTCAAGACTCTATGATTTCAATCTAAAATATAGTTTTATTTTACATATACTTTTTTATATTTACATATAAGTTCTCACTTTTCGTTTTTCTTAATACTTTTCCCATTTTAAATTTTCCACATTTTTTAAATGAAACTATATCATCCTCTTTTAATTGCTCTGATACAAAGAACATATTTTTAGAATTTATAAATAAATCGCCTTTAGATATTTTATCTTTTACAATACTTCTACTTAATTTGTATAATTCACTAAGTATTGCATCTACTCTAAGTGATGGAACTATAATATCTATACTTTGGAAACTTACATCCAAATTTTTAACCTCATCATTAAATATATCGAGTATATCTACAATTACTTCTTGATTTCCAACACTAGTTAAATTTGTTAAGATATAATCCTCTATACTTTTCATTATAAATATATGTGCACACTCATCATCTGCAAATATATCTCCAATTAAATCTCTTTTTACTCCAAGTGAATATATTGCTCCCATGTAATCCTTATGTTTTAGCTTACCTTTAACATTTGGTTTAATTTTTATACATGATATATATTCATTAGCAATATCATAAAAATTTTGTTTATAATTTTCAGGAAGAAACACTAAAATCTTTTTTTCAATATTCTCATTTACTGAAAATATTTCATATCTAATTTTATTTGAATTTAAAATTGGAATAATCAAGTTCAATTCCTTTAAATCTAAAAAATTAGTATAAGTAATTATATCTGACATATACGATTTGTTTAATTTATCGATCACATTTGCAACTGTTATCTTTTCCTCTTTATCTAATATTTTTTCTAATATTTTTTGTCTTTCTTGTTTAGAAATCATACTCTTTCCTTTTCTAAATATTCTTTGTACTTATTAAGTATATCTTTTACTTCATTTATATTATCACATTTATTTACTAAATCTTTTACTCTACTACTTCCATTTAAGCCCTTTAGATACCAAGCAATATGTTTTCTCATTTTAAGATTAACTTGTCTTTCATCTTCAATTTTTAAAGCACTATCAATATGTTCAAAAATTATATTAAATCTTTCTTCAAGCGATGGTATATAATCCTTTCCATCTAATATACTTTTAAATATCCATGGATTACCTTGTGCTCCTCTTGCAATCATTATTCCATCACATTTTGTATATTCAAACATATTTTGGGCTGTTTTTACATCAACAACATCACCATTTCCTATGACTGGTATTGAAACAGATTCTTTTACTTTTTTTATAATATCTAAATTTGCTTTTCCAGAATAATATTCTTCACGTGTTCTACCATGAATTGTTATCATTGAAATACCATTATCATTACATATTTTCGCTACTTCAATAGCAGTAATTCTTTCTTCATCAAAACCACGTCTAGTTTTTACAGTTACTATTTTTTTTGAAACCTTAACTGCTTCTTTTACTATACTTTCAACGTTTTTAAGATCAAGTAAAAGTCCAGCTCCATCTCCATTTTTTACTAGCTTTGGTGCTGGGCATCCCATATTTATATCTATTATATCAATTTTATCATTCTCATTTAATTTTAATATTGTATTTCTAATAACATCTTTGTTACTTCCAAAAATTTGGACAGCAGATGGTCTTTCATCATCAGAAAGCTCAAGTAATTTTTCAGTTTTTGTACTTTCATACTCCATAGCTTTGCTACTTGCCATTTCTGTAAAAGTAAGTGCAGGTCCAAATTTTCTACATATATTTCTAAATGGAATATCTGTGACACCTGCTTGTGGAGCCAACAATATATTATTTTTAAGTTCAATATCACCAATTTTTATCTTTTTTACATATTCTAGCATTACATCTCTCCTATTTTGCTATATAATAAGTTCTACCCTTGTATTTGAATCCCATCATATAATATACATTATTTGAATTAGCTGCAACTATAAATACGTCTTTACCTGCAACAGAGCCATTACCAAGTTCAATAGTTGGAACATTTATTTTTGACATATCAACTACATAGAAATCATTTTCCAAATCTCCATTTTCATCTACTTGATTTAAAAATTCATTTCCAAGTGATTCTTTAGAAACTATTTCATTTGTAACTGGTAATGCATTATTTTCAACGACATATTCATTTACAAGATTGTTTACTCTTGCAAGTACATTAGTATATTCTTCAAAATTAGCAGAATTAATTGCATTGCTACCAATTATTGAAGCTGAAGATACTAATATTAACATTACAACAATTGCAACCGATACAATTAACAAACTTACACCTTTTTTCATACATATCCCCCAAATTTATATACATATATATTACTACAAAATTAATTGTTTTGCAAGAAATTTGAATAGTTTTTATTTATTACATAAAAAGCAGTAATAGACTTGAACTGTTACCCAAAAGGTAGACAAACAAATACTGCTTTTTTGAGAGAGTATTACTAATTTTGTAATACTTTCTCTTTTTCTATTCTCTCTAACTCTTTTTGCTTAAATTGCATAGGCGTTAGATAACCTAGCGATTTTTGTATCCTTTCATTATTATAATACCATATGTAATTTAAAATTGCATCTGTCATATCAATATTTTTTAAATCAATTAATGAATTATATAATAATTCACTTTTTAATGTTCCAAAAAAGCTTTCCATTGGAGAATTATCTATAGGCGTACCTTTTCTTGACATACTCTGTATAAAATTGTTATCGGTAAGCTTTTTTTGAAAAGCTAAATTATTATATATTGAGCCTTGATCAGAATGAAATATTGTTCCTTCGGGTATTGATTTATTAATTATTTTATTAAACATTTTATCAGCTATCTCCATAGATGCACTATTAGATAATTCAACGGTTTCAATTACGTGTGTATGCAAATCTTTTACAGGAGAAATATATATTTTTTTGTTTTTATCCTTTACTTCTGTTATATCGGTTGCTACTTTATCAAACGGGCAACTTGTTGAAAAGTTTCTTTTTAGTACATTATGTTTCGGATGTGTTTTACCGCATGGAATGAATTTCTTTTTTGCTTTTATTACAGCTAAATATCCATTTTCACTCATTAATCTATACACACGCTTTCTGTTGCATTTAACATTAAAATCTTGATATAATGCATGCGTCATTCTATCTACACCATATCTGCCTTTATGTTTTAAGAATAGTTTATTGATTTTATTAATTATTTCTATATCTTCTAATTGTTTAATAGTAGGATTTTGTTGAAATTTTAACCATTTGTAATATGTTGATTTTTTAATTTTAGACACCTCGAATAATATTGTTAATGAATATTTATTAGACAATTCTCGTATTAGGGAGAATTGTTCTTTTTTTTTATATTTTTATTTGAAATATTCAACATACCTTTTAAGTAATCATTTTCTGCACGTAATTTTATTATTTCTTCATCTTTAGATAGTGATGTTTTTCTAGGTCTACCTTTAGATATACTTTTAGCTTTACCAGTTTGAGAATCTAAAGCTTTTATACCAGATTCTTTATATTTGGCTATCCAAGATTTTATTTGAGAATGACTTTTTAATCCTAATGTTTTTGTTAAAGTATCGATACCACCATATTCACCGCTTAAATACATTTCTACTGCACGTGCTTTAAACTCGATTGTATATTTATTATTTTTTCTATTAGCTGACATGAAAAATTCCCCCTTAAGTATATTATACAGTATTTTTTATTTTACTGTCTACTTAATGGGGAATAGTTCAAATTGTTACTGCTCTATATTTTATATATTTTCATTTCTTATAGTCTCTATTATATTTTGATTTTTTAATTTTTTAGTAGAATAATTCATTGTTACAAATATAATGATAAATACAAATATAATTGAAATAATTATTGAATCATATGGAATTATATATTTAGTTGAATATGAATAACTAAATCCTGAGTATATTAAATATGATAAGATAATCCCAAAAGGTATTCCGTAAATTAATGATTTTAGTCCATAAAATAAACTTTCAAAATTTATCATTGTTCTAAATTCCTTATCAGTCATTCCAATTGATTTTAGTACCGCAAATTCTCCTTTTCTAAGTGCCACATTTGTAGTTATTGTATTAAATATATTAGTTACTCCAATTAAAGATATAACTCCGATAAATCCATAACAAAAAATTGACACTACAAGTATTGTAGCATTATTCTCCTTAATATATTCTTCTTGATTATATACATTATCCTTAAATTTTGTATCTAATGCTTCTATATCCTTTTCTAATTTAGTAGCATTACTGCTGTTTATATACATGTTATCTATATCATAGTCAAGTTTATCCATATACTCATCTGAAACAATTAAATATGCTGTATTAACAATATTTGAAGCTTGAATTCCTAAAGGAACTATATCTGTTGTTTTTGCTATTTGTATATTAATTTTTTTCTGGTCAGAAAGACTTGAAATTCTACTAACTTCATTTACATTGTAATCTTCTGTAGAAAATGTTGTAACTTCAATATTTTTATTTTCTAAATCATCAAAAAAGTTAAATTCATATTTTTTCTGATCTCTAGTAATTATATTTTTATCTATTAATATTGCTTTATCTTTATAATATTCTAAATTTCCACCTATTTTCTTTATATAATTTTCGTATTCCTTTTCACCAAGTGAAATCATACTAAGAGATGGATTTAAATCATTATCATTATAATCAAATAATTCTTTTGATTTATCACTCAAATACTTTTTATCAATTTGTATATCTTTTGATTTTAGTATTGTATAATTGCTAACATTATCCAGTTTTGAGATTTTAGTAAAGTATTCTAAATTTTCTTCTGGAGTTGCATTACTATTTTCTGAAACACTTATGTTATATCCTACTTCTTCATAGTATATATTACTCATCTTAATACCATAATTTATAAAAGAGTTAAGAGATATAAATATTACAATACTTATAAATATAGATAATACTGTTGTCCTATATTTTTTTCTACTTCTTTTTAGATTTTTTAATGCTATTTCACCTTCAACTCCAAATAATTTAGTATATAATTTAGAAATTTTTAGTTTTTTCTTGCTTACTTTTATATCGTTACTTGATCTTATTGATTCTATTGGTGATATTTTAGATGCCTTAATTGCAGGTATAATTGTTGATATAAATATTGTAAATAAAGCAACTATTATACTTATAACAATTGAAATTAAAGATATAGATAGATTTAAATTTATGCCATCTAAATAGTCTTTTAAAATATTGTTTACAACTGTAAGTACAATTCCTATTGCAAATATTCCAGAAATTACTCCTATTGGAATTGCAATTAAAGATAATATAAATCCTTCATATAATATATTCTTCCTTATTTGCTTTGATGTAGCTCCAATACTTGATAAAATTCCTAATTGTTTTACTCTTTCTGTTATAGATATACTAAATGAATTTCTAATAACCATTATAGACGTTATCATAATAATACCTACTAAAATTGCAGATACTGCCATCATCGTATTATTAATAGCATTATTACTTGTTACTCCTTGAAATCTTAATAAATCACTATTTAATTCATATTGATATTTTGGATTTTTGCTATCACCAACAATACTATCTACAAAATCATATACTTTTTTAGGATTTTTTATAAGTACTGCTATATCTGATTTATCAGTTATATTATCGTCCATATGTGTAAGTATTGTATATCCTGGTGCATTATACTCTTCAAATGATGGTCTATAAATTTTTCCAACAATTGTATATTCTTTTTTAAATAAACTAACAAGTTGTTCATTATTTATTTTAGTTATTATTTTACCTGAATCATCTGCTTCATCAATATAATATGGATTATTTTGACCCAATTCATAGCCATCACTAGTTCTTTTAGATATATCTAGATTTATTTTATCTCCAACATTATATGTGACTCCACCATTTTGTTCAATATGATCTGATATTACTATTTCATCAGAATTTTCTGGAAGTCTACCATCTTCAAGCTTAATTCCCCTATTTTTAAATGCATCATCTGTAAATCCAATTAAATACAAATATGGTTTATATCCGTTTTTTAAGCCATCAATCTTAGAATACCCCAAATCCTTAGACACATTATATTTTTCAACATTTAAATTATTTGTTATATATTTTTGTTCTTCTTTAGGTACATCTTTAAATATAACATGATAATCACCATAATCTTTTTTTACATAGTCAATCAATGAATTTTGAAAACTATTAACTAAAGTTACAACTCCTGTTATTAAAGCACAAGAAAGTATTATTCCAATTATAGTTACAAGTGTTCTTTTCTTGTTTAATAAAAGACTTTTAATGGTAAGCTCATTTAATATGTTCATAATCTATACCACCTTTTCATCTTTTAATATTTTTCCATCTGCAATTGTTATTACTCTATCTGCTTCTAAAGCAATATTTTCATCATGAGTAATAACAACTAAAGTTTGCTTATACTTTTTATTAGATAACTTTAATAACTCAATTATTTCCTTTGATGTTTTACTATCTAGATTACCTGTTGGTTCATCAGCAAGTACAATTGCCGGATTATTTATAATTGCACGGCCAATTGATACCCTTTGTTGTTGTCCTCCTGAAAGTTCATTTGGTAAGTGATCTTTTCTATTTGTAAGTTCTAGAATATCAAGTAATTCATTTAATCTTTGATCATCAACTTTCTTTCCATCTAATTTACATGGAAGAGTTATATTTTCAGCAACATTTAATATTGGAATCAAATTGTAGAATTGATAAATTAGACCTACTTGCCTACGTCTAAATATTGCAAGTTCATCATTATTTAATTTATATATATCTTCTCCATCAATATATACTTTCCCAGTAGTTGGCCTATCAACACCTCCAAGTAAATGTAAAAGTGTAGATTTCCCACTGCCACTTGCTCCAACAATTGCAACAAATTCTCCCTTTTCTATTGAAAAAGACATATCTTCTAATGCTGTTACTTTAGTATCTTTTTTTCCATATACTTTTGATAAATTTTCTACTCTTAATATTTCCATAAAATCCTACCCTTCTTTACAATAATTATAACATATAAATATTACTATTAAGTGACTATATTTATTACAAAATTGTAATAAATAACAGATTAAAGTAAAAACAATAATCTGTGTATAAAATCTATATGTTATAATTATATATCTTTATTATAAATTCAGTCCCAATATTTTTATCACTCTTAACTCTTATATCTCCATTTTGATTTAATATAATACTCTTTACAAATGATAGTCCAAGTCCCATACTATCACTTCTACTATTTTTACATTTGTAGAATCTCTCAAAAATATGTAGTAAGTCTTTCTTATCGATTCCCTCACCATCATCTTTTACAGTAATTTTAGTATATACCGCGTTTTTAATTGCATTTATTTCTATATTTTTAGCTTTGTGTTCAATTGAGTTTTTAATCAAATTATTTATAGCTTCACATGTCCATTTTTTATCAATTAACAAATCTATGTCTTCATTTAAATTAATTGTTATATTTACATTCATAATCTCATTTATAATATCAAAATTATTTTTACATGAATATAACAAAGATAGTAAATTTACCTTTTCTTTTTTTAATATTAAGGTTTTAGAATCAAGTTTTGCTAAATTAAGTAGATTTTTAACTAACCAATCGATTTTATTTAGCTCTTTTGAAATATTTTTCAAAAACTCATCCTTTTTTTCTTTAGGTAAATCTTCATACATCAAATCATTTAATATATTTAGCGAAGTAAGTGGAGTTTTTATCTGATGTGAAATATCTGCAATTAATCTCTCTATTTTTCTTTTATCATCCTCTAAAAGCTCATTTTTTTCTTTTAACATTACTGTAATATCATAAATTTTATTTTTTAATATGCTTAAATTACTTTCATCATTATCTCTAATATCTAAGTTATAATTATTATTTAAAACCTGATCCGAATATTCAGTTAATCTTACTACTCTTTTATCTTGTTTTTTTATATAGCATAAGATAAAAAATAACATTATTAGTATAAGAGATATGGCAAGAATACAAATACTAAGAAAAGTGATAGTTGTAAAATCTAAGAAATTAATTTTAAAGTCAATATTATCAGTATAAATCCCATATTTACCTAAAATATTATTTGTATTAGTGTTATCACTACTAAAAACATCTTTTATTATATTTTGTTCTGCATCAGGATATTTTTCATTTATATTATCAAATACAATATTAGAAAAATATTGTAATCTTTTTTTATACTCATTACTTAAATTTATGGTTATAAAATAACAAATTATAATTGAAACTATTAATAATATAACCACAAAGATAAGTAATTTCTTTTTGTTACCATCTTTAATTTCCAAATTATTCACCAACTTTATATCCAAGTCCACGAACTGTTTTTATTATTTTGGGATCTGCCGGATCATCTTCAATCTTTTCTCTTAATCTTTTTATATATACAGTAAGTGTATTATCATTTACATAGTCCTCTGATACATCCCAAATATTAGCAAGTATCTTTTCCCTACTTAATACTCTACCTCTATTTTCAACTAATATAAGAAGTAACTTGTATTCAGATGCTGTGAGTTCAACCACTTTCCCATCCTTATATATCTTTGCTTGATTTAAATTTATCTTGATATTATTTATAACAATTTCTTCATTTATATTATTGTATCTTCTTAAAACAGCTTTAATTCTTAATAAAAATTCATAAGCCCTAAAAGGTTTTGTAATATAGTCATCTGCACCAAGCTCAAATCCTTGTACAACATTTATTTCATCATCAAGAGCAGTTAAAAATATAACTGGTATATCATTTCGCGATTTAATTTCCTTTATTAAATCATAACCTGACCCATCATCTAAAGTTATATCAAGAAGTGCCAAGTCAAACTTTTTATTTGATATTTTTTGCATTGAATCACTTATACTCTTAGATATCTCAACACTATATCCTTCTTTTTCTAAATAATATTTTAAACTATCAGAAATAACTATATCATCTTCAACTAATAGAATATTTACCATATTAAATCTCCTTTACGCTATTATATCAAAATATATGCTTAAATACAATATAATAAAAATATAACGATAATTATATACATAAAGTAACAAATAGTAATTATTTATAAAAAATACAGTATTCTTTTTCAAATACTGTATTTATTTTATTATAAATAATAATTATATTTTATGCAAAGGAAAATTATTGAAGTGTTATTCTCGCGTATCCATGTCCCATATTTCCAGTCATTGTTCCACCTAGTGGATTTGGCATTGACGTATTTCCAGCTATTGTCTGACCAGAAGTAACTCCTCCAATATATCCAGAACCTCCGCCACCTACATCATATGATGAATATGTACCATCCATAGCATCTCTATATTGAGATCCTCCTGCTCCACCGTAGAATCCTCCGGCCTCCACCAGCAGCATTTACACTTGTACCCGATGCTTTTGTAGTTGCATTTCCACCAAGTCCTAATGAACCACTTGCATTTCCGCTAGAGGTATTCATCACTCCACCAGCTGTTTGTGTACCTCCAAGGCCTCCCCCAGTGGTTCCTCCTCCATATGATCCTATTCTATATGTTGAGCCACCTCCGGCCTCCTCCTGCAACTATTACTCTATTTGTAAAATCAGTTCCACCGATTCTTATATCTGTGCCTCCACCGCCACTTCCAGCCATTGTTCCTCCGGTTTGCAGAACCACCTCCATTAAAGCCACCAGGATATCTACTACTCCATCCATTTCCTTCATGTTGACTTCCCTGTCCACCAACATATACATATATTACCTGACCAGCTGTAAGATAGCTATATCCGATAGAATATCCTCCTGCTCCACCATTACTAGAACCATTATATATGCCACCACCACTTGCTCCCCATACCTCAAATTTATATGTTCCTGTATATGGTACTGTCCAAGTTTGATAGTTTCCTGTATAAGCAAAATTGTAATTTGTAACTGGTATAATTGCCCCAGTTGTAGCAAATGCATTTGCTAGTCCTGCATTATCATATATCCATATATGTGTTTGATATTGTCCTGATTCATTATTATGATCAGATATATTTACTCTGTAATACCAAGTTCCATTTCCAAGGTTTTGTCCTGTTGCTTGTGGGTTTGTTTGCCATGTTGCTTGTAAATCATCTTGACCATTATAATCCGTCCATGTTGGAAATTGTACTCTACTTATTCCAGATGAGCTATCAGCTACACCATAAACATATACATCATATCCTGTTTCTGTTACATTTGTTATACTATAACTAGTATATGATGGACCAGTTCCATCTCTTGCTATTACATACGATGTTGTACTTGAACTTACATTGCCTACTTTGTCTACTGCTCTAAATATTGTGTTTCCCCAATAATCCCAGTTAATAATCCAGTTTCCAGATATATCATACCATGTTGTACCATTATTTACACTATATTGATATTTTAAAATTCCTGATGCACTATCTGTTGATGTTAACGTTATATTTACATTTCCACTTGTCCATGTATTTGGTGTATATCCATTAAAGTTAACTGTTGGTACACTAGGTGCTGTTTTATCTATATTTACTATATATCCTGTTGACTCCGCTCCTATTGTTCCTACATTATTTACTGCTCTTGCCTTTACTGTACTTGTTCCCTCACTTGATATTACTATCTTATTTGTACTGTTATATGTTTGCCATATTCCTCCATTCACTGCATATTCATATCTTGTTATTCCTGGAGATGTTATCTCATTTACTGTTAATGTTACATTTTGATTTGTCCATGTACTTGTTGTTACTGTTCCAGTTATTACTGGTGCTATTGGTGTTGTCGTGTTCGTCGTTACTCCACTTGATAACACTTCTCTTCTATTTCCAGCCTTATCTACTAATAATACATGCAAATAATATATTTCATTTGTACTTGATGTTACTGTTACTTTCTGTGTCTCACTCGTAAATACTGTTGCATTATTCCATATACTTTCTGTATCTCCATATGGATATGAAACTGCCGAATATATATATTTACACTGAGATATATTTAGTCCACTTCCTCCAACATTATCACTCATTGTCACTGTTGCTTCTATACCATTATTTATTGTTGTTTGCGGTACTTCTATTACTGCTTCATTTGGTATTATTGTGTCCACTATTATTTTTCCTGATATTGCTGATTTTTTATTTCCTGCATTATCAACACCTAATACATGTACGTAATACTCACCATCTGATGGTACTGTTAATAGTATTGTAGCTGTATCTCCTATAAAGTCTTCTTCTGCTATATTTATTCCTATTGTTTGCCATATATTATCTTCTTCAGTATAGTTTGTTGCTACATTATTTATTATACATTTACTCTCTTTTTTATTTATTCCACTTCCACCATCATTGTCATTTAATGTTATTGCTACTGGTGATACATCTAATGTTTGCGAATAATTTGGTACAGCTATTTGTGGTGTATTTGGTCCTAATTCATCTTTTTTTGTTACTACTTCGATTTCCCTTTTTCGTGTAGATGATTCATTACTCATTTTAACTTCAACTGTAATGTAGTATTTTGTATTTGGTTTTATATTTTCTGTTAAGCTAAAATCCACTGTTGATTTCTTTTCATTTATTTCTTGATCTGGAGTTTCTCCATATTCTCCATTCTTTGTTGATAAATATATTTTGTAATATTCTATCTTATTGGGATCTACCAATGTTCCAACTAATGATATCTTTCCATTTAGGCTCATTAAATCTGGAGTTACAGAAATATTTATTTTAAAATCCTTTGATTCTATTACTCCATCTCCCCAATTTGACTCATCCTCATTATTTCCTATGTATACTAATTCTCCTGCTATTACCTCTAATATTTCTGGATACCTTGTATTTTCCATAGTCTTTATAATATCAGTTATTATTTTGTCTTTATTTATTTGATCTCCATTTTCTGTTGTACCCTCTAAACCAGAATTCAATAGTTTAGGATTGTAATTTCCATCTGTACTTGCCATTTTATCTAATTCATATAGCGATAATTCACTTTTAAATGTATCAATATCATTTAAAAATTTTGCTTTTTTTGCACTTTCTATAGGATTGTTTTTTGTTAGATTCAATATTACCACACCTGCTAAAATTATTATTACTATTATTGTTATTACTAAAACTATTAACGATATTCCTTTTTTCATTTGCCCTCAAACTCCCATATAAATATATATTATAATAAAAATAAAGAATTATCAATATGTAACAAAAATAACATAAAAAAATGAGAAGTAAACTTCTCATTTTTAATTTTCCACTTTTACATCTTTAAATGTCATTTTATTATTATCAATTGCAAAAATCACTTTAATTTTTCCATATGTCTTTGGTAATTCCTCAGAAGTAACATTTAAATATAATATATTTTGAATAGCAACAAACTCTATATTCCCATCATTATCTATATCAACTAAGTCAAAAGTACTAAACTTTTCTTTAAGATATGTTTTCCTATAATTATTTAAATCAAAATTTGTATTTGATAAATCAATTTTAAATGCATCTCCTTTAGACGCTAAATACTGCAACCCATTATTGTTTATATTTACATCTAAACTTTTCGCCTCATCATTTTTAGTATATGAAATAGAATATCCAGAAGGCATACCATTAAAACTATTTTTTAATACATCTTCTATATTATTATCTACCATAGTTAATAGTGATACATTACACGTATTATCACTACTTACAAAAATATATTTCTTATTATTATTTGCTTTAATATAAAATTTATAGTCAGATCCTATTGATTTATCAGTTAAATATTCTTTTATTTCTTTTGTATTACCATTAATAATACTAACTCCAAATTTGTCATAAACTTTAGAATTTTCATTATTATATACACCATTATGGGATCCAGTAAGACAAATATAATCTGGTATGTTGTCAGAATTTACATCTTCTTTTATAATTGAAATTACTATATTTTTATCAATATTTATTGCATTTAACTCTTCTAAATATTTTTTTGTTAGTCTTTCAGGTGTATTAAAATATGCTTGAATAAAAAATGTACCAAAGCCTATTATTACTAATATAAACAAAGTAATTAAAGTATATTTTAATTTAGATTTTAAATTTGAAAAATCAGGTTTTAGTTTTTTAGCAAGTAATCCAAATATCCCTCCAATATATTTTTTTATATTAGATTCTTTTCTTACTTTTCTGTCTTTTTTTTCTATTATAGTTGATTCATTAATCTTCTTTATCTTTTCAACTAAATTTTTATATTTTTCTAACCTGTATTCAGATTTGCTTTCCTCTTCCTTTTTTATAGTATCATATAAAATTTCACTATATTTTTCTTCCTCGTCTTTTTCTTTGTCTAACTTTATATCAGAAGCTTTAACTACTAATTTATTTTCAGTTATATCTAAATTATCAATCTTAGTATCTGTATCTTGGACAGCATCTTCTTTGTTTTCAAGAATATCATTACTATTTATTTCTTGATTTTCATCAAGAGATAAAGTAGCTTCAACGATTTGTTCTTCTACTTTATCAACATTATCTATATTTTTATTCTTAAAATATGAAACAATTTTAGATTTAAATTTTATATAATTCTTTTTTAGTTTTATTCTCAAGAGTTTTATTTTAATTTTTAAAATTCTAAATCTAATATTGTATTTTTTTTCTGGATTCATTTTTATTTTCTACCTTATCTAAAAAAATTATCCCCTCTAAATGATCTAATTCATGTTGAATAACAACAGCTTCAATACCCTTAGCACTGATTACTTGTTTTTCACCATTTAAATCTAAAAATTCTACTTTTACTTTTTCATGTCTTTTAACATCAAAAAAAACATTTGGGAAACTTAAACACCCTTCTTCAACTAATACCATTGATTTTGAACGTTGTATAATCTTTGGATTAATTAATACTATTGGTTTTTTTATCTCATCTTCTTCAATATATGATACATCATATACTACCATATTCTTTAGCATACCAACTTGACAAGCTGCAAGCCCAATTCCGTCACTTGCATACATTGTATCTAACATATCATTTGCAAGTTCTTTTATTTTATCATCTATAACATCTATAGGTTTAGATTTTTTTCTTAGAATTTCATCTCCATCTAGTCTTAAATTTCTTATTGCCATATTATCCTCCTTTCATAATTATATATTTTTCATTTTATTTTTATGATAAATTATAGCTCAATGTCAAACCTTGAGTTAGAATTATTTTGAAAATTATCAGAATTATTTCCATTTTGAGAATTATCATCTTCATCATCAGAATCAGAATAATCATCGTTTAAGTTAGAGCCAAATTTTAATTCTTGCCATTCTGATTTTGAAATTAGTACCTGTCTTGGTTTACTACCTTCATAACCAGATACAATACCTCTTTCTTCCATTTGATCTACAAGTCTTCCAGCTCTTGCATAACCTATTTTAAATCTTCTTTGTAACATAGAAGCAGAAGCCTGTCCCATATCGACAACTAAATCAATTGCATCATTTAAGATTTCATCTTCGTCATCTGGAGTTTCTTCATTATCACTAGGTTTAGCTCTCTCACCTTTTCCTCTAATATTTGCATTGTCTATACTTTTTATAATTTCATCATTATATGTAACATCTATATTACCTTTTATATCTTCTACTATTTTTTCTATTTCTTCTTCTGAAATGAATGTTCCCTGTATTCTAAGTGGTTTTGTTTCTCCTACTGGAAAATATAACATATCACCTTTACCAAGTAACTTTTCTGCTCCTGCCATATCAAGTATTGTTCTTGAATCTACTTGAGATGAAACAGTGCATGCAATACGTGAAGGTATGTTAGCTTTTATTATACCAGTAATAACATCAACAGATGGTCTTTGTGTTGCAATAACAAGATGCATACCAGCAGCTCTTGCCATTTGCGCTAAACGGCATATTGCATCTTCAACATCATTTGGAGCGACCATCATTAAATCTGCAAGTTCATCTACTATAATTACAATTTGAGGAAGCTTTGAACCTTCTTCTTTTTCCATTGTATTATTATAGCTCTTTATATCTTTTACACCTTTAGAAGCAAACAAAGTATATCTATTTACCATCTCTTGTACAGCCCAGTTAAGAGCACCTGCCGCTTTTTTTGGTTCAGTTACAACTGGAATTAATAAATGTGGTATTCCATTATATCCTGAAAGCTCAACCATTTTTGGATCTATAAGTATCATTTTTACTTCACTTGGTTTAGATTTGTATAAAATAGAAACTATAAGTGAATTTATGCATACACTCTTACCTGAACCAGTAGCACCAGCAATAAGTACATGAGGCATTTTTGCTATATCACCAACCACGATTTCACCTGCTGCATCTTTTCCAAGTGCAAATGCAAGTTTGGATTTGTGGTTTTTAAAGGTATCTGATTCTATAACTTCTCTTAAATATACAGACTCTGGTGTAGTATTAGGTACCTCTATACCAACAGCTGCTCTACCAGGTATTGGAGCTTCAATTCTAATACTTTTTGCTGCTAAATTAAGAGCAATATCATCAGCTAAATTTACTATTTTACTTACTTTTACACCAGTATTTGGAGTAAGTTCATATCTAGTAACAGTTGGCCCTCTTGTTATATTTGTAACTTTAGCTTCAACGCCAAAGCTTGCTAAGGTTTTTTGTAGTTTTACAGCAGTTGCATGTATCGCTTTTTTATCAAATTCTTCACCACTTTTTGGCATATTAAGTAATTCTATTGGTGGGAATTCATAATTATCTTGTTCAACATGTTTAATATGATCTAAAGTTAATACTTCTTTTATATTTTTATCTTCTTTTTGTTCTTTTTGAAGTTTGAAGAATTCATCTCTTTTCTGCTTTCCTTGTAGCTCAGCATCACTTAATCTTCCTCCAAGCTTATTTATATCAAATTCTATTTGATCATTAGCACTAAGCCTAATATTTTCACTTGCAGTAGGGTTTCCTTTTTCCTTTAATTTTTCTTCGTCTTCTTGTCTTTTTTTATTTAATATTGCAAGTTCTCTCTTTGATAATTTTGGTTCCTTTAGTTTATTTTCTAAATCTTTGCCAAGACTTTCAAAATCCTCTTCTTCTTCACCATCTCTTCTAAATAATGTACTAAATAATGCAGATACTGAATTATATATAAATGCAAATACATTATATATAGCAAAAAATAGTTGTCTAAATGAAATATCAAATGCAAGTAAGATTGATATTAATGTAACAAAAGAAAGGATTATTCTAGTAACTATTATACCTGTAAATTTTACAAGTAAAGATGCTACCAAAGCTCCCACAAGACCTGCCACATTTTCTCCATCTATGCCATAATTATATGAATCAACTAAGAATCTCATTGGATTAGTAGTAATATCAAAATCAGAGGAAACAAAAGAATAGACAAATGAAGAGAGTATTAACATCACTATAATACCCTTTCTAAGCTCTTTTGGCACATTTAATTTAGTTTCAGAAATTATTAAATGTCCTCCTAATATTATTAATATTATTGGAAAAACAAAAGCTATCTTTCCAAATAATCCAAAGAATACACTTGTTACAAATTCTGCAATTGTACCTATATTTTCAAATGTAAAAAATACTAAAAATATAAATCCAAGCACAATTAGAATTCCACCTAGCATATCACTACCAATAGTTTTCTTGCTAGATTGTTTTCCTTTATATCCATTCTTACTTCTATTATTTCCAACTGATTTACTACTTACTTTTCTTCTTCCCATTGTTCACCAACCTCAGACAGTGTTATTTATTTTAACTCTTTTCTATTATTTTGAACTACTTCCAAAGTCTCTTTTAATACTTCTGCAACTCTTTCTAAAATTGCGTCAGCATAATCACGAGTTCCAACACTAATTTCTCTTGAAACTTTATTTGCACTTTCAATTATTGCTTCTTTTTGTGCTAAAGCCTCTTTAGTTATAACATTCTCATTAACCAAGTTAATTATCTTACCTTCAGCTTCTTTAATAAGGTTGTCCGCTTCTTTTTCAGCATCAGCAATTATTCTTTGTCTTTCCTCTTTAACCCACTTTGCTTGTTTTAATTCATCAGGAAGTTTTAGACGTATATCCTCAAGTATTTCTCTTAACTCTTCAACATCCACCATAACTTTGCTTGAAAAAGGTACCTTCGTTCCAGACTCTAATAATTCTTCTAAATTTTCTAATAAAGTAAATATTTCCATTTAAATTACCTCCACCTATATAACCTTAAAACTACATTACCATAGTTTCTAACATCGAAACACTCTAGATTTTCAAAATTATCTAAAATGTTATCATCTTTCTTTTGTATTTTACTAATAAAATTTTTGTCTGTTTCATATACAATTACTCCATCTTTTGACAAAATTTTATCTTTAGTATTAGATATATAATCAAGCGTTTTTATTCCATATAAACTATCATATGGTGGATCTATAAAAATAACGTCAAATAATATATTTTCATTTATAATTTGATTAAGGCATTTTATATAATCCTTCTTAGTTATTTTAACATATTCAGCACAATTAGTCAACTGAGTATTAGATATTATTGTCGAAATAGCAACATTTTCTATATCATTTATCCATGCAAATTTTGCACCTCTACTAATACTTTCTATTGCTAAATTTCCGGTTCCAGAAAAAAGATCTAAAACCGTAGCATTATTATTTATATAATTATTAATAATTGAAAAAAGTGCTTCCTTAACTCTGTCTAGAGTTGGCCTAGTTTTTTCTGATTTTGGTCCGTTTATTATCTTTGCTTTATATTTTCCAGCTATTATCCTCAAAATTTACTCTCCTTAAAATATATATATTAACCAATAATATCAAGTATATGTGGCTTTTTCTTTAATGCCTCCCCAAGTCTTGGTTCTATATCATCTATAAATATTGCATCTTCTATATATTCATATGCATCATTAAATTTTTCTTTATCGTTATATAGTACTGTAAGTATAGTATCACCTTCATATACTTTATCACCTACTTTTTTAGAAAATTCAAATCCCACTGCATAATCTATAGGATCTCCTTTTTTTATTCTTCCACCACCAAGGCAAACTAATGCTTCTCCAATTTTTTTACTATCAATTGATACAACATAACCATTATTTTGTGCATGTATTTCTTTCATATATTTTATTTTATCATCAATTACTGGCATATCCAAATTCATACCAATCCAGTCCATATATACATTATAAATATGTCCACCTTGAGCCTTTACAAGTTCTATAAATTTATCGTATGCACTCTTAGAAGTAATCGCTTTTAATACTTCAACTTTATTTTTTTCTAAATCATCGCCAATTCCCGCCATTTTCATCATATATGCAGATATCTCAAAAACAACTTCTTTTAAATCGCGCAATTCTTGTGAACTCAGACTTGTTTCATCTGAAAGTAAAAATGATATTACTTCTTTTATTTCAGTTGCATTACCAACATTTCTTCCAAGTGGTTCTTCCATTGAAGTGATAACTGCTTTTGTTTCAATACCTGCAAGTCTTCCTATATCAACCATAGTTTGAGCAAGTTTTTTTGCATCATCTAGATTTTTCATAAATGCTCCACTACCCACTGTAACATCAAGTACTATTTTATCTACTCCAGAAGCAAGTTTCTTACTCATTATTGAAGCAGCAATTAAATCAATAGATTCCACAGTTGCAGTTGCATCACGAAGTGCATATATTTTTTTGTCTGCTATTGCTATCTCACTACTTTGTGATATAAGGCAAACACCTATATCTTTTACTTGTTCAATTGCTCTTTCAAGTGGTATATTTATATCATATCCAATTATAGATTCTAACTTATCTGCTGTTCCACCAGTAAATCCCAATCCTCTTCCAGACATTTTGCAAACATCAACACCAAGAGAAGCAACAATAGGAAGTACTATCAAAGTTACTTTATCACCTACTCCACCTGTTGAGTGTTTATCTACAATATATTTCCCTGGTACTTTAAGTTCAGATAAATCTAATGTATTTGATGAATCTCTCATAGCAAATGTAAGATTAACAAGTTCTTCTCTTGTCATACCATTTAAATATATAGCCATAAGTAAAGCTGACATCTGATAATCAGGTATCTCACCTTTGCTATATCCTTCAACAAAAAAATCTATTTCTACTTTTGTTAATTCCTTTTTATCTCTTTTTCTTTCTATTATTTCATACATTCTCATAAAAATAACCTCACTATTAGTTATATATTACTACAAAATATTAAGTTTTTCAATAGTAAAAGAAAAGACTTAGAAATAAATTCTAAGTCTTTTTAATATTATTTAATAAGTTCTATAATTCTTTAAGTACTTGGTTGTATTTCGTATAACCATCCATTATTATAGTATCTGTTATCATTATATATGCCTATTCTTCTAGTACCTATTGGAACTGAAAATATTGTGTCTATATTTTTCTGATAACCAGTAGATACACTACTTATTACTGCATTGTTTCCATTTATAAAATTAAAAATAATATTTCCTGAATATCCAGCGTTACATTTTATTCTAATATTTTTTCCTTCGAGACTACTATCTACATCAATATACTCAATATTTGGATTATTTGCTATAATGTCGTATGTTGTATCGTTTCCATCATATGCACTTGGTCCAACTGCATCAACTACGTTTGCTGTATAACTTGAAGTTATTCGTGTTTCATTTCCATATTTATCTATACCTTTTGCATATATTGTTTCTCCTTGATTTACAATTATTGGCTTGCCTTCATAATTTTTCCATTCTCCAGTTGTCCCTATCCTATATAACTTTTGTACACTTGTTGGAAAATATGATATATTTACCAATTGATATGGACTTTTAATTGCTTTGGTTGGATCTGCATGTAGCAACATATATCCATTTGTTGCACTCATTATTGGTTCATTACTTGGTTGAATCTCAAATAATTGGCCTCCATTATAGTATCTGTTATCATTATATATGCCTATTTTTCTAGTACCTATTGGAACTGAAAATATTGTGTCTATATTTTTCTGATAACCAGTAGATACACTACTTATTACTGCATTGTTTGCATTTATAAAATTAAAAATAATATTTCCTGAATAACCAGCGTTACATTTTATTCTAATATTATTACCTTCAAGACTACTATCTACATTAATATATTCAATATTTGGATTATTTACTATATTATCATATGTAGTGTCATTTCCATCATATGCGCTTGGTCCAACTGCATCCGTTACATTTGCTGTATAACTTGATATTATTCTTGTGTCATTTCCATATTGATCTATACCTTTTGTATATATTGTTTCTCCTTGATTTAACCATATTGCCTTATCTTCATAATTTTTCCATTCACCTGTTGTTCCTATCCTATATAACCTTTGTACACTTGTTGGAAAATATGATATATTAATAAGTTGATATGGACTTCTAATTGCTTTGGTCGGATCTGTATTTAGTAGCATATATCCATTTGTTGCACTAATTACCGGTTCATTACTTGGTTGTATTTCAAATAATTGTCCGGCACTAGAATATAGAGAAGAATTATATACACGTATTCTTTTTGTTCCAACTGGTACTAAATACACTTTGTCAATAGAAGCTTGATAACCAGTAGATACACTGCTTATTACATTATCACTTTCATTAACAAAATTAAATGTGACATTTCCCTCATAACCTGCATTACATTTTATTCTAATATTTTGCAATTCAAGACTACTATCTACATTAATATACTTGACATCTGGATTTTTTACTACATTATCATATGTACTATCATTTCCATCATATGCATTTTGTCCAATTGCATCACTTGGCATAGCTATTGATTTACTAACTGATATTTCAAGTCCTGTATTCTTTTTTACACTCTTAGCTATTATTATTCCAGATGCATAATCAAAACTTCCTATATATTTTTGCCATGTTGCTCCATTATCTATACTATAATAATTATCTATATCTGTTCTTGTATCATATGTTATTGTTGTTGTTGAGTCATATTTTACTCCATATGACGTTAATAATGGATATCCTGCATTTGAATTTATCACTGGTGCTTTAGGAGCATCTAAATCTAGATTTAATATCTTCTTTGTTTCATTTTTCTCATTTCCTACTGCATCTTTTCCTTTTGCATATATTGTTACTGTCCCATCAGCATTTTTCCAGTTATTTGCTAGTACTGTACTTGATGTTAGTGTTATTGGTGCTGTGTAATTTGTCCATGTTGTGTTTGATTCACCAATTTTATATTGTTTTGTTGTACTATCTCCATAATTTATTGTTATTTGTACTGATGTACCAACTGTTGTTTCTGGACTTACTTGTATATCTATTGCCGGTGGTGTTAAATCTATGTTTTCTATATTTAATGTATATACTTGTTTATTTCCTACACCATCTTCTGCATAGAATGTGTAATATCCATTCTCAGTTATCTTTACTACACTATTATTATTTACTTCTGTTCCAGCTGTTGCAAAGTAACTTTCTCCTTGTATTCCTGCTGCCCATTTTACTTTTTGTACTTTTACATCATCTGTTACACTTACTTTTATCTGTACATTTTGGGCTATCTTTTCAAGATCTGCTGTTAAATGTATCTCTGGAGATGTCTCATCTATATTTGTTATCTTCTTTATTGCCTGTGTTGACCATACTTCTGCATCATCTTGACCTCTTGCATATATTACTGTATTGTTTACATCTATATTTATTGGTCCTGTGTAATTTGTCCAGTCTTGTTTTATACTTCCATCTGGATTTACTACTTTATATTCTTTCTTTACTAAATAATCTTCATACTGTATCTGTACTGTTAAACTTCTTGTTGGTTCACTTGTACTTGGTATTATCTGTGGTGCTACTGGCGTTACCCTATCCCATCTCATAAATAGATTTTCAAATATCTCACTTGGTGCTACATCTAATATATAATAGTCTCCTGTATATGTTTTCTCCTGTCCATTTTCATCTTTTATTTTTACTACTATATTTCCATCTGCATTTAATATTTCATTTTTATACTCTGGTTTTATTAATAGTATTCCTTGACTATCGTATGCCTTCCATGTTCCATCTACTTTCCATTTATATTCTCTTGTAGTAGATTGTTCTGGGAAGTTTAGTTTTAATAAATAGTATTTTCCATAGTCTATTACTAGTACTGGTGGTGCAGGTACTATGTTAGTTATTTGATATATACTACTTGAAGATTGACCTTTAACATTTTTACTATATGCATATACTGTACAGTTCTGTGTTACTTCAAATGTTCCTGTATAATCTCTTAACTGTCCATTTGAATTTATTTTATATTGTTTTATTGTTGCATTTTTATCATACTCTATTGATATTTTTGTCTTTGTTGATTGTATTGTATTTCTTGGATTCCCTGTTATTACTGGTTCTGATATTCCATCTACTATATTGTCTATTATCTTTGTGTCACTTCCACTTGATGTTGCATTTATTGCATACGCATATATCGTTGAGTTACTTGTTAATTCAAACTCTCCTGTATATGGTGTCAGTGTCCCATTTGATCCTATTTTGTAATACTTTTCTGTTGCTTTTGAGTCATACTCTATTGATACTTTTACCTTATCTACCGCAACATTTGTTACTGCTGGTTCTGGGTTTACTGATATATTTACTGCTAGTTGTGATGGCTTTTGTGGTGGTTTATCTCCTATTATTGTTATATCATCACTATCTGTTGCTACTCCATTTACATTTATTGCTCTTGCATATATCGTACAGTTTTCTGTTACTTCAAACGCTCCTGTATATGCTGTATACACTATTCCATTTGTGCTATATTCTATACTATCTGCATCTGAATAATTTAGTGTTACTGTTACTTTATTTGCATATTTTGTTGTTGGTGTAGATGATATTGATACATATGGTAGTACTTTTCCATCTATTGTTTTTCCTTGTATATTATCTACTCTTTTACTCTTTGTACAAGAAGCTTCTCCATCATATGTTATATAATATGCTCTTATCCATGTATTACTTGTCACTGTTATTGGAGTTGTATATCTTTGGTATGAACCATCTCCTATTTTAATATATATTCTATCAGCTTCTGCTGGTGCATTTATACTTACCTGTACACTATCTGTTTTGGTTGTTGGTGTCCATGTTATATCTGGGGATGCTGGTACTAAGTCTCCACATAAGTCTCCTCCTCCAGAGCCTGTGCTTCCTCCTGGTCCACCACCAGTTCCACCACCTGGATTACCATCTCCACCTCCTGGTCCTCCTGTACTTGAGTCATAATATCCTACGTAATATGCATCTGTTCCTACTGCTTTTCTTTGTTGTATTATATTTCCATCTTGATCATATACATTATCTGGTCTCTCTGCTCTTGCTTGTATTACTGCTGGTTCTGTTACAGTGAACTCTCCAGTGTAGTCTTGCCAACTTCCATCTCCTACTTTATATTGTTTTACTGTTGCATTTTCATCATATGTTATATTTACTTTTACACTTGTTACTGTAGGTGATAAACTTCCATCTGCTCGTATATCTACTAGTACTCTTCCTAGTGGTGGTACTATCACTGTTTTGTTATCTACTACATAACTTATCCATATATTTTCTACATCTGATAATCTTACTGTTATTGCTCCTGTATAGTCCTTCCAATCGTTGTAGTCTATACCTCTTATTTCTCCAGATTCTCCTAATCTCCATTTTCTCTCTGTTGAGTTTGATGGATAGTATAGTGTTAATGTTATCCACCCATCCCATACATCTATTACATCATCTACATTATCTGGTAGATCTGAGTCTTTTACTCCAGAGTCTAATGTATGCCATCTTGCATCTTCAAAGTATTCTCCACTATAATCATAGATTTGTCTTGTTGCTACATCTATTAAATATCCTTTGTTTTTTTGACTATATAGATTTTCTGCTCCAATTAATGTTGGATCTATATGATACAAGTCTATATTATCTATTGTCTTTCCTGGATTTAGTTCAGCTATTTTTGTTGCAAGTGTTGGTACATCTTTTTTTATTGTTTCCTTTTCTGTTAGTGTCACTTTATCTGCTAGTGGTAACTCATAGTCTGAATTATCTGCAGATAACTTGCTCATTGAATATATTCCAACTGCTTCTTCCACATTTGTGAAATTAGCCATAAACTTTGCTTTTTTTGCACTATCCATTGGATTATTTTTTGATAATCCGATTATTACTGCTGTTGCTAGTATTACTATCACTATTATTGTTATTACTAATACAATTAAGCTTATTCCTTTGTTTCTTATTTTTTTCATACTTCCCCCTATACATTTTTATACTTAAAAATATACTATATTTATCAACTTTTTTCAATAGTTTTTTAAATAAAAAGCAAACCTATGAATTTATAAGTTTGCCATTTATTTCAAATATTATATTTACTTAAATATTCATCTAATGCCCTTTTTAATGAAACTTCTCTTGAAAGTCCAGATACCATTTCATACTTATATACATATTCCCGGAATATATATGGATCTATTAAATAATAATCAAGTTTATATTTATCATGTTGTATTATACTTATACAATTTAGTTCTTTAATAAGCTCAGTACCAGATGGGTAGTTTTTGTATATCTCCTCATGTTTATCAACATCTTTTTTAGTATCCTTAGAAAATATTAATCTTGTAATTGTAATAAACAGTGCTAATAATAAGAAGGATTCAAGTTCAATAAGCATAATTTTACTCACCTTGTACATCTAATTTACTTATATTTTATCATACTTTTATTATTATGTAAATATAACAATGTACAATTTTAGTATTATTAAATAATATTATAAATAAAATATACCTTTTATTATATTTTATGGCACCAAAGCTACTCTAAATCCAGTACCATAACTTGACAATCCTGTGTCATGGTGAAATGCAAATATACCAGCAGATGTGTTACTTGAAAACATACCTGAGAAATAGAATAATGGATATGCATTAGATGGAAATACAGAATAATTTTTAAACCAGCTGTTAGTACTATCAGTATCTGTTGTTGATGCACCTGATATCTCATATGTGCCATCACCTTTTATTTTATTACTATACCCATTTGAATAGACAAGTTTATATTTTGTGCTAGTGGCTTGTCCTCCGTCGTTTAATAAGTTAGCTCCATATGTATTCAAACTATTGCCATAATCTGATATATAACTTGCCTGTTCTTCCCAAACACCTCCAACCAAATCATATATTCCATATACATTTCCAGTTGAACTCTGTAATTTATTATTTAAAATAGCTGTCTGTTCATTAGTTGCTTTAGCATTTGTACCATTTCCACCAGCTGTGACAGCATGAACTGCTTTGTCAGAAATATTTGCGTTTGTACTATTTAAAGTGGTTTTTTGTTTGTTTCTTCCATATTTACTATATGATAAATATGAAACTGCTCCATATTCAGTTGTTTTCATTAAATGTGGATAAGATGTTTGAGCAATCCCATAAGGATTGCCTGCATCACTTAAGGCTTTCGATATGCTGTATGCTGAACCTATATTTATAGCACTATATGAATATCTATTTGCTTTAAAAGAAGGATATTTTATTTTAGTAGTTCCTGATGTAACTACACCATAATAGTTTTTAGCGCCACCAAAGGTACTTGTTGAAAGATATGTATTGCAATCCCCACTATAGGATACATTTGAATCTATAGCTGTACCAATTTCCTCAAAACCAGCTTCATATTTTGCAACCCATATTCCAGTTAACTCGCTATCCCATCCACCATTATTAATATTATTTGTAAATACAGGATGAACAAGCCATTCATTTTGAGTTCCATTTGTATATGTTATTTGATCAGGATTTGAAATAGCTTCGCCAGTTCCATCAAGAAACTTGTTCGTATTTCCTTCAAGAAATTTTACTTCTATTATTCCAGCATTATCACTATGATATCCCCTAACAATCTTATATGCATATCTTGGTATCCATACCCACTGGCTTCCATCTGCAGTTCTTGCATTTGCCCATTGTGAGACATTGCCACTATATGTTGTATCAACATATGAATACCACGTTGTATCAGTAGCAATTGTATCACTAACATTTCCATTTACATCAAACTTTATCGGTGTTAATCCTTGACTAAGACTCGGAGAATTTACCTTTGCAATAATTCCTGAATCTTTCGTAAATCTAACTACTCTAACCTCAGTTTTCCTCTTAGATACATCAGCTTTTTTATCTTTTACAATAGCTTTTATATATACATAGTTTTTATCAGTTTCTATACCTGTATATCTATCACATGGAATAACTACCTTATTAGTATAACTAGTTGAATAATAGTCTTGAAGATTAACGTAATTTGTTCCATCCAAACTAATATATGTATTTACTAAACTTATACCATTTATACTATCTATTACAAGATTAAATGTCGCATTTCCATCACTCATACTTTTTGGAACTATACCAACATATATATCTGGTCTTGTATACTGTGTATATAACTTTGTATTTCCAGCATTATCTTCTAATAAGATTTGAATTGATTCTACCTCTTTAGGTAAAATTATTTGGACACTACCATCACTTGCAGGATTTATTCTTTTTCCTTGAGCTTTTAAATATGATACATCAAAGTTAGTTGTGTTTTCATAATATGGTATTATATTTCCAGAATTATCAAATCTAGTTAAATAATCATATTTAATTTCTTTTATGCCACTTCCACCAGAATCTTGAACTTTGAAGAAAGCAATATTATCTTGTTCACGTGCTTCAATTGAAATATTTTCAGTAATACTAGGTTCAACATTATCAAATTTATCTAAATCAATTCTTATAGTACCTACATTTACACCATTTTTCTTCTTTATTATATCTATATATTTATTTCCATCAAAATTATTAAAACTTTGTATTTCAGTATCTGAGATAGTTATAACACTTTTCATTTCATCTAATGTATCAAATTTAAAGTTATTAAGTCCTATTATCGTTTGCATTTCTTTTTGTTCTTCTATACCAGAAAAACTCATAAATAAATTCTCATCTGCTTCAAGTAGTGCTTGAATATTTATTCCTAATTTATTGGTTAAACTTTTTTTATTGCTTGTTACAATAAGTCCGTTAATTTTTTGTACAGTAGTAAGTGAAGTATCCCTTTCAATATTATCAAGTCCAACAATACCTGTAAGTTTAGAACTCAAAGAAAAATATATCTCATTATTTATTTTTTCACCTTTTAAATAATATACATTCATAGTTGGATAGGCAACCACAAATACATCATTTTGATCATTATCTTGTTTAGTTCCTTTTTTTACATTTTGTAAATCTAATTTCATTAAATCTATTTGATAAAATTCTCCATTTTGTATATTATCACTCTTATCCCCATTTAAAACTAATTCATTTTGTAGAGCTGATTTATAATTGTCATCTAAAGAAGCTAGATCAAATAATCCCTGCTCTGACATTACTGAAGTATTATCAATAACTGGAAATTCATTGTTTTGTACATAATATATTTTTACTTGATCCTCAATATTAGCAAGTTCTTCAGAAAAAGATGTCATTCTTGTATCTGAAATTGCATTATTCATATTTACAATTGAAATAGAAGCAATTATTAAAATAACGATAATTGTAATAGTAAGTATTAAAAGTGATACACCCTGTCTTTGATATTTTCCTTCCATTTTATACTCCATTCTGTCGCTTATACTAAAAGTAAAATGAAATATGCGACTTATAATTTTTTTATATTTTATTTAAATGTAAGATTATTTGTTATTGGTGAAAATTTATTATTTTTAGTTTCTATTATGACACCAAAGGTAACTTTTCCATTAACTGAGATATTTCCATTATAATCTACATTACTTATTGTTGCTTTTCCACTAGATTTAATGTATTTGGCATTCCATATTTGTGAAATGTTTGTTGTAGAATCAAGTATTAGATCAAGTGACCATGATATTAAAGCTTTATTTGTTTTATTTGTTACATCTACATTATAACTATAATAATAATTTCCCCCAGACTGCCATCTACTTTGCTCATAAAAATCAACTTGTATATTTCCAACTGGTGTATTATCTTCTGGATTTTCTCCAGGAATAATTTCATTGTTAAATTTTATATTCGTTGGATAAAAATTACCAGTATTATCTTTTATTTGTAATCCATAAGAAATTGTTTTACCACTTTCAATTACTGAATTATAACTAACATTTGAAAATACTATTCTTTGATTTTGAATATTATAATTTGCATTCCAAATATTTGATACAGATGTATTTGACGGAAAATTCATTTCTAAATTCCACCCATTTACATTACTAGATGTTAAATTAGTTATAGATATATTAACATTATAATAGTATGAGCCACCACTAATCCATTTTTCAATCGTATATTTTACATCGTAATTCTTTTGTGGTTCTTCTACTTTCCCAATTTGAGTATCTTTAGTAAAATTAATATAACTAGTTTCAAGTATCTTCTTAGGCATAGATTTATCATATGCAACTATCTTAATTGAAATTTTATTTTTGGCATTTTGAATATTATCATACTTACAATCTAATGTAAATTTTTTACTATCTTGTGGCACGTTATATAGTACTTCATTGTTAAATGCTCCATCATCAATACTTATATATGTTGCTATATTACTCACAGTGGCTACATTACTAAGTACAGTATTAATTTTAAAATTAACATTAGTAAGTAGTAATGTATTTGGAACTAATCCCATATATATACTTGATAATGTATTCTCTATATTAAATAAATTTGTATTACCAGCATTATCGGCAATTAATACTTTAACAGAATTTACATCTTTAGGCAATATTATATTTGCTTTATTTTGATTCGATATAACAGCTTTTTTCCCTCTGCTTAAAAGGTAAGTTTCATTTATGCTCAAATTATCATAATAATTTACAAGATTTCCATCTGCATCATATCTGGTTAAATATTCATATCTTACATCTTTAATTCCGCTTATATTATCATTTACAAACAATTCTAATATATTATTTGCAGATTGTGATATAAGGTTTATATTACTGCTATCATAAGTTGGTAATTCAGTTTCATAATTTGATAGATCTATCTTCACCCTTCCTATTTCAACATTGTTTTTTCTTTTTATAAATTCAATATTTTTTTCTTTTTGTGGTAATGACTTAAACGTATTTATTTCTTCTTGAGTCATATTACTTACTTTTATTACTGCATTCTCTGATATTAATTCTTCAAGGAAGTTAATACTAAATTCATTTAACCCATTATTTAAAGTAAATTTTTTTTCATCTGTATTTGGTAGTTTTATATCTAAAGTTTCACTATCTTCAATATTTACTTTTACCTTAAGTCCAAGATTATTTGACCATGTATTTTTTTCCTTTTTAACTGTAATATTGGAAGTTATAATAGTTGTATACTCACTTTCTTTATGTTCTACGCTTCTTTCTTCAATTAATTTTGAACTAAGTGAAAAGTAAATTTGATTTTCAATTACATTACCTTTCAAATAATATACTTTCATAGTATCAGATATAATAAATATATCATTATCTCCATTAATTTTTGAACCTCTTAAAGTTTTTGTAACATCTAACTTGGACAAATCTATCACATAAAATTTTTTAATATCTATATTATCATAATTATCTTTTGCTTCATCCATTTCAGATAATAATACATTTTTATCTTCATTTTTAAGTCCAGATAGTGCAAGTACTTGAGAAAGTGAAAGAGCTTCTGTTCCTGGTATAACCGGAAAAGAAGAATTTTGAACATAATATTCTTGTGTTTTTTCAGTAACTATTTGTAGTTCATTTGCAAAATTAACTTTATTTACACTAGAAACAGTATTACCTGTATTAGATATTACAGCACCTGCAAGTATAATCATAACTAAAATTGTTATAACTAGAACCAAAATAGAAATTCCTGAATTTTCTATAAAAGTATTAGTTCTTTTCAATATATCACCTTCTATTTTAATATATTTTAAACACTTTTTTCAAGTATTTTTATATATTTTGTACAATTTATATAAAAAATATATTAACATTTGAATTTTATTTCATTTTTTGATATAATTAGCTAGGTGAAACCTTATGAATATAGAAAATAAAGATAAATTAGACCAAATTTTAAATCAAATATTTGATAAAAGTATAAATAATAAAATAGATTTTTTAATTTCATCTAATTCAAAAGATAATACAAAAGAAATTGCAACAGAATTTGCAAGATACTTAAAAAAATCTGATATATTAGTTTTAAATGGAGAACTTGGTAGTGGTAAAACAGTGTTTATGTCTGGAATAGCTAAATATTTTAATATAGAAAACCAAGTTTCAAGCCCAACTTTTACAATTGTTAATGAATACATAAATAAAGAAGATATTGCTATTTATCACTTTGATGTATATAGAATTAAGAGTATAAATGAATTTTTAAGTGATGTTGGTACAGAATATTTCTATGATGGAATTTGTATCATAGAATGGGGAAATATTATAAAAGAAATATTACCTAAAAATACAATATTTATTGATATTTCAAAAGATGATAATGATGAAAATAAAAGATATTTTCACATATGGAGGATTTAATAATGAACATACTTGCTATAGACACAACTACTAAAGTAGCTTCTGTTGCAATAAAAAAAGAAAATGAAATAATAGAAAAAAGTATAGATAACAAAATTACTCATTCTGAAAAATTACTACCTTTAATAGATGAAACTCTAAAAAAAAGTAATATTAAAATTTCAGATATAGATATGTTTGCATGTATAAGTGGTCCAGGCTCTTTTACTGGTATACGTATTGGACTAGCTACTATAAAAGCTTTTTCACATGTATTAAATAAAGAAATTTTTGCAATTTCAACTCTTGAGTGTCTTGCAATAAAAGTATATGAGGAAAGTAAAAACTTCAAGAATAAAAAAATTTCATATATAGCATCATTTATAGACGCAAAAAATAGTAGAGCATATTTTTCAATATATAAACTATATACTAATAATGAAAACAAAATAATATGTAAAAATTTAATAGATATATCTAATAGTGATATAGTTGAAGCAATTGATAAAACTTATGAACTATTTTCCAAATTAAACTTGCAAAATAGTTCAATTATCTTTTGTGGAGATGTTATAGAAAATTATAAAGAAGATATATTAAATAAATTTAACTCTAAAAACAGTAATATTGAATTTTATAACTCATATCCTGGGACTAAAGATATCTTGTTTTCAATAGATAATTTAGAAAACAAAAATAAATACTTGAATAATACTTTTTCTCTTGATGCAATATATGCAAGATTATCTCAAGCTGAAAGGACTCAAAATGAATAATTATATAATAGAAAAAATGAGTTTCAATGATATTGACGAAGTTATAAAAATACAACAAGAATTAAATATTAATATAACAAGTAAAAATTCATTAATCAACGATCTAAGTGATTCACATTATTGCTATTTTATATTAAAAGCAAAGGATAATAAAATAATTGGTTATGCTGGAATAAGTACAATTATTGATTCTATGGATATACTATCAATTGTTATAGCAAAAGACTTTCAAAGACTTGGGATTGGCTCAATATTACTTGAATATCTAATTAATTATGCAAGAGAAAATTTCAAAGTAACAATATTACTTGAAGTAAGAAAAACAAATATACCTGCTCAGAAACTTTATGGGAAATATGGTTTTGAAATGATAAGTACAAGAAAGAGATATTACTCAGATAACAATGAAGATGCATTAATTTATATGTTAAAAATAGACTAAGAATAAACTTAGTCTATTTTTAGCTTTTATATTCCCAATCCACTTATTAATACTGGTCTAAATGTGACTCCAATATGAGGTGTACCGTCATTTGCTCCTGTATAGAAAATTCCTGAACCCGCTGCATTACCAGAACTACCACCACGGTCAATCCATGTATAATTAGAATTACCAATCAACATAAGATCAAAATTCCAACCTGTTGCATATTGTGGACCATAACTTGAATCTCTTACGGTATCCATTAACAAATCATAATAAGTTGTTCCTGATGTATACATTCCATAATAGCTATTTACATTGGATGTTTCCCATAATGCATCACCCTTTTTATTAGAAAATTTTGCATATGTTGCATCTGTTAATCTCTTTCTTATTATATTTTGTGATTCTGCATTTCCGGAATTCCATAATGTTGTCCCTGCTGCTCCGTAATATGCTCCTCCTTCTTTTTCTTCATCACCTGGTTCATATATATCATAATATTTTGAATATTCTTCTTTTATTTTATTATTTTGGATATGTTCTGCTTTTCCATATGTTCCTATATTACTATTTCCATTATCTAGTAACGTTGCTGTTCTTTCCCATCCTCCTCCACTCATATCATATATTCCATATATATTCCCTGTTGTACTTGCTTTTACTCCATTTGTTGTATTGTATACATATAAATTTATATTACCTTCTTCAAGTTGATTACTATCTTTACTTGCACCAGCATATCCAGTTTTTAATTTATTTGATCCCGATATAAAATCACCATATGGATTTATCCATGGCTCTTCACCGTATTCACTTTGTGAAAGATAAGCAACAGCTCCCCATTCTATATTTTTCATTTGATGTACATCTAAATTTACATTAGTTCCAACACTTCCTTGTAAATTTGTCATATTCATACTTGCTGTTTGTGCATTTCCTGCTGATATATTTCTCCAACTATATACATCTGGTAATACTCTTACTTGTAAGGATATATCATTTCCACCTCCAGTATATCCAACTCCACTTTCAACTTTGTTTGGATTATCACTACTTGCTTCATACTTTGCCACCCAGATTCCAGTTAATTCCTTATCTCCAAATCTAAATGCTGGATGTACTATATATCCACTTGGTAAACTTTCTCCACTTGTTGTTAATGTATCACTTGTTCCTGATAAAAACATTATATGAATTTGTTCAGCAGTTGCAGTATGTGGATTATCTATCTTGTATGCATATCTTGGTATCCATACCCAGTATGCTTTGTTATTATTGTTATTTGTATATATATTTGCCCATTTTTTATTGCTATAATCATACCAACTTGTATCTGTACTTGCCTGAGTTAAAGTTAATTCATTTTCTACATTTGATGCATCCCATTTTACAGCTTTTGTTGTTGATTCTGACAATTTTGATATATCCGGTCTGTTATATGCAACTCCATTTATTTCTACTACTTCTTCTGATACTGGTATTTCTATTTCTTCAGATATTGTCTTTGTCATTACAAAACTTGCTAGTGTTGCATTTTCTAACACTTCTGTTTCACTGTTATATATTCCAAGCCAACTTTCATATTCATTTACTGTATCATATATTAAATAGAATTTCCCTGTTGATACTTCTATATACCATTTTATTTTTGATTCATTAGATGTCTTTGGCAAATCAATACCTAAATTTTCTTTTACCTTTGTACCATCTGCCACAAATAATGATCTATTGTTTATTGTTAATCCTTCATTTGTTACTAGTGCATCTATCCCACTTACTTTTCCAGTTATTATATCAGATGCTGAATATTCACCCATTGTATTTGTCATCTTGCTTGTTAAATATAACTGTAGTGATGATTCTAATGATTCTTTTGATTGCACTAATTTTGCTATTCTTGCTGAATCAATTGGATTATTTTGGCTTAGATTTAATATTACTGCTCCCGCAAGTATTATTATTACTATTATAGTTATTACTAATACAATTAAACTTATTCCTTTTCTCATATGCCTACCTCTTTCTTATTATTTTAATTTTATATAAAAATAATTCTTTTTTCAATACATTTGCTTGAAAAAACTATGTAATGACAAAAATTTATCATTGCATAGTTTTAAATTATAATTATATATATTCTAATATTCCCAAGTTTCTCCCAAATTTTCTGATTTGTAATTTATAATGGTATTTCCACCTTTGTAAGTACCATCTTTTCCTTGAGTTACTCTTAATATTATATATTGATTTGATTGATATGGTAGCTCAGGAGTATCATATATATCGTAGAAATCTGGTAAAATTCCATCTTGTTCTTCTAATTTAACTACAGGATATTCAACTTTACTAAATGTATTCCCACCATCCATTGTCCTATATAGATTAGACATTTTGCCATCTTGTGTATTAACAAGTATAAAACCAATAGATTGATTAAAGAATCTTGTAGTTATATTACCTTCTTTAATATCTGATTTAAATTCACCAACTTCATTCCAAGTTATTCCGCCATCAGAAGTATTCAATATTACTGTAATATCTTGATTTAGTGTTGCATCATAATATACAATTACAATCTTTCCGTTGTTTTTACTTATGAAATTAACATATTTATATTTTATTTTTTGTGATTTAATAATTTTTTCATTACTAATCGAAATATTTTTCCAACTTAATCCCATATTATCTGAGTATACAATTGACAGTGGAAAAGTGGCAACATCTCCATATAAAAAAGCTGTTTTAACTGGAGCTATTTGATAACTTCCTGCTTGTAATTTACCAGTTTCCTCATTACCTATTAATATATTATTTAATAACGTTGGTACTTCTTTCCAATTGTTTCCTGATTCATAACTTACGTACAATTTATTAGAATAAAATTTGTATGTATATTCTTTTTTGTCATATTCATTTTCTTTTATATTTTCAATATAGTTTTTTTCACTATCTGCTTCACCATTTGAATTATAATATCTTAATTGATATTGTGATGGCATAAGTCTTTCTTTTATATAACAAAGTCTCTCACCATATTCATTTTCTCGTATATCTAATAATATTACCCAGTTAAATCTTGTAATATTGTTTTTTTCATCGTCAATTCCTATCCAATCATTAAAATAGGTAGATTTGCTTTTTTCTTTTGTAGCAGAAAAATCTATCTGAACAGCTAAATCATCATTATCCTCTACATAAATGTTATCAATATTTATATTTTTTAATTTCATATCTGATTTAATATAATTTCCTGTATATTGATTTAAATAGCCTACTATCCAATTTTTTGATATAGTCGATAAATTAGTTTCATCTCCTATATTCACATAAAATTCAGTTTCTTTTAAAATTTTTATTTTATTTTGAGCATATAAATAATATATTGAGTAAATTGCAATAAATAGTATAAGAGCAATTAAAAAATATATTTCCTTTTTTCTATCTTTCATTTTTCCATCCCCATTTTATTTTATCGGTAATTCTATAACAAACTCTGTATATTCTTCATTACTAGTAGCTGTAATCTTTCCACCATGAAGCTCAACTATCTCCTTTGATATTGCAAGTCCAAGACCAGAACCACCTGTAGATGAAGTACGTGAAGAATCAAGCCTATAAAACTTTTCAAATATTTTTTCTAACTTACTTTCAGGAATCATATCACCCTTATTTTTAAAATTAATATACACTTTATCTTCTAATATACTAAGATTAATATTTATTTCCGTATTCTCATAACTATAATTTATTGCATTTCTTAATATATTGTCAAAAACTCTTGCAAGCTTATCCGGATCACCATAAATATATATGCTTTCAATCATATCATTTTTAACAGTACAACTTATATTCTTTGACTGTAATATTGGATAAAATTCCTCAGTAAGCTGACTAATCATGTGAGAAAGGTTTATTTTTTCTTTTGATAGATTAATATTTTGTAAATTAAATCTAGTTATTTCAAAAAATTCGTTAATCAAGTCTTCAAGCCTTTCTGATTTTTTTAATGATATATCTATATATTTATTTATATAATCAATTGGTAAATCCTTGGTCTCACTTAATAGAGTAAGATAACCAATAATAGACGTAAGCGGTGTCTTTAGATCATGTGCTAAATATACAACCAAATCATTTTTTCTTTGTTCTGCCTCTTTAGCAATCTGTTCATTTTTTATATTTTCATATTTTATTCTATTTAATTTATCCTCAATACTTTTAAATTCAGAAGGTAGATTAACCACGTTATTATTATCACTAAGTATATCGTCTATATATTTATCAATATTATAAATAGGGTTTAATATTTGAATTAATAATTTATATACAAAATAAATTATTGCAATTGGAAGTGTCAATACTACAACCCCATAAATAACCCAAGAATATTCATTTATCAATGAGTATATATTGGTATCAAATCTATATATCATATTAACAAACGGATACTTTAACGTATTCAATATTATTGCTATAACTACCCATGTTAAGCTCACAACTGATATTCTAAGTATTATTTGCATAAGCAAATTCATATTTCTTTTTTTAATTTCTTTATCCATCTATTTTATACCCCACACCCCACACTGTTTTTATAAACTTAGGATTTTTTTGAGATTCATTCATTTTTTCTCTTATATGTCTTATATGTACCATAACAGTGTTATTTGCATCTAAATATTTTTCATTCCATATTTTTTCAAATAACTTTTCAGTACCTATTACCTTTCCCCTATTTTCACATAAATACCAAAGTATTGAAAATTCTATTGGAGTAAGTAATATTTCTTTATCATACAAAAAACATTGGTGTGTATCATTATTTATAACTAATCCAGAGAAATCAATTATATTTTTATTTATCATTTCATTATCATAATTATAATTTCTATATCTTCTTATTTGAGCTTTAACTCTTGCTACCATTTCTAAAGGATTAAAAGGTTTTGTAATATAATCATCTGCACCTATAGAAAGCCCTCTTATTTTATCAATATCCTCTACTTTTGCAGTTAACATTATTATTGGAAAATTATACTTTTCTCGTATAATTTTACAAAGTTCAAATCCATCGATACCAGGCATCATAACATCTATTAAAGCAAAATCAAACTTATTTTCACTTAGAGCCTCTACAGCCTCTTTCGAATCATAAAGCTTAAAAACATTATAATTTTCATTCATTAGATATAATTCAACTAAATCTGCAATTTCTTTTTCATCATCAACAACTAAAATATTTATATTTTCCATAAAAACTCCTATTTTTATATGATTATATCATTTAATATAATAATTTAAAATACAAACACACCAAATTTTATTACAATAATAACATTTGATTTATATTCAAATCATATTTTATTTCATATTTATTAGTGTACAAAAGGTTATACTCAATTACTTTATTTGTATTTTTATCTGTGATTTTTTTATACATTTCATTATTATAATATAATTTTCCATCTTCACGCAAATATCTACCATTAACAGAACAAATTTTATAATTAAATTTATTTTCTTTGTCTGATAATATTTTACATTTAATATATTGGTCATCAAATTCAATTACTATCTGATAGGTAGTATTAGAATCATTTTCAATAACTAAGTCAAACCAACCTTCACTAACTGCTGCATCTGTACCAAAAGGTATATTAGAATCATAGTATGGAGTTTCTTGTACTTTGTGTCCATGTCTTTCAATTATTGTTAGTGGTGTATGCAAAAATGAAAAAAATAATAGATTTGTAAGTTGACAAATACCTCCACCAACATCAGGAATATATTTTCCATTAACCAAACACATTCCTTCTTTATAACCTTTAGTTTTATTTATAACTCCAATTATATTCCAAAATGAAAATATTTCGCCAGGTTTTATAATCAAATTATTTATATATTTAGAAGCTATTTCCAGATTTTCTATTTTATTGTATTGGTATTCTATGTTAAAATTACTGTTATAATTTATTAAATTTGATTTGCAATTATATACCTCAAACTGTAATTTTTTATTTGACTTTTCTTCACTATATTTTTTATATATCTTCTTAAACATCAATTTACAATAAAAATATATCAATCTTTGGCATTTTCTAATTTTTCTAAGTATAGGTAATATTTCAACTATCTTATTTTTTATCATAACATTTTACTCCTTATTTATCTTATATAATTATTTTATCATCATATAAAGTAAAATGTTTTAACTTAAAATTAATGTTTTATTAAGTTTTTCTTAAGATAGATTAAAAATAAACAAATTAATAATATTTTATCCCTCAGATGGATCTGGTTTCATAATTATCTGATCAATGTACTCCCAAGTTTTCCCCATATCTTTTGAAGTATATCTTGCAAGTGTTCTTCCAGCTTTATAATCGCCATCTGAACCTTGGCTTACTAATATAGTAAATATATCTTCGTCAAAATATGGTACTTCAGGGGTATCATATACTTTTTCCCATTGTGGATTATAACTACCTTGTGGTTCTAATCCACTTTGTATTGGAAAGGTAACTTCTGAGAAAGTCTTTCCTCCATCCTCAGTTCTGTATAATATTGAACTGCTACCATCTACTGATGTTCTACTAATAAATCCTACTGATTCATTTAAAAAAGTAATTTGACTACTATCTGTTATTGTTTCCCCTGGTATTGTTCCTTCTTCTTGCCAAGTAATACCTCCATTTTTTGTACTAAGCACAATTACAATTTCTCTCCCCATTGCTCTATCATACGTAACAACTACATGCCCTTCATCCTGATTTGTAAAATGCACATATTTACGTCCAACATATTGATTAGATGTAAGTTTAGTTGTAACAATTGGTACAGTTTTCCAAGTAATACCCATATCATTAGAATAAATCATTGAAAAAGGAACTGTTCCACCATTTCCATACAGAAATACTGTTTTTTCTGGGGTTATCTGATAAGTACCCTCTTTAAGACTATTTTCTACAGTAGTTCCTGATATTAGATTTTTAAAGTCAACTGGTACCTCTATAAAATTACTTCCAGAGTCATAAGTAACATAACATTTCTTATTATTAATCTTATATGAATATTTTAGTTTTGAAACATCCTTTTTCTCATATAATTTGTAATCTCCTAAATTACTATATGGATTAAATTCTTTACCTTTATTTTCTTCATATTTTTCAGGAGTAACTCTATCAGTAGATTGTACAACTTTTACATTATAGTTATTTTTAGCAAGATAAAATGTAATTACCCATTTACAAGAAAGTTTACTGTTTTCTATATTTCCCCATTCTTTAAAATAGGTGCTGTTCTTATCTTTTAATATAGCTGAAAAATCCACTCTAACTATATTTTTCTCTATATCTAAAACTTGTACATTACTTATATTTATATCTTTTAATTTTCTAAAACTTTCTAAATACTTTTGTGTATACTGATTTGTATATTCCTCTACCCATTTTCTGGCTAGTTTTTCTATATCATCTTCATTTCCTTGTTCAATTTGAAAAGTTCTTTCACTAATATCTATATTTATTTTCCCTTGCATATATTTATAATAATAAAAATATGCACCTGTAAACCCTAAAATAATTAGCAAAAGTATAATTAAACTAATTTTATATTTTTTTATTATTTCCATAAAATTCACCTTACAGAAATTATACTATCACAGCCATGAAATTACAATAAAATTAATAAAAACTTAATAATTTTAAATAATAAAGGACCAAGTAATTTAATACTTAGTCCTCTATTTTCAACATTATGATTTTTTTATTAGTTTTAATACAATTTTGATATAAATGCATCTGTGAGAGTTACTAAAGATAAATCAGAGTTTGTATATATAGCTACAAATCCTCCAGCTCCTCCGCCTCCTCCAGCATTATATCCACTTCCACCAGATCCAGAGCCACTTTTTGAACCATTTCCAGCAGCACTAATAGTTGCATTTGATCCTGACGCTTTATTTACTGCACCGCCTCCGTCCATTTGAACCTACTCCATTTCCTGGAACTGATCCACCATTTCCGCCGGCTCCATTTCCACCTTTAATGTTATTTCCATCTACTCCATTATATTTTGGATATGTACTTCCTGATAGCATCTCACCTGCTCCACCGCCACCATTGGCACTGACAAAATAGTTTTTATATTGTTCAGTTAAATTAATATTCTTTGATTTTATTAATATGGTACCTCCGGCTCCTCCTCCACTCATATTATTGCCGCCTTTTCCATTACTAGACAGTGGATATTCAGAATAGGTATTTAATTCATCTGATATTATATAAATAATACCTCCTCCAAATGTATTATTTGCTGAGCCTCCACCCATATATATTCTGTTTATACTTCTTAAGTTCTTATTTCCAACTTGAGCTTTAGAAGCTCCATAATACCCTTGATAGTTCGTTCCTCCGTTGCCACCTCGATATTTATTTGATCCACCTGCAATACTTGGATTTCCAGAAGCTTGTGATCCACCATTAGTTGGTGAATTATATCCTACTCTATAGCCTAGAAATGATACATCTATCTTTCCATATAAATCTATTTTCTTAGCTTTTATTACTATAATTCCACCTTTATAACCATCATATTGTTTTGGAGAAATCGTTACTCCATTATTTACTTTTAAATAATTATAGCTTAATATTTTTACTACTTGTGTAACCTCGGGTTTAAATTTCAAACTAATATTTTCATCTAATATTAAATTGTCATTTACAATATTAGTGATTTTATGAAACTCATAAATACCAACCTCATTTGGATCTTGAGTGTTAGAATTATATAACATAATTTCATCATTAATAGCAAAGTCACCAGTAATATCACCTATTGATTTATCTGTTATTGTAATTTGATTATTACTTATAGCAGTAATTTTTGAAAACGTATTAACATTATTTGAATTTGTTGATATTTCAATATCATTATTTGAATATTCATAATTATCATCTTGTACAACATTATATATATTATTTCTATAACTTGAAATGAATGCATCTGTTAAAGTAATAGAAGATAAATCAGAATTTGTATATATTTCTACAAAACCTCCGGCTCCTCCGCCACCTCCTGCATTATATCCACTTCCACCTGAAGAAGATCCACTTTTTGCACCATTTCCTGCTGAACTATTTGTTGCATTTACTCCGGATGACTTATTTACAGCACCACCACCGTCCATTTGCTCCTACACCATTTCCGCGGAACTGCGCCACTATTACCACCGGAGCCGTTTCCACCTTTTATATTAGTTCCATCTTCACCTTTATAATTTGGATATGTGCTTCCTGATAATATCTCACCTGATCCACCACCACCATTGGCACCAGCAAAGTAATTTTTATATTCTTCAGCTAAATTTATATTTTTTGAATTTATTATTATAGAGCCTCCAGCTCCTCCTCCGCCCATGTTATTGCCACCTTTTCCATTGCTAGATAATGGATGCTCAGAATAAGTATTTAATTCATCTGATATTATATAAATTACTCCTCCACCAGATGTATTATTTGCTGAACCTCCACCCATATACATCTTATTTTTAGATAGTAAATTACTTTTCTCAATTCCATATGAAGATAGTCCTTGATAACCTTGATAGTTTACTCCTCCGTTTCCACCTTGATATTTATTTGATCCACCTGCAATACTTGGATTTCCAGAAGCTTGTGTACCACCATTAGTTAAAGAGTCATATCCTACTTTATATCCTAAGAAGGATGCATCTATTTTACCGTATATATTAATTTTCTTAGATTTAATTAATATAACTCCACCTATATTACCATCATATGGCATTGGTGATACAACAACATTTTCACCTATTGTAAATTCATCATAATTGATTAATTTTATAACCTGTGTAGTTGATGGATTAAATTTTTGTGATATTACTTTATCTAGAGTTAAATCCTTACCATTTACATTTGATACTTTAAATATTTGAAAATCTCCATAATTATCAAGTACTGTAGTATCATTAGAATATAGCGCTATTTCATCATCTTTATTGAAGTCACCTGTAATATCACCGATTATCTTATCACTTATAGTTACTTGAGTACCAGATATATTTGCAATTTTAGCAAAAGTTGTAGAGTTAGTTGTACTCTCACTAACAGTATAACTACCTCCAAAATAGATATTATCTTCATCAGGTAAATCTACTGATATATTCTTAGCAATTATAAATTCTGATATTGTATTATTATGTAATAAACCAGTTTCTTCATTATAAGCTCCTAGATATGAATCATATTTTGACGTATCATCATATACAAGATAAAATTTCCCTGTTGATGTTTCAATATACCAGTTTGAATTTGTTTTATTATTTATATCTAAATTTAAATTTTGCTTTAATGCATTTTTATCAGCTAAATTCATTAACTTATCGCCAATTGTTATTTCCTCATTTAAATTGACTAAAGATATTACATTATTTGCATTTCCTTTTATTATATCACTTATAGAATATTCGCCTAAATTTTTAGACATTTGAGTATTCACATATAACATCATTGCTGATTCTAGAGATTCTTTCTCTTGTACAATTTTTGCAATTCTTGCTGAATCTATTGGATTATTTTTTGTTAAATTTAAAATAATTGCTCCAGCAAGTATTATTATTACTATTATTGTTATTACTAATACGATTAAACTTATTCCTTTTTTCATATGTCCCCTCTTAATTCTTATATAAACTATTTTTAATTATTTTATAAGATAATTTATAATTTTTCAACATGTATACTAAAATTTATTATATTGACTTATATATAAATCTCACATTGTTTTTAAAATTCATCATAATAATTTGTTTTTCTTACTTTTTCCATTTTTTTCTTACTTTTACTTGAATAATTTTTTTATATATAATAAAATAAAGATACAAACTAATAGTACAAAAGAATATGGAGGAACTTATGAAAAATATTAAAGAATTAAATATAAATGAGTTGAAAAATGTTAGTGATTTAGAAAAATTAGATTTTACAAGCACTAATGATTTAGACCCCTTTAATGGTATAATTGGTCAAGAAAGAGCTATGAATGCTATTACTTCAGCCATGCAAATCCCACAAAAGGGTTTTAATTTATTTGTATGTGGAAGTGCAGGTATTGGTAAAACAAATTATGTTTTATCCATAGTAAATAAACTTAGTCAAAAACGCCCTGTACCAAAAGACTATTGTTATGTTCATAATTTTGATAATCCAAATGAGCCAATTGCAATTGGTCTAGAACCTGGAATGGGAACAGAATTTAAACAAGATATGAATAGATTTATAACAAAGCTTTTAGAACGTTTAACTAAAGAATTATCTGGAGATTTATACGAAAAAGAGAAAAAAAATATAACTGAAAGATATGCAAAACTAAAAGAAAAAATGATGAAAGATTTTGATAGTTCTGCTTATGAACAAGGTTTCAAAGTACGAAATACCGAAAGTGGAATATACTTTTCTCCTGTGCACAATGGTGTTATTTTAAATGAAAATGATTTTAACTTACTTGATGATGAGACTAAAAAGTCTTTTGAAGAAAAAGGTCCTAAAATACAAGAACAAACTTTAAATGTATTAAAAGAGTTAGATTTATTAGATAAGAAATGTGAAAGTGTAATTTCAGAATGGCAATCAAACTTAGCTACTTTTGCTGTTACTCAATGTATGAGTGATTTAAAACTAAAATACAAGAAAAATTTAAAAATACAGAATTTTCTATATTCAATTCAAAGTGATGTTGTAAATAATATAGAACACTTTAAGGCTTATCAAGAAGCAACTGTAAATTCAAAAAATCAACCTCAAGGTATACCACCTCAAATGTTTCCTCCACAAATGCAAAGACCTATTTTAAAACCATGGGAAAATTATAGAGTAAATCTTATTATAGACAATGATAAATTGGCTCATGCTCCTGTTATTTTAAGTAAAAATCCTAATTATTTTGATCTATTTGGAAAATTAGAATTTGAAACTATTGGTGGAGCTATAAAAACAGATTATAAAATGTTAAAACCTGGTCTTGTTCACAAAGCAAACGGTGGATACTTAATAGTTAACGTTAAAGACTTACTTACTAGTATGCCTACTTGGGAAGCTTTTAAAAGAGTTCTAAGAAATGAAGAATTATCAATAGATAGTTCAAGAGATATTTCACAACCAGTTACAGTTGTTACTCTAAAGCCAGAACCAATTCCGATTGATATGCAAGTTATACTTATCGGATCTGAAGCTAATTATCAACAACTCTCTGCTCTGGACTATGATTTTAAAAAGTTATTTAAAGTTAAAGCAGATTTTGATGATTATTATGATAGAAATAAAGAAAATATAGATAAACTTTGTAAATATATTGCGTATACTTGCAAAAAGTATGATTTGTTACCTTTTAGTATTGATGCTGTGAAAGAAATTATAGAATATAGTTCAAGATGTGCAAATAGTAAAAATCGACTTACTGCTATAATGGAAGATATTTCTGATATATGTGTTGAATCAAATTTTGTTGCAAAAAATTCTAAGAAGAAAATTGTAACAGACAACGAAGTTTCAAAAGCCATTTCTACCAAAGTTGAAAGATTTTCAAAATATAACGATACATTAAATACTATGATAAACGAAGGTGACATTATAATCTCTACATCTGGAGATACTGTAGGTCAAATAAACGGTCTTACAATTATTATGAATGGTGACTGCTCTTTTGGTAAACCAGTAAGAATAACTGCTAATACATTTATTGGTAAAAGTGGTGTTATAAACATCGAACGTGAAGTTGCAATGAGTGGTACTACTCATTCAAAAGGCGTATTTATACTTTCTGCATATATAGGAGAAAAATTTGCACAAGATATGCCTCTATCTCTTACTGCAAGTATTTGTTTTGAACAATTATATAATGGTGTTGATGGTGATAGTGCTTCATCTACTGAACTTTATGCAATATTATCTAGTCTTTCAGGAATACCTATAAAACAAAGTCTGGCTGTTACAGGATCTGTAAATCAAAAAGGAGAAATACAACCTATTGGGGGTGTCACTGATAAAATAGAAGGATTCTTTAAAGTATGCAAAGAAAAAGGATTAAATGGTGATAATGGAGTTTTAATACCATATCAAAATGTTAAAAACTTAACTTTAAGTGATGAAGTAATTGATGCAGTACAAAATGGATTATTTCATATTTATCCTATCTCAACTATTGATGAAGGAATTGAAATATTAACTGGAGTAAATGCTGGAAAACTTCTTGAAAATGGCACATATGAAAAAGATAGTATAAATTACTTAGTATCAGAAAAATTAAAAGATTACGCTGAAAAAAGTATAAAATTTAATAATTAGAAATTATATATATTGTTTAAAGCAAAATGGTTTGTAAGATTTATTACAAACCATTTTACTTTTTTAAGTCAGTAAATTTCAAATTTGTGATATTAGCAATCAATATAATAATGTTTAATTGAAATCAAATTATCATCTAATTCATAACAAATTGGTCTACCAGTTTCAATTTCTAAATTAATAATTTCTTCATCACTAATATTATCTAAATATTTCATTAAGGCTCTTAAACTATTACCGTGAGCTACAATTATAATATTTTTACCATTTTTGATCTCTGACCTTATATCAGAATTCCAATAATCTACAACTCTTTTTATAGTATCATTTAAATTTTCAGTTTTTGGCAAGTACTCTACTGGAATATCATTATATTTTGGATCATTTCCAGGATATCTTATATCTGTTATTTCAAGTGCTGGTGGTCTTACATCAGTGCTTCTTCTCCAGATTTTTACCTGATCATCACCATATTTAATCCTAGTCTCTTCTTTATTTAATCCTTGTAACGCCCCATAATGTCTTTCATTTAACTTCCAATTTTTTATTATTTTAACATTTTTTAAAGACATTTCATCTAAAATATAATTTAAAGTATCTTTTGCTCTTTTTAATACCGATGTATATGCAATATCAAACTTATATCCATTTACTTTAAGCAATTTTCCTGCTTTCTTTGCTTCTTCAACTCCTGCTTGTGATAATTCAACATCTGTCCAACCTGTAAATCTATTTTCTAAATTCCAAATACTTTGACCATGTCTTACTAATACTAATTTAAACATATAAACCTCCATCTATTATATATTACTTAACTAATAATATTATTATACAACTATATTATTAAATGTCAACAAAACATGAATTATTTTTCATATTTTGTTGACTTAATAAAAAAGTAATGTTATAATTTTATTCTAAAAACATATTGGAGGTCAAGACAAATGATAAGACAGAATATCGAAAAATTAAAGGCGGATTCAGAAAATTGCAAAAATTGCCAAAGTAACTGCCCCTGTAAAATTTTAAATGAATATATATTAAAAATAGGTTATGATGAATTTGAGAAACAATTTAATAATGGTTTATTACCTAACAACATCCGGAAAATATATGAAAATAAATTTAAAAAATAATTCACACTTTTTTAAAAATACTTATCAAATTTTATATTTGATAAGTATTTTTATATTTGACATTTTATATATGATGAATTATAATAAATATAAAAATATCATAACTGAAAGGATGTGAGCATACTTATGACTTCAAATAGTGTCAGAATCCCGATTCAAAATCGCTCAATAAGTAAAAAAAGTAAAATAATAAAAGCTGGATTTGATTTAATTTGCAGCAAGGGATATCATAATACTAATAGTGCTGAAATTGCAAAAGTAGCTGGTGTTTCAACTGGTATTGTTTATCAATATTTCAAAGATAAACACGATATATTTATTGAAGGTATGAAAATTTATGCAAATTCAATATTTTTTCCAATGATAGTTTTACCTGATAATATGGAAATTAATAATAATAATTTTGACCAAATTTTAGATGATATGATATTAAAATTTATAAATAATCATAAACTTTCTGAAACTGCACATGAAGAAATAACTTCTATGATCCATTCAGATAAAGAAATTGCTGATTTTTTTAAACAATATGAATTATATATATCAGATAAAATAACCAAATTTCTTTTGAAAAATAATATTAAAAGTGATAATTTGGCAGAAAAAGTCCACATATCACTTAACTTAATTGATAATTTATGTCATGAAATTATATATCACAAACATCCAAACATGGATTATGAAAAAATGAAAGAAATTGTAATTAAAACTATTACTGGATTAATATTATAATTTATTATTACTATTAATAAAAATAAACTGTGAAAAATATATAATTTATTTTTCACAGTTTATTTTTTAATTTCCTTTTTTATATCCTACAGCTAAAAAGTTATATAGAACTTCCCAAGCCATAAATGCGGTTATACCAGTTGTATCATGTGCTGGACTTAGTTCTACTAAATCAAAAGCCACTACATTTATATTATTAAGTCCTCTTAATACTTCTAAAGCTTTTAATCCATTTATTCCGTTATATTTTGGTGTACCTGTTCCCTCACTATATGCTGCCTCAAGTGAATCCATATCAAATGTAACATATACAGCGTCATATCCTTCGAATTTATCTTTTATAACTTTTACCATTTCATCTGAAGTCATTCTATTAAATTCGTTTGCTGTATATATTGTTATTCCATGTTCTTCTGCAAAATCATTCCATACTCTATTGCAAAGACCTCTTAGGCCTATTGTAAGCATATCTTTACCATCTAAATAACCTTCTTTTATAAGGTTTGTAAATTGATTACTATGATTTATTCTTGAAAAGAAAGGTGTATCAGGTTCTGTATCATTATGAGCATCAAATTGAATTAATCCAACTTTATTATACTTTCCACCTTCTTTTACTCCTATAAACGATCCATAAGTAATTGAATGATCTCCACCTAATATAACTGGAAATGATCCTTCTCTTATTTTAGATATAGTTTCCTTTATTGCAGTTTGTGTTTTTTCCATATCACCATGCCATATATTCATATCACCTAAATCACAAACTTTCAAATCATTAGTTTTTACATACTTTCTGTTATCATAATCATAGCATTCCATACCATCTATTTTTTTCCACATAGAACATTCTCTAATTTTTCTAGGTGCCTCTGCTGCTCCACTTCTATATGTAAGTCCCATATCAACTGGTAAACCAATAACTGATACATCATATTTTTTTGCTTCATCTAATGTAACATATTCACTAGCTAAAAATGTTGCTATACCTGAGTGTATCATATCTTCTTCATATTTCATTTTATTTTCTTTCCTCCATTTTTTTATCATATTCTTCCAAATACATCCTTGAATATTCAACATCTGTTTTGCAAGGTACATATTCAGATCCTATTTTTTGTCTTGTTTCATTACCTTTTCCTGTAATCAATATTATAGTCTTTCCTTCATAATTAATTGCATCTTCAATTGCAGCTTTAATTGCTTCTCCTCTATCTTCTATCATTTCATAATTTGTAGTATATTCCTCAACGTATTTCGCAATTTCTCTACTAATTTCATCTACTGGTTCATATCCTGGATCTTCTGCAGTTAAAAATACTTTATCAGAATTCTTACCTGAAAGTAATCCTAAATCTCTTCTTCTTAAATATGCTTTTTTACCTGGACATCCAAATACAGTAATAATCCTTCTGTCTGGATACTCACTTTTTGTAGATTCATATAATTTTTCAAATGATAATTTGTTATGTGCATAATCAACTAAAGCTATAATTCTTTCGTCTTTTGAATGGTAAATTTCCATTCTTCCACTCGATCTTGCCTTTTGAAGACCCATATATATATACTTTTCTGGAATTTCCATAACATATGCTACTGAAATTGCCGCAAGTGCATTTTCAACATTAAATAAACCAGGCATTGTTAATATGAACTCTCTATCATAAGATGGCGTCCTAACTTTAAATACTGTATTAAATCCATCTTTTCTAATGTCATATGCAAAAATATCTGCATTATAATTCTTACAAGAAAAAGTTATAACTTTTTTTGCTCCTTCATTTGCTGATTCTTTTATTTTATCATACATATCGCTATCCATATTTATACAAGCTACATTTGTCTTTTTGAATATCTTTAATTTTGAATTAAAATAATCATCAAAATCTGGATGTTCAATTTGACTTATGTGATCTTCTGATATATTAAGAAATAGTCCTATATCAAAGTCAAGCGAATACACTCTACCAATCTTTAAAGCTTGAGATGAAACTTCCATTACTAGATTTTCAATTCCACTATTTACTGCGTTATAGAAATGTCTATACATATCTAGTGATTCTGGTGTTGTTAAATGTGATTCAAATTTTTCAACTCCATCATAAGTATCAATTGAGGAAATTATTGCAGTATCTTTTTTTAACATAGAGCTTGCATATTCATCCAATATATATTTAATATAATATGAAGTAGTAGATTTACCTTTTGTACCTGTAATACCAATAACATTTAGTTTTTCTGATGGATTATCATAATAAAGACTGCTCAAAATACTAAGTGCTACAAAACCATCATTTACTAATATACATGGTATATCAACATCATATTTTACTTGACTTACATATGCAATAGCACCAAATTTTATCGCATCTCTTAGATATTCTTCCTTGAAATTGTTACCAAATCCTTTACATACAAATAAAGTACCTTTTTCTACTTCAGAAGAATTATATGATAATAATTCAACTTTTTCTTTTAGTATGTCATCACAATTTATCGTTTCAATTAACTGATTATTTTTTTCTAACATATTAATATAGTCTTTAATTTTATATTTTAACAAAATTATCACCTCAAAATAACCCTTTTTAGGTTACTTTGTTATTATACATCAAACTTAACTTAAAATCAAGCAATACATTTTCATTCTAAATAAAATGATGTTTTATTAATATGTTCATTCTTATTGAATTATATTGATTTTGTGATCTAAAATTGATATAATGATTACGTAAAATATATTGTTTCGAAAATAAATTTATTAAGGAGGATTTTACAATGGCTACTGGATATGAAGGTTTGCAGGATACTATAAGTTTTGGCTTGGGTGGAGTTGGATGTTCTCTTGAAACTGTGGCATCGGCAATAAGGGAAAATTCATTTTATACAGCATTAATTAGTAAACAACTTAACGTATTAAACACAAATTACTTTAAATTAGAATCACAAAAATTATATCAATTAAAAGAACACATGAGAGTTATAGAAAAAACAATGCTAAATTTAGAGAAGCTTTATAAGATAAATATGTTCATGGACATTATAGATAAATCTCAAAATGGACTTATTACTGTTTCTGATGAGCAACAAGAATATATTAATAAATACATTTCTGATTTTGTGCAAGAAACAGTAAATTACTATAGAGAAGATGAAAAAAGAAGAAAATATAAAAGTAATTTTAAGTTAGAGATATTAGGTTTAGCTTCACTTATTGATACATCTGAAGTAAAAAGAACTATTCAAAAGGAAAAACAAAATGGAAACCCACTTCTGTCTAGTTTCCATGTATGTGAATAAAAATATAATATTTTTATAAATAATTTTATAACAAAAAAACATACAGCTATTAGCTGTATGTTTTTATTTAGTAAAAAACTATATTGAAACATATATTTTATAAAAGAGTTGAGGTATTCTCAGCCTCCGATGTATTTAAAATACTGTCACTTTTCATTCCTGCTTCATAAGAAACTTTAATCGTTTCTTCTATCTTTTCATCTAAATTTTGCTGACTAATATTCTGAGATAAAACCAATTCACTTAAAAGAATATCTTTTGCTGTATTTAACATTTTCTTTTCTCCTATCGAAAGTCCTCTTTCAATATGTCTGTGTGATAATTCTCTTACAACTTCAGCAACATCCAAAATATTCCCTGATTTTATTTTATCAATATTGGTATTGTATCTTTTACTCCAATTTGAATCATGAATATATGGATCTTTTGGCTTTTCAAGAACGGAAAAAACCTTTTCTGATACATCTTTTTTAGATACCTCTCTAATTCCTATATCATCCGCTTTTTCTGTTGGGACCATTAGTTTCATCTCACCTAATGGCATTTTTATAATGTAATAATTCTCCGAATTGCCAAGCATTTCTTTTTCTTCGATAGACTCGATTGTACCTGCTCCGTGCATAGGATATACTACCTTATCACCTATATTAAACATGGTTTCCCTCCTCCTTCTTGATTATTAACACACTAATATTATACCATATATTAAGATGAATGTAAAGGAAATAGGCAAAAAATAACATTATTTTCGGTAATAATTAATTTTAAAAAATATATAAGGCTCTAGCAAAAAATATTCTAATAGTTTACATATTTTAAAGTAATTTTACTTACCATATCTTCTATTTCTATTTATATACTCATTGATAGCTTTATCTAATTCATTTTCATTAAAATCTGGCCAATATATATCAGGAAAATATAATTCTGAATATACAGTCTGCCAAGGGAGGAAATTGCTTGTCCTAGACTCTCCACTCGTTCTAATTACAAGATCAGGATCTGGAACCTCTTTAGTATATAGTTTAGTTTTAAATAAATTTTCGTCAATTTCATTTATTGATACACTTCCAGATTTTACATCTAAACATATATTTTTAACAGCATTAATTATTTCTTCTCTTCCACCATAATTAAAACAAATTCCAAAAGTTAATCTTTTTTTATCTTTAGAATTTTCTTCTATTATTTGTAAATTCCTTTTTATCTTTTCACTTAATTTTGATGTATCACCATAAATTTTTACACATATATCTTTATCCTTATCAGATTTTATTTCTTCTGTATAATCATAAAGCAACTTCATTATTGCTTTAATCTCTTTTTCTTGCCTTTTCCAATTTTCTGTTGAAAATGCATATACAGTTAAATTCTCAAGCCCAATCTCATAAGCATAGTTTACAATCCTTTTTAAAGTTTTTGCCCCTGCCTTATGACCTTCAATAGCTTGTAAACCATTCTTTTTTGCCCATCTCCTATTGCCATCCATAATAATTGCAATGTGCTTGGGTCCCTTTTCTGGTATTTTTTCCATTTAATTCTCCCCTAATTATTTTTGTCTATCTTTTATATATATAGCTAGTTCTTTTAAAAATTCACCTTTATCTCCATATTTACTTAAAACAGACACTGCCTCTTTAGTTGTATCTTCTAATATTTCACTTGCTTTTTCTAATCCATACTTAGTAACATATGTAGATTTTTTCATTTTCCTATCATTTCCAACAGGCTTTCCTAATATCTTTTCATCACCAATTTCGGCTAAAATATCATCCTTTATTTGAAATGCAAGTCCAATATTTCTAGCATATATTGATAAGTTCTCAATATCTTCTTCTGTTGCACCAGCAAGTATAGCACCAGCTCTAACAGGATATTCAATTAATGCACCTGTTTTATTAATATGCATATAATCAAGAAAATCTTCAGATATAGATTTATTTTCATAATATGTATCTACATATTCACCTACTATCATTCTATCAATAGATTTACTTATTTCATTAAATACTCTTATTTTACTTGAAATATTAACATCATTTTTAATTATTTGTTCAGACATAATTATATATGCGTAATTTAACAGACCATCACCTGCAAGTAAAGCTGTACTATCACCATATACTTTATGATTAGTTGGTTTATTATGCCTAAAATCATCGTTATCAATTGATGGTAAATCATCATGTATAAGTGAAAAATTATGTACCATTTCAAGTGCTATTGCAAAAGGCATACATTCTTCATAATTATGCTTAAATAATAAATAGCTAGAAATTAAAAGTATTGGTCTTAATCTTTTACCACCTGCAAGCAGGCTATATCTCATAGATTCTCTTAATAATTTTTCAGGTGATTTATCATCAATAAAATATTCTTCAAGTTTACTATTTATCATTTTCTGATAATATTTTAATTTTTCAGTAAATTCCATTTCTTCCATGTATATATTTATCTCCTCATACGTTCTTATTATAAGTAGCATTTTATTTTATATACTAATTATTAATTATATCTCTCTATATATCATAGCCTTTTAAAATGTATTGTTCTTGTAATCTTCTTAGTGATTGATTTATTATTTTTGCTCTAATTTCCCCAATACCTTCAACGTCATCAAGTTCATCCACTGTTGCACTACATACCCCTTGCAAAGTTCCAAAAGCTTCAACAACTTTTTCTATTACATACATAGGCATTTTAGGGACTTTATTAAGTATTCTATAACCTCTAGCAGATACATTTAAATCTAAAATATCAGGACTTACATCATATCCAAGTGCCTTTATTATCTTCTCTGCAATTACAAGATCTTTCTTATCAAGTTTTCTTATTTCAGCTAATATTGACTCAGCTGTAACTTTACTTTTCTTTTTTACTACCATGTAATCTTGTATTATAAGTTCTTCTTCTTGCTCAACATTTGCAATAAGCTCTTCAAGTTGTATATTAACAAGCCTTCCTTCATTTCCAAGTTCAATAATATTTCTTTTTACTTCATCTTCCATACGCATTATTATTTCACTTCTATAAATTGTATTAGCAACAGTTTCTAGTGAAACAATATCATCAAATTCATGTTCACTTAGTATATTTAACATATGATCAAATACAGTTTTATATTTTTCCAATGCTTCTAATGTTTGATTTGCTCTCATTAATACAGAAGATGTTTCATTAATAACATATCTAAAATCACCTTTAAAAATTGTTATAATTCCCCTTCTTTGAGAAATACATATAACTAGTTCATTAGTCTGTTTTGCAACGCGTTCTGCTGTCCTATGTCTTGTTCCAGTTTCTAGTGTTCTTATTTTATGATCAGGTGTAAGTTGTACATTTGCCATAAGTATTTTTTTTAAGTCTTTACTTACAACTATTGCACCATCCATCTTTGCTAGTTCATAAATATTAGCTGGTGTAAAATCTTGATCTATTCTAAATCCACCATCTACTATTTTCATTGATTCTTCACTATCAGTTATATATATTAGTGCACCTGTTTTCGCTTTAAGTATATTATCAAGCCCTTCTCTTAAAGCCGTACCTGGAGCCAATATTTTTAGTATCTCTAGCATTTCCTTTTGTTCCATAAAAAGTCACCCCTATCCATTATTAATTAAAAACTTGTGTGATTGCTTCATCTATTGTGCTTATGCCAATAAGTTCAATCTTTAAATCTTTAAATTCATCTTTTAAACTATTCATTTGTTTTTTGTTTCCAAATACTCTCTTGTATCCCATTTTCTCTATTTCTTTTACTCTCTTTTGTATATTATTTATGCTTCTTATCTCACCAGTAAGACCAATTTCTCCAATAAATACAGTCTTATTATCAATTGCAATATTTTTATTACTAGAAATAATTGCCATGGCAACAGCTAAATCAACTGCAGGTTCATCTACCTTAATTCCACCTATTACATTTATATATACATCTTGAGTACCTAAATTTATTTTACATCTTTTCTCAAGTACCGCAATTATCATATTAAGCCTATTTAAATCTATTCCATTTCCAACTCTTCTTGGCATGTTATAATATGAATGAGAGGTTAATGCTTGAACCTCAAGTAAGATTGTAGAAGTACCTTCAACTGTTGCAACTGTTGCAGTTCCAGCAAGTTTGCTATTTGTATCTGATAAAAATAGCTCTGATACATTTTTAACTTCTACCATTCCAATATCTTGCATATCAAATATACCAATTTCATTTGTAGATCCAAATCTATTTTTAACACCTCTAATAACTCTAAGTGATAAAAATCTTTCTCCTTCAATATATAGTACAGTATCTACCATATGCTCTAGAATTCTTGGCCCAGCAATAACTCCATCTTTAGTAACATGACCTATTACCATAATAGTTATATTTTGTCTTTTCGCTAAATATAATAGTCTTGCGGTTACTTCTTTTACCTGTGATATACTACCAGGAACCGACGAAATTTCTTCATCATACATTGTCTGTATTGAATCAATTATACAAAATTTAGGTTCCACACTTTCTATTTTACTTTCTATCTCAGATATACTAGTTTCACTTAAAAAAAGTATATTATCAGAATTTACTTTTAATCTATCTGCTCTTAATTTAATCTGAGTTTCTGATTCTTCACCAGAAACATATAATATTTTACCATGTTTGCTTAAGTTATTGCAAATCTGCATTATTAATGTAGATTTACCAATACCTGGTTCACCACCAATCAAAGTGAGAGAACCTTCAACAACACCAGAACCAAAAACACGATTTAACTCATCAAATCCAGTATCTATTCTTACACTTTTACTTACAACAATATCATTTAATTTTTTTACTTCTGAATTATTACTAAATGTTGAAGAAATACCCTTTTTTCCAGCTGAACTAGATGACTTTTTGTTTACTTTTTCTTCTACAAAACTATTCCAACTATTACATCCAGGACATTTTCCAAGCCATTTAGCACTTTCATATCCACATTCTTTACAAAAAAATACTGTACTTGATGCCATTTTTACCTCCTAGTTTATTTTTTATCTTCCTCTAAATAAGTTCTCAATAACTTATGACATTATATCATATAATAGACAATTTTGCTACATTTTTATACTTAAAATTATAATTAATAAAACATAATAAAAGATATGTATTTTACAACACATATCCTTTGTATAATCTTATAATATATAATAATAATAATAATTAAATTATAACTTATATGTTTCAATTTTTTTAGGTAATATACTAATATCACTATTAAGTATTTCATCTCTATATTCATACAAGTTAATACCTGATACAAATTCAATAAACCTATCAAGTTTCAAATATGGTAAAATATTATTTTTGTTTACACCATTTATTTTTTTATTACTTCTATTAATAACTTCATTAATTTTACTTAATATAAATTCATCAGTTATTAATGAACTAATCAAATATTTATCTTCTAAATAATTTGATATAGTTTCATAACTATAATATAAATCATTGCAAAATTCATCATAGTTTACAGTATTTAAATATTTTTTTCCAAAGAAAGAATTGAAGAATAAAAAGTCCGTTATTAAATGTAAAAATACACCTTTATCATAATATGTATCAATTGTGTTTTCCAATAAATAATTTTTTAGAATTACTTTATTTTCTAAAGATGATATTAAATTACTATTGTCTCTATTACCAGAATAATGACTATTACGTTTACAATCTGCTAAATCTGGTTCAACAGTTCCTTTATAAAAGGATTGTGTATCACAAACAGAATTTTTTTCAACATAACGTTTTGCTATTGCTAAATGTATATCAAAACTTGCCATATAAATTAATTCCTTTCTTAAAAAATAGTTTTATGAAACAGTATATTTTATTGGTGGAGGTGGCGAGAATCGAACTCGCGTCCAAAAATTCCTTCATACAACTTTCTACGAGTGTAGTAAATGTTAAATTAATAATATACTACTGTTACATTTACAAAAACGTAATATATTATGATTGTAAATACCCTTTAGCTTACAATCTTAGGCTAAATTTGTTGTGCTAGATTAATCGATGCTCTATATAATCCTCTAGCTAAACTAAATAGAACATGCTACACTTAGGCAGCAAATGCAAAATTTTTATTATCTGCGTTTAAATTTAATTTCTCGTTTTTATAGTGGCCAACGAGAATCCACTACTCGCTTATCATATGATTAAAATAATTGTCGAAACCTTACACCCCCATATATTTATATTATACCATAATTTATGATATAATTAAAGTAGTTTACAAAATAATATAAAATATATAAAGTAAAACCCGCCACAGGCGGGTTAATTACTTAAATATTCTGGAAGACATAATATATCTATCGTTACATTTTTGTAACGAATTGTCATTTCCGAGTTATCATATAAAAAACATTTTGGAAGAACCATGTTTCTAACATCCACAGATGTGGTTATAAAAGCTCCAATATCATCGATTGCAAATTCAATATTTGCATTTGGATTTAATTTTTTTATTTTTTCAGTTACTTCATAATATATAGAATTTATCAAAATAACTGTACAAAAATTTCTATTTGAATAAGATTCCTCAAACAAACCTTGAATACAGAATATTATTGATGGATAATATTCTACATCAGTAATACTATTCTGAGTATTTATATTAATAATATTTTTAGTAATTTCATTATATGATTCATCAAGCATAGAAATAAATAATGATATCTGATCATTACATATTTTCCCCATAGCTTTATCATAAATAAAATTAGTGGGTAACTTTAACTGATCTACAGATACACTAGACTCAATATATGGGTAAGAATTACCCCGAAAATATATTTTTGCCTTAGGATTTTTTTCTTTAATAACCTCTGATAACTTCTTACAGTCTGTGATTTCCATAAGTCTCCTCCATTTAAATTTAAATAAATGTATTTATAAGAAAATTATCAGTATTATAACACAAATAATCTCATTATTCAATATTATTCAAATGCAATTAATATTAATTACATATTAATAATTATAATACTACTATTGACTTTATTACTATACAGGAGTATAATTACTTTGCAACTTATTAACGGTATACTTTTTTAATTAAGGAGGTATATTATATGAATATTAAAAAAAATAAATCAAATTACTATAAATCGAAAGCATATATCTCAGTTATGCAAAATGTTATATTAGGAATTTGCAGCTATGCAGATATCGAATTCAATGATTTAGATGTAAGAGAAAAGATACAAAATGTTTCTACAAAATTAATTAATTCGCTATATGAATTCAATACGAACAATATAAATTATAATTCAATTCATGACGCTGAAAAAGAGTTGAAAAATTTATTTCTAAATGCTGATACGAAACTAACAAAAGATATCAATAAAATGCTTGATGAATTAAGAGACCAAAGAGTTAAATTTTTAATTTTTGTAACTCAATTTTTGTATTTATTTCTTACTTATGAGAACGGAGCGTTTAACGTTAAAAGCTTAACTTCCGTTAATTCTTCTATTCAATATATACTAAAGAATGAAAAATTAATTTTAAACTATAAGAAAGTAATAAACAAATTAATAGATAGAATTGACAAAAGCGATAATGTAAATATTAGAAGTATAGTATAAAACTAAGTAAAAATGTAAAATGAAGTAGATAATTATTATCTACTTCATTTTTTATTTAATAAAATTTATATAATATTTATAAATATTATACCATTTCAGCCATAGCACCAGCAGCTTTTAAAGCTTCAACTAATTTTTCAGCTTCTTCTTTTGGTAAGTTTTCTTTTATTGTTTGAGGTGCAGTATCAACTAAATCTTTAGCTTCTTTAAGACCTAAACCAGTAGCTTCTCTAACTACTTTGATTACAGCTATTTTAGTAGCTCCAGCGTCTTTTAATACAACGTTAAATTCAGTTTTTTCTTCAACTGCAGCAGCTCCAGCTACTGGTCCAGCAGCTACAACAGCAGCAGCAGCACTTACTCCAAATTTTTCTTCGATAGCTTTTACTAAATCAGCTAATTCGATTACTGTTAATTTTTCAATTTCTTCGATTAATTTTTCAATTTTTTCCATTTCTTTTTCCTCCATTTTCAATTATAATTTATTTTTAAACTAAGCATTTTCTTCTTGCTTTTGTCTTGCTTGGTCAAGAACAACTGCTAAATTACGGATATTTCCAAGTAATGCAGATGCAACCATAGCATATAATGTATCTCTTGATGGTAGATTTGCAAGTTTTTTAACTTCACCATCAGAAATTGCTTTTTGATCCATGATTCCACATTTAATTTTATAGAATTCATTATCTTTTGCGTAATCATTTATTGTTTTAGCTGGTGCTACATAATCTTCATAACCTATTACTACTGCAGTAGGTCCTTCAAAAGTTTGAACTCCTTCAATTCCTGCTTCTTTAACTGCATAAGAAATTGTTGAGTTTTTTACTACCATGTATTCGTCACCATTTTCTCTTATTTTAGAACGTAATTTAGTATCGTCTTCTACTGATATACCTCTGTATTCAGTGAAAATAACCATTTTAGCTTTTTTAATTTTTTCAGCTAATTCAACTACTTGCTCTTTTTTCTTGTTTAATACTTTTTCACTTGGCACTTTTTATGACACCTCCTTAAAATATAAAAAGTTTCTGCCTGACATCTACCAAAGTAAATATCAAACAAAAACTTAACCGTTCTCATTTTTTAAATTTACCTCGGTAGGAATTATGGATATTATCCACCTACTGTCTTGGGCTTATTTTTATTCCAGGACCCATTGTTGTAGATACAGCAATAGATCTTAAGTATGTTCCTTTTGCAGCTGCTGGTTTAACTTTAATTATTGTCTCAAGTAAAGCATCATAGTTTTCTTTTAATTTATCATATCCAAAAGAAACTTTACCTATTGGACAATGTATAATATTATTTTTATCTAGTCTATACTCGATTTTACCAGCTTTAATTTCAGATACAGCTTTAACTACATCCATTGTTACTGTTCCAGATTTAGGATTTGGCATAAGACCTTTTGGTCCAAGTATCTTAGCTATTCTTCCAAGTGATACCATCATATCAGGTGTTGCAACAACTACATCATAATCAAACCAGTTTTCTGATTGGATTTTTTGTATCATGTCATCATCACCTACAAAATCAGCACCTGCTGCTTTTGCTTGATCTGCTTTTTCACCTTTAGCAAGAACTAAAACTTTTTTAGTTTTACCTGTTCCATTTGGTAATACCATAACACCTCTTACTTGTTGATCAGCTTGTTTAGAGTCAACTCCAAGTTTAATGTGCATTTCTAAAGTTTCATCAAATTTTGCCTTAGGTGTACTAAGAGCTAATTCAATTGCTTCTTTAGCATCATAAAGTTTTCCTTTTTCAATTAATTTTGCTGCTTCTTGCATTCTCTTACTCATTTTCTTCTTCCCTCCTTTGGTTTTAGCGAATTAATATATAATTCTCCCATAATTAACCTATAACTTCGATCCCCATTGATCTTGCTGTACCTTTAACTATAGATACTGCAGATTCTAAAGATGATGCATTTAGGTCTTGCATTTTTGTTTTTGCAATTTCTTCAACTTGTGCAAGTGTTACTTTTCCAACTTTATCTCTATGAGATTTGCTAGAACCTTTTTCGATTTTAGCGGCTTGTTTAAGTAATATAGATGCTGGTGGAGTTTTTAAAACATAATCAAAACTCTTATCAGAATATACTGTTAATATAACTGGGAATACCATTCCTGCATCTTTTGCAGTTTTTTCATTGAAGTCTTTACAAAATTGCATAATATTTATTCCAGTTGGTCCAAGTGCAGGTCCTACTGGTGGTGCTGGATTAGCTTTACCAGCTTGAATTTGTAATTTAACAACATGAGTTACCTTTTTTTCTGCCATCATTTTCACCTCCTTAAAATAGGATTATATATCAAATATATAATTTATACTGTTATGCTATATTTTTTGAATTTGGTTAAATTCAAGATCAACTGTTGTTTCTCTACCAAACATTGAAACTTTAACTTTAACTCTCTTCTTGTCCTTGAAAATTTCCTCAATTATTGCAGGATAATTGTAAAATGGTTCAGTTATAATTCTTACTCCATCTCCAACACCAAAATCAAGATTTATTACTTCATCAATTCCCAAAGTTTGCATCTCTTTATCAGTAAGTGGTAATGGTTTTTCACCAACACCCACAAAATTAAAAACACCCTTGATACTTTTTACAACATACCAAGTTTCATCTTCCATTATCATTTTAACTAGTACATAACCAGGAAAAACTTTCTTAATAGATGATTTCTGTTTTCCATCTTTTATTTCGATTTCTTCTTCCATAGGAATTATTACTTCTGAGATTTTATCTTTTAGGCCTCTATTTTCAACTATTTTTTCTAGAGTTGCTTTTACCTTATTCTCATAGCCAGAATAAGTATATACAACATACCAATGTGGTACTTTTGAGATGTTTTCATCTACTCCAGTATTTTCATTTTCCACAATAATCAACTCCTCTTTTTAGTATTATCCTACCTTAGAACTAATTAAGTCCCATAATTTGCCGTCAAAAAATTCCATTAACATATCAAAACCAAGTATAATAACAGCAAAAGCTATTACAAGTGCTACAACTAGCATTGTATTATTCAATAACTGATTTTTAGTAGGCCATACTACTTTCTTTAGTTCAGATTTAACGCCTTTAAAAAATCCATTAGCCATGTGTCAGCCACTCCTTTTTTACTTAGTTTCTTTGTGTATAGTATGTTTTCCACAGAATTTACAGAATTTTCTTTGTTCAATTCTGTCAGGATTATTTCTCTTATTTTTTTCTGTTTCATAATTTCTTTGTTTGCATTCTGTACATGCCATTGTTAAATTTTCTCTCATAAAAAAACACCTCCACGCTATTCTAATCATGTATGCTAAAATATTTTATCATACATTTAATTTAATGTCAACAAAAATTATGTTTTCTTTGCAAAAAATATGGAATTTTAAACATTTATTATTCATACAATGATTATCTTTAAAGCAAAATAAATTATTGAAAATAAAATTTATTTAACCATATTTTCTTTTTTTAATTCTAAGCTATCTGAAGATGAATTGGTCGAAATATCAATATCGTCTTTTATTTGAGTTTTCAGAACTTCTTTTAATGTATTCTTTTCATATTGTTCCAAAATATTATTTCTGATATTAGTGTATTTTGGCTCATTCATTTTTTCTGGATTTATTGATTCTTCATAAGCACAAAGTGACGCAAAAGCATCGACCATCTTTCTAGATGTTTGTTCTTTATATTGATCAACGGACATCTTATAACATGATAATTTTAGTTTGAATAATTCAAAAATTTTCTCATCTAAATATTCAAAAGCATCCTTATTATTTAAATATTTTTTATATATTTGTGATTTTTTTGCCATTTGTTTAAAATTTTCTTTTATTTTCATATTATTATCAACTCTAAGACTCAGTAAATCTTCTCTTCCAATAACCTCTTCCATTTTATTAGCTAGTGATATAAGCACTGGTGAATAACTTGTCCCTACATGCTTTATTTGATTTAACCTACTATTAACCTCAACATAAGATTCTAATCCCATATATTTACAAAGCATATCCTGTGTTTCTTTTTCATTTAACATTTCTTCAATTATTATGTATTTATTTTCTTTTTCTATAATATTAACTTTATCATCCATATTTTGAACTTCACTTATAGTTTCAAACATACCTCGTTTTAAATGTAATGTATTACCGCTTATAACTGCTTTTGATTTATTCATTGCAAAAGCATGTCCTAGCTCGTGTATAAAATATGGTATATTTATATATGTACCAAATGTATTTTTATATTCATTGCCATAAATAGTACCTTCCATATCTTTAATAACAATCCATTTTCTAGTTTCAGTTGACTCCAAATTTTCGTTAAATATTGGAAGACTAGAATAATATGATCCTGGTTCATTATCATCTTCATAAGGATTTTCATCTATAAAATTTACATTTTTATTTATATTGCTTGTCATTATATCTTCAATCTTAGATTGTGTAGATTTTGACATGTCTTTTGACTTAAATATTCTTACATCATTAAACATTTCAATAATATCACTTTTTCTATTCTCTCCATATTGCTCAACCATTACTGGAAAAATTTTAGAAATGGCTATTTTTATTTCTTCATCATAACCGTATTTATCGCAAACTTCATCAATAAACTCCATTATATCCCTCTCTTTATAATACAAATATAATATTATATTATATTTTAATAATTGTCAATAATATAGTTTAAAAAACAAATCATATATGTATGTCTATTATATAATTTTTTAATTATATCTTTATATTGACTTTTAATCTAATTTATGTTCTAATAATATAAATATAGGCAAAATAACTTTATAAATAATTTTATAATATGGAGGTATTATTATGAATAAGAAATTAATTAATAAACGGAAAAAACTTAAAGATATCTTACTTGAAAGATTTACAGATAAAAGAGACTTTAAAGAAGATGACAAATTCAGTTTAAAATGGTTCATTGCTGATATATTTGAGAGTTATTTCAATGAATTTGAAGATTTTGGATTTTCAATTATTTTTGTTAATTCATTAATTGTTTTCTCTTTATTTTGGCAATTTGTGTTTAAAACTAATCTCATTCATTTATTACTTTCTAATATTTTTAGTATTTTAGTTTATTTTATTGTATCACACAAATTAATATCAAATAATGAAAAGAAAAATGATTATTCATTCGATATTAATTATATTGAAAAAATTAAATTATTTACTTCTTTAATTACCACATTTGTATCGTCTGCTATATTATGTATTACATCAAAGAAACTTGAATTTATATTACTTTTTATTTTTGTTGTATTAGTAATTTTTATTGATAATTTATCAATGAAAATATATAACCCAGCGTTAGGTACAAAAATTTATGATAAGTGTTGGTACTATTGCAAAAAAATTCCACCAATTAAGCTTTTTATATCATATATACCAATATCACATTTTTCCCTTTTCCTTTTATTTATATTTCTAATATTTAATTTATTTGGATTAGGAATTATAAGTATAACATCAATAATATTTTATATTGTTATTGTTAGTATTGTAATTTCAAAACTTGATGATAGTCTATTAAGTTAGTACTTATTTTGCAAAGAAGTCTGAGAATGCGTAATAAACTATTCTCAGGCTTCCTTAAATTTTTATTTTTCTTTAGTCTTTTCCTCTATTTCTTTTGTTTTTATTTTTTGCTCATCCGGTGATGTCCAGTGATGTGATCTTACTACGAAATCATATCCACTATCACCTTGTCTTGTGGCCATTTTCCTTTCAAGTTCAAGATCTGGTTCTAAAGAAACTCTATCATTTTCTTCATATTTCATATTTTTATTTTTTTTATTCATAAAAATCACCTAAATATATTATTTAACTTTTTAAGTTATATATACTTAGGTGAATAATATTAATACTTATTCTTGAATATCTTCAAAATTTTCTTCTACAAATTCTCCATCTTCATTTTTAAGTAAGATATTAATTTTTTTCTCTGCCTTATCTAATTTCTCAGTACAAACTTTAGATAACTTCATGCCTTTTTCAAATTTTGCTATTGATTCATCTAAATTTAAGTTTCCACTTTCAAGTTCAAGTGCAATACTTTCTAATTCTTTTAAACTTTCTTCAAATGTTTTCTCTGACATTTTTACCTCCAATTTATTCAACTATAACTTTAATTTTACCATCTGTTAAAGTTAAATTCAATTTATCATCTTTATTTACATCTTTTACACTTTTAATTATTTTTTTTGTATCAACATTTTCTGCTACACTGTAACCTCTAACAAGAGTTTTTAGTGGACTTAAAGCATCAATTTTTGATATTGCCTGCATTGAACTTGATCTATATCTTTCAAGATTTAATCTTATTTTATTTTCACTACTTTTTATTATATTATCTATTGTAATTCTATATCTATTTATAATATCAATAGGTCCTTTTTCAAGTTTTGCAGCTTTTATCCTTTTAATATATTCTCTTTTTCTTTCTATATTATTTTGTTCTGCATTTATTATTCTTGATTTATCAAGTGCTATCTTTCTAATAATATCACTATATTGTGGATAAACAAGTTCTGCTGCTGCAGATGGTGTTGGTGCCCTTAAATCTGAGACAAAATCACAAATCGTAAAATCAGTTTCATGACCTACTGCGGATATTATTGGTATATTAGATTTAAAGATTTCTCTTGCTAAAGATTCATCATTAAATCCAAATAAATCTTCAAATGATCCACCACCACGGGCTATTATTATTACATCAACATTATTTAGTTTATTAAATGTTCTAATACCTTCTATTACTGTACTTGCAACATTCACCCCTTGAACAGCTGCTGGATATATTAAAAGATTTACTTTATCATATCTCCTTGATGTTACATTTATAATATCACGTACAACAGCTCCAGTTCTTGATGTTATAACTCCAACTTTGTTTGGCAAAAAAGGAATTCTTTTTTTGTATTCGGGATCAAACAATCCTTCCTTTGAAAGTTTTTCTTTTAATTGCTCATATGCAAGATATAGTTCTCCTAACCCCTCAGGTGTCATCGTTTTACAATATATCTGATATACACCATCTCTTTCAAATACATTAACTTGTCCACTTATAACAACTTTCATACCATCTGCTGGTTTAAACTTTATCATATCTGCACTAGTTCTAAACATAACACATTTTATTGTAGATGTTTCATCTTTTAAAGTAAAGTATAAATGACCTGTATAATGAGGCTTAAAATTTGTTATTTCACCTCGTATATTTACATTATTTAAAAAAGTATCCTTATCAAATAACATTTTTACATATCTATTTAATTGGGATACCGTATATACTTTTTGTTCCATTAATTTTCTTCCTTATCTTTGATTACTTTGGCTATTATACCATTTACAAATGATTTAGAATCATTATTTCCATATAATTTTGCAAGTTCAACTGCTTCATTTGCACTTACTTTTACAGGAATATCTTTTTCGTATATTATTTCATAAATTGCAAGTCTTATAATTGCAAGATCAATCTTTGCAATTCTTTCTAAAGACCAATTTTTTAGATTTGATAGAATAATTCCATCAATTTTTTCTAAATTATCTTTGACACCATTTAGTACTTTTGAAATATATTCTATCTCTTCTTCTTCATTTTCATTTTCTTCATAACAAAACTCTAAAATTTTATTTATATCTCTATCTTTAGAAAACTCTAATTGATATATACATTTAAACGCATTATCCCTTGCCTTTTTCCTACCCATTGCCTTCTCCTACTCTTTATTATTATCTTTTTTATCTTGATAATAATATACATCTTCTTTGTAATTTGTATATCTTTTTATATTAAATATATTCTTTATAGACTCTTCATTATCTTGCATCTTTTTACCTATAAATACAGCTCCAACTATTAAAGCAAATAAAATAACTAGTTTAGATAAAAATTCCACAATGCCTAAAGCGTATAATATTACTACTATTGATACACAAATTATAACATATTTATTTTTAATTACATAATCCATAAAATCTTTCATTACATCACTTCCTACTATTTCTTAGGAGGTTCTTGATAAACCCCTTTAATTTTAACATTTACCTCTTTTATTTCTACAGTTGTTTGTTTTAGAACACTTGATTTTACATTTTCTTGTAATTTTGTTGTAAGAGCTGGGACTACAGTATCAGGTAATATCATTGCATATACATTTGCAATAACTCCTGCTTCTGTAACTTGCATATCAACTCTAACATTCCTTAATTCTGCATATCCACGAGTAACACCAGCAATTATACTCTCAAAGGTATCTCTTGTAATATATACTGTTCCTGTTTCTTGCTTAATAGCTAGTCCTCCTCTTTGTGCATCTTCAGAATCAGATGTTGAAAATAATCCAACAAGACCAAGAAGAGCAAATACTGTGCCTAAAATTAAGAATAATATTTTATTTGATACTAATAAATTATCTATTATATCATATATTCCCTTCAATTCTAGCATCTGTGTTGAAACTAAAACTAGCGTAATAGATATTACTATTACGATTAAAGAAAATATTACTAAAACAAATCTTTCAAAACCTTTCATTTTAACCTCCATCAATAAAATTAGATTAGCCTAAATAAAAAATCATATGTTAAATATTTAGGCTATATACTAAAAATTATTCCTCTATATCCTCTTCATCACTTTTTCTAGATACTTCATTTTTATCAAATATTATACCTTGAACATTTATATTAACCGCAATTACATCAAGTCCAGTCATATTTTCTACTGCAGCTTTTACAGCAGTTTGAGCTGCCCAAGCAACATCTGGAATTCTAACTCCATATTTAACATTTACATATAAATCAATATTAACTTTCTTTCCTTCTAAAGATATTTTAACACCTTTTGCATATTTTTTATTATTTCCAAAAATTTGATTTATTCCATCAACAAATCCTAAAGTCATACCTGCAATTCCATCAACTTCAGATGCAGCAAGTCCAGCTATTATACCAATTACATCTTCAGAAATATTTAAGTTAGTAGCTATCTCTACATTTTGTTCCACACTATTTGTAGATTCAACATCAATTTCTAATTCTCTATCTTCATTTTTATCTTTAACTTCTTTAACCTTTTTTTCACTCATATTAAAATCCTCCTTATAAATGATAAAAATAGTTTTTATCATTTTCAAATATATTATACCTCATGTTATATAAAATGTCACGTACTTTCACACAATTTTCATATTTTTTATAAAAAGTTTGTCGCATTTTATTTTTAAAATTATGATAATATTTTAGTATTTATTTATCAAAATTGTAAATAATACATAATAAATGATAATTATTTTTCATTTTTCGACATTTTTTTACAAAAAAATGAAAAAAATTTGATTTTACTATTTCAATTATTAAAAAAACTTGGTATAATACTAAAAGGTGAAGTTTATGAAAAAGAATTCAAATAAAAATCTAGTTATCTTCGGATCAAATGTAAAAAAATATAGAGTATTAAAAAAGTATACTCAAGAACAATTATCTGAAATTATAGGAATATCTTCTGTACAAATAGGAAGAATTGAAAGTGGTAAAAATGCTTGTACCATAGAACTATTATTACGTCTTTGCTGTGCACTTGACTGTACTCCTAACGATTTATTCAAAGATGTTGAAGCAGTTGAATTAAAAGATTCTGAAAGTTTAGCTTTATCAAAAAGACTAAATAATGATACTTATAAAGATGAAGATACTCAAAAATTACTTAAACATATTTTAAATTTTTTCGAAAATAGATAAAAAACACCTTATTTTATCATATATAAGTATATGATACTATATAGTTTTTGCACATTTTGTCGAAAAACATCATGATCTAAAAAAATTAGAGATAAAAATAGTGCTTTTAAAAAGCACTATTTTTTTAAGACTCTCCACGAGCTTCAGATCTTGTATTCAAGTCCCCTATATAATCATATGATGAACAAGCAGTATCCTCTTCATAATTTTCTTTAATTTTTGGCCCACATGGACAAACTTTTATTGCTTCTAATCTACAGGTACTATCTTCTATACAGTTATGTGCACAATGTGATACACTACATTCAATTTTTTGTTCATGATTGTCATCAATTTTTTCTTTTTTATCTCTCATATACATATCGCCTCCATTAATATTATTTGTAAATATGTATATTCATATAACTGTAAAAAAAATGAATTTTAAAAAATTAATTTTAAATCTATTTAATCTTGTCTCTTAAGCTCCTATGATATGTAATTGTAAATCTATGAACTTCATCTTGTAAAAATGTTAAAAAATTTAAAATATTTTTACTATTTGATAAGTCAAATTCATTTCCTTCTTTGTCAATTAACCCTCGCGTTCTGTGTTTATCGTTTTTTACCATACCATATAAATTTGTAATTTCATTTGATTCATCAAAAGCCTTTTTTACCATATTAAGTTGAGTCTTTCCACCATCAATAAAAATTACATCTGGAAGTGGCCATTCCTTTGCATGTTTTATTCTTCTTGTTAATACTTCATACATGCTTTTAGGATCATCTTGTGTTTCTGTACTTCTTATTTTAAACTTTCTGTACATTTTTTTATTTAACTTTCCATTTTCATATCTAATCATACAACCAACTATATATTCATTTCTTAAGTTTGAAATATCGTAACATTCTATTGAATCAATTGTTTGATTAAATCCAAGTAAAACTGATAAATCATCTAAAATATTATTTTTATTATCCTCAATATTTATATGTATATTATTTTCAACCATTTTAATTAGATTTAATTTTTCACCTTTTTTAGGAAATATAACTTGTACCTTAATATTCTGTTCTTCAAAAAAATCATTTAAAAGTAATGATTTTTCTTCATCTAATTTAATGTATACCTTCTTAGGGATATCTTCATTTTCTATATAGTAATTTGAAATAATTTGTACCAAGGCCTCATCTATTTCTTCTTTTATAATATCACTAATCTTAACATTATCATGTAAAACCACTTTATAGTCTCTAATTTTAAAAATTTGAACATATAAAGTATTATCACTGTGTACATAACCAAATACATCTGTACTATTTTCATTTAAATTTGCAACATTTTGTTTTACACTTATTTTTTCTATATTTTCTAACCTTTGTTTTAGAACTTGAGCCTTTTCAAAATCTAACTTCTGAATACAATCTTCAATTTGCTTTGTAATTATCTCCTTTATGCTACCAGTTTTTCCTTGTAAAAATAACACAATCTGATCTATCATCTCTTTATATTCGTCTAATTTAACGCCATTAATACATGGACCTAGACATCTTCCTATATGATAATATAGGCAAGGACTAACCTTTTTCTTTTCTAAGTTATATTTGCACCTTTTAACAGGGAATATTTCTTTTATAGTACGAAGGGCATCCCTCATGGCGCCCACATTTGTGTATGGGCCAAAATATAAAGCTTTATCTTGCTTCTTTGTACGCGTTACAAAAATAGTTGGATACTTATCTTTAATAGTAATCTTAATATATGGATAGCTTTTATCATCTTTTAACATTACATTAAACTTAGGATTATGTTCTTTTATATAATTACATTCTAATACTAGAGCTTCCACTTCATTTTTTGTAACTATATATGAAATATCTCTAATTAAAGATACCATTTTTTCTATTCTCTGTGATTTATTATTTTTTTGGAAATATTGTCTTACACGTTTTCTAAGAGAAATTGCTTTTCCAACATAAATTATTGTACCATTTTCATCTTTCATCATATAAATACCTGGTTCAAATGGTATCTTTGATACTTTTTCTTTTAAGTAATCAGTCATATATATTATTTCACCTACTTTTATATATATTAAAAGAGGGTATAAAAACCCTCTTAATTTTCAATTTTATTTTTTATTTACTCAGCCTCATTATATTTTTCAATAATTGCTTTTTGTAATGCTTCTCTTGTATCAGTGTTTATTGGATGAGCAATATCTTTGAATTCTCCGTTAGGAGTCTTTCTGCTAGGCATAGCAATAAATAGCCCTTTATCGCTTTCTATAACTTTAATATCATGTATAACGAATACATCATCAATTGTTATAGATGCTATAGCTTTCATTCTGTTTTGAGAATTTACTTTTCTAACTCTTACATCAGTTATTTGCATTTTTTCTACACCGCCTTCCTTTACTGTAACTATATTATCACATAATAAAATTTTAAAGTCAATACTTGGTTTACCATAATTTAGAAAAAAATTAAAATATTTTTTAATTTGTCAACATTCGACTTTGTTCGACAAAATCTACTTATACAGGATTTTTATCCTCTTAATATTACACTCAAATTCTTCATCAATATACTCATTATACCCTGTCAAAATATATGAAGGTTTAAGATTATTTTTTGATCCAGTACTAACGGTTATTTCTAAATTTCTATCTATTAGAAAATTATATGTAATAATTTGAGGTTTAATATCAATTCTTTCCATTCTATCTTTAGATTTTTTTAAAACTAATATGTTATCTTGAGATAGAAATTCATCCATTTTATCTATATAGTATTTCTTAATATCTTCTATTTGTTTTTTTGTCTTACTATTAAATTTATTTTCATTATATATAATTTCTAATATGTAAGTAGCAGCATATACTCTAGACATTATGTTTTTTTCATTTGCACTTATATATTCTGCTGAAAGTACTATAAGTCCACTTGGTAAAACACTATTTATTTCTTTTATAAAATAAGGAATTGGTATTTTTTCTTCTAAAGATACTTCTACTATTTCACCTATACTCTCAATTCCAACTGATAAAGGATGAGCAAATACAAGTTCTGGTCTAGGATTAAATCCAGAAGTATAATGAACATTGATATTTGCTCTTGATAAAGCTTCTTCAAAAATTTTTATTGTATCTAAATGTGATATATATATTGCTTCTTTTGATTTACTATATACTACACGCAATTTTTCCATATTTGCAATTTTTCCTCCACTTTTGAAATTATATCATAACAATATTTAAATTGCAAATAAAAATGTGATAGCAACTATCACATTTTTATAAAAAGACTATAAATTTATTACAACTGAACATTGAATGTGGCTTCTTTCGTTATAGTTCTTACTCTATCATATATATCAGTTATTTTAAAAGTAATATATAATTTTGAAGGAATATCTCCTTGTATTAATATTTCTTTTGTTATTGGTCCAAATACTTGTTCAACTGGTGTATTATTCTTAAAGCTAGAAATTGAAGTATAATTTTCATTTTCACCTTGAGTTGTTGAAATTAAATAACTAATATTTTTTATTTTAAGTACTTCACTTAAAGTAATTGAAAATTTAAAACTATACATAGCATATTCTTTTGTTTCAAAAGTAATTGGTACACTTTCTGATCTTGTATTAAATTTTTTATCTGTTATTTCAACTTGTGGAAGAATTATATCAGGATATTGTGTACACATATTAAATGAACCAGATTTAAAATATTTATATTCATTATTCATATTTTTAACTTTTATCCATACAAATGCAGAACCATTCCAATTATTAATTGTAATTGTAGAACCATTTGTATAACTCTTCCAATTTGAAGGCTGTACACTTGAACTGTTAGAAATACCACACTCAATAGTTGACGAGATATAATCATTTGAAACTGTAGCTGAAGTAATATTTTCTGTTTTTAAAACTATATCGTAATTTCTTGAAAAAGTAACAGTTGGATCAGTATATTTAGGTGTTTCTGTTTGTCCGTTATTTGGTGTTGTTCCATTATCTGGTGTTGCTCCATTATTTGGAGTATTATTTGCATTATTATTTGGATTGTTTGCGTTATTATCTATTATACCATTTTGAGTATTATTTCCAGTTTGAATTACATTATCAATATTATTATTAGCATTTTGTTCGTCATTTGATACAGGTGTCTCACCTGAATTATCACTTGCTTCATCTGGTATTTCTTTTAAGCTATCTTCATCATAAACCTCATCTGAATTATTTTCAGATGATAATTTAACATCAGATTTTTTTGAAAAAGCTGATACTAAGTTAAAAATAACTACTACGCATACAATGTCCAAAATAATAAATAATGCAATAGATTTTTTTGTTTTAAACATTATTTTCCCCCTATTTAGTATGGTCTTACAATCTTTTGCTCATAAATTTGATCATATTTATCTGTAATTTTCACAAAAAAGTATAATGTATTTTGACTACTTTCAACATTATCAGCTTCAAAAGCAATATTTTGACCTATTTTTGAATATTGTTCTTCAGTAAATTCTTGATACATATCATTTGTAACCGCAGTTGGCTCTTCATGAAAATAGCAATACTCTACTTTCTTAATATCGTTTACATTTACTGTAACCTTAAAATTAAAGTTTATTTTTGTAACAGTAACAGGTGGTATGCCTGGAATTGAATAGTCACTTGAGCTAGGTGTACTAACATAAACATTATATCCTAATGTATAACTATCTATCATTTTGAATGCATCTGAATGCATATAATGATAAATTCCATCTTTTCCTAATACTTCTACCCAAACATATATATTTCCACTTAAATTTTCTAACTCAATATTTCCAGTATAACTTGTCCAATTAGAAGATAAATGATCTGGATGGATTGTATTTTGAATATCTAAATAATATCTAGTAGTACTACTAACATAGTCTCCACTTAAATTTATTTCAGTACTATTATACATATTTTCTACTAGATCACCATTTCTAGTGAATGTAACTTGTGGTATATCCCATTCAGCTGCCATATTAAACATATTAGAACAATTATAATAATAATTTCCATCTTTTCCTAATACTTCTACCCATATATAATTATTTCCGTTTATTCCTTGTAACTCTACATTATTATTATATGTTGTCCAATTAGATAAGGTTCTTTCAGGATGAATTGTATTTTGAGTATCAACGTAATATCTCACACTATTAGATACAGTATCACCTGAAATATTTATTTGTGTACTATTATATATATTCTCTTCTTCATCACCATTTTTACTAAAAGTAATTTGAGGTGTGTCCCATGACTTTTTCATTTCAAATGAATTTGAACAATAATAATAATATTTTCCATCTTTTCCTAATACTATAGCCCAAATATAAGATTTTCCATCAACATTACTTATTTTAATATTATCGTTATATTTTTTCCATGATATCAAACTTGGCCAACTTGTATTTTGATTTTCTACTGCATAAAATATCATATTATCAATATAATCTCCATTAATACTTAAAGTTATATTTTGAATAGTATTTAAAACAGAATCTCCATTCTTTGAAAAATTAACTACTGGTTTTGAGTAATTAACTACTGGAATAATATTGTTATTTGTATTATTTTTGTTATTATTCTCAATAACTTGTACCACAGTATTATCATTATTATTTACTTGATTATCTTCATTATTATTACTTTCATCATCAGTAATATTATCATCAGTTTCTGATTCTGAACCATTATCTATATTTTTTAGACTATCAGATTCTTCACTTCCATTTTGCTTATTATCTATTTTTCCGTTTTCCACTATTCTATAAATCCCATAACAAGATCCTATTATAACAACTACAACTAAAATAGAAATTAAAATTTTGAATTTTGATTTTAACATTATAAATCACCCACCATATTAATTAAACTAAATCGTATAACCAATGTAATTTAACATTAAGCTATACGATATTAAATTTAATGACATTATATCAAAGCAAATAAACAAAGTCAATATTTATCCATCATTTTCCAACATTATTTTACATATTTCTACAATTATTAACGTAATAAAATGTTAATTAAATATTTATAGCATCAAATTCTTTTTCGCTTGTTTGTTTATCCTCAGAATACTCAATAAGATTGATATCTCTAACTTGACTTGCAAGTATATCTTTCATAGATGTAGCTGCAATAACATCTTCTATTCCAAATTTTGAACTTTCAAAGTCTTTTTCTAACTCTGTTTGTAATTTTATTTTTTTCTTTTCTTCTTTTTTAGTTTTTCTTTCTGCTAATTTATTTTTTATTTTATTTAATGTTTTATTTTCACTTATAAATTTAGATATTTTACTCTCTGCTTTTTTCTCAAGTTTCTCTAAATCTTTTTCGTTTAATTTATCAACATTTTTTACTTTTACATCGTTTGCCTTAGCTCTTTTACTAATATCTTCTTTTAGTTTATCAACATTGTTATTAAATTCTTCTAAAGCATTTTTTTGCGTATTTTCTAAAGATTTTAATATATCTTGATTTTTATTTATTTCAGAATTTATATCATTCATTCTAGTTTCATAATTTGCTTTATAGAATTCTTGAAATTCTAATTGTTTTTTTCTAATACATTCTTTTTTAAATGCTTCCTTTTGAGAAGTAATTTTTGCTTCTTTCATTTCATCAAGATATAAAAAACTTGAATCTTTTCCATCTAATAATCTTTCATCCATTTTTTGTTCATCTAATTTATCTAATAGATCTTTTTTAAATGTAACTATTTTTCTTCTGTAATTTTTATCATCTTTATGTTTTTTATTTTCTTCACGAATAATTGCATCGTATTTATCTTCAAGTGACTCTTCAAATGCATTTAACTCTTTGATTAGCTCTCTCTTTTTTCTTTCAGCATCCAATTTTAATTGTCTTGGAGTCTTTGCCTTTTGTTCAACTTCTGATAAAACAACATCATATTCTTTTTTATATTGGTCAAATTTTATTTTACTTTCTTTAGTTAGTTCTATTACAGTAAATTCTTTACTTTTTGCTTTTACATCTTTTTTACTTTGACTTTCAACCTTTTCTATTTTAGATTTAAAGTTTTCATCAAGTTCATTTATTTCTCTTTTCTTATCTGCTGCTCTTCTTTTTATATCTTTTAGTTTTTCAATAGTAAGTTTAGTACCCTTTGCTTCATTAGTTATATTTTGTAATTCTTTAAGTAATTCCTTACGGTTATAAACATATTCTGTACCGAATTCTCCCTTTTTGCTTTCATAGCTACTTATTTTTTTTGTTATAATATTTTCCTTTTTACTTCTTATTTCAGCTAATTCTTTTTCTAAGCTTTCTTTTGCAACATTTCTAATTTTCTTTATCTTTTCTTCAACATTAATATTAGTATCATATTCTATTTTATTAATAGAATTTTCTTCAGTCGCAAACATATTTATTATATTATTATCTAAATTTTCAATTGCTTCTTGAATTAAATTTTCTTGTTCAGACAGTCTATTAACAGTTCTTACAGTAGAAGCATCAGCCTTTTCTTCAATTAACTCTTTTACTTCTTGAGTAATACCATTCTCATTAAATAATCTTACTTTTTTATTATTCTTTTCTTGCTTTTTTAATAATAGTTCTTTTCTTTTATTATTCTTCTTAGATATTAAATCTTTTTTGTTCTTCATAATTTTTCACCTTTCCTTTAACTAAATTATAAATTTTCAATATTAAATATTTCATAAAATAAATATTATAACTAAATTTTATTTTATATTATCACCTTTTTTTGAAGAAAACCTAATTTTCATTTTATCCTCCTTTGCATAAAAAGTTTACATAATTTGATTACAATTATAACATACATTCTTTTATTTTGTCAATATATTTTACATAAAAAAGATATATTTTTGTAATTTTGCATTAAAATAACTCATGTTTGAGCGTATTTTTTATATTTTTGTCGAAAAATAATATTTTTTATGTTGACATAATTATATTTATGGTGTATAATACCAGTACTTAACATACACAAGAAAAGGAGGAATTAATATGAAACCTAGAAGAAAAAATAGTTTGCGAAGAAAAATAATAATGATTGTCCCCTTAGTTTTTGTTTTTATAACAACAGCTACCGCAACAGCCACATATATGTATAGAAATACAATATCTACTCTTGAATTCGAGTATACATCTCCATATGATATTGAAGTAGCTAGTGGTTCTGCAATAACAGCGATGTTAAAATCTCAAGATGAAGATTCTTCTTTAAAAGATGACGCAAATGAAGATACATCAGCACCAACTGAAACAAATTCTGATGAAATTGTTTCCTCACCAGAAGATTCCAGCAATGTAACTGATACTACTGATGAAGTACTGTCTGATAATGTAACACTTGAAACGGAGACACCTAGTGATGAATACAAATCTGACAATAATACTGATGGTATTACATCTGCAGATGAAGAACCTGTTGATAAGACTTCTTCTGATATTACTCCAACTCCAAGTGACTCAACAAAGGAGGAATAAAAATGGAATATAGCAACTCACGGTGGAAATACTATTACTATTCAATTATTATTATATCCTTTATTATTGGGATAATGGTAATTATAAATTATATACTTGATGGTACTCATTCAGGATATAACTCTATAATTACCGTTTCTGGAAATAACGTATCAACTCCAAGTCATGATGTAACTGGAAATTTATATATGGATCAAACACTTGATACCCCGGTCCATTCAGATTCATTGGAATTAGGACATACATATTATCTTGTTGTTGAAAATATAGGTCAATTACCAACTACATATTATATTACTCCAGAAGGCACAACTTTTTCAGATCTATTAATGTTCATGGATATTACTGTCAATGATTATGACGTATCTTCTGAAGTAAGTTACAATTACAGTAATATGATTTATACTCAAGTTAGAGATAATAGAAAATTGGTAATATCAAGTCAGTTAGATCCAGGGCAAAGAGATATTTTCGAAGTAACATATGATTATAATGAATTCTATGATACATATGTTAACAACGAAATATATAAGGATTATTTTCAGTCACAAACATTATTTTTTAAACTATTTATACAGGCAACTTTACCGCAAGGATATATTCCAGAACAAGAAGTTAATGAAGATTTAGGTTTTATGAATAAATCAGCGGCTTATAGTTCTTTACAATCAGATTATTTTAGAGGTGAAATAGATAGTAAAGGTATTGTTTCTGATGATTACTCTTCACCTGATGATTTTATAGATCCTTCTACATTAGAAGAAATTGAAAATGGAGAACAATTAGAAGGAGAAGAAATAAAACCTGATGAACAAGAAGGAAATGAAGAAGTTAACTCTGATGATCAATTAGAAGGTAATGAAATTACAAATGAAAACAAAGAAAATAGTGATAATTTACCTACAGAAGATACTTCCTCTGAAAATCCATCAGATCCGACATCAGTTGTAGAATTACCACAAGAAATAACTAATACTGAAAACGATTCATCAAATAGTGATATTTCTACTGGACCATCAAGTGAGGAATCTAATAATCAAAATGATTCTAAAACAGAAGTTGAATCACAAATTAACAGCACAGATTTAAAACATATTGAAATAAATGATAATCTAGCAGTACAATAATAAATATATTAACAAAAAAACAAAAACAGACATTTAAATTTAATGTCTGTTTTTACTTTTTACAAAGTTAGGTTATTTTAAATCAATTAATTTACTTTCATCATCAAGTACTTTTCCATCTTCTAGATCTTGTATTCTCTTACGAATTAATTTATTATTGTAATCTATCTTTTTTTCAAGCGGTAATTCATTAAGATTGGTTTTCAAAATTAATAATAGTGCAATAATAAATGTAAGGCAAAATATCATTGCAGCGTAAAAGTACTTTGCAGGAATAAGTTTACAAAACAGTAGAATTCTGCCAAGAATATACGATTTTCCAATAACTTTTCCAATAATATTTTCCTGATATACTTGATCTTCGTCTTTGGAATTTGTGATGTTATCACCACGAGTACTATAATAATCTCCTACTCCCACTATCCTATGAGTATAGTATAAATATTTTTCTTCACTTGTTTTATCAGGATTCTCCGTTATATATGTAATAACATCTCCATAGCCGTATGAATCCTCTTTCTTAGTAAATACTACTGTACCTACCTTATAAGTCGGCTCCATAGATCCAGATTTGATATATGAGAAGCTATATTTACCGACAAGTATTAATCCTTCTTCTTTTCCTTTTAATACAGATAATACATAAAGACTAAAGAAAAAAATTAGAAAAATTAATATTCCAAACCGTAAAAGAAATTTTAACATGATTTTTCTATTATAATATCTTTTAAAATTATTACCACCTGTCTTTATATTTTGATTCATTACCATTCCTCCTTAAAAATTTTTATTAGTGAGTTGAAATAAATTTGATATAGACATTATATCACATAAGTTGTTTTATGTCAATTGATTATGTGATATAACTACGATTATATGTATTATTATTCAGTAATAAAATAAATAGAGCTATATACTAAGTATATAGCTCTATTTATTTTATTACAAAGATAATTTTTACGGCTCTTTTATAGCTGCATTGTAATCAATTGAAAACGTTCTTCCCATATATTGGTTATCTCCGCCTAAATTACCTTTATATACCGGATCATCAGGAAATGCAGTAACGTAAAGATAAGTTTCTGTATCACCAGCATCAACTAATTTATTTGCCTCAGTTACCCAAGTATCAGCTGCAATAGCCGCTTTTGCTTCTTTAAATGTCATTAAAGTAGTAATAGGATCAAATGACGTGGTTGCTGAATTATACTTAAAGAGTTGAATCGTCATTTTTTCATCATACGGATCAGTTGCCCAGTCAGGATCAGCAGATTGAGTACTTAAGAAATCAAAGTTAGCCTTTCCTTTCACTTCTCCAACGTTCTTTATAGAAAACGAATAACCAGATTTAGTATTAGGAACCCAGGTAAAGTTCTTGGAATATGTGAATATTGATTCACCATTTGCATTGTGAAATGCAACATCTGTTGTATCACCCAACAATTCCGGCGTTCCTGATAAAGTAAATGCTGTTGAGTCATTGGTAAGTGTATCTGTTGCTAAAGGTTCTTTATAGTACTCGAATTTAAACATTTGAGTGTGAACCGTTTCGCCGCTGACGGTCGTACGATGTTCATAGCCAGATCTGGTTCCATCTAATAATTGTGTGATTCCGAATGTGCCGGCAAGTGTAACCATAACAAGAGATGCCGCCAAAATAGCCTTTCCTTTTGTAGTAGTTGGAATTAATATCCGAACGAATTTCTTAATGCTTCTTATCATCTTTTTTAGTATCTTCTTCATATCTGTTTCCTCCTTAGAATATATATAGTGTTTATAGTAGTTTAGTGTTATAAAACTAATTAGAAAACAAACCTCCTTTCATTATCTTAAGTCTAAAATAATTCTTTAATTTGTTACAGTGACATCATTATACATTTTTTTACTTTATTTGTCAATATTTTTTTGTAAAAAATTACATTTTTATGTAAATTTATTTAATTGATATTGTAAACATAACAATTTTACTAGATTTTATCTATATAATTTATTACAAAATAAAATTAAATATTCTAATATAATAAAAAAATATCTCTTTAAAATAGTTACTAATAACCATTTTAAGAGATTTTTGTTATCTATCTATTTTAAACATATTCATATCTTTCGTATAAAACCCTTTTATTGCATCTTTTAACATGTTACCACCTATTATAGAATAAAGTATTCCATTAGTACCAAATCCAAGATTAAAGAAGCAATTTGGCATATTAGGTACTTCATCTATTATTGGTAAAGTATCTTTTGTATTAACTAGAGTTGTGTTAAAAGTATAATCAATTTTTACATTAGATAAATTAGGAAATGTTTTTTTCATTGCACCAAATAATCTTTTGTATTTATCATTTGCAAAATTATTCAAATATTTTTCATCAGATAACCTATCAGTAAGTTTTGCATCTTCACCACTGTATATTATTCTATTATTATTTGTAAATCTAATGGAATGATATGGATCTGTTGCCTCTCTTGCCGTAAAATTAACATCATATTTATTTAAATTTTCAACTGGAGTTGTTACTATAACAAAATTTTTATACACATTAACCGGAATATTTGGCATGTATTTTAAAGAATCAAATCCAGATGCAAAAATCACTTTATATGCTGATATATTAAAGTTATTATTAGTTTTGCACTCAACAGATTCATATCCAGAATCAATATCTATAATCTCAGTATTCTCAAGTATTTTTACATTGTCAAAATTATCAGATAAATAGTTAAACAATTCTTGAGTGAATAAATACGGATTTACTACTCCACTCGAATTCTTAGTAAGTATCCCAGAATTTAAATTTATAAGTTCATGATTTTGAAGAAAATATGGATTAAATCCAGCATCTTTTCTTGCATTAAATTCTTTTGCCATATTTTGCTTATTGATAAATTTATTTGTAAAATATAAAGAGTCTTTTCTATGAAAGCCGGTATTTTTTTCAAATTCCCTATCTATATCTTCAATTTTATTTAATGCATCTAAACATAAATTATATATCTTCCTTGCAGGTATTGCTCCTATTGCCCTTTCTAATCTATGCAAATCAATTCCAATTTCATATTCAAGAGTTGCTGGTATACCACTTGTGCAACCAAATCCAACTATATTTTTTTCTGCAACTATTACATTTGCACCTTCTTTTGCAAGAAAATATGCAGTAATTGCTCCTGTCAAACCGCCTCCAATTACTAATACATCACATGTTTCATTTCGAGTTATATATGGATATGTTTTATTTATATTTGAATTTCTTAGCCAATACACATCGCCTTGAGTTATTTGCATGTTTATCACCTCATGATATTATTTTTACTATTTTTTGTATAATTATACTAATTTGTATTATTTTATTTTTATACACTTATTTTATATTTTTTTGTCGATTTATTATTTTATATTATATATTTCACAAATTATACACAAAATACTTTCAAGAGGTGATTTTCTTGATTTCTAGAAAAAGTATATTAATATTATTTGGAACATTTCTTCTTGTTATTCTTTTATCAAATATATTTGGATACGTAGGAAGTAATTACAAACCAAAATACGGTATTACCACTGCTAATGTAAATTTTAGAAGTAGCGCTGCGCTTAATTCTTCAACTAAAATAAAAACAGTAGCAAAAAATACAAAGTTAAAAATGGTTGGTGAAATATCTGATTTCTATATAGTTCAGCTTACAACAAATGAAGTTGGATTAATACACAAGAGTTATATTAAACAAAGTGGAAGTAGCTTACCACAAGCACTAGTATATGAAAATTTAGGTAAATCTTATGCATATATAAAAGGTAATTCAACAAACGTACGTGGAGGACCTGGAACTAATTTTAAATCCTTAGCTAGACTATCTAAAGGTGTGAAGGTTCAAATAATTGGAAAAATTGGACAATGGAATATGATAGTAACTGAAAATAACTTAGTCGGCATGATAAGGCAAGATTTATTATCAAAAACTGCTGTATCAACCACAACTCCTACTACCCCTACGACTCCTACACCAACAACACCAACTCAGCCAAGTACAACTACTCCAAAACCAGCTACAAGTGAGGCTCAAACTATATTTAATTTAATTAATAATGCAAGAAAAGCAAACGGAATTGCACTACTTTCTTATGATGCAACACTAAATAATGTTGCTCAAATTAAATCTAATGATATGGTAGCTAATAATTATTTCTCACATACATCTCCTAGATATGGAAGTCCATTTGCTATGATGCAAGGATTTGGTGTAACATACAAAACAGCAGGTGAAAATATTGCAGGAAATCCAAGTTTACAAGGTGCATTTGATGCATGGATGAATTCAGAAGGACATAGAAAAAATATCTTATCTAGTGCATATAACTATATAGGTATTGGAGTAACTAAAAGTAGTACATACGGATATGTAATATCAACAATGTTTATTGGAAGATAAGTTAAGAAAAATAAAACACAGGATTAATAAATATATCCTGTGTTTTGTTATATAGAAGTATATTTTTTATGTTTTAATATGAAAAACACACATTACGTCAAAATGTAATATGTGCTCATATTAAATAGTTCATTGTGGTATAAATTCCTCAGATTTATTAAATATTGATGAATTGTCAACTAAATAAATTAGAGTATCGATAAGTTTGCAATAAATTTCTTTTTTGTCGAAATTTTTTTCTAAAAAATCATTATACTCATTTATAACATTTCTTAACAAAGAATTTTCAAATACAGATTTAATAATAAATCTTTCTTTGTTATCTTGACTAAATTCATCAAAATCATGAATATAATCAGTAAGTCCCTTTACACAGATGGAGTACTCCCCCATTTTTATACCCTCCTATAAAATAATTATTTATATAACCCCAATTTTAAAACGCAATATTAATTATAACATTTTTTATTTTAAAAGTAAATATCTACGACAAAATGTTACATTTTTCTTTAATTCTTTTAATTTCTTTTTTCGCTGCCATATACCCCTGTGTTGCAAGTTTTCCAGTTTTTTCAAATTCTAAAAGTGTTACTTGATCTAAATCTGGTCTTAAAATATAATCTGATGTTTCAAGTTCTGTATGATTTACTTGATGTCCCATTATATCAAAAGATTTCATAGCTACTGATACAATATTCAAATTTGCAGTTTTACAATTATCATTTTTATCAAAACTTACAGTTATAACTTTATCTGCTCCAAGTTCTCTTAATATTGTAACTGGGGAATTTACTCTAACTCCTCCATCTACTAATACTTTTTTATTTATAATTTTGGGTTCAAACACACCAGGGAAACTTGAACTTGCTCTGACAATTGAAGCTAAATCTCCAAATGAATTATATGTAGGTTCATCATCAAATTCATTATTAAATGTAATGAATTCAGAGTTTTTCGATCTAGTATCTTTACTTAAAAAATATATAACTTCTCCTGTATACAAATCAACAGTTGGTATTGCAAGTGGCATTTCTATTTGACTTATATCAAAAATATCTTTACTCTTAAAATAATTATATAATAGACTTTCTAATCTTTGACCTTTTGCAAATCCCTTTATTGATATCTTTCCAGTAAATACTGTACCAATTAATTTAAATGGTAATAATTTATCATAATCTGCTATATTTTTGCAATAAGTATTAAACATACTTAATATATTATATGGTGTATAACCAGCTGCATAAAGTGCTGCTACTATACTTCCACTACTAGTTCCAGAAATATAATCTATTTTGATATTTTCTTCTTTAAAAGCCTGCAACACACCTATATGTGCTGCCCCTTTTACACCTCCACCACTAAGTGCAAGTCCGATAGACATAAAAAATACACCTCCTAAAAGTTAAGTTTTAGCTAGTGTATTATATGTTTTATTTTTTATCTTGGTTACTTTTAAAATTAGTATATATCTTCGACATATGCATATTTACTATCATTATAATTTAAGTATGAATCTAGTAACTTACTGCATTTATCAGATAACTTATCTAACCTAATACTGCTATTTTCCTCATTAAGACATATTGGAATTACATATCTTTTTTTAGAATTTATTGATACATAATATACATTATTTTCAGGTTCGTTATCACTTCTTCTAATTGTATTAGAGTTTTTAAACTTATTCCATTTATTTGGATCTAAACTATATATCTTATTAATTATATCTTCTTCACTTTTTGTATATAATTCATCTAAAGTAACATATCCTTTTTTTATTGCATCTTTCATATAATCGGCAATAAACTGCATTACATATTTATCTTCATTTTGTTGTAATGCAATACTATATTCATAAACTCCTTCGAAAAACTTATCGCAAGCCTCTTTACTTAAAAATCCAATTTCTCTTTCGCCATACTCATTTGACAATACTCCGATATTTTTATATACATATTCTATATCATCTATATTCCAAAACCTTATCCAAATTAAACAGGTATGCATTACACCATCTAATCTGTCTACACAAAGCTTTGGTTTATTATTTTCTACTATTGTATATTTTTTTATATTGTTTATCTCATTTATATCGAAATTATCTACTGTAAATAGATGTTTAAACTCATCTGATGAGTTCAAGACTTCATAAACACTCTTTTCTGAACTCTCCTGATTTATATGATCACCTAATATATAATCAACACAATGACTAAATGCTGGTGTACCTAAATCATGAAATAACGCAAGTAATGTTTGATTTTTATCATGTGTAAAATGCCATGTCATAAGTGCACAAGCAATACTATGATCAAGTCTTGAATACCAAAATTTTATATTAAATATTTTAGTATAATCACATCCACAAAATTGTCCTATTTTAGATAATCTTTGCATTTCTTGTAATTCAATATATTCATCAATAAAATCTGGATAATCATTATCACATAATATATTAAAATATTGTTTTAACTCACTATTTACATTATCAACATATCTATTCATATAAATCCTCAATAATCTCTCAAATATAATTTTATGTTATAAATTCATTAAATCTATGGCAATGTGTATGACATATAGCAATTGCAAGTGCATCTGTTGTATCATCAAGCTTTGGCATTTTTTCTAAATTTAAAAAGCTCTTTACCATATTTTTAACTTGAATTTTTTCAGCTCTACCATATCCTACTATTGCAAGTTTCGCCTGAAGTGGTGTATATTCAAATATTTGTATACCACACGATTCAAGTGTATTTAGAATAACTCCTCTTGCCTCTGCAACTTTTATAGCTGTTTTAGTGTTATTATTAAAATATAAATCTTCAATTGATGCAGCATCAATATTATATCTGGATATAACATCTCTTAAATCTTTTTCTATTTTATTTAATCTTTTTGGAAGTGGAGTATTAGCCTCAGTAGTTATACTTCCATATTCAATTGCTCTATATTTATTCTTTGTATAATCAATTACTCCATACCCAACTCGTCCATACCCTGGATCTACACCTAAAACTATCATACATCTTCTCCTCTATTTTATTAAGTAAGCATTCCATATAACCTTATAATCTCAGCATTTGTAAGTAAATCATATGAATTACTGTCCACATTTACACCTTTTTCATTATATATTGATTTTATACCACCATTTACATGCCTGCTTATATCTTGCATTAATTCTTTAACTAGATTATATGCTATTTTTTGTGAAGCTCTTGTTACTCCATTTTGCCTTAAATTTGCTTTAACAAAATGTGCCATATATTTAGGATATATAGATCCATTACTTTCTTCACAATTTTTAGGAACTTCTCTCATACCATAAGGAGTGTATAACTCTTTAAAAATGGTATCTAGTAACTTTATTGGTATATTACCTACTATACATGGATATGACAAACTAAGTGTATATATCATTTCTATTGTTGGTATATGTTCTCTTTCATCTAATGTTTTTTTCATTAACCTTAAATCATCAATCCAAAATTCATTTTCTATTTTATTTTTCAATCTTTCTCTAAAATTAAATACTAACATGTCTTCAACATTTTTTGATTGATTCATATTTTCATAAATTCTAATTGCATTATACATCAAAGAAATTGACTCTATATCATTTAATATTTCATTTTTATTTTCATTATCAAGCACGCTATATATAATTTCTCTTATAAAATCATAAAATAGCTCCATAATATCATTTTTTTGAAGTAATCTGTTAACACTTTCTATATACCACAATTTTAATTTAGTATATACTTTAATTGTTTCAATATTTTGTAATTTTATATCACCAATTAACCAAATATATCTTCTTATCTTTATCAATATTTTTATAGCTTTTTCTATTTTCCCAAGTGATAAATACTGCCCATCAATGGATTTTACTATATTAATCAAATCATTAATATATACTATTAGTTCATTTTCGTCAATTGTTTTTAAATTACTTGATATTAATATTTCATGATCTAAATTATATGGTATTTTGGAAATCAATTTATCTTCAAAATCTAAATTGTCAATTCCACATGCAAGCTCTCTTAACTCAACATATTCTTCTGCAACATTTTCCAAAATGCCATTTTTCTTATTTAATTTATAATTCTTTATATTTGATATATCAAGTTTATCAATATCAAATTCTAAACTAGATACAAATATACAAGCCTTCTTAGTTTCAAATGGCGACAACTTAATTTCAAATACACCTGGTATAAATGAATCTTCAGTATATAATTCTTTTACTGAATTTGTATTTATATATTCATGTTTAATATTGTTTAAGAATTGTACTTCTTGTACCCATGAAAATTCTTTAGATTTTAATATTATATTTTCTTGATCCATAATGCTTAAATTTACTATTGCACCATCTTTATCTTTTCTTTGATTGAATTTTAGAAAATTAGATGTTTTCATAGCATCTAATTTTCTATATGTAAGTAATGGATTTATTTTAAATTTAGCATTAGAATTTTCTTTATTATTTATTTCATATTCAATGCATAAGATCTTATTATATAAATAAAAAGTCTTTTTATAGCTTAAACTTCCTATGTTATATTCAAATGTATCTTTTTCTAAATCTATTGATGAAATATACTCATCACAACATATGTTGTTTATACTTGTTGTAATTTGTGACATGTTATATTCTTTATCATTTATTAATATTTTTTCTAACATTCCAAGCATTAATACTTTACCATCTTGAATATACATTCCATTATATGGCCTTTTAAATTCCAAATTAGCTGTCATTGATAAACAGGTTGATAAATTATCTGTTATCATATATTCAAGTTTTTTAGCTTGGTCTATATTATTAACTCCTCTTTTGTATTTATACATTACGTACTTCTATCCTTTCTTAACGCTGCTGCGTATTTTTTCAAAAGTTTCATAAGTCTTTTCTTTTACCTTTACTTCACCTGTCTTTTTTACTTTTTTCTTTGATACGGATAAAGTCTGTTTTTTGTTAAATTTCTTTAACACTTTCTTTATTAAGTCTTTTCCTTTTAACATTTTTTCTTTTCTCATGTGTTTTTTCTTAATCTTAACAATATTTAAATCTCCAATTTTCTTAGATTTAGTTATTGAAATTATAATCTCAGCTAACCTGTCCGCATCATGAATAATCGAATCTTTTGCAGTTAAAATTAAATCTTCTTTTACAACACATATTGCTCTATTTTGGATGTTCTCTAAATCGATTTTTACAGGAGATGACTCAATTTGGTTAAAATCCTTTAACATCTCATTTGTTATCTCTCCATTATTTGCTATTGCATAATCAATTACATGTTTTCCAATATATCGTTCAACTTCATTAATATATTTTGCTAAAGTATACCCATATGTTTGACCTGGTTGATTCATTATATTTGAGACATATACCTTCTTAGCCTTTGATTTTATAATTGCCTTTGCAACATCATCAATTAAAAAATTAGAAACTACTGATGTATATAGTGGACCTGGTCCAATTACAATTACATTTGCAGTTTTAATTGCATCAATTACCTCTGGAAGTGGTTTTATACTTCCTTCTTTTAAAAATATTTGTTTTATCATATTTTTTTGTTCTTTTATCATTTCACAAATATTTTGTTTTCCTACAATTACTTCACCATTTTCAAGACCAGCACAAAGTATAATATTTTCTGTTGTCACAGGAAGTATTCTTCCTTGTATCTGAAAAACTTCAGATATTTTTTCAATTGCCTTAGAAAAACTTCCTGTAATACTAATTAAAGATGAAATAATAAGATTTCCAACTGAATGACCAGTTTCTTCAATTCTATTATCTTTATATGTAAGTAATTTTGCAACCTCAGATTCAGATGTAGAAAGTGCAGAAATGCACTTTCTAATATCACCTGGTGTCAAATCTTCTTTTCTTGCCATTGCAGTACTTAAACTATTATCATCCTCTGATACATTAACAATTGCAGTAATATTTTCAGTATACTCTTTCAAACCTTTAAGAAGATTTGGTAGACCACTACCTCCACCAATAACTACTATTTTAGGACCTTTTTTAAGTCTTGGATCACCGTATAATAATTTTCTTATTCCAATATTCTTATTTTTTCTAGATATGTTTTTTAATGATGTAAATAATATATTCTTTTGAGCTATTATAAATGAAAATATTATCCCAAAAACTGATACAGTAAGTAATGCAATATATGCTATAAGCATTTTAGGGCTTAAATCTTTAATTGACATTAATGTAACTATACAAAATATAAGTAAACTTATAGATATAATTTGTAATAATATATATCTTTTTACTCCTGCGCCTGGCTTAAGCCACTCTAAAATTGTTTTCATTATTTCTTTCCTCCAATAAACTGAACCTCAGTCTCTAAATTAACACCATATTTTTCATTTACAACTTTTTGTATATGAGCAATTAAATCAAGTATATCCTTACATGTTGCATTTCCTGTATTTACTATAAAACCAGCATGTTTTTTTGACACTTGTGCACCACCTATTGTATATCCTTGAAGGCCAGAATCTATTATGAGTTTTCCCACAAAATATCCTTTAGGTCTTTTAAACACACTACCAAAATTAGGCATATCAAGTGGTTGTTTTTCTTTTCTTGCACTTGAATTTTCTTTCATTTTTCTATCAATTTCTTCTACGATACCTTTTTTTAATTTAAACTTTGCAGATACAATAACATAAGCAGGATTTTCAGTAAAAATACTATGTCTATATGAATATTTCAAGTCTGAATTTTTTATAGTGTGCATTCCACATTTATCATCAATGTATGTAACTTCTTCAACTACCTTAGAAAATTCAGAATCATAAGCACCTGCATTCATTTTAACTCCGCCACCAATAGTACCTGGGATTCCACATGCAAATTCAAAGCCTTCTAATCCATTTTGCTTTGCAATTAAAGAAACTTTTGGCATACTTATTCCAGATAAACATTCTATATATTCACCATCTACTTTATAATCACTAAACTTTGAAGCAAGTTTTATTATTACTGCGTGTATATCATCATCATATACAAGTAAGTTACTACCATTTCCAATTATATAGTATTCAATATTTTCTTTTTTTACAAAATCAAGAATTTGTATTAATTCTTCAATACTTGTTGGAGTGACTAAGCAGTCACAATTTCCGCCAACATTAACTGTAGTATAATCTTTCATAGATACATCGTATTTGATTTTATTACTTCCAACTATACTCTCTAATTTAATATATTTATTCATTTTTTAACCTCCACATATTAATAAATAATATGCATTAACTACAAATTATACTATTGCTTCTACAAAAGCTTTAGCATCAAATTTTTCAATATCATCTAATTTTTCACCAATTCCAATATATTTTATTGGAATCTTTAATTCATCTACTATTGTAAATACTACTCCACCTTTTGCAGTTGAATCAAGTTTTGTTAATGCTATTGAATTTACTTTTGTTGACTCAAAGAATTTCCTTACTTGAATTGCACCATTTTGTCCAGTTGTAGCATCAAGTACCATTAACACTTCTTTATTTATATCAGTTAAATTTTTATCTATTATTCTATTTATTTTCTCTAGCTCGTCCATTAAATTCTTTTTATTATGAAGACGACCAGCAGTATCGCATATTAATATGTCATAATCTGATTCTGAGAATTTTTTTGTTGCATCATATACAACTGATGCAGGCTCTTGCATTTCTTTTCCAACACATATATCAACAGCAACTCTATTTGCCCAAACTTCTAATTGCTCAACAGCGCCCGCTCTAAATGTATCAGCAGCAGCTAGTAATACTTTCTTTCCTTGTTTCTTATACAAATTAGTAATTTTACCTATTGTTGTTGTTTTGCCAACACCATTTACTCCAACTACTAATATTACTAGTTTTTTATTTGAATTTTCAATATTTTCTTCATCTTTATTTTCAACTATAAGAATACTTTCCATTTCTTTTTTTAGTAGTTCTCTAATTGCATTTTCACTTTTATCTACTTGTTTTTTTAGAATTTCTCTGACATTATCACATATCTTTGTACTAGTTGATACACCTATATCAGATAGTATAAGTGTTTCCTCTATTTCATCTAATATCTCATCTATATCTTTATGATTTGCAAACACATTACTAAGTCTTATATCAAAATTTTCTTTACTTTTCTTTAAACTTTCTTTTATCTTATCAAAAAACATTTTACACCTCTTTTTATACTATATAATTATATCATATTTTGATTTATTTTCAATAAAAAGGTGTAAATTGTAATATATTTCTTATTGTAAATTACGATACAAAAAAATAGTAAAAGTCGCATAAAATTATGCGACTTTTTATTAGTATATATTAACTTCATTATTAGAATTGTTGTTATTTAATTTATCACTATTATTTTTATCATTATCTACCTTAGTATCATTATTCTTTACTATATTTCCATTTTTATCATATTTTTCATCTATAATAATTTCTTTAATAGTTATATTTTTGTTATTTACTAAATTGCTATTTCCTTGGTAGCCCTCATATTCAGAAAAATAACTGCTTTCAACTGATACTTTTGGCATTCTTTCAAATTCAGCTATAAGTGAATGTATATTTTCTTTATAATAATTTATAGACATTGAATTTTCAGATATTAGATACGATACATTAACTAAATTATCATTTTGATTATAATAAATTCCAATCATTGCTTTATATGCAATGCCCTTGTTTTTATTTGCTGAGGCCTTGTTTTTTATTTTTTTTACTAGTTCTTCTATTTTAGGTTTAACTTTTTCTTCTGCTTTTTTTGCTTCTTCAGATTCAAATACATTAATCTGTATGTCAACAAAAAGATTATCTAATACATCATCATACATATATGTAGACTCTTGATCCTTAGAAGTAAATACAAAAGGTTTATTATTATTTAGACCTTTAGTTTCGTATAAATTACTAATATCATTATATCTTTTATATATTGCTATGCTATCATAATACTTTGCCATATCTATTGGTATATATTCTTTTTCACCAATAACTTTTAAATATAATTCACTTGGAGTAAAATAGAATTCTGGATTTTCTTGTTCTTTAAATTTATTAACATACGCAAACATCTCTTCCTCATATTTACTTGTATCAATTTCATTCATATTTAATTCGCCGGGTTCTTTTAATTCATCCCATGCCATAGCTAAATATTTTGATTCTGCAACAATATTATTTAAATTTGCTGATACTACAAATAAATCTTTTAATTTTAAATACTCTCCAGTATCTAACTTATAATTTAATCCTATAGTATTAAAACTATCGTATGTATATTGTCCATTATTTTTATATGTAATTGTTCCATATATTTGTACAGATAATATATTACCAAAGTTTGATATAACATCTGCATTAATAAATAACCTATCTATAGTTTCATCATTTAAATATTTTTTATTATATAAGTTAAATACTTTTTGTTTTATTTCACTATTTATTTTATCTTGAACAGTCTTATTTCTTAGTCCAGAAATTTGAGCATATGATATTTCAACTTTATACATTTCATAGTTATCAAATACTTGTTTTTTTCCTTCTTTAAATTCAACAGTTTCAATCTTTAAACTATTATTTGCATATCTCTCTATAAGATTAGTAACTTTCAAATTATTTTCTTTTTCAACTTTCTCATTTTGATCTATAACATCATTACTTTTTAATTTATTATTCTTATTTATAAAAATAGCTACCGCAGTTAGTATTAAACATAAAACTATAATTAAACTAGTAAACATTATTATTCTTTTATTTCTTGATTTACTAGTTTTATTAGCGTCTGCTTTTTTAACTTCATCATTATTTAACTGGGACATATCCTGCCTCCTTTGCTGCATTTTGACCTCTATTGGATAACATTAAATCAGCTAATTTTTTTGCTTGGCTATCTTTATCAGCAGCTTTATTTATAACGATATAATATGAAGTTGTTAGTGGATATTCTCCACTTTTAATTGTATCAATATTTGGCTTAACTCCATCTATTGAAAGAAGTTTTATATTATTTGCTACTTCTTTATCAATAGTTTGATACATTGTAGTTGCATAATAATAATATGAATATCCAATTGCTGCATCTCCATTATCATATGAAGATACTAAATTTATAATTCCAGCCATAGTAGCAACTACATTTTCAGTAAGTGGTTTCATAAGTTCCTTACCCTTCATAACAAGTTCTGTCATTCCTGTCTGACTTCCAGAATTTGCTGGTCTTTGATATGGTTTTATTGCTATATCTTTACCACCTACTTCAGACCAATTAGTAATTTCCCCAGAATAAATACCTTGAACTTGTTCTAATGTCAAATTATCAACTGGATTTTTTGCATTCACATAAAATACAAATCCTTCTCTAACTACTGGTATTACTTCTAATTCAATATTGGCCTCTTTTGCAAGATTTAATTCATCTTGTGATGGCTGAGTAACAAGTATTAAATCAACATCACCTTTTATAAGTTTTTCATATGATTGATGTGTTTGAGTAAAATTAAAATTTGACTCCTCTATAACACTTCCAGTAAAATTCTTAAAAAATGCCATTGCGAGTGGTTGAGTAGCAGTTGATGCATCTATTTTGGGAAAATCTTGAGCTGTATAAACTGGCTCATTGGATATTTGTTCATCATCACCTTCAACATCTTTTGTAAAGTAGAAATATGCTCCTATACATAGACCTACAACAATAATTATAATAATTATTGCAAATATTAAAACTTTATTATCTTTCATAATATCCCCCTAACAAACATACTTTATTTTCTACACAATAATATCATATATGACGTTTTTATGCAATATTTTTAATATATATCAAAACAAATTAAAAGGAATGAATCCATTAATATAAATTCATTCCTTCAAAAAAGTTTTTTATTTTTCTTCAATTATAGCACTCGCGCATTTTATTCCATCAACTGCAGATGACATTATTCCACCTGCATACCCTGCACCCTCACCACATGGATAAATACCATATATATTTGACATCAAATTTTCATTTCTAATAATTCTAAGTGGCGATGAACTTCTTGTTTCAACACCAACAAGCAATGCATCTTTATCTGCAAATCCCTTTAATCTTTTATCCATATCTATTATTGCTTCTTTCAAAACTTTTGTCACAAAGTCTGGTAATACATCATGTAAATCACATAGCGTTATTCCTGGTATATATGTTGAACTTATTTTACCAATACTTGTAGATTTAACTGAATTTAAGAAATCACCTACAAGTTGAGTTGGTGCATTATATGTTCTACCAGCAACTTCAAATGCTTTTTGTTCTAATTCTCTTTGAAAATACATTCCTGCAAGTGGTGACTCATCTTTAAAATCTTCTGGTGATATTGTTACAAGCAAAGCACTATTAGAATTTATACCATTTCTACTATGTAAACTCATTCCATTTGTGACAACTCCACCGATTTCAGATGCAGCAGCAACCACTTGCCCTCCTGGACACATACAAAAAGTATATGCAGATCTATCTTCAACCTTATTATGATATACTAATTTATAATCTGCTGCACCAAGTTTTAGATGTTTAGCAAACTTTCCATATTGTGATTCATTAATCATACTTTGCAAATGCTCAATTCTAACACCAACAGAAAAAGGCTTTTTACACATACTAATACCTTTACTATATAACATTTCAAAAGTATCCCTACTACTATGACCAATTGCAAGTATTAATGTATCAGTTTCAATATACTTAGAACACTTCACTCCAACTACTTTATTATCTTTTATATCTAGATCAATTAACTTTTCATTAAATAAAAATTCTCCACCGAGATTTTCTACTTTTTCTCTCATATTTTTAACAACATTAATTAAAATATCAGTTCCAATATGCGGTTTTGAATCATATAATATTTCTTCCGGTGCACCACACAAAACAAATTCTTGTAGTACTTCTCTGCAAAGTGGATTACTTATTTGAGTAGTAAGTTTGCCGTCTGAAAAAGTACCTGCACCACCCTCACCAAATTGAACATTAGATAAAGGATTTAACTCACCTGTTTGCCAGAATAAATCTACATCCTTTTTTCTTTCATCCACTTTTTTACCTTGTTCTAGTATTATTGGTTTTAGTCCATATTTTGCAAGAATTATTGCAGAAAAAAGTCCAGCAGGACCAGCACCAACAATAACTGGTCTTTTTGTACTTTTTGTATTTAAACTTAATCTTTCATTATTTATTTTATCTTCAATTATATTAAATTTCTTAAATCTATTTTCATTATCTACTTTTACATCTACTGTATATACAAAATGTATATTATTCTTATCCCTTGCATCTATAGACTTTTTGTATATTTTTAATTCTTTTATTAACCCCTTATCTATCCTTAACCTTTTACTAACAATTAAATTTAGTTCTTTTTCATCTGAATCTAAAGATAGTTTTATGTCGTTTATTCTTAACATTATTTTTCCCTCATTTCATATTTAATTATATCATAGGTAGTTTATATAAAGCAATTATATTAGTTATATATTTACAATAAAAAAGAATAGATATTAAAGTTTTAAACTTTAATATCTACACCATTATGCAATCTAATAATTAATAATCAATATATGCTCCATAATATTGACTAGTATAATTGTCAATATTAAATGGAAACTTATAATAATAGTATCCATCTTCCACTTTTAATAGTTCATGATCCTGAATTACAAGATCATTCCCGCCATCATAGGAATTTGCAACTACCACATTTGGAATATTATCTATATCGGGATCATCTGTTTTGATAATAAAATAGTTTTTACCTGTTTTATCATCATGTAAATAATATTCATAAGGGAAGTCATATGTGTAAATATGAGAATAATCCTCTTTTGATACATTAAAAGGATGATAAATTCCTGGCATTAACAAAAGTATCGCCAAAATTATTCCTTCAACTACACCCACAAATAATCCTATAGGAAAACCAACACAAAACCGTTCTTTAAATTCTTTCATACAATTCATTCCTCCTATAAATATAATCATTTTATTTTAAACATTACTATACTCATAATTATTATAACATTTCTTTTAGCAAATATCAATTTTTATGTAAATTAATTTTAAATGTAACATGTGTAATATCTACCTTATCAAATAATAAAAGACTATACTTTTAAAATATAGCCTTTATAAATATATTATTTTTTAATAATTATTTTATAATCTTAGGTCCAAGATTTTTTCCACCAATTACATGAAAATGCATATGATTTACAACTTGACCACCATTTTTACCTGTATTGCATATAACTCTGTAACCATCATCTGCTATATTACAAATTTTCGCTACTTCTTTTATTGCAAGTTGAACTTTTGAAATATACTCAATATTGTCTTCATTTACAAAGTTATAATCTTGTATATGAATTTTAGGTATAACAAGTACATGTACAGGTGCCACTGGATGTATATCTTTAAATGCTAATACATAGTCATTTTCATATACTTTATCACTAGGAATTTCACCTTTTATTATTTTACAAAATAAACAATCTTCCAATGTAATACCTCCACTCAAATTATTTTACAAATACCATCTTTATTCTTCTTACACCACTTGACACTGCTTCTTCTTTCACAATTTTTATATGTTCTAACTTAGATGTATTATCAACATGAGGTCCTCCACATATTTCTTTTGAAAAATCTCCAATAGTATATACTTTAACTTTTTCACCATATTTATTATCGAATATTCCTTTTGCACCTGAGTTTCTTGCTTCTTCAATAGGTAATTCTTTACAAGTAACAACTAATTGTTTATCAATTTGTTCATTAACCATATCTTCTATTTGTTTAATTTGTTCAGGTGTCACTTTCTCAGGATTTGAAAAATCAAATCTAGCACGTTCAGCTGTTATATTTGATCCTTTTTGCATAACATGATCACCTAAAATTCTTTGTAAAGATTCTAAAAGTAAATGAACTGCTGTATGATATTTAGTAGTTTCCTCACTATGATCTGCTAAACCACCTTTAAATGTTCCTTTTTCATCCTGTCTTGATTTTTCTTGATGTTCTTCAAAACATTTATTAAATCCATCCATATCTATTCTAAATCCATTTTCTTTTGCAAGTTCGGCTGTAACCTCAGGTGGAAAACCATATGTATCATACAATTTAAACAATGTTTTACCATCAATTAAGTCACTATTTTCTTCTTTTAATTTATTTGTTACTTTAACAAATTCTTTTTCTCCATTAACAAGTGTATTCATAAATCTATTTTTTTCTTTATTTATTTCAAAGATAATACTTTCTCTATTTTTTTCAAGTTCTGGATACATTTCACTTAGACTAGATACCACCACATCAACAACTTCTGATATCTTATCTGGATTAAATCCTATCTTTCTCATATGACGTATTGCTCTACGTATAAGTCTTCTTAATATATAACCTTGACCAACATTACTTGGTACAACAGCGTCACATATTAAAAGTGCTGATGCTCTCATATGATCTGCTATTATTCTTAATGATTCATCCTGTGGATTATTTGACATGCTTTTTACTTTTTCAATTGTAGGAACAAAAAGTTCTGTTTCAAATACATTATTTTTACCTTGAAGGAAAAATATTATTCTTTCAAGTCCCATACCTGTATCTACATTTTTTTGTGCTAATGTTTCAAAACTACCATCTGCATTTTTGTTATATTGCATAAATACATTATTCCATATTTCAACATACTTACCGCAATCGCAACTTGGTTGACAATCCTTACCACATGGTTCTTTTCCAGTATCTAAAAATATTTCAGTATCTGGTCCACATGGTCCAGTTTCACCAGCTGGCCCCCACCAGTTTTCTTTTGCAGGATAAAAATATATTCTTTCTTTTGGTATTCCACATTCTTCCCAAATTTTTGCAGCTTCTTCATCTCTTGGTGCATTCTCATCTCCAGCAAAACAAGTAACAGAAATTCTATTCATATCAATTCCCAGTTCTTTTTCTAAGAATTCATAACTATATCTTATTGATTCTTGTTTGAAATAATCTCCAAGTGACCAGTTACCAAGCATTTCAAAAAATGTTAAATGTCTATTATCTCCTACTTCATCTATATCATCTGTTCTTAAGCATTTTTGATAATCAACAAGTCTTTTACCATCTGGATGAGACTCACCTGTAAGATATGGTACAAGTGGATGCATCCCAGCAGTTGTAAATAGTACTGTTGGATCATTTTCTGGTATAAGTGGTGCACCATTTATTATACTATGTGATTTACTTTCGAAAAATTTTAAATATCTATTTCTTAGTTCTATTGCCTTCATTATTATCTCCTTTTTGGTTAATTAAATTTTTATCTATTGTTTAGATTTTAATTATATATGATACTACATTTTTATCATTTTTTCAAGTATTACAGTTAATTTAGATACTATAACTCATTAAACCTTTTTATACCATAGCCATTCAAAATCTTATTTTGTATTAAACATATACCTCCAACAATAGTGCTTATAATCAAAGAATATAGTTCAAGACTTATATATTCAGAAACAAATGTAAAAGCAAATATAACTATCATAATAATTGTCATTGGAACAAGTATACCAATAAGTGTAGCTGCACTTTGTTTAACAACCTGAGTATCAGATACGAAATTTAATTTTGGATACTTTAAGTTTATAATTAATCCAAATTGTGCAACAAATATTGTTAAAACTGTTACAATCAATATATTTGTTAATACTTGGAATAATGTAAGTTTTAAAGTAATTGCAAATAATAATATACATATTACTGTAATTGGTAATACTACTAAAATATTAAGTATTATTTTACTTTTAAATAAATCTTTTACTTTTACTGGTAAAGATTTTGTAAGCCAAAGACTTTTCCCTTCAAGCGATATAGATGAACATGTTGTATTTGACATTGATGCTATAAAGGCTGTTATACAAAGTACAAGTCCATATATAGGTAATGAAATACCTTCACCTTGCATAATTTGAGTAATAATATCTTTTTGTATAAATATTGTATAAATTGTTACAAGTAGTAATGATATTACACCAAAAGCAGTATTAAATACATAAATTGGACTTGAAAAATACCTTTTAAATTCTTTTCTTAAAAGTGCTGACATTATACCACTGTTATTTGAATATTTAATTTCAGCTTTCTTACTTGAAGTTCTTGTTGTAGAAAGTCTTGATATTATGACTTTATATTCCTTAGCAAATATTAAAACAAATATTCCAAAAATAACTAAATTTGAAATTACATATAAAAGTAATGATAATATATTTCCTGCTATAATGGCATCCTTTGCATAGTATGCTACAAAGCCATATCTACTAAATAGATCGTTAATTTGTGATATATTAGTTACTAACATACTTAGTTTAGAGCTTATTATATTTGCTCCTATGAATACTAAAAAGAAAATTACAAAAGTAAGTATAATTTCAATTATTTTCTTGCTACCAAATTTTGAAGTTAAATATGCAACTATATATCCTATTAAACTAGCAATTACTGTAGGAATTAAAGGTAAAAATAATAGTACAATAAAGGCATTAATAAAATACATAATATTTACAGGTGTAAAAGCCGCATATATAATAACTGAAGGTACAAAAGCAAGAACTGAAAACAAGTAATTAGTTGATAGAAGGGTTAATATTCTATTTGCAAGTATTGTACCAAATTTAATTGGCATAGCAAATAACATATCATTGTCAGTTGAATCAAATAGCATTCCCTTAGCTTTATATATTGTAACCATAAATGATATGGCAGCTGTTATTATATAAAATATAGCTGGCAAATATTCTTTTGCGTTATATGAATTTAAACCACTATATGCCATATATGAATATAACGTAGAATACGCTAATATTACACCAACAAGTAAAATACCTATAATAATTTGAATTATATTTTGTGGAACCATTTTAATTTTTAAATTTTTACCTAACTTAAAATTATTTAATGTGGTATATTTAAATAAACTCCATAATTTACTCTTCATTTTTTATCAACTCCAAGAAAACTTCTTCTAGACTTTCATTTCCTTTAACTTCACTTACTGTTCCACAAGTAATTAAGTTCCCGTTTTTAATTATTCCAACTCTATCACATAATTTTTCTACAACTTCAAGTACGTGAGATGAGAAAAATATAGATTTCCCTTTACTAGTCATTTCTTTCATTATCTCTTTTAAAGTAAATGAAGCCTTTGGATCAAGTCCCACAAATGGTTCATCAAGTATTAGTAATTTTGGTTCATGTATAAGAGCAGAAATTATAACAAGTTTTTGTTTCATACCATGAGAATATGAACTTATTAAATCAGATAAATTTTCTTCTAACTCAAATGCCTTAGAATATTTTCTTATTAAATCCATTCTTTTTTCTTTATCAATTTCATATATATCAGAGATAAAATTTAAGAATTGAATTCCTGTTAGATTTTCATATATATCTGGATTATCTGGAATATATGCAATTTTTTTCTTACAATCTATAGGATTATCTTTTATACTAATTCCATCTATAAAAACTTCACCTTCATCAAACTCTAATATTCCTACAATAGATTTAATTGTTGTTGTTTTACCAGCCCCATTATGTCCTATAAAACCAAATATTTCACCTGCTTTTACCTCAATTGATAAATTATCAACTGCCTTTTTAGAACCATATTTTTTTGTTAGTCCTTCTACTTTTAACATACAAAATTTCCCCCTTCAAAAAACATATATGTTTTTATTTAAATGTATACATCTACTTCATCTGTTTGCTCAAATAAAATATCATCTGGCGATGATTTTACTTTATCTTTATAAAAATACTTTACTGTAAATACTATTATTGTAATTGCTATTAAAATAAATAAAATTATAAAAAAATAATTATATGACTTTTTTTGCATTTATATATCACTTCCTTACAATATATAACTTTACAAATAAAGTATATCAAAAACATTGTATTTATTCAATAATATGTATAAATTTAATTTACTATTTTTACCAATAATATAAAACAAAGCAAAAAAGCAACTAAATACACAATTAAGTGTGTTTAGTCACTTTTTATAATTACTTTAATATTTATTTTGGTATTTTACATTTAATACTTCCAACTTTTTTACATGAACGAAATCTGGTGTTCCTTTAATAAATTCAATCGGCTCGCCTTCTTCCAATACTTCGGGATCCAATATCACCGGATACGTTTTAAAAAGCTCACTTCCATCTTCTAATATTAAACGCACATAAAAATCAAATCCAACTGAACAAGTCAATTTACAGTAAAAATCAATATTAACTATTATCTGTTGATGGTTCTTACCAAGCCGAAACCTTATAAGTACACCATTTAAATAACGTGAATTTATATCACCTAAAACTATCATTTTTTTACCTCCTAATTAGTGTGATTTTCCATAATAAACTCTAATAAAATTATAACATATTTTTAAAATTATGTCAACATTTAGCGGCGTATGCTATATATTACTAACTTTTAGCTATAAATAATATTATATATTCATGAAAATTAGCAAAAAATATCAGGGAAATCCCTGATATTTTTATTATTCATCTTGATTATCATCTTTTGATTCTGAATCATTGATTTCTTCTTGTTCATCATTTAATTCATCACTATTATCAAATTCATCTTTTTCTTGTACAAAAGAATTAGGTTCAATTTTTTCTTCTTCAACTTTTTGAATTTCATCATTGTTATTTGGTGTTGCAACGCCTATGTTATTTAGACTTTCATCAACACTTGCCCTTGCTCTTCTTCTTGTATCACTATATTTATCTTCATTATTATCTTTGATATTTACCTTTTTATCAATATTTATATCATCTGGTTTATTTTCTTTTTCTTTTCTATCTTTCATATAGAAATAAACGATTTGAGCAAACTCTACTAATACGAGTGCAAGTAAAAGTAAATCAAGTAAATTTTCTTTTATGATAGATTTAAAAGCATTAAACCCACCGCCATTTGTATTATTAATGTCATCATATGGATAAACTTCTACATCAATAGGAACTACTAAATCATCATCTTCAACTACAGTTGTAGTTTTTTCTTTGTTAACTTTTATATTATAGTTTTTAGTTGTAACTCCATCTTCTGCAGTAACTTTTATTTTTATTATATTCTCGCCTTCGACTAACCCTTTATTTCCAGTAATTTCAATCTTAGCTTTTTCACTTTTTGCATATGCAAAGACATTTAAATCTTGAACACCTGCACTAACATCACTAATTGTATAATCAAAAGTTTCAGAATTAAAAGCCGGAGAAAGTTCTTTTCCATCAACTATAATATTATTTAAATATGCATTTGCCTTTTCAACATCTGCCGCTCTAGTTACAATTATTGTGTAAACTTTTTTAGTTCCATTTGTTGCTGTAACAGTTATAGTAACAGTATTATCTCCATTTTTTAAATTTTCGTCTCCTTCTATCCAATATTTAGCTCCTTGTTGTGCAACTTGAACTGTAAGACCAAGTTTTGTTGCAGTTGAGGGTACTGTTAATGAATATCTAGTTACATCTGGATTAAAGTTTGGTGATAATCCCTCATAATTTGGCACTAATTTCTTCAAATTAGCATTTCCATTAGTTGTATTACTTGTACCACCACTATTATTATTATTATTTCCAGTATTATTATTGGTAGCTTTTTCTTTTACAGTAATTGATATTGTTTTTGTTCCAATTGTACCTGAAATATCATTACCACTTGAATCAGATACATTTCCACTTGCAGGAGCAATTGTTATTACAGCAGTTCCAGCTGCTTTTGCTGTTACAACAACTGTCGCAGAATTATTATCTAAAAATACAGAAGTTGTTCCAACAGATGCAACACCTGCATTTGAAGATGATATATTAAATCTTCCTGCCAAATCAGAGCCATTTATTACTATATTTGCTGTGCCACCAATTTCTAGTGTTGATGTTGATGTTGTCACATTAAATGAAGCTGCAAAAGTATAATTTCCTAAAACAAAAAACATGAACATTACTACTGCAAATATAAATTTATTTTTTTTGTATAATATTTTACTCATATTAAAATATTTCTCCTTTCAAATTTAATATAACAAATAATTAGTTTTGCATTATGTAATTTTTGACTAAAACATAATCACTTGCTGTAATTTTTGAATCTTTATTCATATCAGCAGCTAGCATTTGTGCACCATTTAAATTATTAGTATCCATAATGTAATTCTTAATTAAAACATAATCACTTGCAGTACTCTTTGCATCACCATTTAAATCTCCAGTAACTGCTATTGTGTATTCTTGTACTACACTTCCACCACTAATAATTTGTACTTTTGAACCAGTACCAATTTTATCTGAGTCACCAATTTCATTTCCACTTGAATTTAAGATTTTCTTTGTATATGAAGTTTCAATTTTATTTTTTATTGTAGAAGCATTAGTATTTATTGCAACATTAGAAATTATACCTTGACTATTTACTGGATAGTCCTTGACTGTTGCTATATTTTCACTTACTTTTAAAGTAAATGAACAACTTTTATTACTTCCATCTTTTGTAGTCAATGTAACCTTTGTATTTCCAACTTTTATTCCTTTAATTTTTCCATTTTCAACTGTTGCAATTGAAGTATCTTCAACTACTATATCATAAGATTTATTTGTTGTTGTATCTGGTGATATAGTTGGATTTACTTGTAAATAATTTCCTATTACAACAGGATATTCACTACTTCCAACAGATATACTTGTTGCAGGTGTATTTACAACTGTCACTGTACATTTAGCTACCTTATTTCCATCTAATGTAGTTACAGTTATATCTGTAGTACCAACTGATTTAGCGGTTATTTTACCATTTGAATCTACTGTTGCCACATTATTATTACTGCTAGCCCATGTAATATTTTTTATAAAAGCATTACTTGGTGATATAGTTGCATTTAAAGTAGTATTTTCTCCTGCTTTTAAAGTAGCAGTACTCTTATCAAGTGATATTGATGTTACATGAGTATAGTTATATACTTGAACGAATGACTGAGATACATATCCTTCTCTTCCATCACTAAGTTTTATTTTATCCCATCCATTTGTTCCAACTTGTGTTCTTACAAATTTTTTCCTATTTTCTGCTCCCTCTAATTTTTCTACTATAGTTGTTATAATATCATAAGATGTACCAGGTCCACTTCTTATATTAAATGTATCATCTACTCCAGTATCATAAGTTGCATCTAAATATATTATGTCTGTTCCTTCCAAATTACCAGTCTCTTCTGAATCCGGATGTGGTGACATTGTATTTGGCATATTATCATATACAGGAATATAAAATTCAAAAGACGAATTAAGTAATCCTGCATTTGCATATGCGTTATATGTAATTCTAGCTTCACCTGATGGAGCCAATATATTTGTCATGTATTGATAAGCATAAAGTGCTTTTGCATTTCCATATATATTACTTACATCAAATTTTTGAAAATATACTGTATTTTGTCCCCATCTTATCCAGCTTGACCAAAGTTCAGTGGCACCTGCATTTATAGAAGCTTCTGGGGTTGTCCATCCTTGTCCTCTTGCATATATCAATCCATTAGTTACTGCATCTTTGGCACCAACATAACTTGGAATAGCACCAATATTAAAGAAATTATATATTCCCTCATATCCTGCAACAGAACCATTAACTGAACCATTAGTTGATAAATCAAGACCAGTTTCTTGTCTCATTCTACTTGCAAGAAATACTGAACTTATTCCATTTCCACCTGCATTTTTAGATGCATTAATTATAATTTGTGCCCAATTAAGTCCATTTGGCAAGTCAATCCATGTCCCCGCTCTTTTATATTTAGTTGGATAAGTTTCCATAAGAGTTCCTGCTAATACTTTTTCTATAGTAGTTTTTGTATTAGTTACCTCACTAAAATCTAAAGCCTCAAATTGGAAAATACCATAATCATTTAAAAAGTTTCTTGGATCCATTGTATATGCAACTGCCTTTTTCGAAGCTACTACAAAAGAAGCATCAACATAACTATTTGTTCCATCTTTTTTCCAATTTGCACTATAACCATCTGATACTGTACTAATACCTGTTTTTACCTCATAACTTTCTTGTCTTACTGATTCAGTCCAATCAAGACCAGTATATAAAGCTTTAAAAATCCAATTTGGATGCGTAGATTTTAAATTTCTTATATATTGTTTATAACTTTCAGGAAACACCGAACTATTATCATTAGCATCATACCTTAATTCAGACTTTGGTAAATTATCATATATAGCAGCATTAACACTATTTGAGAAAATTGGTAGTACTAAATTAAAAGTTAATGCAAATATCACTATTAGTGCTATTATCTTTCTTTTATTTCTTATATTTTTATCTATATCATAAAACATTTCTATTTTTACTCCTCTTATTTTTACTATCTTTTTTAAGAAATTATATCATATAAAAAAAAAATGTTAAAGTAAAACATGTAAAAAAATATTTTTTTTCTTAGAAAAATATGCCAATTTGTAATTATTTGTAATTTTCTAATTTAATCACTTCAAATATATAATAAACTTTTTTTAATATTTTAAATATAATATATTAATGTATTTTAGTTTAATCTAAATAATTTGACTTTTTTAAAATTTTATATTAAAATACATATTATAAATTTGAATTTTCTTTAAAGGGGGAAAAAATAAAAAAGAAATTACAAATAGCGCATGGATATATTAATTATTAAATTAATATATTGACGAGGATGATAGTTATCGATTTATCAGCGGATGCTATCACGGTATGATTTAATATCGTTATACATAGTAAAAAAAGTAAAATCTTTTATTACTACAAAATCTATGTAATGTAAATCAAGTATATATTTTGTACATTGAAAAATAATAAATATGGAGGTTTATATTATGTGTGGAATAATTGGTTATTCAAGTAAAAAAAGTAATGTAAAAGATGTGGTTATAAACGGTCTTAAAAATTTAGAATATAGAGGATATGATTCTGCAGGTATTGCAGTAAATGAGAATGGAAAGATTAATCTATATAAATCTGAAGGGAAGATTTCAAATTTAGAAGAAAAACTAAATAATAAAAATATAGTTGCCTCTACCGGTATTGCTCATACAAGATGGGCAACTCATGGTGAACCAAACGAAATAAATGCACATCCTCACAAATGTGGGAGTGTTATACTAGTTCATAATGGAATTATTGAAAATTATATTGAACTTAGAGAAGAATTAATTTCAAATGGAGTAAAATTTTTATCAAAAACAGATACAGAAGTTGCATGTGCATATATAAATTATATATATGAACTTATGGATAAATCAAATGAAATAAATGCAAAAATGGAATCTATTATTAAAGCATGCTCTAAATTTAGAGGTTCTTATGCCTTTGCAATAATGTTTGATGATGAACCAAATGTTATATATGCAACTAGAAAGGATAGTCCTCTTGTAGTTGGTTTAGGAGCAGATGGTAACTTTATAGCATCTGATATTTCAGCTATACTAGAATATACAAACAAATATATTCTTCTTGATTATCTTGAATTTGTAAAAGTTTCTGATAATTCTGTTGATATTTATGACAGTAATATGAAAAAGATTGAAAAAACTATTAATGAAGCTACTTGGAGCGCAACCGAATACAAAAAAAATGGATATGATCATTATATGTTAAAAGAAATATATGAACAACCTAAAGTTATAAAAGAAATATTTGATAGATATATTGAAAAAAGTTACGTTTACGATGTAGATTTAACAAGATATACTTCAATCCATATAGTAGCTTGCGGCAGTGCTATGCATGCTGGAATGGTTGGAAAATACCTTTTTGAAAATTATGCACATATTCCAACTACTGTTGAAGTTGCATCAGAATACAGATATAAAAATCAACTAATAGACTCTTCTACTCTAGTTATAATTATATCACAATCTGGTGAAACAGCAGATACTCTTGCAGCTCTTAGAATTGCAAAAGAAAAAGGAGCATTTACACTTGCAATTGTAAATGCTGTTGGATCTTCAATTGCAAGAGAAGCTACTAAATGCACTTATACATATGCAGGACCAGAAATAGCTGTTGCTACTACAAAAGGCTATTCGACTCAAGTCTCAATCTTATCGACAATTGCATTAGATATTGCAAAGAAAAAACTATTAATATCTAGAGATATTGAAAGTAAAATATATAATGACTTTAAAAATATTGATACTTTAATAAATAAAGTATTAAATATGAATGTTGAATATTTAGACATAGCAAATTCAATATATGAAGATAATGATCTATTCTTTATTGGAAGAGGAATTGATTATGCAACTTGTATGGAAGGATCACTTAAATTAAAAGAAATTTCATATATGCACAGTGAAGCTTATGCAGCAGGTGAATTAAAACATGGTACAATATCACTTATTGAACAAAAAACGCCTGTAATTGCAATTGCAACAAATGAGGATTTATATGAAAAAACAGTTAGTAATATAAAAGAAACTAAAGCACGTGGTGCGTTCGTTATATTTATTTCTACTGATAATTTTAATAATTTAAATATATCTGAATTTGCTGATTTATCAATAATACTACCTAAAACCACCGAATTTGTTCAAGCAATCCTTGTAACTATATCATTACAAATGATTGCATATGAAACTGCGAAACTTAGAGGTTGTGACATTGATAAACCTAAAAACTTAGCTAAATCAGTTACCGTTGAATAAAAATAATTAATAAAGGATACATTTATTTATATAGTAAATGTATCTTTTTATATAAATAAAATTGATTTTTATGTAAACGTATGCTATAATATTTGTATTATATTTTTTTATTCCAATAGAACTTAGGAGGAACTCTAATTTATGCTTGAAAAGATGGCTCAAATCAATGCTCTATTTTATGTTTCAATGATATTTAGTTTAATATTTTGTATATTATCTTATATACAACATAAACGGCTCATTAGCACTAAAACATTTAAATCTTTCTTCACTATTAGCGTAGTATTAATTCTGGAATTGACATTTATAAATGTAGCATCGATAAAAATGATGCTTTCAAAAAGCAATATTCTACGTATTACATCAATAATAGTTTCAACAATTAATATTTATACACTTATTGTTTGGAGTATGGAAAATTATAAAAGGATATTTACAAAAAAAAGATAGAAGGAGGATTTTATTCCTCCTTTCCATCTTTTTATATTATTTTTTGTACTCTTCCAACTTGACCATCCTCAAGTCTTACTTTTATACCTCTTGGATGAACCCTACTATTTGTAAGAATATCTTTAACTATTCCTTCTGTTAAAATACCTGTTGGTTGATCTTTTTTTAAAACTATTAACACCCTTAATCCAGGCTTTATATTATCTCTTATTTGATTTTCCATAAATACTCCTTAAAGTTTTGGACTTAAAACTAGAAAAAATGTAGCTACCGGTCCAAGTAACAATGAAAGCAAAAACCAATTTAATCCAGATCTATTTTTGCCTTGTGCTATACCTGCGTTTATTAACGCTAATGTTCCCCATCCTACAAAATATTGTCCTTCCATATAATTCCTCCTATTTTTATTATAAGAGTATTATATCATTTTATTATCTTATTTACAATATTTAATAAATACATATATTTTTAGCTTATCTATTTATAAGCAATACTCCTCTATTTTCATTTCTTACAAGTGCAAAATCTTTTGTACTTGTAGAATTTACTCTTTCAATTTTTACTTTTCTGTTATATTTAAAAATATCATCGTCCAAAATATCAACATCTTCATCATTATCATACTCACTCTTGTCCAAATAATATGGATCAAAAATATATGCATATTTATCGTCTATATTAGTTAACAAGGAATAATGTTCATATTCCTGCCATACGCGTAAAACAACTGCTCCACCTTTTTTTAGGCAATCAATAATTCTAGGATCATCTACTTTTAAATCTTCTTCTACTAATAATTCGGCATTTATCCTCATTTTATTAGTTTTTGAATAATTGTTTATTAAATCGGTGATATGCTTAATGGCGTATCTAGACATACCCCATCTATGTCCAACATTTTGTTCATTTATTCTAATTATCTCTGAATAATTAGCTATAATTCCCATTAATTCTGGGTCTATTTCTTCTCTTTCATATACAAAATTAATTGCATTTAAAATAGTAACAATTCCACAATCAGTTTCTGTAACTTGATATCTAAGTGGCACTTTCATTTTAATTCCCCCAATCTTTTAAATAGTAACTAAGCATTTATTTTTAGTTCCAATATTTGATATTTTTCGCAATAAAATTGCAAGGAAAAAACAATAATTGTTTTATTTTTATTATATAATATTTTAATATACATTCATTTGTTATTATTAACTATAATTATATTTTTTATTCTTTAGTATATCCATATTTTTTATAGAATTCATCTCTAAATTCAAGTAATCTCTCCTCTTTTATTGCTTCACGTACATTCTCCATAAGTCTAACTAAAAATCTTAAATTATGAATAGAAAGTAAACGTGCTCCAAGTATCTCTTCTGCTTTAAATAAATGTCTAATATAACTTCTTGTAAAGTTCTTACAAGTATAACAATCACATTCTGGATCAAGTGTAGTAAAATCATGTATATGACATGCATTTAACATATTTACTTTTCCATGACTTGTCATAGCAGTACCATTTCTTGCGATTCTTGTTGGTAATACACAATCACACATATCAACACCCGCAATAGCAGCTTCTATTAAATAATCAGGTGTTCCAACACCCATTAAATATCTAGGCTTGTCTTCTGGCAAAAGTGGTGCCGTATATCTTAATATATCTAAAAACTCTTCTTTAGGTTCTCCAACACTTATGCCACCTATTGCATAACCTGGAAAATCTAGTTCTATTAAATCTTCTGCACTTTTTTTTCTTAAATCTTTGTAAAAACCACCTTGCACAATTCCAAATAAAGCTTGTCTATCAGTTTGTTTATGATACTCTTTACAACGTTTTGCCCAACGGGTCGTCCTCTCCATCGATTTTTGCACATAATCATAGCTAGATGGATATGGTGCACACTCATCAAAGGCCATCATAATATCTGATCCTAAATAGTTTTGTATTTCCATAGATTTTTCAGGAGATATAAAATGTTTTGAACCATCTATATGAGACCTAAACTCTACCCCCTCTTCAGTAATTTTTCTTAAATCACCTAAACTAAACACTTGAAAGCCACCACTATCGGTCAGTATATTTCTATCCCAATTCATAAACTTATGTAATCCGCCAGCTTCTTTTATAAGTTCATGCCCTGGTCTTAAATATAAATGATATGTGTTAGATAAAATTATATTTGCTTTTATTTCATCCTTCATTTCATCTGGTGTCATTGATTTTACTGTTGCTTGTGTTCCAACAGGCATGAAAACTGGGGTCTCTACATCTCCATGCGGAAGATGCATAACGCCAAACCTTGCTCCAGTTTTTTTATCTATTTTTTTTACTTCAAAATTTAATGCTTGTTTTTCCATAATTACTCCTCTGTAGTTTACTTAAAATAATACATTAATTATAACATAAAATTTCTAAAAAAGATAGTTTATTTTATATATCATGTACAATTCCTTCATATACGGTAACTGCAGGTCCACTCATAAAAACATTGTTACTAATTGGATCAAAATTTATATTTAAACTCCCACCTAAAAGTTTTACATCAACATCCCTACCTGTATATCCATTAATTACACTTGCAACAACAGATGCACATGCACCAGTACCACATGCTAGAGTTTCGCCTACACCTCTTTCATATACTCTAATCTCAATATTATCATTATCATTTAATTTAACAAATTCTACATTAGTTCTATTTTCAAATATCTTATTTTCAGATATATTCTTTCCTACTTTATCAATGTTTATTTTTTCTAAATCATCAACAAATATAACTGCATGAGGATTTCCCATAGAAATATTTATGCACTTATACTCATTCTTACCAACTTTTAATTCTATATCATCGTATACAATTGGTTTTCCCATATTAACACATACTGTATTAACTACTTTTTTTGTTATATTTAGATCTAAATATTTAATCCCCGCTTTAGTTTCAACTGATATGTAATTTTTCCTAGTAAGTTTATTCTCATACACATATTTACCTAACCCTCTTATTCCATTACCGCACATTTCTGCTTCACTTCCATCAGGATTAAATATTCTCATTTTAAAATCAGCTATATCACTTTTATATACAAATATTACGCCATCACTTCCAACTCCAAAGTGTCTGTCGCAAAGCTTTACAACTGTTTCTTCAATGTTCTTCATATTGTATTTATTTAGATTAATATATATATAATCATTTCCTATACCATGTATCTTTGTAAATTTTAACATAATAATTCCCCCTAAATACAAAATATTTTTATTATATTATATAGTTATATAGTAAAAAAAGAACTTATTATATAATAATTATTAGATATGTTTCTATTAGTATATTTAGTTGACATAATTCTAAAGTTGTGATATAATTAAATAAATAAGTATTAAGGTAACTGTATTGATAATTCATTTATAAGGAGAATAATATTATGTCTAATTTTACTGCCAATGATGCAGCTATGTTGTATGAAAATCAGGGAAAAGAACTTGAAAAAGAACTTGAAAAAATGCTTGAAGCAATAAAAAAAGTAGCAAAGCACAGTAAAAATTTACATCTCACAACTGGATTGAATCAAGAAGCACAAAGAGAACAAGATAAAATATGGCCAAACTTTGAACCGCCTATAAGTGACTACACAATTGCTGAGCTTAAAAAAAGAAATTTTATCGTAAAAACACATGATAGTAAACACGACTATGATTACTACATTGATGTTTCTTGGGCACATATAATTGATTAATGCTAATTAAATAATTAATTAGTAAATAAAAAATCACTAAATTTTATAAAAAATTTAGTGATTTTTTATATATTATTCAATTAACATGCAGTCTCCAAAACTAAAGAATCTATACTTTTCTTTTACAGCTTCATTATATGCATTAAGTATTTTCTCTTTACCAACAAGTGCAGATACTAACATTATTAATGTAGATTCTGGTAAATGAAAATTTGTTAGTAAATTATCTACCATTTTAAATTTATAACCTGGATATATAAATATATCTGTTTCTTTTGCCATTTTGTTTATTATTCCATTTTCATCTGTTGCAGACTCAAGAACTCTACATGATGTTGTGCCAACCGCAAATACTTTATTTCCACGCTTTTTAGTATCATTAATAATATCACAAGCCTCTTGAGAAATCACAAAATACTCACTATGCATGTGATGTTCAAGTACATTTTCCACTTTAACTGGTCTAAATGTTCCAATTCCTACATGTAAGGTAACATATACAACATTTACTCCTTTTCGTTCAAGTTCACTTAATACTTCTTTTGTAAAATGAAGTCCAGCAGTAGGTGCCGCAGCAGAACCTAAATTTTTGCTATATACAGTTTGATATCTATCTTTATCGTCTAACTTTTCAGTTATATATGGTGGAAGTGGCATTGTACCTAGCTCATCCAAAATTTCATTAAATATTCCACTATATTTAAACTCAATTATTCTTTCACCTTCAGGTAAAATCTCAATTACATCTGCTTCTAATAAATCTTTCTTAAATACTATATGAGCTCCAATTTTAGCTTTTTTCCCTGGCTTTACTAACGTTTCCCATCTATTATTGCCTAATTCTTTTACCAGTAAAAATTCGATTATTTCTTCTTTATTTTCTCTATTACCAAATAATCTTGCAGGTAAGACTTTTGTGTCATTTAGTACTATTGTATCACCTTTATTTATATATTTAACTATATTTTCAAAAATCTCATGCTTAACTTTACCTGTCTTTTTATCTAAAATCATCATTCTTGATTTTTGTCTTTCTTTAAGTGGGGTCTGAGCAATTAACTCTTGTGGTAGTTCATAAAAAAAGTCGCTTGTTTTCATTTCATATTACTCCTTTGAAAATTATAACATGTATCATTATATCACATTTAGACAAAAAAAGCCACAAATTCAAAATGAATTTGTGGCTTGATATAAAAATATGTATTAGATAATTTAAAATTACAAATTAATATAAATCTGGATATACTAATTCAAGCATTTCTTCAATAGCAGAAATTACTGATTCTGGCTTGTTTAGCATAATGTAATGTCCTGAATTAACATTTTCTGATTTTGAATATTGGGACGGAAATTTATCTAGCCAAAAATCTACACCAGAATCTGAAAGAGCTTGTAGTTCGGGACCATTCTCACCTGAAATATCATGAACAACAATTAATGGAATATTGAGTACATTTTGTTGTGATTGTTCAATTTTTATTGAACTTAATATCATTTCATTTAGGCTTCCTGCTGCATCTGTAAACTGCCCTAAATACATTTCTCTTACATCAGGCATTGATTCTAGAAATTTAGATACCTCTTTAATATTCGTAGGGAATGTACCATCAACACTTACAATTCCACTGACCATGTCAGGATATTTTAATGCAAATTCATATGCAGTAAACATTCCTATAGAATGTGCAACGAGGATAACAGGACCATTAATATCCTTTGATTTTTTTATAGTAAGATATAATTGATCAGCTCTGTCAACTGAAGTTTTACCTATAATACTATTCCCGGAATATAATGAATCAAAATCATAACTCACATATTCGAAATTAAGATATGCTTCAATTTGTTCAGAAGTTAATGGAATTCTATTATCAACATTATCACTCTGCCCAAGTCCTAAAGGATCAGGAACAATTTTCTTTGTATTAGCGGGAAGCCCACTTATTACTTGATTCCATGTCTCCACGCCACCTTCTTCACTGTATGTATTAATTCCATCACCATAACCAGATATGAATACAATATTAGCAGTACCATATCCTTCGATCTTAGTATAAACTTTCTTATCTCCGGCAATTTTTACATACTTATAAACTTCGCATGCACTTACAACTGATGTTCCTCCAAAAACTAATATTAATGCTACTAGCATTATTTTTCTTAAGAATTTCATTATGTTATCCTCCGTTTTATTATAATTAGATATTTTTTCCAATTTTAATACTTCATGAAGAATCATCAAAACTCAATTTTAGCTCCTTTTCCAAGAATAGTATTAACTATTCTCATTAGACAAAATTTTAGTTACCGTTATAGTATAATAAAATTACCAATATTTGTCAATAATTTATTTTAAAATTTCTACATAATATGACAATTTTTAAGCAAAAATCATGCCTCTTAATTCACATGCATATCTAAGTGCAATTTCTGTAACATTTCCAGCTGAAATTCTAGCTATCTCATTTATAACTTCATTCTCATCCAATATTTTTATTGAAGTTTTAGTTTCATTTCCTATAACATTCTTATTAATAAAATAATTATAATCTCCAACAGCTGTAATTACTGCTGAATGAGTTACACATAGTATTTGATGTGAATCAGATATCTTCTTTAATTTTTGTCCAACTGATTTAGATGCTATGCCACTAATTCCAGTATCTATTTCATCAAACACCATAATTTTTACCTTATCTATACTAGAAAGTACAGTCTTTATTGCAAGCATTATTCTTGATATTTCCCCACCAGAAGCGATTTTTATTAAAGATTTATACTCTTCTCCAACATTAGTTGATATTAAAAATTCTACATTGTCTAGACCATTTTCATTGTATTTTTCTTCATTTATGTATTCAATATTTACATTAAATTTTGCATTTTTCATTTCCAAATCGATTAGTTCTTTATTAATTGATTCTTCAATTATGTCTTTATATTTGCATCTTACTTCATGCATTTTTTTTGCAAATGAATTCATATTAGATTTAACATCATTAAGTTTTATTTTCAAATTATTAACATATTCTTCAAGATTTTCAATTGTGCTAATTTCTATTTTTATTTTATCTTTGTAATTTAATATCTCTTCAATAGTATTTCCATATTTTCTTTTTAAAGAATAGATAACATCGAGTCTATTTTGTATTTTATTTAAATCATTTTCATCAAAATCTACATCATATTTATATTCAACTATTTGATTAGAAATTTCTTGTAACTCATAATACATGGACTCTATATTAATTAATTTTTCTGAATATTTCTCATCAATATTTGAAATTTTTGATAACGATTTCATAATAGATTCAATTCCAGGCAATACTTTATCATTAAAAACTATCTCAGAATTATTTAAATTTTCATAAATTTTTTCAGAATTTTGTATAAGTTTTCTTTTGTTTTCTAATTCATCATCTTCTTTTATTTTAAGTTTTGTTTCTTCTATTTCATTTAATTGATAATTTAATAAATCAAGAGTTCTTTGCTTTTCTATATCATCAGCATAATTTTTCTTTAATTCTAGATTTATTTCAATATACTCACTATATAATTTAGAATACTTTTCTTTTAAACTTGAAATTTCATTTGATGCAAAATCATCTAAAAAATTAATATGATTTGAAACATTCATAAGCTTTTGATTATCGCTTTGTCCGTGTATATCAATGTAATCTTGCATAAATATTTTTAACTCTGATACAGTAACAAGTCTACCATTTATCTTACAAGAATTCTTACCATTTTCATATATTTCCCTTGAAACAATTATATTTGAATCTTCTGCAATATAACTTTCAGGATCATAAATAATTGCTTCTACAAGTGAAAACTTCTCACCTTTTCTTATCATATCTTTTGAAAATCTTCCACCAGAAATAATTGATAATGAATCAATAATTAACGTTTTACCTGCGCCTGTCTCACCTGTTAATACATTTAAACCACTATTCAAATCAACACTTATCTCATCTATAATTCCAATATTTTTTATATGTAATGTTGTTATCATATCACACCTCTTAATATATAAACATTTGTTTGAATATATTATATTTCTATTTCAACATATTGTCAATACATTTGTTCGTTTTTATGCTATATTTTATATAAAAAAAGAAGTAGTTAATTCTACTTCTCTATATATCCTCTATTTGCCAGTCTATCGGTACCATATTATTTTTTATTAAAAAGTTATTTGTTTTCGAAAAATGTGAACATCCATCAAATCCATATTTTACTGCAAAAGGACTAGGGTGAGACGAAGTTAGGATTAGATGTTTTTGATTAGTTATTAAATTCATTTTTTGCTTTGCAAAATTTCCCCAAAGTAAAAAAACAACAGGTGTATCTTTTTTATTAATCTCTGATATTATTTCATCAGTAAACACTTCCCAACCTTTACCTTGATGACTTGCAGGCTTATCTTTTTCAACTGTTAATACACTGTTTAACATTAAAACTCCTTGTCTTGCCCACTTTAATAAATAACCATTGTTTGGTATTTTACAACCTAAATCTCTATTTATTTCTTTATAAATATTCTTTAATGATGGTGGTATTTGAATTCCAGGATTAACAGAAAAAGCCATACCATGAGCTTCACCTACACCATGATACGGATCTTGTCCGATTATAACTACTTTTATATGCTCATATGGTGTGTTTTTTAAAGCAAAAAATATGTTTTCTTTTGGTGGAAAAATAGTTTTAGTTTTATATTCATTTTCTACAAACTCATGTAATTTTATATAATAATCTTTTTTTGATTCTCTCTCTATTATTTCTTTAAAATAATTCATTTTTACTCCTCAATTATAACTTTATATTTTTCATTGACATAAGCATTCTGATGTATTTTTTAGCAGAACTTATATTCACTATTTTATCATGTCCAGGATAAATAGTTATATCATCAAACCTATCAAATAATTTTCTAATTGATGACACCATATCATCAAAACTAGCTGAATATAAGTCACATCTTCCATAGCAATCATAAAAAATAGTATCTCCTGTAAATAAACTATTTGAAACTTTCTCATATATACAAATGCAGCCACTTGTGTGTCCTGGTGTATGTATAATTTCAAAATTCATATCACCAACTTTAAAATTATATCCGTCATATATTTTAATAATATTAAATCCTTCAAGATTTTGTTTTCCAACCCCTAGCTCTTCGGAATAACTAGTCTCTCGTCCTATTAAAGAAAAGTAATCATTTCTATGCACTAAAATATCCGCTTTAGTATAATCTGCTACTTTTTCTAAAGCACCGAAATGATCACCATGAGCATGGGTAATACAAATATATTTTATATTTAATTTCAATTGTTTTATTCTGTCAATTATTTTAGTTGAATTATCAGCAGGATCAAATAACACGGCTTCATTTGTTTTATTATCAAATATCAAATATGTATTTGTTAAATGTCCGCTATTTGAAACATCTATTTCAATTTTTTCTATATTTATCATTTCTATACTCCTAAAATTATCTTATTCTTTTAACATCAAAGACACTATCTATTTTCTTTAGTCCGCGTATTATACTTTGTAATTTTTCAGTATCAGATATATTTATTCCTAAATCTATTATATTTTCTCTATCAATAGTAACTCTAGTATTCATTTGTTCCACAGTTATTTTTTGCTCTCTTAACTCTTTTAATATATCTGTTATTATATTATCTCTATTATTTGCTCTTATTCTAACTTTAGCAACGAAATTAGCATCAGTTTTTGTTTTCCAGTGTACATTAATAGATCTTGAAGTAATATTTAAATTCTTTAAATTAGTACAATCCTTTCTATGTATTGACACACCATTTGAATAAGTAATATATCCAATTATTTCATCACCTGGTATTGGTGAACAACATTTTGCAAATTGCACCTTACAGTTATCAATATTTTCTACTACAACTAAATTATTTGAATTGTCTTTTTTACTTTTTACTTTCTTTATTTGTTTTATTTCTTCAAATTCATCTCTATTATCCTCTTTATATGCCTCAACTAATCTACTCATTACTTTTAGTATCGCCATACTACCAAAGCCAATATTTTCATAGCATTCTTCTAAAGTCTTAAAGCCACATCTTTTTAGCATTGCATTTATGTATTTTTCATCTAATAATAACTCTTTTGAAATAGTTTGATTTTTAACATATTTATCAAATATTTCTTTACCTTTTGCAATGTTTACATCTTTTCCTTGTTTTTTTAGGAAACTAGTTATTTTGTTCTTTGCACCTGTAGTATTAACATATTTAAGCCAATCAAAACTTGGTCCACTTGAATTTGGTGAAGTAATTATTTCAATTATATCTGTATTTTCTAGTTTAGTATTTATTGGTACCATTTTACCATTAATTTTTGCACCGATCATTGTTTCAGCAATTTTTTGATGTATTGAATATGCAAAATCAATAGTAGTAGCTCCTTTTGGAAATGACTTAATATCACCATTTGGAGTAAATACATATACTTCTTCGCCAAACATTTCACTTTTAATTTGACTTAAATTCTCAGTATTATCTACAAGTTCCTGCTGAAGTTCCAACGCTTGCTTTAACCATACAATCTTTTTATCAACTTCGCTTATTCTACTTGTTTTTTCTTTATATGAAAAGTGTGCAGCAATACCATTTTCAGCTACCTTATGCATATCCCAAGTTCTAATTTGTATTTCAAATGGTTTACCACCTTCCCCAAAAACAGTAGTATGAAGTGATTGATACATATTTGTTTTTGGTACTGCAATATAATCTTTAAATCTGCCTGGAAGTGGTTTATATAAATCGTGAACTATTCCAAGAACACTATAACAGTCTTTTACAGAATCAACTATTATTCTAATTGCTAGTAAATCATATAGATCATCTATTTCATAGCCCTTTTCTTTCATCTTTTTATATATACTATAAAAGTGTTTTGGTCTACCATATATATGTGAAGTTATGCCTTGATCCTTTAAATTCTCATCAATTTCTGATATTCTTTCTTTAATATAGTCTTCTCTTTCTTTTTTCTTAATATCAATTTGATGTTTTATATTTGCATATTCAAGTGGCATCAATACTTTAAAAGAAATATCTTCAAGTTCAGATTTTACCTGTGACATACCTATTCTATGAGCAATAGGTGCATATATACTTAAACATTCTTTTGCCATATTACTTTTCTTTTCTTCACTATCAAATAACGAAATATTTCTCATATTATATAATCTATCTGCAAGTTTAATAATCACTGTACGTATATCCTTTGCAATAGATAAAAACATATTTCTCAAACTTTCATTATCTACTTTTTGATCTGTCTTATAATTTAGACATGAAAGTTTATTTACAGTTAGTATGATATCTAATATCTCTTTTCCAAACTTTTCTTCAAATTTCTTTTTATCGAAAGTATCAAATCGAGTAGCCTCATGAAGCATAGCAGCATAAATAGAAGTCTCATCAAGTCTTAACTTTGCAACTTCATCTGTAACTCCAATAATGTGATCTATTATACTAATTTGATTTCTCCTCATATCTTTATATATTTCTTCACAATATTCACTTACTTCTCTTAACATTGAAGAATTATATTTTATATGCTCTCTATCTAAGATTTCAATTACCTTTTCACCTACTATATTCATTAAACTACCTCCTTACTTACAATATTATATAACTTATATAGTTTATTTTACTACAAAATACATAAAAAAACAAGGAAAATATATAATTATAATTTTCCTTGCCTAGAGTAAATAATCAAGTAAATAATTATTAATAAATATATTTTAAAATTATTTGATTTTACCAATTATTAAGTTATTTCTGATCCTACATTTATATTTTCAAATATTATACTATCACAATACATCTTAGCCTTCTTATATTCATATTCATTTCTAATAGTCCATCCAAAAATAGGAATACCTTTTTCTCTTATTTTCCTAACTCTCTTATTGGGCAGATTTTCTATATTATACGATATAAAATTAGGTTTTACTAAGAAATTAAAGAAAAGTTTCTTAATTAGACATTTTTTCATAAAAAATAATTTTTCATGTATAAAATATGAAGAGAGTTGACCTCTATATATATAATTTGCATTAATTCTAAACCAAATTAGACTAAAAGGATTGAAAGACTGAATTGCACATCTCCCATTATACTTTTTTAATATGCTAAGTAATCTTCTTTCAAGATAACCAAGTTTTGAAGTATTTTTTATTTCAATTAATATAGGGACTTTATTATTTACCAAATCAAATACTTCTGCTAAAAGTGGTATTGTTTGATTAGAATCTAACAATTTCAATTTTCTTATCTCTTCATATGTACATTCTGATATCTTTTTATCAACTCCAGTCATTCTTTTTAAATTATCATCATGAAACACAACAACTGTACCATCTTTTAAGGCATGTACATCAAGCTCAATAGATATATTTTTTTCTACTGCAAGTCTAAATGCAAGTAATGAATTTTCTGGTACTCGAAAATCATTACTATGTAGTCCTCTATGTGCAATATTTTTATTTATTAGCCATTCCATTAATTATTTCCTCCAACTTCCTTACTACTTAAAAAGAAACACAGTAGGTTAAACCGTTACTGTGCTATCAATCTATATAACTTATACTATTATATATTTAATTATATGCTTTAAGTTACAAAAATATTAATCTACAAATTCTACTACATCTTCAAATGGATTTCTTGTCTTTGGAAAAGCTGGTCCATGTTCCCTATATCCAAATGCAAGTAAGCAAGATACTCCAAAATGTTCTGGATCTATAATATTTTCTTCAGTTAATAGTTTTTCAAGTTCATTTTTATCAAAGCCTTCTACTGCACAAGAATCAATTCCAATTTGAGCAGCAGCTGACATCATATTTCCAAGTGGTATATATGTTTGTTTAGTTGCCCAGTCAAATATTGCTCTATCACTTTCAAATAAATTAAAACTTCCATTTTGAAATTCACCTAAAGAGTTATTAAATCCTTCAACCCATTCTTCTGGTACTTTTCTTACATTATTTAACATATTTACAATATATTCTGAACCATATTTAGTATCAATTTTTTTTCTTGCAAGTACTATAACAAAGTGACTACAAGAATCAAGTTGTTTTTCAGCCCCATGAGAAATTTTCCTGATTTTCTGTTTTAATTCTTGATTATCCTTAATAACTAAGAATTTCCATGGTTCAAGACCAAATGAACTTGGTGATAATCTTCCTATTTCAAGTATAAAGTTAAAATCTTCATCACTAATTTTTTTATTTTTATCATAATCTCTGCACGCAAATCTAAAATTTGCAGCATCTAAAATTTGTTTTTTTATTTCTTCTTTATTCATATATTTATCCTCTTTCCTATATAATTATTATCTTACAAAACTAAAAAAATATAAAAAATTATAGTATACTATAATGATTTTTTAAAATCTTGTATCAATAATTGAATCGTTTTTGGTGTATTGTAAGAATTTAATTCAATGTTGCAAATCACATCAATTTTATCTCCTATTTTTAATTCATCCCTCCTATCGCCTTGTGAAAATGCAACTGCATCAATTAGATATTTCTCGTCTTTTAATGTGAGTTTTAGATGTTTATCATCTTTTAAAGTTCTAATAGAATGTATTTTTAAATTTTTATATACAAATAATGGTTGCTTATTTGACTGACCATAAGGCTTTAAATTATATATATCTTTTATTATTTGAACATTTAAATCTTCTTTGAATATTTCTAAGTCTATATCTATTATCTGTTCGTTTAATTTAATAGAGTTTTTTTCAACTACAACTTCAAATCTATCTATAAAATCATTTATTTTATTTTCTTCTATACTAAGTCCTGCTGCAAGTTCATGACCGCCAAATTGTATAAGTAATTCTTTACAATCAGTAAGTGCATCATATAGTGAAAATCCCATTTGACATCTTCCAGAACCACGTATCACATTATTTTCTTTTGTAAGTAAAATCACTGGTCTATAATATATATTTACAAGTCTTGAGGCAACTATGCCAATTACACCATTATGCCAATTTTCATTATATAAAATAATGCTATTTTTTTCATATAACTTGTTTTTTTCAATCATTTCTGATGCTTGTTCAAAAATTTCTTTTTCAACTTGTTGCCTTAATATATTTAATCTATCTAATTCATTTGCCAGTTCATTTGCTTTCTTTTCATTTTGTTCAAGTAATAATTCCACAGCAACTGATGCCTTTCCCATTCTACCACAAGCATTAATCCTTGGTGCCATTCCAAAAGATACCATAATACTATCTATTTCCTTAAATGTAACAAGATTAAATAATGCTTTTAATCCTCTATTTTTTGTATTTGCAATTTGTTTTAAACCAAATTTTGATATAATTCTATTTTCATCTAAGAGAGGAACAATATCTGATATTGTTCCAATCGATACAATATCCAAATATTTTAAGTAACTTTCTTCATTTAAATTATATTTCTTACTTAAGGCCATTATGCATTTAAAGGCAACTCCAACACCTGCATGCATTTTAAAATATGAATTATCGTCTTTTCTTTTAGGATTTACAATTGCCATTGCTCTTGGCAATATATCACTACATTCATGATGATCAGTTATACACACATCCATTCCTATTGATTTTGCATATTCAGTTTCTTCTACTGCTGTTATACCACAATCAACTGTTATAACGAGATTAGTTCCTTGTGATTTTATATAATCTAGTGCAGAATTATTTACTCCATAGCCTTCTATTAATCTGTCAGGCAAATAATAAATTACATCAGCACCTATTGTTTCTAAAAACTTATACATTACAGTAATACTTGTAATTCCATCTACGTCATAATCACCATATATACAAATTCTCTCTTTGTTATCAATAGCAGAACATACTCTATCGACAAACTTGTCCATATCTTTGAAATAAAAAGGATCTTTAATATATGATAAATCACCATTTAAAAAAGTATCTATATCTTCTTCTTTAATTTCCCTTGCAACTAAAAATTTAGCCATTATCTTTGAAATTCCATGTTTCTTAGAAATTTCTTCTATTTTTTCTTCGTCATACTTCTTTATATTCCAAACTTTTTGCATTCAATTTCCTCCATTTTAAAATAAATTCTAATAAATATATTTTACTACAAAATATATAAAAAAGGAAGAAATTTGACAAAAATTACACAAATAACCAAATAACAATATTTATAAAAATATCATACTTAACTCAATAAGGTGAAATGAGGTAATTCTTTTAAATTGCCTCATTTCACCTTATTTTAATTATTAAATACTTTTAAACACTTCTTAAGCTTAACAAAAGTGAGACCACCCATTCGAGGAATATTGGTCAATTCTTCATCTGGTAAATTAACAATTTCATCTAGATATTTATATCTTGTCTTTAACATTGATATTATTTTATTATCTAAATTAAGTACCTCAATTTCCACCCTCCCAAAATTTTCACTATTTAAACTTGTAGTTTCAATTGTATCTTTTAATTCAAATCCATTTTCATTTAAAATGAATTTTAAATTATCGAAACTTGTTTTTCCTAAATTTTTAATTCCGAATATTTCATATTCTGTACATTTTATTAAATCATTAACACTATATATTTTTTTAGACTTTAACGCATTAATTATCCGTTCTCCAAACCCTGCATTTTCAATACTAAGATTAAGATACGAGCTACTATACTTTATTTTCGAATAAATTTCAAAATCAGCACTTACTATTTCATAGAAGATTTGAAAGTTACTAATTATAGAAGAAAAAGATTCAATAATCACATCCATTGTACTTACATTCTTTTTTGATTTAACATTTAATGTTAATTTACAAATATCATCATATCCCTCATAATTTTTTATTTCATAACTAATCTGATCATTATTTAGTTTATTATATTGAGTAGCGGAATCGAAATTTATATCTACCGAGCAAAAATCATCAATGCTATAATTAAATGTAGAATGTGATAAGGTACATTTAATTAAACCTCCTAAAATTTTTGCGACTTTTGAAGAATTTAATAGATTAAATTCAATCTTATAAACATCTTCGTTATTTATTCTTTCAAATTTTACTATTAAGTTTGAATAACTTCTTGAAATAAGACTAGTTATTTCACAGAATATTTTAAGACCATTATATATAGATCTAATAGTCTCAATAACATGATCCACAGTATCAGAATTTTTTTTTGAACTAATAATTAATATTAATTTGCAAAAGTCAACATACTTATCATCATTTTCTAGTTTACATTCAATTATATTAATATTATCTAATCGAGCTTTAAGATTAGTCTTAAAATTCATTTGTATTGAATATAAATTTTCAATTTTGCAACTTACGGGATGGTAAGATAGTTTACATTCGATGAGTTCAGATAATATCCGTGCTATTTCATATCTTATTTCTTTAATTTCAATCTTATACAAATTCTCCTTAATACTTAGTTTTGCTAATTTTACAATCATATTTACCTCCTTAATCATTTATATAACAATTATTTTATATAATAGCTATTCATTTGTATTAAATTATAACATATTTGTTTTGAATTGTAAATGCTAAATAATTTACTTAATTAACTATTATATAAAACTTTTCTTATCATTAACATTTTGTTTTATTTTTCATTTAATATATTATGACAAGCTATATAGAAAGGAGAACATTTTGATAGAAATTATTTCGGCAATACTTTTTGCTATATCTGCAAATATAGATAATATAATAATTGGTATTTCCTACGGAATTAAGAAAGTACATATTCCATTTAAGAAAAATATAATTATTGCTCTTGCTACTTCAATTGCAACTTTTTTTTCCATGTATATGGGAGGACTTATAACATTATTTTTAACTGAAAATTTAGCAAATATTATAGGAGCATCTTTATTAATAGGTATTGGTGGATATTCTATAATTAAAGATATTTTTCTAAATAAAGTTGATGAAGATATAGGGACAAAGAATTTGAATGTTAAAGAATTGTGCACTATAATCTTTGCACTCTCTTCAAACAATATTGCAATTGGTATTGCAGCAAGTATAGGTGGTATAAATATTATATATACTGTAATATTTACCTTTATTTTTTGCAATTTATTCATGTATCTTGGAAATAAAATTGGTAAAAAAATTAGGAGTAAAAAAGTTCAAAAGTATTCTATACTTATTTCTTCCTTACTTCTTATATCACTAGGATTATTAGAACTTATTAGACTATAAAAGTAATAATATATAATAATGAATCGCATATTTTTAATATGCGATTCATTATTTAAAAGTCTACTTTGTTGTCTACCACATTTTGTGGTCTCTCATTTTGTTTATCTTGTTGAGTTATGTTAAAATATTCTTCCATTATTGGTCTTACAACGTTTGCAGTATAAGTACCTTCTCCACCGTGCTCTATTACTGCAACAACTGCAATTTTAGGTTTGTCATAAGGAGCGAATCCAACAAATATACCATTATTTGATCCTGAAGGCATTTGAGCTGTACCTGTTTTACCAGCAACTTGTATATTACTATTTTTAAATACTAAATAAGATGTTCCACCTATTTCATTTGTTACTGATAACATTCCTTCTTTTACTGCACTAATATATTCTGGTTTAATATTTAAATCTTTTTCTTCAAAGTTTACACCTGTAAATGCTTTTGAATATTCTTCTAATTCACTCAAAGATACTTGTGTATTTTTTGCTTCATTATTTACATTTTTTATAACTGATACTTTATTTAACTTACCACCGTTTGCAATTGCTGAAATATAGTTTGCAAGTTGTATAGGTGTATATCCGTTACTCTCTTGACCAATTGCAGCAGATAAGGTCTGACCTAAGTACCAATCACTTCCTGCATTTGCACCGGCAATTACTCCTGCATCTTCCTGACTAAGTTCAATTCCTGTTTTTTGACCAAGACCAAAAATTTTAGCATATTCTACTATATTATCAATTCCAAGTCTTCTACCTACCTCATAAAAGAAATAATTACAAGATTCTTTTATCGCATCACCGATATCTACATATCCATGTGTTAAACCATATTGTGTGTATATCCAACATTTTGGATTATGACCATATGGATATATTCCTTTATCTAATATTTTTTCATCGACTTTAATAGCACCTTTTTCAAGTCCTGCTATACCAACTAGCATTTTGTATGTAGATCCTGGAGAATATGTACCAGAAATTGCTCTGTTGAACATAGGCTTTAATGGATCAGTTTGAAGATTATTCCAATCTGTATATGACATTCCATTAATAATAGCATTTGTATCATAATTTGGATAATTGGCCATTGCTAGGACTTCACCTGTTTGAACATCAAGTACAACTACTGAACCAGATGATGCATCTGGAACTTTCTTTTTGACAAGAGTACCATCTCTTAACCCTTTAATACTACTTTCTAGTGCCTCTTGTGCTACTTTTTGTAATCTGTAATCTAGAGTTAGAGTTACGCTATTTCCTGAAATTGCTTCTTTAGAAGTATATTCAGACGATGTATTTCCCATAGCATCAGTCTCTACTTTAATCTCACCATCAGTTCCTTTAAGATATTTTTCAAATGACTGTTCAACGCCAGCCTTTCCAATATCACTATTTATTGTATACCCTTGAGATTTTAAATTATCATATTCTCCCTTACTAACTTTACTTACATATCCTATTACATGTGAGAAAAGATTTGAATTAGTGTAATATCTTTTTGGAATTTTTATTATATCTATACCAAATAATATGTTCCTTTTTTCTTCTATTTGTGCAACTGAATTTTCAGATATATCTTTTGCAATTGTAACACTATTAAATAGAGAATATCCATTTAAATTTGCTTCATACTTTACTTCTATTATCTTTATTTGCAATTTTTTATCTTGTATATTACTTAATTCATATTTATCAATATAATAATCAATAACTTGGTCAAATGTATATTCATCTTTAATATTTACTTGCTTCTTCCATTGTTTCTCAGCATCCTCTGAGCCAAAGTTAAATCCATCCAAAGTATCATTTATTGGAAAAGTTGAATATATTTTATCGTTATTAGATTCTAATATTTTTATTAATTCAGCAATTGAATTATTTTGTTCCTCACTAGATACCTTTACTTTAAAGATTCTTATATCGTAGGATAATTTACTAGTTGCAAGTACTATACCATTTCTATCATATATTTCACCTCTTGGTGCACTTACAGACTCAGTTCTTAGCATTCTTTTTTCAGATTGTTCTCTATATTCTTTACCATTTATTATTTGTAAGTTAAATAGTTGGAAAATGTATATAATAGAAATTACAATAATTACTATAGTAATTATTGTATATCTATTATTTATAAATTCATAAAATTTTCTAAAAAGTTTTTTCATGTTATTTCACCCACTTTGGTATATATATTATAATTAAAAATTTTAATTTCTAATCCTATCTTCAAAGTAATTTACTATTTTTAATACTAATGAATACAAAACATATACTATTACTATGTTCAAAATTGAACCAATAGTAATTTGTTTTATTAGATATAACAAACTACTGTATGTTGATGTATTCATTAAGTAAAATATGTATTCTACTATCTCAAAGATTGCAGTAGCAATAATTGTAACGTATACAAGTGACATTTTATTTTCTTTTCTATAATTTGTATTAAAAAATCCAATTAATGTACCTGTAATAACATAGCTTATAGTAAAAAGTCCATATGTATTTCCAAATATTATATCTGTAATTATACCAATAATAAATGAATAAATTGCTCCAGCATAAAGTCCATACCATATACTTACAATTAAACAAGATATCAGTATAAGATTTGGTTTTACACCAAATAGGTTATTATTATCTACTATTGCAACTTGAAAGAAATATATAAGTATTATTAAAAGTATTATATATATAATTGTAAGAAACCTCTTCAAAATTTTTACCTCTCTCTAATTTATTATTACTCCAACTTCTGATATTGTTCTTATATTTACATTTGGTTCAACTATTGCATATCTGTTTATATCATTTTTTCCACTTATTACTTCTGAAATTTTTCCAACAGGAATTGAACCAGGATAAGTTGATCCAAGACCAGATGTATATAATTGATCTGCAATAGAAACTTCTGCATCAAGTGGTATAAAATTAAGCTTTAGTCTATTATTTGATTTTAAGCTTAAATCACCTTGCAAAATTGCTGGCTCATTTATTGTACTTATATTTACACTAACAGACGCCATAGGATCTAGGATCGTAGTAACAGTACTTGTACTTTCTTCAACCTTTGAAATATAACCAACTAATCCGTTAGTATGAACAACGGCTTGATTTAATTTAACACCGTCTTTACTTCCGATATCAATTTTAAAAGTTTGTGTCCAATTATCATGTTCTCTAAAAATTATATTTGAAAGCTTTATTTCAAAATGTTGAAAGGCCTTTTTTATTTCTAACATTTCTTTTAAAGAGTTATTTTCATCTAATACCTTTTGACTCTCAAGTAGTTTTAATTGTAACTGTTCATTTTGAATTTTTAAATTTTCATTTTCTTCACTTAATTTTTTTGAATTTGAAAAATATCCTTTTATACCATTCATCCATCCATGAGTAATATTATATATAGAATCAAATGGATACGAAATAACACTAAATACTTTATTTAATACAACATTTGAACTATTTTTAAAAAAGAACGATGAAAATATAATTACAAAAATTATAAATATAACTACAAATATTATCTTTTTTCTTTTATCCTTTTTTCTATTATCAAAATCATATCTATAATTCATAACTACACTCCACTTTTATTTTCTTCTAGTTTTCATAGCTTTTCTTAAAACTTGTATATTTTCAAGTGCACTTCCTACACCTTTTGCTACACATTCAGATGGATTTTCTGCAAGATAAACTGGCATTCCAACTTGATTTGAAATAAATCTATCTAAATTTTTTATCTGAGCACAACCACCACTTATAACTATGCCTCTTTCCATAATATCAGATGCAAGTTCAGGTGGTGTTTGTTCTAATGTTATTTTTAAAACTCTTATTATTTCGTTTAAACTATCAATAATTGCTTCATTTATATTAGAAGTAGTAAGTATAATAGTTTGAGGTAGACCATTTGCTAAATTTCTACCTTTAACATTCATTTTTTCTTCAGTCATAGCAGATGTAGCTGCACCAATTTGTTTTTTTACTTCTTCTGCTTCAACTTCACCTATTATTATATTAAATTTTTGCTTTACATATTCAATTATATCTTTATCCAGTTTTTCACCAGCGTACTTTGTAGAATTCGATACAACAATTCCACCAAGTGACAATACTGCTATTTCACTTGTTCCACCGCCTATATCAATAATCATTGAACCTTCTGGATGTTCTATTCTAAGTCCAGCACCAATTGCAGCTGCCATAACTTCTTCCATAAGATAAACATCTTTGGCACCTGCTTTATACGCAACACCTTCAACAGCCCTTTCTTCTACATCAGTTATACCTGATGGAACAGAAACAACAAGTCTAGGCCTTGAAATTAAACTTTTTGGTATTACTTTCGAAATTAAAGTTTGTATAAGAAGTCTTGTAGCATTGAAATCTGCAATTACACCATCTTTTAAAGGTTTAAGTGCTATAATATTTTCTGGTGTCCTACCAAGCATTTCTTTTGCTTGGTTTCCAACTGCTAAAACTTCATTTGTTATTTTGTTTATTGCTACTACTGAAGGCTCAGATAATACTATGCCTCTTCCTTTTACATATATTCTAATATATGATGTTCCTAAATCTACACCTATATCTCTTGATATTATACCCATTTTTACCACCTTTTCTCATTTTTGCATAAATTTTATTATTTTTCGCTTTAGTTTATAAAAAATCATTTGTAATTATTATATATAACCTTGTTCTTTCAAACTTATATAATCTGAGTTTGCAACTATTATATGATCAAGTAAATTTATATTAAAAATTTTAGCATGTTCATAAACATTTTTGGTAAAACTAATATCTTGCTTGCTAGGTATAAGAGTTCCACTTGGATGATTATGTGAAAGTATTATTGAATGAGCCATTTGTTTTATTGGTTCACTTAATATTTCTTTTAATCCAATAGTTATACTATCATTATTCCCAATTGCATTTGTATTTATTGATATTACTTCATTTTTCTTATTCAGTATTATAGTTTTTAAACATTCTTGCTTTTTTCCAAGATAAGATGAATTTAGTAAATTAAAAACATCCTTTGGATTATTTATTTTTCTTCTTGTTTTTCCATATACTTTTGACATTCTTTTTGATAATTCAACTACTGCCTTTATTTGAATTGATTTAACTTTACCAATTCCATCATAATGTCTTAGTTCCTCCATTGAAATTGAAGATAAATATTCTAAATCACTAATATCATGTAAATTATCATTTATATTTAATATCTCCTGTGCAATTTCAATACAACTCTTATTCTTTTTTCCAGTTTTTATTATTATTGCAAGTAATTCAGAATTTGTTAAATTTTCAGACCCCAGTAGTTCCAATTTCTCATAAGGTCTGTCATTTAACGGTAATTTTTTTATATTTTTAGCCAATCTAAAACTTTCTTTGATGCTAAAGAAAATATTACCAATCCCCAAACCCCAGCCAAATTAATTTTACACCAAAAACCTATTGTAAATTGAAGAAAATTCAAATCTAATACAATTGGAGTTTTAAAACCAAGTTCTCCTCCAAGTGATAACCATTCTAAGCCTTTTACTGTTGCCACAGATTCTCCAAATGCAATTCCTAAAACTATGCCAAGTATTGCAAATATTATTACTATTACTCTTTTCATTAATCTTCTCCTTTTCTTTTGTATGTATATCTTTATATGGACATATTATATAACTTTTTTGCTTGATTTTCAATATTTTAGAGCAAATATTGATATAATTAAATTAATTAAATATTTACTATATATATTTACTATATAAATTTATTTATAAAATTACGATTGTTTTTAATAAATTTATAAATATAATATTTTATATATAGAAAAAACAAGCTTCTAATTTCTTAGAAACTTGTTCTTTTACTTTTATTTTTTAGCACTTATCGTTGTAAAATACTCATTCTTATGATTATCACCATATGTTACTTTGAAAAAATATGGTTCCCTTTCCAATTCCGCTTTTAGCTTTGATGGTACTGTTCCTTCAATTACAATTGAATCTTCACCTTGTTCATACATTTTTTTAATCGCTTCTTCAACCTTAGATTTCCATTCATCGCTAGAAATTTTATTCCTTATTTCACTTGCTGTTGGAATATTTAACATAATTAGACCCTCCTACTTTTTATATAGAATCAATCAAATTAATTTAGATAAAGTTTAAAATTATCTAAACTTTCGATTTTAACTATTCAAATTGATTATACCACTTTTTTATGTAAACATCAAGAAATTTAAGTAGAATTTTCTATATTTTAATATCTCTATATTTAATAATATATAAAAATACAAGGACAGAAGAATAATATCTGTCCTTGTATTGTGTGAAATAGCCATAAAAGTGCATAGCTATTTATTTCGCACATCAACTTTGATGTACTTGTTATTATAATTTGCAATTTACATTTTTTTATACAAAATATTCTAAAATTTTTATTTTTTATAATTTATTTATTATTAAACTGTTCATATAAAATAATTCCTGTTGCAATACCAACGTTTAAAGATTCAGCACTATTTGTCATTGGAATTTTTATAAATTCATCACATAAATTATTTATTTCTTCACTTACTCCATTTGCCTCATTACCGACTATGAAAGCATATTTTCCTTTAAAGTCTATATCTTTTATATATTTATTTGTATTAAGTGAAGTACCAATTATCTTTATTTTTGATTTTCTTATATTTTCCAAAATCTCTTTGTAATTTTCTTTTATATATAAAACTTTAACTCTAAGTATTGAGCCCATTGTAGATCTTAATACTTTTGGAGAATATATATCAGTAGTTCCCTCAGTGCATAATACTAAATTAACTCCAAAGGCATCTGCTGTTCTAATTATTGTGCCAATATTCCCTGAATCCTGAACTTTATCAAGTATTAATATATTCGAACTATTTTCTTTCAATAAATCATTTATATTATAATTTGGCATTTCAAGTACTGTCAGTATTCCTTGTGGAGTAATCGTATCAGTCATATACTCAAATATTTCTTTTTTGAATTCCAATATTTTTAGATTAGTCTTTTTTGAATATTCAAATATTTTTATTAATATCTCGTTACCACCATTTAAATTTTCAAGTATATCTTTAGAATAAGCGATAAACTTAATGTTTATCGCTCTATCTAATTTTAAGACTTCATCTATAACTTTTATTCCTTCTAAATAGAATGATCTGTTATTATATCTAAACTTTTTATCATTTAAACTTTTAATAAACTTAACATTCTCATTAGATTTACTTGTTATTATATCCATCTAATTCTCCTATTATTGTTGTGTTTGTGTATCAGTTCCAGTATCTGTATTTGTATCAGTATTATTATCAGTGTTTGTATCTGTATTAGTATCTGTATTAGTATCTGTTCCTGTACCATCATCTGTACCGTTTCCTGTATTTGTGTCATCAGTTACTTTTGTACCAGTAATTTGTTCAATTAATTTATTTAATTTTGCTTCATCGAAACTTACATTTTTTGAAGTACTTAAAGTATTTATATTATTATTTACAAATTCTTCTTTTTCAGTATTACTATTTGATCTACCATTTTCAACGATAGAATCTAATTTTATAATATGATATCCTGCTTCAGTTTTAACTAAAGTAGCGTATAATTCACCTGCTTTTAGAGTTTTTACAGCATCTGAATATTCTTTGTAAACAGAATCATCCATGTACATTGTAAATTTACCACCTGCTGAAGCTGTTCCATCTTCAGAGAATTCTTTTGCTAGTGTAGCAAAATCTTCACCAGCTTTTACTCTTGCAAGTACACCTTCTGCTTTTGCTTTTACTGTTGCTTTTTGTTCGTCAGTCATTTCTGAGCCAGTTGAACTATCAGTTGTTTTAAATAATATATGACTTGTGTTGTATTCGTTATAATCAGCATCTTCACCATAAATTGTCTTTATATATGCAAGAATATCTTCTGGTTTAGCTTCAGATTTTAATTTTTCAATATATGCAGATATAATATAATCATTATAATATAATTCTTTCATAAGTGATACATCTATACCTTGTTCAACAAAAGATGCAACTTTATCTTTATCATTGAAAGTATCATCAACTGTTTTTCTATCTTCATCAGATAATGTTACTCCGGCATCTTTTGCTTCTTTTAATAATATCTTATCAATTGCAGCCTTATTTGCAATTTGTGAACCTATTGCAGATTCTGGATATCCATAATATTGAAGCATTGGTGCAAATGTCTTATAATATACAGTAAACTCAGCTTTTGATACGCTTCCACCATCAAATTTTACAATGCTCTCCATATTTGTTTTGTAATAAACTACTCCAAATAGTGCTGCTGCAATTAAAATAACTCCAACTACTATAGAAATTATTATTATTTTATCATTTCCACCAGATCTCATCTTCTTGGCAACATCTTTTTCAATTATTGCTCCATTTGTTTCTTCCATTTTCATTTCCCCTTTTCTACATATTTATTTCTAATTGTACGGTACTAGTATATCATTAATGTATTTATTTGTCAACGAAATTTAAAAATTAATTTTGATGTAATCTACTAAATAATTCATATTGTTTTTCTAATTCAAATTGTACTTTAATTAGTATATCATTGCTACCTGAAATATCAATTTTGAAATTGCCAGGTGAAACAATTACATAATTAGCATCCTGATATATTCTTGTAATGCCAAGTTTTCTTGCAATATTTCTAATTTCGACTATTTTTATTAAATTCTCTGTCTCTTTTGGAATATCACCATATCTATCAAGTAATTCATCAATTACATCAAGAGAAGATTCTTTATCCTGAATATCTGATATTCTTTGATACATAGAAATTTTTTGAACTTGATTTTTTATATAATTATCACTTATGTATGCAGATACATTAAGTTCAATCTTAACTTCTTTTTGAACTTCATCTTTTGCATCATGATTTCCTTCTTTTTCTTCTTTTATAGCTCTTTCAAGTAATGTCAAATACATTTCATAACCAACTTTTGCCATATGTCCATGTTGCTCACGACCTAGCATATTACCTGCTCCACGTATTTCTAAATCTCTAAGTGCTATTTTAAATCCACTACCAAATTCAGTAAAATCACTTATTGCCTTTAATCTCTTTTCTGATATTTCAGATATCTGTCTATTTTTTTGATAAGTTATATATGCATATGCAATTCTATTTGATCTTCCTACTCTCCCTCTAATTTGATATAGCTGTGCAAGTCCAAGTTTATCTGAATTTTCAATAATTATTGTATTTGCATTTGGTATATCAATGCCAGATTCTAGTATCGTTGTACAAACAATTACATCTAGCTCATGATTAATAAATTTTATCATAATATCTTCTATTTGATGTGGATCCATTTGTCCATGCGCATATGCTACCTTAGCCTCTGGTGCAAGTCTTCTTACTTTTTCAGTGATATCTTCAATATTATCAACTCTATTATTAATATAAAAGACTTGACCATCCCTTAATAATTCTTTTTCAATTGCAGATTTTATAACATTTTCATCATATTCAAGTACATAAGTATGAACAGGTAACCTCTCCATTGGTGGCTCAGTTAATGTACTCATTTGCCTTACACCAATCATTGACATATGTAGAGTCCTTGGTATTGGAGTTGCAGTCATTGAAAGTACATCAACAGTTTCTTTTAACATCTTAATACTCTCTTTTGCCTTTACGCCAAATCTATGCTCTTCATCAATTATTAATAATCCTAAATCATTAAAGAAAACATCTTTTGAAAGTATTCTATGAGTACCAACTATTATATCTATTTTTCCATCCACTAAATCTTTAAGAATCGCTGTTTGTTCCTTTTTACTTTTCATTCTACTTAGCATTTCAACACGTACACCGAAGTTTTCCATTCTTGATTTAAAAGTCCTATATTGTTGAAGTGCAAGTACTGTTGTTGGTACTAAATATGCTACTTGCTTTTTATCCATAACAGCTTTAAATGTTGCTCTTAAAGCTACCTCTGTCTTACCATATCCAACGTCGCCACATAAAAGTCTATCCATAGTAATCTCTTTTTCCATATCTTCTTTTATCTCAATTACAGCGTTTTTTTGATCTTCAGTTAATTCATATTCAAAAGAATCCTCAAACTCTTTTTGCCACGGAGTATCATGAGAGAAAACAAAACCTTTTGAATTTTCCCTCTTAGCATATAGCAACATTAATTCTTTTGCCATTTCTTTTACATGAGTTACTACTTTCCTTCTTGTAGTTTCCCATTCTTTTCCACCAAGTGAATTTAGTCTTGGTACAGTATCATCATCACATATATATTTTGTCACATAATCTAAATTTGTTATTGGAACATATAATACACCTTTATTATTATATTCAATTACAATATAATCTTTTTGAGTACTTTGTACATTAATTGTTTTTATTCCTTTATATACTCCAATACCATGTGCCTCATGTACAACATAATCACCTATTTCAAGATCATCATAACTATTAATACTTTGTCCTAAACTTGATTTTTTTATCTTGTTAGTCTTTGATGAATTAATACCACTTACTGGTTCTACCATAAAACTAATATTTAATTCATTTGAATAAAATCCACCTGATAGTATTCCCCTTGTAATATATACTTTTTTAGAATCTAAAGTATCAAGCATACTTAAATTATCTACATATTTTGTTCTTATTTTATTATCATCAAGGTAATTTTTAACCTGCTCAACTCTTTGAATTGTTGGAAATACAAGTATAACATTTTTATTTTTTGAGATATTACGTGAAACTTCTTGAGGCAAAAATTCCATTTGACTTTTATAATAATTACTCTCTTTTACATCAAAGTTATATACTTCTCTATTTTTATTTATACTATTTTCTAGATTTATCCTCTCTAAAAATATAGTTTTTTTCATATTATTTAACTTATCATTTATAGTATCATAATTTAAATATTTACCTGCAAAAGGAAGATATAGATAATTACGATCATTCAATACTTTTATTGTTTCGATATTTTCATCATATAAATTATTAATTTTTTCGAAACATTTGATTGGCTCATCTAAATATACAACATAGTTATCCAAATAATCCAAAAGTGTAGAATCATATTCATCTATAATATCTGAATATTTATCTAATATATTTTCAAAATCTTTATTTTTTATTTTTTCTATATCATGTTCTAGAACTTCTATTAAATCAGGTGATATACTTTGATTATTAACTAATTCGTCTAATTTAGATAATAAATTTTTAATACTCTTTTCACTTACTAAATTCTCAGATGCATTAGATATCTCAAATTCATTTATTTTATCAATACTTCTTTGACTAATTGCATCAAATGTTCTTATATTATCAATTTCATCACCAAATAGTTCAATTCTATATGGATATTCACTTTCTATTGGAAATATATCTATTATACCTCCACGTATAGAAAACTGTCCTTTCCCTTCAACAGAATCACTTCTTTCATATCCTAAAATATCAACTTTTTTTGCAAAAATTGAAAAATCTAATTTATTTCCAACTTTTATATTTATGCTATTATTTGTGTATAAATCTTTATTTAACATTTTAGTTTGTAATGCATCAATTGTTGTTATAACTATATTCTTTTTTCCTTCTAATATTTTTTGTATAGCATACATTCTACTATTTTCTATTTCTTTACTCTCAGCTGTTAAATCATAATACTGTAGTTTTTTTGCTGGAAATAATATAATATTTTCATTTGTAAAAAATTTTAAATCCTGGATTAATTTATTTACTTGCATACTATTACTACATACTAATAATACACTTTTATCTGTATTTTTTAATATAGCTTCTATAATATATGCTTTCATAGAATCAGTAACGCCGTTTAGGCTCAAATTTACATTTGAGCCATTATCTATTTTATTAATTATATTTTTTCCTTTTTCACTGTCTTTAAATTTTGATATAAGTAAATTCAAGTCTACTACCTCTTTCTCTAATCATGTATCATACTTATTAATTCATCAACTGATAATATATTTATGCCAAGTTCTTCCGCTTTATTTAATTTACTTCCTGAATTTTCACCTGAGATTAAATATGATGTCTTCTTTGAAACAGAAGATGAAACTTTCCCAGCATTTTCTTCAATTATTTTAGATAGTTCTTCTCTAGAATAATTTTCAAAAGAGCCAGTTATTACAAAAATTTTATCTTTTAGTTTTTCTGATTTTAGTTCAGATTTATTCCCCTGTAAATTAACTCCCGCATCCTTAAATTTTTCTATTAATCTTTTTGTTTCTTCTTTCTCAAAAAATTCAACGACAGAACTTGCCATTATATCACCAAAGTCATTAAGTGAATTTAATTTTTCAAACGTTGCATTCATTATTTCATCAATATCACTAAAATTAGATGCAAGCACCTTTGCAGCTTTTTTCCCAATATGCCTTATACCAAGACCAAATATAAACTTATCAAGAGAATTATTCTTTGTATATTCAATTGCATTTAATAAGTTAGTTACTGATTTATCTGCAAATCTATCTAAATCTATTATATCTTCATATTTTATATAATATATATCTGCAACATCTTTTATGATTTCTTTATCAATAAAAGTTTCAACAATACTTTCACCAAGTCCAGAAATATCCATAGCATCTCGCGAAGCAAAATGAATTATACTTCTATATAACTGTGCTGGACATTCACTATTAGTGCATCTTAGCGCAACTACGCCTTCTTCTTTTTCTAATATCTCACCACATACTGGGCAAATACTAGGCTCAATAAATTCTTTTTGTTTGCCATCTCTTTTTTCTAAAATAACTTTTGTAACTTCTGGTATTACATCTCCCGCTTTTTCTATAACTACTGTATCTCCTATACGAATATCTTTTTCTTTCATAAAATCAAAATTATGAAGTGTAGTTTTAGATATAAGAGAGCCTGCAACCCTAACTGGCTCTAGTATTGCCATTGGAGTTACTTGACCAGTTCTACCAACTTGAGTTATAATATCTAATATCTTAGTTTGTTTTTGTTCAGGTGGATATTTATATGCAACAGCCCATTTTGGAACTTTTACAGTACTTCCCATCTCAACTCTTATATGTAAGTCATTTACCTTTACAACTGCACCATCAATATCATATGGTAAACTATTTCTTGCTTTACCAATTTCTTTTATTGCATTAATAACATCTTCTTTTGTCTTGCAAACTTTAGTATGTTCTATTGTTTTGAAACCAACTGAATTTAAGTACTCTAGACTTTCAAAATGACTACTGAACTTCGTACCCTTTTGTACGTTAAATACAAATATATCAAGGTTCCTACCACGTACAAGTTCTGGATCAAGTTGTCTTAGAGTACCTGCTGCTGCATTTCTTGGATTAGACAATATTGGTTTACCTTTTTTTTCTAATTCTTCATTTATGTTTTCAAATTCTTGTCTTGGAAGATATACTTCTCCTCTTACCTCAATAGTATCTTTTGATTTAAGTGTATGTGGAATACTTTTTATTACTTTTAAATTTTCAGTAACATCTTCACCAACAAAACCATCTCCACGAGTAGAACCGCGTACTAAAATACCATCAACATACTCTAGTGATACAGATAAACCATCTATTTTTTTTTCTACAACAAATTCAACATCTTCTCCATACTCATCTTGAACTTTTTCTACAAAATCAACAACATCTTCGAAATTAAATACATCTTGTAAACTTTGCATTTGTACGTCATGTGTTACTTGAGAAAATATTTTCTTTAAATTTCCTCCAACTTTTTGAGTTGGTGAATCAACACTTTTAAACTCAGGATACTCTTCTTCTAGTTTCCTAAGTTTTTGAGTTAATTTATCATATTCATAGTCTGATATTTCTGGTTTATCCTCTTCATGATATTTTTTATTATGATATTCTATTTCTTTTCTTAAATTTTTTATTTCTTTTTTTATATCATTATTTTCCGTTTCACCAAATATACTTATTTGCTCATCTTTCATAGTATCACCCTTTAATAACATTAATATTTTACCACATTTAATATGATTTCACAAATATTTTTTAATATTTTATATAAAAAATGGATAGTATTAAAACTATCCATTTTCATAAAATTATATTTAAATTATATTAAGTAATATATGGTTCAATTTCATATATAGTAGCATTTATCGTATTCATATTTATATATAATTTTTGTGCACCACTAGGCACTTTAAGTGTGGCATAAAATGTGTTATATGTGTTATATGTGTTTGCCGATAACGCAACACCATTTGCATCTAAAAATCTTACTACCACTATTCCACCATTCCAGTGACTTGTCATCCTAATTCTTATATTTTGTTCTTGCATGTTTGAATTAATTGTCATATAAGTATTTGTCACTCTATAACCAACAGAATAGTTTTTATCATATCCAGCTGGAGGTACTGCGTCAGATCTCAAAGCTGCTGTATAAGTAGGCGTAAGTATAGTATCGTTGCCATACTTATCAACACCTTTGGCATATATTGTTTGACCAACCTCAACTCTTATTGGTTTATCTTGATAATTTTGCCAATTTATTCCATCAAAACTATATAATCTTTGAACACTAGTATAAAAATAATTTATTGTTACTGTACTATAACCATTTTCAATTTTAGTCCTTGTTATTTCAGGTAAATATTGAGTAGCAGTTATTGTAGGAAAATTGTATGTTTCTATCTCATATATATTTGAATTTTGCTGAGTAGTAATATATATTTTCCTTGCACCTACTGGAACAGTTAGAGTAGTATAATATGTTGATGTTGTTTTATATGTAGTAGAAGATATTGTTGTACCACTTTCATTTAAAAAGTAAATAACTACTGTTCCGGAATTATCATGGCTGGCTAATCTTACTCTAATATTTTGATTTTCCATACTAGAATCTAAAAACATATACATTCCAGATGTTTTGTATCCTGTCGAATAATTTCCATCATAAGCCACTAATGGCATTGCATTGCTTGGTATAGTAATGGTTTTACTAGTAGAAATTTCAAGTCCTGTATTTTTCTTTACGCTTTTTGCCATTATTGTTCCAGATGCATAATTAAAACTTCCTGTATATTTTAACCATGTTGTTCCACTATCTGTACTATAATAATTATCTATATCTGTTCTTGTATCATATGTTATTGTAGTTGTTGAATCTGTTTTAACTCCATATGCTGTTAATGTAGGATATCCAGCAGCCGAATTTATTATAGGTGTTTTTGGTATATCTAAATCTAAATTTAATATTTTCTTTGTTTCGTTCTTTTCATTTCCTACTGCATCTTTTCCTTTTGCATATATTGTTACTGTTCCATCACTATTCTTCCAGTTATTTGCTAATACTGTATTTGATGTTAGTGTTATCGGTGCAGTGTAATTTGTCCATGTGGTATTTGATTCACCTATTTTATACTGCTTTGTTGTACTATCTCCATAATTTATTGTTATTTGTACACTTGTTCCTACTGTTGTTTCTGGTGTAACTTGGATATCTATTGCCGGTGGTGTTAAATCTATATTTTCTACATTTAGTGTATATACTTGTGTATTCCCTACTCCATCTTCTGCATAGAATGTGTAATATCCATTCCCAGTTATCTTTACTACACTATTGTTATTTATTTCTGTTCCACCTGTTTTAAAGTAACTCTCTCCTTGTATTCCTGCTGCCCACTTTACTTTTTGTACTTTTACATCATCTGTAACGCTTACTTTTATCTGTACATTTTGGGCTACCTTTTCTAAGTCTGCTGTTAATTTTATTTCAGGGGATGTCTCATCTATATTTACTACCTTCTTTACTGCTTGTGTTGACCAAACCTCTGCATCATCTTGACCTCTTGCATATATTACTGTATTATTTTGATTTACTTGTATTGGTCCTTTGTATTCTGTCCAGTCTTGCTTTATACTTCCATCTGGATTTACTACTTTATATTCTTTCTTTACTAGATAGCTTTCATATTGTATTTGTGCTGTTAAATTTCTTGTTGGTTCTTCTGTGCTTAATATTATTTGCGGTGCACTTGGTGTTACTCTATCCCATCTCATAAATAGATTTTCAAATATCTCACTTGGTGCTACATCTAGTATATAGTAATCTCCTGTATATGTTTTTTCCTGTCCATTTTCATCTTTTATTTTTACTATTATATTTCCTTCTGCATTTAATATCTCATTTTTATATTCTGGTTTTATTAATAGTATTCCTTGACTGTCATATGTCTTCCATGTTCCATCTGTTTTCCACTTATACTCTCTTGTTGTTGATTGTTCTGGATAATTTAACTTTAACAAGAAGTATTTTCCATAGTCTATTACTAGTACTGGTGGAGGTGGTATTACATTTGTTACCTCATATATTGATGATGATGTCTGACCTTTTGCATTTTTACTATATGCATATATTACTGTGTTTTCTGTTACCTCAAATGTTCCTGTATAATCTCTCAATTGTCCATTACTATTTATCTTGTACTGTTTTACTGCTGCATTTTTATCATATTCGATTGTTATTTTTGTTTTTGTTGATTGTATAGTATTCTTTGGACTTCCTGTTATTACCGGCTCTGATATTCCATCCACTATATTGTCTATTATCTTTGTATCATTTCCATTTGATGTTGCATTTACTGCATATGCATATACCGTTGTATTACTTGTTAATTCAAACTCCCCTGTATATGGTGTTAGTACTCCATTTTGTCCTATCCTATAATACTTCTCTGTTGCTTTACTATCATACTCTATACTTACCTTTACCTTATCTACTGCTACATTTGTTACTGCTGGTTCCGGATTCACCGATATATTAACTGCAAGTGCTTGCGGTTTTGCTGGTGGTTTATTTCCAATATTTGTTATATATTCTTTATCTGTTGCTACCCCATTTGTATTTGTTGCTTTTGCATATATTGTACAGTTTTCTGTTACTTCAAATGCTCCTGTATATGGTGTATATACTATTCCATTTTTACTATATTCTATACTATCTGCATCTGAATAATTTAGTGTTACGTTTACTTTTGTAGCGTACCTTGATGTTGGTGCTGTACTTATTGATACATATGGCATATTTGCCTGTTTTATATTACTTACTCTTTTACTTGCTGTATATGATACCTCGCCATCATACGTTACATAGTATGCTCTTATCCATATATTACTTGTTACTGTTACTGGCGAAGTGTATGGCATATATGAACTATCTCCAACTTTTATATATATCCTATCTGCACTTGCTGGTGCATTTATACTTACTGAAACACTATCTGTCAGTGTTGTTGGTGTTAATACTATACTTGGTGCTGCTGGATTTAAATTTTCTGGTGGCGGTGGTCCATCTGTTCTTCCTTCTTCAATATATATTCCTCTTATTGGTGACATTTTTCCAGTCGCATCATAATACCTTGCTTGTATGTATGTGTTATATTGTGGTATTGCTATTACATCTGTATATGTTTGCCAAGTTCCATAATTTACTCTATATTGTTTTGTTACTGCATTTTCTGGATATGTTACTTGTACTCCTGCTACTTCATTTTCATTTCTTGCATTTACTTTACTTAATGTTGGTGGTGTCAAGTTTCCATCTTCTGGATCTGTTGGTGTCTCATCTATATATATTGATGATGTTCTTGATTTCTTTCCATTTGCATCATAGTAATATGCTTGTATATATGTTCCCCAGTTTGTTACACTTACATCCTCTGTATAATTTTGTTCTACTCCATAATTTATTTTATATACTTTTCTTACCGCATTCTCTGGATATGTTATATTTACGCTTGCTTTTTCATTTGAGTCTCTTGCACTCGTTCTCTTTATTGTTGGTGCATATAGTATATCTTCTGTCTTTACATTAATATTTCCTATGTAATATGCATCTGTTCCTACTGCTTTTCTTTCTTGTATTAGATTTCCATTTGTATCATATACATTATCTGGCTTTTCTGCTCTTGCTTCTATAACTACATTGCTTGTTACAGTAAACTCTCCTGTATATTCCATCCAGCCACTATTTCCTACTTTATACTCCTTCTTTGTTGCTCCCTCATCATATGTTATATTTACCTTTACACTCTCAACAGGGGCCGTACTATCTGGTGCTATATCTACTGCTACTTTTCCTAATGGTGGTATTACTACTTTCTTTCCATCTACTATATAACTTATCCATATATTTTCTACATCAGATAGTCTTACTGTTATTGGTCCTGTGTAGTCTTGCCAATTATCATATTCTGCACTTCTTACTTCTCCTGTCTCACCTAGTCTCCATTTTCTTTCCGTTGAATTAGATGGATAGTACAGAGATAGTGTTATCCATCCATCCCATATATCTATTACATCATCTACTATATCTGGTAAATCTGAATCTTTTACTCCTGAATCTAGTGTATGCCATCTTGCATCTTCAAAGTATTCTCCGCTATAATCATATATTTGTCTTGTCGATGCATCTATTAAATAACCTTTTGTTTTACTTGAGTAAAGATTCTCTGCTCCAATTAGAGTCGGATCTATATGATACAAATCAATATTATCTATTGTTTTTCCTTGATTTAACTGCGCTACTTTTGCTGCAAGTGTTGGTACATCCTTCTTTATTGTTTCTTTTTCTGTTAATGTTACCTTATCTCCTAACGGTAGTTGATAGCTTGTATTATCAGCAGAAAGTTTACTCATCGCATATATTCCTACGCCTTCTTCTACATTTGTAAAATTGGCCATAAATTTTGCCTTTACCGCACTATCTCTTGGATTGTTTCTTGCTAATCCTAGTATTACAGCTGTTACTAATATAATTAATACTATAATTGTTATTACCAGCACAATTAAACTTATTCCTTTGTTTCTTTTCATATTTCCACCCACTATAAATATATATTAAAATATTACTATATTCAATAACTTTTTTCAATATTAAATACTATATTATAGTCATTTATTTATGTATATTATAGATATTTATTAACTTATACTTATTTTATGAGCACAAGCCTTCTTATTTTGCATAAAATATCATATGAGAGGTGAATTGTGTATGAATGTTATCGTTCAAAAATATGGTGGTAGCTCTGTTGAAAATAAAGAAAAGTTAGAAAAAATATGCGATAATATAATATCTTATAAGAATAAAAAGAATAATCTTGTAGTTATTGTATCTGCCCAAGGCAAGTGTACAGATAATCTAATTCAAAAGGCAAAGGAATATTCTAAAAATCCTTGCAAAAGAGATTTAGATTTCTTGCTTACTACTGGAGAAATGCAAACTGTAGCCCTTCTTAGTATGATGCTAAATGAAAGAGGTTATGAAGCAATAAGCTTAACTGGCGAACAAGCAGGAATTATTTCTGATTCTACATATGGTGAAGCAAAAATAGAATCAATTTACATAGAAAATATACTTTCCTATTTAAAAAGTGGAAAAATTGTTGTAGTAACAGGATTCCAAGCAGTAGATAAATTAGGTAACTTAACAACACTAGGTCGTGGTGGAAGCGATTTGAGTGCTGTTGCTATTGCTGCGGCAATTAAAGCAAGAAAATGTGAAATATATACTGATGTAGATGGTGTTTTTTCTGCTGATCCAAGAATTATTTCAAGAGCCAAACTATTAAAGAACATATCATATAACGAAATGTTAGAAGCAGCTAGCCTTGGTTCAAAGGTTATGCATAATAGAGCTGTAAACACAGGAAAAAAATATAACATACCTATAATTGTAAGAAATTCACAGAAAAGATCTGCTGGAAGTCTGATATCTGATAAACTAGATGAATTAGAAGAAACTGATGAACCATTTGAAAATAACAAAGTTAAATTTATAACTAAAAGGGATAATATGACAAAAATATCAATTGTTGGGGATATGATGATGTCAAATCGCGAACTCATTTATGATATATTTGATATTGCAAAAAATCTTAAAATCTCAATTGAAATGATATCATTTAGTGAGCTTTCAATAAACATTGCTGTTCAAGCTGAAAGAGCAGTTGAATTTATGGAAGAATTACATAAAGAATTATTTGAATAAAAGAAAAGAAGATGTTAATTTTTTAACATCTTTCTTAATATATTTTTAATTTACTGCCTTTACTTCATTCTCTTCATCTTCATCAATTGGTATATCAAGTTTATACTTCATAATTACTTTTATTACAGATAATATTGGTACTGCTATAATCATTCCTACAACACCAAAGAAAAGTTGAAATACTATAAGTCCAGCAAGAATTACTACTGGGTGTATATCTACTGATTTTCCTATTATATTTGGTTGTAAAATATTTGCATCTATTACCTGTACAATTGCAAGTGAAATGAAAGTAATTATTGCAAGTGCAGGTCCTCCGACTGAAAGTGCATATAATGATGCAATTGTATATGATAAAATTGCTCCGATATATGGTATAAGATTAAGGAACATTATTAGTATACCAAATATTATCGCATAATCTAATTTTAATATCATACAAACCACTGTTGTCATTAATCCAACTATAAAGCTATCAAGTACAACTCCTTTAATATATTTCATTATAACAGCATCTATTTCTGTTACCATTTTATATCTATTTCCATCTTTACTATTTTTAGAGAAAAATCCTATAATTCCAGACTTTAATTTTTCAATATCTTTAGCCATGAAAAATGACACTACAATTGTTGTTCCTATTGTTACTATTACACCTATTGCACTTTGTACTGTATTTATAGAATAATCAACAATATTTCCCAGATATTTTTGTACAAAATCTAAGCTTTTTATACTATTAGATATTTGTATCGCATTTTCAATTCCTAAATTATCTTTTAATATTTCATTTACTTTTACAATAACTGTGGTATAAATATTAGGTAATTCTTTAACAAAGCTTGCTAACTGTTGAACAAACATTGGTATAATAATTGCACATAATAATATCAGAATTCCAAAAATTAATATTAAGGATACTAGTGCTGCTGCATTTTTGCTAAGGCCTATTTTTTTAAGCCTGTTTTTTAAAGGCATTGATATCCAACAAATTAATATTCCTATATATACTGGGGTAAGTGCTGCAAGAGCTTCAAATATTTTATCTAAAAGACCAATATTTTTTAGTACATAATATACTGCTATAAACGCTCCAACATACATAATCCTATTTAAAAACTTAAAATCAAATTTTTCACTAATATATTTTCTCAATCTACTTTCCTCCAAAATAATTTTTTTACATATTCAAATTATATTATAGTTTAAGGTATTTGTCAATATAATACTTTTTATATTTTTACTATAATATCATTCATTTTATTCAAATTATACATATATTATTTGTAAAAAAATATAATTTTATAGGTGATCGTTATGAATTTCAAAAATGCAAACAGTATAGAATTTTCAAAATACGAAATACATGGAAATTTTCCAGAGGCTACTAAGTCCATTTTAGATAAAAACATAGTCTACAAACTTATGAAGATTAACTCTGGATCAAAAGGTGAATTTACAAGTCTAGCTCAATATATGTATCAGCATTTTATATTAACCTATAACAAAAAGTTACCAAATTTTTATGAAGCAATAGAAAAAATTGCGATAAGAGAAATGATACATTATGAGATGATTGCAAAAAAGCTTTATCTATCAGATGTTGATCCTAAATATTGTAAATATATTGATAATAACATTAATATTTGTGATTACTGGTCTGGCCATTATGTATGTTATGCTAAGGAATTTGAAAAAATTTTAAAAGATAATATTAAGCTTGAACAAATTGCAATTAATGACTATAATGAAGTTTTGAAAGAATCAACAGATGAAAATTTAGATGAAATCGTTAAGCGTATAATTGAAGATGAGGTATCACATTTAGATTATTTTAATACTGTATTAAATGCCTTTAATGAGACTTAATAAAAGGGGGAATAATATGAATTTAAAAAAAGCAAATAGTATAAATTTTGATGAATTAGCAGTAACAGAACCATTTCCTGAAGTACTTCCTTATACGTTTTCAGATGATATACTTTATATTTTAAAAGATGGATATGTTGGAAGAAAAAGTGAATTTACAAGTCAAAATCAATATAAATATCAAAGTTTTATATTAATGTATAATGATGAAACAAGTAACATTGGTAGGACTATGAGAAGAATTTCTTATGATGAAGTACATCACTCAGAGATATTAGCTGAAAAAATGACATTATCTAATCTAGACCCTAGACTTTGTACCTTTATTGATGATAACCCTGATATTTGTCAATATTGGTCAGGTCATTATGTATGTTATGTTAAAATGATTGAAGGAATCATGAGGGAAAATATAAAATTAGAAACTGGAGCAATAGAATATTATGAGACATTATATCCACTCACTGATGATGAAAATTTAAAGGACCTTATAACAAGAATACTAAAAGATGAATTTGCACATCTTGCATATTTTAAAGCTATTTTAGAGGCCGTGTGTGAATAATAAAATAATAAAATAATAAAATGATTAATTTAAAATGTAGGTTTCCTCTAAAATGTTATAAAAGATATGACATTTTAGAGGATATATTTTTTATTTAACTATTGATATATTTCTTTTAATATGTTAATATTTTATTATATTTAATGAAAGGAAGACTTATGTATAGGAAACAAAAGAATGGTATATCGCTAATAGTTCTAATAATTACGATAATTGTTATTATAATACTTGCAGGAGCCATAATATTAAATTTAACGAATAATAATCCAATAGAAAGTGCAAGACAAGCAAAATTTACACAAGATTTAACAAGTTTTAGAGATGAGCTCACTTTAACAGTATCAAAACAGTTTGTGGATACACTTGGTGATAGAGAAAAAATTAATGCTACTTCTTTTGAAGATATAAAAAAATTTATTCCAAGTTTTAATGAAAATTATGTTGGTAAATTAATAATAAAAGAAGATAAATTAGCATATACTGCAGAGTTAAATGGAAATGAAATTTTATGGGCTAAAAATATTGATATTCCAGATCAAAATTCTATTGTAATACCAAACGATGATACTCCAAATAATGGATCTGGTGAAGTAGTTAACTCTCCAATTTCAGAATTTACTCCAACAATAAAGGAAGTAAATGGAACATATATTACATTAGAAGGAAATGCAACTTCCTCCTCTACTACGATCATTGGATATGAATACTTTCTAAATGGACAATATGTTGATTTAAACAAAGGTAGCTCATATACAATATTAAACTTAGAACCAGATACAGAATATGCAATACAATTAATGGCAATAGATAATGAAGGTAATGTGAGAAAATCAGAAATTATAAAGCAAAAAACAGATAATAAATTATATTTATATAAGGATGGAAACGAATTTTTACCAGTTACAGGTGGATGGAGTATTACTGGATATCATGTTAGTTATTCTGGCGGATTAACAAAATATGGAGATTATATGAACTTTTATTCTCCTTCTGGAACTAGACTTTATGTTGGAACTAAAAATATGATCGATATATCAAAATATTCCAAAATTATAGTTAATTATAATGGCGTATCAGTTTCTTCATCTTTACAGTTTGTATTTAGTAATAAAAATTATTATACTAATCAAGATCCTTACGCTGCTACAGTCTATACAACAGATTTTACTTCTCGTAATATATCTGCACTAAATGTAAGTTGTTACATACATCTTTCAGTAGTAAATTTAAATGTTAATGTTGATGAAATTTATTTAGAAATGTAATAAAATACTAGTAACTTTAAAAAGTTACTAGTATTTTTCCATTTAATTTTATTTTTATGCCATTTCTTCACTAAACTGACTGTTATATAATTTTGCATATGTTCCATCTTTATGTAATAGTTCATCATGTGTACCACGTTCTACTATTCTACCATGTTCCATTACAAGAATTATATCTGCATTTTTTATTGTAGAAAGTCTATGTGCAATTACAAAACTTGTTCTACCTTGCATTAATCTAGTCATAGCTTTTTGTATAATTTCTTCTGTTCTAGTATCAACATTACTTGTTGCTTCATCAAGTATTAATATTGGTGCATCAGCAAGTATTGCTCTTGCAATTGTAAGTAATTGCTTTTGACCTTGAGAAATATTAGTCGCATCATCATTTAATACAAAATCATATCCATCAGGAAGTGCTCTAATAAATCCATCAGCATGTGCTAAATAAGCAGCTTGCTCAACTTCATTATCTAATGCATCATGATTAGAATATCTGATATTTTCTCTTATAGTGCCGTTAAATGTCCATGTATCTTGTAATACCATTGCAAACATTTTTCTTAAATCTTGTCTTGTTATATTTTTTGTAGATACTCCATCAACTTTAATATCTCCACCATTTATTTCATAAAATCTCATTAATAGATTTACAATAGTAGTTTTACCAGCACCAGTTGGTCCAACGATTGCAACTGTTTGACCTGGCTGAACTTCTAATGACCAATCTTCAATTAAACTTTCATTTGGTGAATAACTAAATCTAACATTTTCGCATTCAACATGACCATGTACTTGTTCGATTTTAGTTGGGTTCTCAGGATCTTTTATTTCTTCTTCTTCATCTAATATTTCAAATACACGCTCTGCTGCTGCTATTGTACCTTGTATTAAGTTTAACATATTTGCACTTTGTGCAATAGGTTGAGTAAATTGGTTTGTATATTGAATAAATGCTTGGATATCACCTATTGACATTTTTCCATCTATTGCAAGTTTTGCACCAAGTACACATAATCCTATATATCCAAAGTTATTTATTGTATTAATAATTGGCATCATCATACCAGATAAAAATTGTGATTTCCATCCATCTTTATATAATTCTTTATTTATATCTTCAAACTTTTCAATTTCTCTATTTTGCATATTAAATGCTTTTACTACTAAATCACCTGAATAAGTTTCTTCAATATGTGAATTCAATTCACCTATTACTCTTTGTTGTGCCATGAAATACTTTTGTGATGTTTTTACAACTACTGCTATAAATATTAAACTAGCTGGAATTATTAGTATTGCAACACCAGTCATGCTAAAGCTTATTGATATCATCATTACAAGTATTCCAATAATAGTAAATAATGATTGTAATATTTGAGCTAAACTTTGTTGTAACATTGTACTTATGTTATCAACGTCATTTGTTATACGACTTAAAATTTCTCCATGTGTATGTTGATCAAAAAACTTAAGTGGTAATTTATCTAATTTCTCATCAATTTCTTTCCTTAGGTTATAGGTAACTTTCTGTGAAATAAATGCCATTGTTCTATATGAGATTAAGCTAAATATTGCGCTAACCACATATATTCCAATTATAATTAATATTATTTGACCAATATAATCATAATTAATTTTAGGTTCTACATTTAATGAAACATCCTTTGCTACTTCTGGTATTTGACTTACAACATCTTCTGGAATAAGTTTCATATCAATTAAAGTTTGAACAGTAGCATTTTCAGGTATCATTTGTTTTACTTGATCTGGTACTTGGTTCATCATAGTGTTCATTTGTGTATAAACCATTTTTTTCATTATATTATTTCCAAGTTCAGTTGTAGCTTTACCAAGTATTTTTGGAGACATTACAGATAATATGGTACTAATTGTAAGAACGATTATTACAGATAATATTGCTAAATTATATTTACCAATATATTTTATAAGTCTTTTTAGTGTTCCACTAAAATCCTTTGCTTTATCTGTTGGACCCATTCCACCTCTCATTGGTCCCATTCCACCTGGCATTTTATTATGCTTTTTTTCTTTATTTTCCACTCTCAGTCGCCTCCTCTTCTGTGATTTGTGAAAGTACGACTTCTCTATACTCTTCACAAGATTTAAATAATTCTTTGTGAGTTCCTTGAGCTATTATTTTTCCTTCATCTATAAATAGTATTTTATCTGCATTAAGTACAGTACTTACTCTTTGTGCAACTATTATGAAAGTAGAATCTTTTATATTACTATTTAATGCTTCTCTTAATTTCCTATCTGTTGCATAATCAAGTGCTGAGAAACTATCATCAAATATATATATTTCAGGTTTTTTAACTATTGCTCTTGCAATAGAAAGTCTTTGTTTTTGACCACCTGAATAGTTTGTTCCACCCTGTGAAACCATTGAGTCAAAACCTTCATCAAGTGAAGATATAAAATCATAAGCTTGAGCAATTTTTGATGCTTCAACAATATCTTCTTCAGTTGCATCTTCTTTACCATATCTTATATTTTCTGCTATTGTTCCAGAAAATAAATTTACTTTTTGTGGTACATAACCTATCATATCTCTTAATTGAGTTAATGATAAATCTTTTACATTTATACCACCAACTTTAACTTCACCTTTAGTAGTGTCATAAAATCTTAAAATAAGATTTAAAATAGTAGATTTACCGCTTCCAGTACCACCAATAATGGCTAGGGTTTCACCTTTATTTATTCTGAAGCTTATATTGTCTAATACAGGATCACTATGCTCATCATATCTAAATTCAACATTGTTAAATTCTATTTCACCATGTTTTGATATTTCTACTTTTTCATTTTCATTATCGATTATACTTGGCTCAATCTCAAGTACTTCATTTATTCTTTTTGCTGATACTATAGATCTTGGTATTAATACAAATATCATTGTTACCATTAATATAGAAAATAACACTTGCATAGCATATTGCATAAATGCCATCATACTTCCTATTTCAAGTGTACCTGCGTCTATTTGTTTTGCTCCAAACCATATAATTGCAGCACTTGTTACGTTTATAATAAAGAAAATCATTGGCATTAATGTAGACATTATATATCCAGCTTTTAAAGATACATCATATATATCCTTACTTGCCTTATCATATCTTTTTGCTTCATAATCCTGATTTCCAAATGCACGTATTACTCTAACACCAGTAAGTTTTTCCCTAACAACCTGATTTATTCTATCAGTAAGTGTTTGTAATTTAGTAAATAATGGTACAATAAATCTAGCAAGTAAAGCTATTATTATAATTAAAAGTGGTATTACAATTGTAAATATAATAGATAATTCTTTATTCTCAGATACTGACATTATTATACCACCAACACACATAAGTGGTGCTAATATCATAAGTCTCATTGCCATAAGTGTTAATTGTTGTACTTGTGTAACATCGTTTGTTGTACGAGTTATAAGTGATGATGTTGAAATTTTGTTAAATTCCTTTATTGAAAACTTTTGTACTTTTTCATATACAGCTCCTCTTAACCTCTTAGCAAATCCACTTGAAACTTTAGATGCTATAAAAGTAGATATAACAGCTGATACCATAGAGATTAAAGTTACCAAAATCATCTTTTTTCCATATTCCCAAACATTATCCATGCTTTTGCCTACTATTCCATTATTGACAATATCAGACATTAAGTTTGGCATGTATAATGAAAGTATTGCTTGAATAAAAGTAAACATTACAGATACTATAATAGCAAGTGTGTACGGCTTTAAATGTTTAAATACTTTTTTCATTAATTTTTCCCCTCTCTTTAAAATATTCTGCGCTTTTTGTAAGTAGTCTTATTAATTCTTCTGTATCCTCTTTACCCATGTAATTAATATAATCTTTAACAGCATTTTCAATTGCATTATGAGTTTTATTAGTATACTCTATTCCTTTTTTTGAAAGCTGCAAGAATATATTTCTCCTATCATTTGGATCAATATTTCTTTCAATATATCCATCATTTTCAAGTGATGTAATTATGGGAGTAATAGTCGAAGGAGCAAGTTTCATTCTATTTCTTAACTCGCGAAGAGAAATCTTACCTTTTTTTTCTAAGTCATGAAGAATAAACATTACTAATCTTTGATTATGTGTAAATTCACTCATATGAATTGCTTTATGAATTTTACAATTTTTTAAATTCATAAGAGAACTCATTAATTTACCTTCTAATTCTTTATTTTCCATGTTACACCTCCTAAAAAAACTATTACAATTATATTTCGCAATAAGAAATATTATAACACAGAAGTAATATTTTGTAAAGTTATTTATGTGAAATTTTTGTGAAATTCCGCTTATTTTCAATTCACTATTATTTTGGCGCAAAAATAGTAACATATAAATTAAATATGTAACTAATATAAACAAATTAACTTCAAAATAATTATAATTTATATTAAAATAGGACCTCAAAATATGAGGACCTATTTTTTAATCATAAACAATAGCTATATACAAAATAATCAGACTTTTTCTCGCCAGTTTCTTTAAATCCAAGTTCATTTATAAATAGTTTTTGCGATGCATGATTTGAATTCCGTATAAGAGCTATAAGAGCATTATAACCGGTAATATATTCACTTTCCAATAGTAACTTCATTGCTTGTAAAGCAATACCATTTCTTTTATATCTATATTCTGAATGCATTACAATCAGTACACTAATTGACTTTGGTTTTATAACATTATCTTCATCTTCATCCCAAATGTCATAAGTATCATTACGAATTAAAATTATATAACCGACAACTTCTCCTAAAGCAAGAATACTAATTATTTCCATTGTATTCATAGAATTATTTTTGATTTTATCCATTTTACCCTGATACACAAAATCACTTATTAAATCAACATAAACAATATCTTTTTGATTTTCACAGCATAATTTTAAATTCTCCCGATCAAATTCTCCCGAAACTAATCTAATATTACTCATATTCTCCTCCAATTGTCATCAAATATTTTATAATAGGTAACATAATTATTATACCACACTAAATAATAATTGTAAAGTTATAAAAGTAATTAATATTTATATAGAATAAAATTTAATATCCCATTTCTTTTAACAAACTTGATAATATTCTCATTCTCTCACCTAAAATCTCAGAATCTTTTCCAAGGGCATTAGCAAATAATTTAATATCTTCATTTATAAATTCATTATCTGAACAAACGTCAATATTCATTGCATCTCCCTGCATACCAATTCTATCAATTCTAGTATTATTTGCATCATATAATTTATCAAATTTATATGCCTCTTCTCTAAAATATTTACTTGATCTGCATATTAATATTGCTAGATCAAGCACCCTATGAAATGGTAATTCTTCTGATTGTCTAGACCATTTACCTTCTGTTTCATCTCCTGTATGTCTCCAAACCTTTGCGGAAATGTCAACATTACCCCTATCATTCCACTGTGCAAGGCCAAGGGACATTCCCTTTGCATCCGTATTATATGCAGTCCTTCCATCCACATTCTCATAGTTTTCAGTTATAATTACTGGTTTATGTTTTAAATTTCTTGGTATTCTCATTCTATTACTTCAGCTCCTTCGTATTTTTTTAGTGAATCTTCTAATAACATTTTTAATTCCTCAGTATAATCTGTTTTATCACTATCTTCATCATAATCTAGTTTATCTATTATTTTAATTATGAAATTACTTTCTCCATATTTATTCCAATCATTTTGTAAATTTAAATTACGCCTACCTCTAAATATATTTGCATTTAACCTTGCTTTTAAACTATTTAATCCTCTATCTGTATCTTTCAAATACCCTATATACTTATTTTCATTAGGAATACATTCGAAATATACTATACCCATATCAGTTTTCATATGCTTATACATTTCTTGTAATTCTTTTTTCCTATTAGAATTCAATAATTTCACCTCCTTTATTTTTACTAAATTAGTAATTTACTAAATTAGTATAACATTATAATTATAATATGTCAAGTAAAATAATATTTTTTTATTTGTATAAAATAAGTTTACATAAATATTGACTTTTTGTAAAAAATATGTTATACTATATTAGCATGTAATATATTTTTAAAGAATTAAATAAAATTATTTAATACATATGGAGGACAAACAATGAAAATAATAATCAATGGTGATGGAAATTTAAGTTATTATACTTATCTTCTTAATAAAATAGTACTTATTTTAAAGTCATTATTTGAATCTGAATGTTTTATTTCCATATTTTCAAAAAAAATTGAAAATTCAGAAATTATAATTGAAGAAAACAATTTTATAACCAATGCCAATATGGATGTTTATGAATTCTACAAATCCAATTTTAAATATTTTATAAACAAAAATGACAGCATATGTAATATTGTTTTTACACTTTCTCATGAACTTACTCATCTTGCATTTTCTGCAAAAGATGAAGGTCCCCTACTAGATTTCTGCTCATCAGATGGAAGTTATAGTATGAATGCTATAACAAGATATTGCTTTGATGATGGAAATGTGTATGGATCTGGTCTTGAAGAATTATTGTGTAATTATATATCTAAAATAGTTTGTGAAAAGCTTAAAGAAGATTTAAAACTTGATCTTTCCGTACTCGAAGATAAGGAAGAACAATTTTCATTGATCGAATCTATAACAAACTGTTTTAATTCTGTGGATAGTATTGGTAAATGCCTAGACTCACTTTATTTTTCAAATAATACTGTTATTCCACATAATAGATTTTGGTATAATCTAACGCACTACAATATTGGAACTATTATATATACCTATGATTCTTTAATGGGTCAATATAGTTGGAAAACTTTAAATGAATTAATAGAAAAAAAATTTATTTCTAATGATATAAAGCCTATTGAAGCAGAATTCTTAAATTCTGAAGTAATAAGATTTAAAATAAAAAATGGAGCTGCTTAATTTTAGCAGTTCCTTTTTATTCTTAATAGATATAATTTATAATTGATATTTCTCTAAAACAAAAAAATCTGATACAAATTACGTATCAGATTTTTAATTTAAAATTGGAATAAGTAATTATATTGCCTTACCTTCCCATATCAGCTGGAGAGTTGATTCAAATCCCGGGCCTAAGCACCTATTATAGAAATTAAAAAATTCTGCTTTTCCATTTTCTTCATCTTTCCGGCAAACTGCTGCATGATTTCTCACTTCTGTTTCTTTAAAAGTATTTATACCTCTTAAGAATTTTCTTCCTCCGTTATTCATGTTAACATTAACAGCTTTGTGATTATTTACCTTTCCATAATACATATAATTGTCCTCCAAATTTTTTATTTTTATTTGTTTTTTGTTCTTATAGTGCAAGAACAATTTAATAGTTCCTTTAATAATTTAATTATATCACATTTACATAACATTGTCAATATTATGTAATCTATTTTCAGAAATATTTGTCGAATAATGTAAAAAATAGGATAAAAGTTATAAACTCTTACCCTATTAATACTTTATTTTATTAAATCTTTTATTACTTCTCCTGCAACTATCATTCCAACAACAGATGGTACGAAAGATATACTTCCTGGTATTTGTCTTCTTACAGTACATTTTCTAGTTGTACCTTTAGGACAAACACAACAATTTTTACAATTTGACTCGCTATCTTCAATTGGAGTTATTGGTTCTTCTTTTGAATAAACAACTTTCAGTTTATCAATATTTCTCTTTTTTAATTCTTTTCTCATCACTCTAGCTAAAGGACATACTGATGTTTTATTTATATCTGTAACTTCAAATTTTGTAGGATCTAATTTATTACCAGCTCCCATACTAGAAATTATAGGTATATTTTTTTCTTTTGCCCTAACAATTAAATCTAGTTTTGATGTAACTGTATCTATTGCATCTATAATATAATCATAATCATCTTTTATAAGTTCATCCGAAGTTTCATTATTATAAAATGATTTAAAGATTTCTACTTCAGCTTTTGGATTTATCTCTAGAATTCTATCTCTCATTGCTTCAACTTTAGGTATACCCACAGTCTTAGTTGTTGCATGTATTTGTCTATTTATATTTGTAAGACATATTTTATCATCATCTATTAATACAAATTTACCTACTCCAGATCTAGCAAGTCCTTCTGCTGCAAATGAACCTACTCCACCTACTCCAAATATTGCAACTTTTGATTCTGATAATTTTGATAAAGCCTCTTTGCCAATCAATAATTGAGTTCTTGAAAATTTATGTAGCATATAATCACCTTTTTTCTTCTAACTTAAATATTATACTACAAAATATGATATTTTTCAATATAAATCAAAGTAAATTTAAGGCATTAATCAATTAAACTTTTTTATTGTTATATTCAAGTTCAATTATAGCCTTTGAAGCAGTTATATAATCTGAAAATATATTATTTATTATCTTAGGATTATTGGTTGATGATTTTAATATATCTTTAAATAGACAAATGCCAAAACCTTTATTTATCATAGAAATTATATTATTAAACTCTCTGATAAATATTTTTGGTATAAACTTACTTTTAAATCTTTTATATTTTACTTCTACTTCCATATGTTTTCCTAATAATTCATTTAAAAATTCTTCACATTTATATATCTTATATTTATCAATTTTATATATTTTAGCAGCAAGTTCTAACCCATATATAGTTTCAAGATTATATTCTTTAAGTAATTTAGAAAACTCTTTTTTATCAAAATAGTATATATGTCCTTGAACTTTATTAAAAGCCTTTAATGTATCTAAATATCCAAGTTTCATATTATTTTCAATACGTTTCTTATTAAATTCAAAAGTACCGCCCTAAATCTTCACTATTTTTTATAATCTTTACATATACATTCTTATCAATGATTTTCTTTCTAAGTCCTATTCCAGATACATCAATAACTATAACATCCTTATATCCTTTTTTTATCAACATATTAATAGGAACATTATCATATAATCCCCCATCTAAATATCTTTTACCATTTATCTCTTGTGCCTTATATATTGGGAAACATGCAGATGCAAGTAAATGGTTTACAAATTCAGATTTTGGAATATCAGTTTTAAATGCTTCAAGTGGTTCTTTACTTTTATATAAATATGCCATAAGTCCAAAATCAATATCAGACTCATATATTTTATCTAAATCTAAATTTTCTTCTATAATTTCTTTTAAAGGAGTATTATCAAAACCTTTTTGTCTATAATAATCTTTAGCTATTTTGGTTATATTTATTATGTTAAAGATATTTCTATTTGAATCTATCTTTTCACTTAAACTAAGTATATCACTTATTTTAATATTCCTATATATTTCCTCCATTTTATCTATATCATCTTGTACAGCTAAAGCCCCATTTATTGCACCAATGGAAGTACCAACAACAGCAGTTACCTTTAGTTTTAATTCCTTAATAGCCTTCCAAGCCCCTACTTCATAGGCACCTTTTGTTCCTCCACCTGTGAATACAACACCATATTCACTCATATTATTCACCTCAATATCATTTTTTATTTTTTTCTAACAATAGTCTTAAATAAATTCAACTATTTTTTCTGGATATACTCGCTTTTTACCATTAATTATATCATCTATATCTAACCATTTAGCAACAATATTACAATCAAGTATTTCATATTCTTCCTTATACTCATTTGTATTTAATTCTACCTCATAAAATATTATTAATTCATGATTATATATTTCTTTATGAAAAAATATATTTTCTGACAGTCCTAAATATTTATTAATCTTTATATCAGAATCAATTTCTTCTATAAATTCTCTTTTTAAAGCCTCTTCACTTAATTCACCAAACTGAATTCCACCGCCTATACATCTATAGAATGGAACTTCTTTAGTATGATGTTCAGTCAATAATATTTTATTTTTATGTATTACTATTCCCATAACAATAGGTCTTATCTTAGTATATCTTATTCCATTAATTTTATATCCATCTTTTTCATATGGCTCAATATTAATATCCATTAAATACTCCTTATATTATATACTTAATTCTTTCTTGGTATAATTTCCAACCAATACCCATCGGGATCCGTTATAAAATAAATACCCATGTCATGATTTTCAAAGCATATGCAATTCATATTTTTATGATGTTCATATGATTCTTCAAAATTGTCTACTTCAAAAGCTAAATGAAATTCACACTCTCCTAAATCATATTTTTCTTTTCTATCTTTTAACCATGTAAGTTCTAATTCAAAATCACTTTCATTATTTCCTATGTATACAATTACAAAACTTCCATCTTCCGCCTCAATCTTACTTTTAACCTCTAAGCCTAGAGCTTCTTTATAAAACTCAAGTGACTTTTGTAAATCATAAACATTATAATTTTCATGAACCATTTTAAATTTCATATAAATATCCACCTTTCATATATAAATGTTATACTATACTTTTATATTTTTTTCAATAAATTTTATTTAATTAAAATATTAATATTACACTACATCATAAAAAAAGTTCTAGATATATTCTAGAACTTTTATATTTTGGAGGCGCCAATCAGATTTGAACTGATGATCAGGCTTTTGCAGAGCCGTGCCTTACCACTTGGCTATGGCGCCATTACATATTAAATTATATTATTTGATATAAAATTTATACCTAATAAATAAATGAATTTACTCTATGATGTAAATTCAAAGCTACTTGATTATTATAACATATGATAAATATTTTTGCAATATGTATATAATAAATATTAATTAAAAAAACAATTTATCTAAAAAGTCAGTAAATTTAATAATTTACTGACTTTTTAATATATTAAAAATTATTTTATACTAATTTTACAATTTTTTCCCAAGCTAGATTTTCTTTTCCAAAATGTCCATAATTAGTTGTTAAAGTGTATATTGGATTTCTAAGTTCCAAATAATTAATTATTCCTTTTGGAGTTAAATCAAACTTTTTATTTATTATTTCTGCAATTTCCTCTTCTGGAATAGTATTTGTACCAAAAGTATCTACATATACAGATACTGGTCTTGCTATTCCTATTGCATATGATATCTGTATTTCACACTTTTTAGCAAACCCATTTGCAACAACATTTTTAGCTATATGTCTTGCTATATATGAAGCAGATCTATCTACTTTAGTAGGATCTTTACCAGAGAAAGCTCCTCCACCATGTCTTGCATAACCACCATAGGTATCAACAATTATTTTTCTTCCTGTAAGTCCACTATCTCCTAAAGGACCTCCTATAACAAATCTTCCTGTTGGGTTTATATGATATATTGTATCCTCATCTAAATATTTTTCAGGTATAATATATTTTATAACATGTTCTTTTATATCTTTTCTTAAATTATCTAAATCAATATCTTCTGTATGTTGTGTTGAAACAACAACTGTATCAATTCTAGCAGGTACGTTATCATCATACTCCACTGTTACTTGTACTTTTCCATCTGGTCTTAAGTATTTTAATATGCCTTCTTTCCTTACTTCAGTTAATCTTTTTGCGAGTTTATGAGATAAATATATTGGTAGTGGCATTAAACTGTCAGTTTCATCACATGCAAATCCAAACATTAATCCTTGATCACCTGCTCCACCAACATCATCATTTGTTCCAAGTGAAATATCTGGAGATTGTTCAGATATATTTATTTCGACTTTACAAGTCTTGTAATCAATATCTGTTAATGCATTATCATATCCAACATTCTTAAGTGCACTCCTTGCTACACTTTCAATATCCACTTTTGCAACTGAAGTTATTTCTCCAGTAATAAATATTTGACCTTTTGTAGCAACTGTTTCACATGCTACTCTTGCATTTTTATCTAGAGATAAATATGCATCTAAAACACTATCTGATATTAAATCACATAGTTTATCTGGGTGTCCTTCTGTGACACTCTCTGATGTAAATAATTTTTTCATAATAAATCTTTCCTTCCCATATAAATTTAATATAAATATATATGTACCAAAAAATTACAAAAAAATCACTACGTGCTCGTAGTGATTTCTATATTCAAAACAATATCAAATCATCATTCAAAGCACAAGACTTTGACGGTATTAGCACCTTATTAAAAAACAGGTTGCTGTGGAGTCATAGAGCCGTTTCTCTCATCCACTCTTGATAACATATGCATTTATATTTCTATTATACTATCATATAATGCATTTAATGTCAATAATCCTTTATATAAAATATGAATTATTATATATATATGTGAATCAAAATTATTAATATCTATATTTTTAATAATAAAAGTACCACTAATTGAAGCGGTACTTTTTATTTTATAATTATATATTAATTATTTTTAATTCATTATAGCTGTTACTAACTTATATGCATAACCATCCTTATATATCTCACCCAAACTAATTGTAAGATAGGCAACATCATACTCAATTTTACATCCTAATTCACTTTTTTCAAAATACTTTTCGTAGCTTGGTTCAGTTAATGAAAAATCGTAATAATCATTATTTCTGTACCGGAAACTACACCGGGGTTTTTCAGCATATCCAACATCTTTCTTTTCAATCACAAGATTATTCACTTTAACAAAAAGTAAAGAATAACCACATCTTTCAGCCTCACTTTTAATTAGTTTTCTTCCAATAGACCTGTATATATAATCAGGATTGTCTAAATAATTTTGAAGATCTTCAAATGAATTAACATTTGATTTTAAATAGTAACTTTCATAAGTATGATTTTCAGTATGATAAGTATTATTTAAATCTTCTTCCATTACAAGTCCATCTACATTATATAGACCTAATAGATTTAAATTCTTAGCTTCATATGTTGGAATAGATCTGCCACCAGGTTTTACAAGTCTTATCCAATTACCATCAGATGTTTTCCCTGCAATACATCTACCACCAGGTTTCCGAGAATTTGCTAGTATTAAAATGTCTTTTGTCATATAAACCTCCATTGATTTTGTTATTAAGTCTTATATTATTTAGCTGGTATAACGCCGGATACAAGTTTAAATACATTGAAGTAACTTGGTACACCTATACTAACTGTTATATATGCATCACCTACAAAAACATTAGATCCAATATTTTTTCTTAAAAAAATACTTTCAATATAAGAATCAGTTAAGCAAAAGGTTGAATATTCCTCACCATTATAAATAAAATTGCACTGAACATGTCCTGAAGGAGATTTATATGCTATGAAATTGCTAACTTTAATAAATAGTAAAGAATTATTATATTCTTTGGCTTCTGGAAATCTTATAAATCTTCTAAGGTCTCCATAAATATAATCGGGATTATCCAAATAATAATCTAATTCTTCAACATTTGCATATTCAACGAAATTTAGATTATTATAAGTATAATTTTCTGTGTGATAACAAAGCCTTTCACTAATCCTATTTTCTAAAATATTCACAGAATATCTTCCTAGTATCTTAATATTCATACCTTCTTCATTGGGTATAGACCGCTTTCCATCTTGAACAAATCTTATCCACCGTCCATCTGGTGTTTTACCTGCTATACATCTACCATCAAATTTCCGTGAATTTGCTAATATAACTACACTCTCCACCATTAATTGTCTCCTTACGCTGTTTATTTTTTATATTCTTTTTAATAAAGCATTTATATGAAATCAAATGTATTACATTAATTACTTCATTAAAATTAATAGTTAATAAAAATCTTAAAAGTTCTTCTATTACCAAATATCTATGGCATTCATCTGGATAATCTTCACTACATAAAAAGCAAGAACCATCTAAATTTTTCTCTTCTTTAGCAAACTGCATTATAGCATTACGTTCCTGCATTGTTTGATTAAAATCAACGGTATATTCTTCAAACGTCATCTTATGCTCAGATTTCTTGTCATTGTATCTTTTTCTTAAACCTTCACTTGGTGCTAAATATTCATAATATACATATTCAATATCATGTAACTTTAAAAAGTATTCTAAATCTGGATACTTAGCAAAAGCAGATAATTGCCCGTCTCTATTTAGCCGAATATCTATAATCTTTTTTACATTGTTTTCTTTCAATAATGTAAAAAATTCTTCCGCAGTTTTTCCAGTAAATCCAATACTATAAATATTCATTTTATTCTCCTTTTTTTATTTTTTATCCTTTTGATTTTTGTACTCTTTCTTATAGCCCTTTAGTACATTATGTTTTTTATAGCTTTCTTCTCTTTCATCTACTGCATCATTATCAAAAAGACTAATTTGACGATTATCACTGTAATAGAGACTTATAAGTTTTAGTTCCAAATTTTCTTGTTTGATGTGCTTACCATTTGAAAGAATATGTTCTATCCTATATCCTTCTTCAGAAAGCTTTTTGGAAATCGCCATGAAACGGTGACAATCCATTGGATTCCATTCAGAGCACATTATGCACACATCATTTTGAGCAACGATCTCTTTTAATAATTCCAACCCTTTCTTAAATTTCTCAGTTTCTACTAATTTTTCATAACTAATTACATTATTAACAAAGAGTTCATCATTACTGGATCTACCACCTATATAGTCGCCTAACCATTCATATGATATTCCATTTTTCTTAAGCTCATTTTCTAAACTTTCTTTATCATAATCATGATTATGGCTACTTTTTGGGGAACTTCTTACATCAACTAAATACTTAACCCGATATTTAATTAGTTTTGCTATAAATTCCTCCCTTTTACTTTTTCCATATCCTATGGTATAAAAACACTTATTAGCCACTTTTGTTCCTCCTTAATTATATTTGGATTAAAAATTATCTTTAGTAACGTATTTTATCACAATTTAATTATTATGTAAATAGTTTGGTTGAAAAATGCAAATTAAACTCAATTAATTTAATCAAAAAAAATCCCCATATTTTTATAAGGATTTTAATTAATTATATTATATTTTATTTAATATTTATACTATTCTCTTTCTTTTATTGTAACTTTTATAATATCACCTGGTTGTTTTTTAATTTTAGTTCGTATATCTTTCCTTATTCCAATAATGTGGCAAGGAGTGCCCATTTTTACAACACTTCCTTGATATTCTACTCCATCAAATGTAGCATTTACTTTTACTCTACCTTTTCCAAATTCTTTTCTTACATCAAATGGTATTTCAATATATGCACCATCTATATCAACAACTTTTTTTATTTCTGCTTGAAATTCATATGTTTTTGCATTCATAAACAACTCTCCCTATAATCTATATAATTATATTTTTACACTGAATCAATACCCAGTAATTGCTTTGCAAGTAAACCAATTAAATATGATATTGCAGCTACTGATAATGAAATCACAGCCATTTCAAAAAAGCGTTTAAAAAATGGTTCTTCTTTTGCAACAGAAATATAATAATTGAAAAATAATATTATAAATATTACAGCAAAAATCATTATAAAAAAGGCTTGTATATACATATGTGATGGTAGTAATAAATAAGGTAATACCATTATTGCAACAGTTACAATATATGCCGCTCCAGTATATACACTTGATTTAATAGCATTTGAATTATTTTCAGCTCTTTGTGCTAAGTAATTTGATGCAGCCATTGAAAGAGTTGCAGATACACCTGTTATAATTGCAGTTAAAGCAACTAAACGAGTATTAGCCAGTGCAAAGGTCACACCAGCAATTGAACCTGTAAGCTCAACCAAGGCATCGTTTAAACCTAACACCATTGCACCAACATAATGTAATCTATCTTCATCTAACATTCCATATAAATCTTTTTCATGTCTACGTTCATCATCAAGAATAGAGGCAACTTCTGGCAGCTCTTCTTGCATTTCTTCATAATATTCTCTACTTACTTTTTCACCTTTTTGCATAATTTTAACAACAAAAGTAAAACCCATAATTATAGTTAATAATTTAAGAAATATTATTAATATTTTACTCGGGTATAAATTCTCACCTGTAATATTATGCCATACGGCTGCATGACGACTTTCGTCTTTTGACATTTGTTCTAATAAACCTTTATTTTTTTGATTCTTTTCACGCTTTGCCATATAACCATATATAATAACACCCAATTCTTCATCTATTTGAGCCTTCTTTATTGTTTTTAACAATTCATCACTAATATTTTTATTTTCCATTACAAAGAACTCCTGTCTAAACTATTTTTATTATAATAGTTTCTCTATGTCTATTCTTATATCCTCAGGTTTTACAGTTGGAGCATATCTATTAACTACCTCTCCATCTCTATTTACAAGAAATTTAGTAAAGTTCCATTTAATTTTTGAGCCTAAAAATCCTTTACTATTTTCTTTTAAATATTTATATAATGGACTCTCATTTTCTCCATTTACATCTATCTTTGAAAATTGATCAAATGACACATCATATTTTAATTTACAAAAAATTTTTATTTCTTCTTCTGTTCCTGGTGCTTGATTTGCAAATTGATTACACGGGAAATCTAATATTTCAAAACCTTTTTCATTATATTCTTTATATAACCCCTCTAATGCATCATATTGAGGTGTAAAACCACAACCAGTTGCAGTGTTAACAATTAATAAGACTTTATTCTTGTACTTTTCTAAACTAACCAAATTTCCACTAATATCTTTTACTTCAAAATCATATATACTCATATTTTTCCTCCTAAAATTAAATTTATCATAATTAAAAACATTTATCAATATTTTTATTAATATACTTTAATCATTTTATTTATTTGAATGTTTTTATTTTCTCTTCCAAATTAAATTCCATTCTTCCTATTTTATAATTATATTATATCATATTTTACTTTTAAATCAATTCTGCCATATATTTTAGCATTAGAAATTTCATTTAATATTAAACATAAAAAACTTTCAAAAATATTAGAAGCTTTTAAAAGAACTTAACATTATATTTTAATAGAAAATTAGAGCAGAAGGCTAGCTCAAAACTGATAGTTCTATTACCTTGCCGCATTTTATACTACTATAATGTAATGTATATTATAAAAATTGAAGTTGCAATATAAAGTAAATATTATCTATACTAATTAAAATAGTGACCTCCTCAAAACATTAACTTTAATGTCTTGAGGAGGTCACTATTTTTAGAGAAATTATTTATTTGGAAAATTTGGGTATGCAACGTGGTAAGCATATCGGGGCGAGTTTGTTCGATAGTCATAGACTTCAGAATATACTTCAAGTTCTTCTCCATGAAGATATTTACAATTCCACCATTTTTGTATAAAAGCTCCGTATATCCAAGTAGCTTGATACAAAATGGATACTGTGAGGTAGGTATAGTGGGTAATATCGAGATTGCCTATATCACATAGTTCACTGATTGTTTGCTCAAATTGATTAATAATAATGTCAGAAGAAAGTTTATCGCTCTTATAAGACAGCAGTTTTTTTTCAGTAATCCTGGCTACATTCATTGCAAAATCATTAAATTGCTGTGCTTTGTTTAAAGCCTCATACAATCTGTTTTCTGACATTACAGAAATAACAGGTGAATTTTCTAAAGATTTTTGAATATAAGCATCATACCGATTTTGCATTTCCTCTTTCATTCTTCTTTTCTCAATTATTGCTTTTTCACATTGAGCCATTTGAGATTTGCCCCCATCAAAATCATTGTCGTTGTACTTGGATAAAAAATTTACAGCCATAAATACACCTCTTTCATTAAATTTTTAAATAAAATTCTATAATATGCTACGTATATTATATCATATTCAAGAATTATGTCAAGTATAAAAAAGGAGCTGGATAAAGTATCAATATATCAAATACATTTTAGTTCATATTGCAATCACTTTTTTATATTAATTGTAGGGAGTATAGTTTACATGATTAAAATGGGATACATCAGTATAAACTCATCATTTCCAAAGGATGCAGAATTAAATTGTTATGATATAATCTATATTAGAATATATGTAATTAATCAATGTTTACTCTAAATATTGCTATTAACTTGATTATAAGCCACAAGTAAAGTTAAGGTTGTTGACTTTCTCAGATATATTCCCCCAATACCTACATATTTAACTAAAAATATGCTATACCTAGATTTTAACATAATTGTCGAAAAATCAATAAATTAAGACATTATTTATATTTATTAATATAATTTATTTGAATAAAAAAATTGATGCACTTTTACATGCACCAATTTTAAACAATTAATTATAAAAAGATAATTTGAAGACTAACTCTTTTTACTAAATAAAAATACTGGAGCGGGAGACGGGGCTCAAACCCGCGACCTCCGCCTTGGCAAGGCGGCGCTCTATCAACTGAGCTACTCCCGCATATTTATATATATTTATTTATGGTGGCCAGAGACGGAATCGAACCGCCGACACGGGGATTTTCAGTCCCCTGCTCTACCGACTGAGCTATCTGGCCATTATTTAGCTAAAAAAAAATGGCGACCTGGATGGGACTCGAACCCACGACCTCTAGCGTGACAGGCTAGCGTTCTAACCAACTGAACTACCAGGCCAAACATAAAAAATAAGTGGTGGGCACTACAGGGCTCGAACCTGTGACCCCCTGCTTGTAAGGCAGATGCTCTCCCAACTGAGCTAAGCGCCCACTTATCTGTTGACAAGTATTATTATAACCGATATACAACAATTTGTCAACAGTTTTTTCGCTTTTTTTGATAATTTATTCACTGTATTGTGGGCTCTTAATTGGTTACTGTAAACAAGCTTATAAATTTTATGCTATAAATAGATATTCACACATTTAAGGTTGTAAATTATTTAATTTACTATATTTATATTCTTGTTTAAAATAATTATTACTTCTGTTCCAACATTAAATTCACTTTGTATTTGTATAGTTCCTTTATGAAGTTCAACTAATTTTTTTGCAATTGTAAGACCTATACCAGAACCACCTGTATTCCTACATCTTGATTCATCTGCCCTATAAAGTCTTTCAAAAATATATGGTAAATGTTTTTTATCAATTCCAATTCCATTATCTTTTATTTTTATACACACATTATTTTCTTCTTCAAATATTTTTACATCTATAATACCATTTTCATTAGTATATTTAATAGCATTTGATATTATATTTATAAATACTTGAGAAATCTTATCTTTGTCTACATAAGCTTTTACACTTTTTGCATCATAATCTAATTTTATTTTTTTATCTAATATTTGTTTTTCAAAATTATTTAATATATTTTTCATTAATTTAGATAAATCAGTCTCTTCAATATTCAAATTAATATTTTCACTTTCTAGCTTTGCCAATTTCTCAATATCTTTTACCATTCTATTAATTCTTAGAATCTCTTCATAACAGCTTTCAAGCCTCTCATCAGTTGGTTCCCATACTTTATCTATCATTGCTTCTAAATGTCCTTGAATAGAAGTAAGTGGCGTCCTTAACTCATGAGCCATGTCACTTGTTAATTTTTTCCTTAAAGTCTCTTGTGACTCTAATTTCTTTGTTAAACTATTTACTGCATTTACTAGTTCAGATATTTCTTTTATATTCCCGTTATATTCAACTTGTCCATGATATACACCACCAGAAACAAGTTTTGTTTTGTCTATAACTTTAGTAATTGGCTCTACTATATTTCTTGCTAAAATTATTGCAAAAAATACTGCAAATAAAATACAAATAGCTGCAACAATAAAGAATAATTTATTAAGTGAATTTATAAATGCAAGATCTATATCATTATAATAAAAAGGCCCATAATAACCAAGTTTTAAAACTCCAACTACATTATTATCTCTTATAATATTAAATTCTTTTTCTTCATATCCACCATTGAAGTTTGGATGCCTACTTAAAGTATTTTGTGCCATATGTTCAATCATTTGTGTACACATCCCATTATTATGCTCTGTTGCATCCCATATTGTACTTTCTTCATTACTATATAATTTTAATATTATTCCATCACTTAGTGCATTAACACCTATATTTTCCACTGCTGAATAATTCCAACCGCTATCACTAATATACTGATTATCTATATCATTAACTATTTCATTACTTTTCTCAGTTTGTTTATTTATAACATATTCTCTAAACTGATTATCAAGTAATATGTTTGAAAAAATGATAATTAAAGCAACACAAACAACTATAAGTGAACAAAATGACAGTATTAATCTTTGTTTTAAATTAAGCTTCATCCTTATCACCACCAAATTTGTATCCAATAGAATGTACAGTTAAAATATATACAGGTTTTTTTGTATCACTTTCTAATTTATGTCTTAAGTTTTTTATATGAGTGTCTATAGTTCTGTCAAAGCCGATAAAATCATATCCGAAAACTTTTTCTATTAATTCTTCCCTTGTAAATACTTTATTTGGAAACTTTAACAACGTTATAAGTATTTCGTATTCTTTTGGTGTTAAACTTACTATATTACCATTTTTCTTTACAATCTTTTGAGAAGCTAAAATTTCTAAATCATTATTATTAAAAGTAAAAATATTAGACATAGGCATAGCAGTGTTTTCCATTCGTCTAAGAATAGCAATTGTCCTTGCCACAAGTTCCCTTGGACTAAATGGCTTTTCAATATAGTCATCAGCACCAATATTTAATCCATTTATAATATCTTTTTCTTCTACTTTAGCAGTAACCATAATTATTGGAATATTAGATGTTTTCCTAATTTTATTACAAACTTCCTCACCAGATATATCAGGAAGCATTAGATCAAGTATTGCTAAGTTTGGTTTAATCTTTTCAAATAGATCTAATGCTTCTTTTCCATTTGTTGCAGTATATACAACATATCTCTCTTTTTCAAGATAAGATTTTATTATATCCAGTATTTTTGATTCATCATCAACTACTAATATCTTAATGCTACTATTATTTAACATCATATCCTTGATCTTCTATAGCATTTTTCATATCTTCTACTGTTACACTTTCTTCATCATATTCAACAGTAACAGTTTTTTCTTCTAGGCTTACATCAACTGATTTTATTCCATCTAATTCCCCTAATGCACTTTTTATGCTCTTGACACAATGTTCGCATGACATTCCTTCAACATTTAAAACTATTTTTTCCATAAGAATACCTCTTTTCCTTTATTTTTTTATTTTAAATCTATTCAAACTAAGTGAATTAGTTACAACAGATACAGAACTAAATGCCATTGCTCCTCCTGCAATTATTGGATTTAACATTCCAAGAAAAGCAAATGGTATACCTATTATATTATATATGAAAGCCCAAAACAAGTTTTGTTTAATTTTTTCCATTGTTTTTTTAGATAATTTTATTGCAGTTACTATTGAATTTAAATCTCCATTCATTAAAGTTATATCTGCAGATTCTATAGCAATATCTGTACCAGTACCAATTGCCATACCAACATCAGCTGTTGCTAGTGCAGGAGCATCATTTATTCCATCTCCTACCATTCCGACTTTTTTACCTTCAGCTTTTAGTTTTTCTACATTACTTGCTTTATCTTGTGGAAGAACTTCTGCAAGTACATTCTTAATTCCAACTTGATTTGCAATATACTCAGCAGTCCTTTTGTTATCTCCTGTTATCATATATGTTTCTATACCCATTTTATTTAGTTCTTCAATTGCAGCTTTTGATGTTTCTTTTACTGTATCAGAAACAGCTATTATTCCCAATAATTCATTATCAGAAGAAATTATCATAGCAGTTTTCCCTTTACTTTCAAGCTCTGATAAATTATTTTCTATTTCTTCTATGTTAATATTATTTTCTTTAATTAATTTTCTAGTACCAATATATATCTTTCTTGAATCTATTAATCCACTAACACCTTTTCCAGGAATTGAAACAAATTCTTCCGGGTCTTGTATATCACCAAATTTTTGAACTCCTGAATTATATATAGCAACTCCTAGAGGATGTTCAGACTTTTTCTCAAGTTTTGCAGAAATCTTTAATATTTCGTCTTCATCTATATTTGATAGTTTAATTATATCGGTAACTTCTGGAGTTCCTTTTGTTATTGTACCAGTTTTATCAAATATAACAGCATTTAGTTTATATGCCATTTCTAGATATTCTCCACCTTTTATAAGAATTCCATTTTGGGCACCCTTACCAGTACCAACCATTATTGCTGTTGGTGTTGCAAGGCCAAGTGCACATGGACATGCAATTACAAGTACTGATATTGCAGCAGTAAATGCCATCGTAAAGTCATTCATAGCTATAGCCCAAACTATAAATGTAATTACTGCTATTAATAGAACTATTGGAACGAATACTCCAGATACTTTATCTGCTATTTGTTGTATTGGCGCTTTTGATCCCTGTGCCTGCTCAACTAACCTTATTATTTGAGATAACATAGTATCCTTACCAATTTTTGTTGCTTCAAATTTAAATGTACCATATTTATTTATAGTTGCACCTATTACAATGTCTTCTACTTTTTTACTTGCTGGCATACTTTCACCAGTTATCATAGATTCATCAACAGAAGATGTACCTTCAATTATCTTTCCATCAACTGGGATTTTCTCACCTGGTCTTACTACTATTACATCTCCAACTACCACTTCTTCTATTGGAATATCAATTTCATTACCATCTCGTATAACTCTTGCAGTTTTAGCTTGCAATCCAATTAATTTTTCAATTGCATCAGAAGTCTTAACTTTAGCTCTTGCTTCTAAATATTTTCCAAGTAAAACAAGTGATATAATTATTGCAGATGATTCAAAGTATAAATGTTTCATCATTCCCATTTCTACTGTTGTGAAAAATACTAAGTAAACACTATATATATACGCGGCCGATGTTCCAAGTGCTATCAAAACATCCATATTTGCTGTACCAGATCTTAGTGATTTATACGCATTTCTATAAAACTTAAATCCGATAATAAATTGTATCGGAAAAGCTACTATTAATTGAAAGTACTCATTGTGTAATATACCAGAATCTATTTTTAATATTGCAAGTATCATGGCTAGTACAAGTGGTATGCTAAGTATTATTGAAATAATTAGCTCATTTTTTAATTTTTTTAATCTTTTTTCCTTTTCTTTTTTATCTTTTTCTCTATCTTCTTCTTCATCAATAGATGCACCATATCCAATTGACTTAATAGCATTTATTATATCTTCATCTTTTAATTTTGAATTATCATATTCAACTTTTGCTTTTTCTAATGCTAAATTTACATTTGCAGACATCATACCATCTAATTTATTTAACTTTTTATCAATCCTAGTAGCACAAGCAGAGCAAGTCATACCAGTTATATTTATAATTTTACTTTCTTTCATTTTCCCATTCACCTCTTTTATAAATTTTAGTTATATTTACTGATATCATCAACTACACTAATAGTTCCTCTTTGCATTCCCATCCAGCAAGTATAAGTAAATTTACCAGTTTTTGTTGGTGTAAATTCAATAAGATTATCGCCTACAACTAATTTCTTATTTCTTATTCCATATTCAGGTATATTAATTGGATTATTACATCCATCTAATTCCCCTTTTTTTACTTTTATTGTCCATTTTACAGGTATTCCTTTTTGTACATTTATAGCATAATATCTACCATTTGTAAGGTTAGTTGTTACCTCCTGTACATCACCATTAATTACTGCAATTCCAAGTTTTGGTGTACTAGTAGTATTGCTATTATTGGAAGAATTTCCATTTGTTCCTGTCGTATTAGGTTTAGAATTATTATTTGTGTTTGTATTTTTATTTGTATTATTATTTATATTAGTTTGCTCTGTTTCTTGGTCGTTATTAAATATATTACTAAAATTAATACCGGATAAATTAAGTCCTCTACTAATCATTGTAAATGAAAGTAATATAACAAGTACAGCACTAACCTTTTGCATTTTTTCATTAAATTTACTATTTAATACACTACTCAATAACCCAAGTATAAACATAAGTGGAACCGTTCCAATTGAAAAAATAAACATTGATAAAGCACCACTTATTGCACTCCCAGTAGTAAGAGCATATATTTGCATAGCTTGTAGTGGTCCACATGGCATTAATCCATTTAATAATCCTACTATAAATGGCCCTTTTCCACTTTTTTCTTTATTTACTTTTTTTCTTAAGAATCTTGGTATTGTTGGATTAAATTTTCTTAAAAAAGGAAATATGTTTAACATATTAATTCCAACTATTAACATTAGTATACCAGATAATATAATAATTATCCACTGTAATGTACCAGAAAAACTAACTGCACTACCAATAGCACCTACAATTCCTCCAACAATGGTATATGACACAACTCTACCTAAATTATATAATAAACTAGGGTAGAATTTTTTAGTCTTACCTTTTCCGTTATCATCAAACTTATACTTAGAGCACTGCGATATGTTAATTCCACCACACATTGCAACGCAGTGAATTGATGTAAGAAGTCCAATTACAAATAACATTGGATAGCTCATCTTGGCTTGAATTTCTGGTGCAAAATTAAATCCAATTGTACTTTCAACAAGTATAAATATTGCTATAATTGCAATAACAATACCTAAAATCTTCAAGTTTTCTTTTTTCTTATCATCCGTTTGAGTTGAAACGCTAGTATCAATGTCAACTTTATATTGTAATCTCTCAATTCTTTTCATAATATCAGATAAATTAACTATGTTAGCATCATATTCAACACTTACTTTTTCATTTTTGTATTCTGCTTTTACCGATATAACTCCTTTCATCCTGGATACTACGTTTTCAATCTTGTTTTCACAGCCAGTGCAAGTCATGCCACCCGCTTTTAGAGTAACTTTTTTTATATTGTCATTCATTTTTTATACAACCACCTTTGCAAGCATAATATATCAAAATAATGTGAAGATTTTATGAAGATTTAATATTTTTACTAATTATATAATTATAACTTGAATTTTTCAATAAAAAAGATAATAAATTATATATATAATTTATTATCTTTTATTAATATTATTGCATAATTTCATATTCAATATCTTCTATATTTGCTATATCAGTTGTTACTTGTACTGTTATTTGTTTTGTTTCCTCTTTTAATATTTTTCCCACATATCCTGTTGATTCTAATATAGTACTTCCGTCAGTTCCTATATATTTTATTTTTAGTCTTAAATTGTTTTGTACTTCACCTTTATTAACAACATTTATTGTTAATACTGATTCACTATTCTTATATACTAAATTTGCATTTTCTATTTGTATATCTCCAATTTGTTTTGTTTTTGAAATCTTATCGCTTGTATTTACCTTTGTTCCATCTTCCTGCTCTGTATAATTTGAAGTATCTACTTGGTTTTCATTATTATTTCCTTTATTTTTATTTAGTGCTAATAGCAATATAATCACTATTACTATTATTCCCACTGCAACTATTCCTATTGCCACCATTTTTCTTTGATTATCATTTGTTTCCATTTATATTCCCTCCTATTTGTTTTACTTATAATAATTTATCACATTATAAAAAAATATTCAATATTTATGTTATTATTTTCTAATGATTTGAGAATATCATAATATAATATTACAATAATGTTAATATATACAAAAAAAGTATTGTATCCATTCAAAGATTCAATACTTTTTTATTATTATTTTCTAATTCCAAGTTTTGCTATTATTTCTCTATATCTTTCAACATCTTTAGATTCTAAATACTTTAATAGTCTTTTTCTTTTACCAACCATCATTAAAAGTCCACGTGTAGAATGATTATCATTTTTATGAACTTTTAAGTGTTCTGTTAATTCATTGATTCTTTCAGTAAGAAGAGCAATTTGAACTTCAGCAGAACCAGTATCTTTTTCAGCTCTTGCATATGTTGATAAAATTTCAGTTTTTCTTTCTTTAGTCATTTAAATTTACCTCCTTTTTTCCTAACTTGCCCAAATCCAAGAAATACATGAGGTTATGTGATTTCTGAGAAATAGGTGAATATATAAATAGCTTTTAAAAAGCAATTTATCAAATTAATTATTTACCTTGTATATAAGGTAAAGAGTTTACGTGCACACCATTTATTCTTACTTCAAAGTGTAAGTGGTTACCAGTTGAATTTCCTGTTGTTCCCATAAGCGCAATAGTTTGACCTTGGGCTACTTCGGTACCTGCTGCAACTAAAAGTTTACTACAGTGTCCATACCAAGTTGAGATTCCATTACCATGGTCAACTTTTACAAGATTACCATAATCTCCACCCCAACCAGCAAATGTTACAAGTCCAGATTTATATGCATATATTGGATCTCCAGATTTACCAGCTATATCAGTACCACTATGAATTGTTCCCCATCTCCATCCATAATATGAAGAGATATAATGAGAAACTGTAGGCCATATACCACCTTGTATAGATGCTTGATTAGCAATATTAGCAGATGCTGTCGCATTTGTTGATGTAGTAGCAGCTTTTTTAGTAGTAATCGTTGTCTTTGGTGTATATACAGGTTTATTTCTGTCTACTATATCATTTAATATATTATCAGCTCTTTCTAGAGTTGTCATTTCACCTAATTGTTCTACCTTTTCAGATTTAACTTCAACTTTAAGTTTTGCAACTTTTTGCTTTAAATCTTCAGAGTATTTATTTGCTTCATCTTGAGTATTAAAAGTCATTTCAACTTTACCATCTACTGCAACATCATATATTGTAAATTCTGTTTTAATCTTTGCTCTTAAGTTAGTATATATATTTTGCTCTGATAATACAGATTCTCTAATATAACTTTGTTCAAAGCTTGGTTCATTTTCCAGATAAACTTTTACATTTGGATCAATACTTTGTTTTTCAGTAACTAAGTCATTATATACTTCATCAAATTGTTGTTCTGATGAGAAGTATCCAACAAATTCGCCATTAAGATAAGCTCTTACAGCTGGTTTATACATATTTAATATTGTAAATAAAACAGCACTAAATATTAATACTAAACAAAATACTGTAAATAGGATAAATCTTAGCGTACTGAGCACACCTTTTTTTTCCATAATTAAAATTTGCACCTTCCTTTATATAGGTTACCTTATTATTATACCATAAGTTGTATTTTTTGTCAAATTTAAGTTTTCCTTGAAGGAATTTAACTCTTAAAATTACTCTTATTCTAACATATACTATATTATATGTCAAGTATATTACAAATTTTTATATTTTCCACTTAAAATATTGATTTTTAGGCATTTTTTATTATTTTTTATAAAAAAAGTATTAATTTTATATAGTAAAAAGTATATAAAATTTTATTTTTTATTGTATTAAATTTATATATCTTTCTTGTCTTTTTATAGTTTCTTTAATATTTTTATCTTGACTAATGCATAGATTAGTTATATACTTTAAATGTAGTATGCTTATCATACTATTTAAAATCAAAGGAGGTTTTTATGTTAGAAATAAGATGGCATGGCCGTGGAGGTCAAGGTGCAAAAACTGCTTCTTTATTACTTGCTGACGCCGCTTTTAATACAGGAAAGTTTATACAAGGATTTCCTGAATATGGCCCAGAAAGAATGGGAGCACCGATGACTGCGTACAATAGAATAAGTGATAGTATAATTAGAATACATTCAAATATTTATTACCCTGATTTCGTAGTTGTTGTTGATGATACATTAATAGGCTCTGTAGATGTTACAAAAGGATTGAAAGCAACTGGAGGTATTCTTGTAAATACTGAACAGGATATAAGTGATATAAAGAAACATTTGAATGGATATTCTGGAAAAATATATACTATTGATGCCTCTAAAATAAGTAGAGAATGTCTTAAGGCAAATTTTCCAAATACTTCATTACTTGCTGCAATAGTAAAGATAACTGATATAATGTCAAAGGATGAACTTATTCAAAATATGAGTGAAGCTTTCAAACATAAATTTGCAAGAAAACCAGAAGTAATAGAACCAAATATGAATGCAATTATTAGAGCTTATGATGAAGTTATAGGAGGTTAGAAATGAGTAAAGAATTTGGACGTGGAGCTGCTATTTTAAAAGATGGCAACTCAGTTAGAGTTAAAACTGGTGATTGGAAAGTTAGATTTCCAGATCACAGTAAAGAAAAATGTAAAAACTGTATGATGTGTGTTCCTTACTGTCCTGAAGGATGCATAAAACAAAAAGATAATATATTAGAAGGAATAGATTTAGAATATTGCAAAGGATGTGGAGTTTGTGCAAAAGTCTGTCCTTTTAAAGCAATTGAAATGAAAGAATTAGAAAAGGAGGATTAATTATGGCAATTAGAGAAAGATTAAGTGGAAATGAAGCTGTTGCTACTGCAATGAAACAAATAAATCCAAATACTGTTGCTGCCTACCCTATCACTCCATCTACTGAAATACCACAATACTTTTCAAACTTTGTGGCAAATGGTACTGTTGATACAGAATTTATAGCAGTAGAAAGTGAACATAGTGCTATGGCTGCCTGTATAGGTGCCTCTGCTGCTGGTGGAAGAGTTATGAGTGCTACCTCATCTCAAGGACTTGCATATATGTTTGAAATGTTATATATTGCTTCAGGTATGAGATTACCTATTACTCTTATTTGTGCAAATAGAGCACTTTCAGCTCCATTAAATATTCACAATGATCATTCAGATTCAATGGGTGCAAGAGATGCGGGATTTATACAATTATATTGTGAGAATAACCAAGAAGCATATGATAATACAATAATGGCAGTAAAAATAGCTGAAAAGGCTAAACTACCTGTTATGGTATGTTATGATGGATTTATAACTTCTCACTCTGTTGAAAATATTACCTTGATGGAAAATGAAGAAGTAAAATCATTTGTTGGTGAATATATACCAGATGAATATTTGCTTGATGATAAACAAAATATTTCAATGGGACCTTTAGATTTACAAAAATACTACTTTAAACATAGAGTTGAACTTGCAACTGCAATGGAAGATGCAAAAGAAATTATAAAAGAAGTTTCTGAAGAATTTGCTGAAGTTACAGGAAGAAAATATGATTTATATGAAAAATATATGTTAGATGATGCTGAAATTGGAATAGTAGTATTAAATTCAACTGCTGGTACTGCAAAAGATACTATTGATAAATTAAGATCTCAAGGTATAAAAGCTGGCCTTTTAAAACCAAGATCATTTAGACCACTTCCTTGGACTGAAATTCCAAATGAATTAAAAAATTTAAAAGCGCTTGCTATAATGGACAAATGTGATAGCATAAATGCATATTCAGCTCCATTATTTAGCGAAATTACATCTGCAATGTATAGTAATAATATAAATGTACCTACTATAAATTATGTATATGGACTTGGTGGATGTGATGTAAATTCAGATGATATTGAACAAGTTTATAGTGAATTAAATGAAATAGCAAATGGTAAAAAAATAGATACTGTAAAAAGATATCTTGGGTTAGATAAGGAGGAGGATTAATATATGGCATACAATATAAAAGAAATAGTAAAAAAAGAAAATAGATTTGTATCTGGTCACAGAATGTGTGCTGGATGTGGTGCTCCACCTATAATTAATAGTGTCCTTCGTTCTTTAAAAGAAGAAGATAATGCAGTAGTTTCAGTTGCAACAGGATGTTTGGAAGTTTCAAGTTGCATATATCCATATACATCATGGAAAAATTGTTCATTTATACATACTGCATTTGCGTGTGCTGCTGCTACCTTATCTGGCGTAGAAAAAACATATAATTCATTAAAAAATTCAGGCAAAATAAATAAAGATAAAGTAACAAAGTTTATTGCATTTGGTGGTGATGGTGGTACACTAGATATAGGTTTCCAAGCTTTATCTGGTGCTATGGAAAGAGGACATGATATGACATATGTATGTTATGATAATGGTGCATATATGAATACAGGTACTCAACGTTCTTCCTCAACTCCACATTTTGCTGATACTACAACATCACCAGCAGGTAAAAAAATACCTGGTAAACTTCAACAAAGAAAAGATCTTACTGAAATAATGGTTAAACACAATCTACCATATGTGGCACAAACTGCTTTATTCTTAAATCTGAAAGATATTCATGAAAAAGCAGAAAAAGCAATTTACACTGAAGGACCAACTTATATATCTGCATTTTCACCTTGTCCTAGAGGATGGGGATATCCAACAGATGAATTACAAGTAATATCAAGACTTGCAGTTGATACATGTTTCTGGCCATTATATGAAGTAGAAAATGGTAAATATAAAATAAATTATAAACCAAGTAAAAAAGCACCAATTGAAGAATTCTTAAAAATGCAAAAGAGATTTGCTCATATGTTTAAAGAAGAAAACAAATGGATGATTGAAGAAATGCAAAAGGAAGTTGATAAAAAATGGAATTACCTTTTACTTATGGAAGAGATAACAAATAAAGAATAATTTATTAATCTTGTATAAAATAAATAAAAAAGAGCTTTAAAGCTCTTTTTTATTTATCTAATCCTTTAACAAAATATATAGTTTATCTCTTTTTCTATAATAATCATCCTCAAAGCTACATATTATACTAAATCCACATTTTTCATGACACTTAAGCGATGGTATATTAGTTACATCAACACAACTATATATATTACGATTTTCAAACTTGTTAGTTATATAAGTTATTATTTCTGTTGCAATACCTCTTCCCTCATATCCTTTTTTAGTTACAATCTGCCATATATAAACTGAATCTTTAGGTATGTCTTGAACATTTACCATAAATTTTTCTTTCTCTAGGAAATCATTTCCTTCATATACTACTGCATATCCGAGTGCATGATTATTTTCAACATAGACTACTTTTAACATATCAGTATAAATTGCCTTCTTATCTGAAACATATTCTTTATTGTTATTATCAAATATTTCTTTCAATTCTTCTGTTAATACATTTTCTTGTATCATATTAATTGTTTCCCTCTTCTATATATTCAAACCTGTATTTTTGACCAGTTGGATTTTCTTTTTCAGGTGGTACCTCTTCTAAAAACATTTCTTTTGGTCGTGCAAATAATTGCCCATAAGAGAATTCTTTACTATCATATAACGCTTTATATATAACTAATCTTTCTCCTGTTTCAGAATGAACAGCTTCCCCTATTACTTGATATAATTTATCTTTTCCTTTAAAATGTGTATATTTTCCTATCTTAAGTTCTCTTTTCATATTTTATTCCCCTTATTTAAAAAATCTTGTACAATAAAAATCCTCACTTGTTATATTCATAGTCAAAGTATTTATTATCTCATCTGCTTTTAGTTTTAACTTATCTCCATCATTCAAATATATAGCCTTTTTACTCATTGTCATCAACTCAGCAAATATTTCTGCTCTATCTTCTTTTTCTGTTGCCTTAGAATACCTTGTAACAAAATATGTATTGTCTTTATCATAATTTGTATCGTCATAAACATATTTTTTGTTAAGTTTACTTGTATCTGAATTATAATTGAAATCAATAGGATTTAAATTATCCCAGTCAACAAATGTATTACTATTATGCAAAGTCATATAATACTCAATTATATGGAACATTTCATGATGAAATGCTCTTTCAAATTTTGAGTTATTTGATATATACATTCTAAATTCATTTAACTTATTCCTTGAAGCAAGTGCTATATTATCGTTTTGAAAAGAATCTACTATTATAATATACATTGGATAATCCCCACTTTTAAATATTTTGAATAAATCCTCAGGATATTTTTTCAATGCCTCATAAATGTTTTTTAAGTTATTGTTCAATATGTATATATTTTCTTGACTTGTAGCATTTACTTTATTAGTAAAACTTTCTACATCTTCACCATATTGTACTTTAATCCCATATTCATTGTTTATTTTGGTAATATACATACTATTTTCATCAATTACATTTTCCGTAGTATCTGATATTAATGGAGTAACTTGCTCATCTTCACTTGCTAATTCATATGGCACATTAAAAGCCTTTAATATTACAAGTAATAAAGATGTAAGAATTAAAAATATAATTAAATCTGTAATTAACGATAGTCTTCTCCTTGGTACTTCGTGTGTCATTTTTCCCTCCGTTTTACATTATCTCTTCAATATATTCAAAACTTAATGAATTTTCGATATATTTATATGATTCATCTTTGTTTTGATTTAGATATTCAATATATTTGTTTAAATCTATTATTGAAGATACATTATCAGTTTTATTATTATTGTTATTTACTGATATGTACACTTGCTTTATCTTATCATAATACTTAAAATCATTTAATTCTTTAATTATAGAATCAATATTCTTTGAAGAGTCTATTATCTTTTCTTCATTTAATTCATCTATATTTTGTGTAATTGTTACTTTTATATTATCTAAGTCAACATATTCTGCTGATATCTTTGTTTTATTATTATCAATAATATTATTTTCCACGTTATTTACATATTGAGTAAGATCTTTTTCAAGCTTAACATTATCTTTTGCTATAATGCTGTCTTTATACCCATCTTGTATTATAGAAGAATCATTTAAATATATAACGAATCTGTTAATCATATTATATTCATTATTTTTCACCTTTAAAGTATAACTTTGATTGTTTAGAAAATTATATTTTGCACTAACTATATCAAACTTTACCTCACTTCCATAAGTTGAACTTAAATAACTATATAATTTTTCTTTACATTTAATATACGTAAAAACATTACCATTTATAAAATCATGTAAAATAAATGATACAATAATTAAAATCCCAGAATAAATATATGCTCTTCTTACTTTTTTCTTAGAAACATGTTTATTATGTTGTAATTTTTTATATATGATTTTTAAATAGTCACCCAGAAATTCTCCAAGTGCAATACTTACTCCAGTGCTAATACTTGCAACTATATTTTCTAATACGCTAGTATTTCCTCTCATATATATGATACATAGTGATATCGATGTACCGAATATGGAAGTGACTACTGGTCTACCAAATACTAACTTTCCAAATATTCCAAGTAAAAATAATACTGGAAACATTTTTATATACACTGGTCCATATGTATTTGCAAATATTACAATAATTATTGTAAGTATATATATTATAGATTCTATATATTGCATCATTTTATGTGTTAAAAATTTCTTTGACATATTACACCTCATTTTGACATTTTTCTTTTATTTGATTATATCTCAAATAAAAGAAAATATCAACATGTAACATGCTGATATTCTTATTTTATTAAAATCTTGTTCTTTCATTAAACATATTTTGTATACCATCTTTAATGTAATCCATAACTCCCTTTTTATATATATTTTCTTCTAGGAAAACTTCTTTTTCATATATTACTTCATCGCCTATATATACTTTAATATCGCCTATTTTAGCTCCAACATTCATAGGGGGTGTAATATTAGATATTATATCTTGCTTTACATATACACCATCATATTCCTCTTGTGTTAATGGCAATGAAAGCGTATCACTTATTTGTCTTTCATAGTAATCAATATTTCCTTTATATACTGGTATTTTTATATAAAAATTAAGATAATTTGAAACATCCATTTTTATATACCTTTTAAAAGATTCCTCTAGTATTTGTCTTGCTTCTCCAAATCTTTTTTCAGTAGTCTCAGCACCTAGAACAACAGTTATATATCTTGAATTATTAACTGTCGCTGACGCAATTAGGCATCTATTTGCACCATTTGTAAAACCAGTTTTTCCACCATCTGCATTTGGATATGTTCTTAATAATGCATTTGTATTTGTTAATAATTTAGAAAATGAACCAAAATTTATTGTTGTACTTTTTGTTCTAACAGCTTCATCAATATACTTATTTCTTAAAGCATATCTTGTTATTAAAGCCATATCTTTAGCAGTGGAATAATTATCACCATCATCAAGCCCATGGGGATTTGTAAAGTTAGTATTAAGTGCTCCAATTTCTTTTGCCTTTTTATTCATCATCTTTGCAAATTCCTCTATTGTACCTCCAAGATGAAGACCAACTGTGTATGCACAATCATTACCGTGAAGGTAGCAACATTCCATAAAGTAAACTTTTGGCACTCACCTTATCACCTTTTTTTAATCCCACTTCTGATCCACCTATCCAAGTAGCTGCTGCTGGAATTTCAATCATTTCATCCATTTTGCAGTTTTCAACAAGTAAAATAGAAGTCATCATTTTAGTTAATGATGCAATTTTTCTTTTATCATCAGCATTTTTCTCAAATAATACTCTACCACTTTCACTATCTATTACAACTGCTGATGGTGATGTAATATTAACAAATTGCTTATTTGTATCTGCAAATATATTATTAAAGCAAAAAAATATAAAGAGTAAATATATGCATATTTTAAATTGTTTAGTAAAAAAAATAGTATTTTTCATTACTCAGTCTCCTTATTTGATTATATGCATATATTTTTTGATTTATTTCAAATAAACAAAAAAAAATCCATCACTAATTGATGGATTCTATTTGTAATTCAAAAACTTTATATTTTCTTAAAACTTTTAAAACATCTACTGAATTTAAAATATAATATCGTGATCCTTTAATGCGGCCCAAAAGAAAATAACTTTCTTTTAAAACGTCATTAACTTTATTATACCGTATTGCTCTTATTTTTATTGAAATAAGAGCCTCAGTATCAAAAGTTATTATATTTTTGATTAGATCATTATATGATAATCCTCTTATCATAAAAGTTTCCCCCCTAATATAAAGTGAATTATAAGAATTAATTATTTACTTCATTATTATACACCTATTTATATTTTATGTCAAGTAAATTGCAGGCTTTGGCATAATAAGAGTCACAGGAATTCCTATGACTCTTAAATTCATTTTCTTATGATTAGGTATTTTTTATTATCCTTCTTTCCTAAAAATAATTCAAAAAACTCAAATTCTATTATTCTTACATTTGCCAATACTAATCTGTAATATTCATCGAAACCTTTATCTTCTAAAAAATATCTTTTATATGCTCTTTTAGAAAATCCAATACTTTCTTTAATATTATTATCACGTTCAATATACGTTTTGAAAGTAAATTCAAACATTGTGTTATCTTTTCCTTTTAAAAATTCATTATCACGAAATAAATCTCTAATTGTATCAAGTTGGTTAGTAACTAAAAATATTTCATCATACTCATTTTTAAATTTTCTAGAAATTTCCTCTGCTGTTATCATTACTTATCTCCTTTTATTTTTATTAAAATAAATATTTGTGTTTTAATGTGTAGTAATATTACAACATTTTATAAGAAATGTCAAGAGAAAAATTTAGTATTTATAATTATTTTATAGGATGTCTTATAACTGTCTTTAATTTTTCAGGAGATGTTTTCCTTGGATCTCCAAGATATATTTCATGATGTCTTCTAATTTGACCTGTACTTAATTTATCAGAGATAGCCTTTTCATACCCCATATCAGTAATATATTTATCTAATTTTTTTATTGTCTCGCCTTCACTATCGTATGATCCAAGATGCATTACTTGTGCACATTTACCTTCTTCAAATTCTTCTAATCTTGCAATAGATAAATCAAGTCCTGGTTTCTTCTTACCCAATTCATTAACTGCATTTTCAAATACTTCCTTAGTTACAAATTCTGGTTGCCTTATCATAGAAGTCCATTCAAATTTATTTTTATCTTTTATTTCATATATAGGATTTTCATCATTTTCAAGCCACCAGAATCCTTCAAGTGGTGGAACTACATACTCAAAATATCCTTCTGGTTGTTTACCACTCATTTTACTCATTTTTATAGTATAAGAAAGACCATATAAAATTTCCATAGCTTTTTGATATTCACCATCTATATCATTTGGATTTCCTTTACCATCTACCATAATAAAAGTCATTTTGGAAACATCAATAATCATAGGAATTGTTTTTGGCATATATAAATCTTTATATTCTTTTTTATAATCAAACTTTTCCATTTTAATACCTCCACGTATTAAAATTAATTATATTCAATTTCTTATAAATTTTCAAGTTATTAGAAACATTTTTTATAATGTTTGCTACAAAAAAGTAGTATTAAATTAATTAATACTACTCATATCATCAATCATATTTTCAATAAAAACACCATATCCTCGTGTTGGATCATTTAAAAAAACATGTGTAACTGCACCAACTAGTTTTCCATTTTGTACAATTGGACTACCGCTCATTCCTTGAACTATTCCACCAGTCTTATTTATTAAATTTTCATCAGTTATTTTTATAATCATATTTTTATTTCCAGTAGAAGTAAGAAGAACCTTTTCAATTTTTATTGAATATTCTCCTACAACATTATCATCTAAGGTACAAAATATACTTGCATCTCCTTCTTTAACTTTTGACTTAGGTAGAATTTCTATCTCTTTTTTGTCATTATAGTATGACTTATCTGAGAATACACCATATATACCTTTATCAGTGTTCCCAGCTATATCACCTATTACTTCGTTACTAACTACTCCTTTTAATTCACCAGGTATTTTACTTATACCTTTTTTTATAGAATAAATATTAGTTTTTGTAAGTCCACCAGCAGTAATTGGTAATATATAATTTTCCTTTGTCTCTGTTACTCCATGCCCAAGAGCAGCAAACTTATTTGTTCTTTTATCATAAAAAGTAATAGTACCAACTCCTGCGCTACTGTCTTTTACCCATAGTGCAAGTTTGTATTCACCACTTACTTCATCCTTATTAGGCGTAATAGTAGTGTTCAGAGTTTGGCCTTGTCTATCGATTTTTAAATTAATAGGATCACCACTCGATTCTTGTGCAACCTCAATTAATTCTGAATTTGATTCTACTTTTTTTGAATTTGCTTCTAATATTACATCACCAATTTTTAAAGTTGTATCAGTTCTATCTATTCCCATTACAAGTACACCAGTTGCTAAAAGTTTAATTCCAACCGCTTCTCCACCTATAACAATATCCATATCTTCAACTCTTGCCGATACTTCTTTTTGCAAGCTGTACACTTCAACAAGATTCCTGTAATTAAGTAAGCAATATGCAAATATTAAAAGCATTATACAAAAAACAGAAGTAATTAATTTCCTTCTATTTATTTTTTTCATATATTCTTTTAAATTATAAAAGATTTTGTTTATTTTTTTTATCATTTAAATTACTCCAAAAGTTATACATTTACTCCAACAATTCCACCAATCATACCAGAAAGTATACATATGGAAAAATATATTCCAAGTGCATTTGATACAAAAAATCCATTAAATGCTAATACATTAAATAAGTAAATTATAAGACAATATATTAATCCAAAGCTAGCTCCATATAAAAGTCCCTTTTCTTTGAATCTCCTGCATAGCAATAATGAACCTACTAAAACTGAAATTGTAACAATTCCAAATACAAATGAATCTAAATATCTATCATTTATATTAGTATATGTAAAAAGCACTGCTGATAAACTTAAAAATATAGCTGCAATAATAAAAGAAATTACAAGACTTAATGTGTATCTTTTTATTTTTAACATATAATAACCTTCTTTCCTATATATTACATTTATATTAATAATACGTAGTTTTATGAATAAAATTGTTATTGACTTTTCCAATATGTAATGATAAAATTTAAGAAAAAATATGAAGTAGGTTATGAAAAATAATTTCATAACCTACTTTATGTTTTATATTAGATTAATCATATTGCTATATTTACTTCTTAAATTTACTTTTCCTAATATATCCACATCTTCTACATAAATCTTCAATAAGTTTATTATTCTTAAAACCTTGTATAATGTTTTCTACTCTTTTACTATTTAAAATATCCTCAAAATTAGTCTTTTCTTTTAATATGTTTCCAAGATTAACATCACCATTATTATCTAAACAACATGGAACAATTGTACCATCAACTAATATAGCAATTTGTTCTCTTAATCCATAACAACTTCCACAATCACTTATATCATTTATTTCTATATTGGGCCAATCAAACTGATATTCCATATTTAGAAATACTTTATCTTTTATTCTTATATTATTATTTAATATTAATTTTTCATTAATATCATCTACCTCAAATATCTCTTGAATCTTTTGTATACATATTTTATTTAAATCACTTAATTCAAGATAATCATTTTTAATATTCCATAATCTAAATGCAATTATAATATTTGAATTATCTTTTATATATTTGGCTGATTTTATACATCCAAATAATTTTTCCATAGTACTTATATTTTCAATATCTTCAAAGCTATGCAAAGATATATTTATTTGTCTTATGGCATCACTATTTTTCAATATTTCTTCTTTTTCTTTTATTAATGTACCGTTTGTTGTAATATTGACTCTTAATTTATATTTTTTACAAAGATCCAATATTTCTGATATTTCATTATGCATTAGAGGCTCACCTTTTACATGTAAATATATATAATCTGTATAATCCTTTATTTTAATTAATATATTTTCAAAATTATTTAAACTCATATATTCTTTATATCTTGTGCTTTTAGGACAAAAACTACAATTCATATTGCAAATATTAGTTATTTCTATATATATTCTTTTGAATCTTTTTATTTTTTTACTATACATTATATAATTCTCCTATTAGACTTTTTTGAAACATAAAAAATTAAGGATACCAAGTTTATAAATGGTATCCATAATTTTAAATTTCTTCATCTACTTTTATTTCTTCATTAACTTTTTCCTTAATTTTTTTAGTCTTTTTTGCTTTACCTTTTGATATATTTTTTTCATCAAATTTTACCAAGTACTCGCGTCTAATTATTGTAAAGTTATTTAATAATCTTCCACTAAATACTATTACTACTGCTAAATAAATATCTACATTTAGTTTAATTCCAACAAATACTAAAAATATAGCAATTAATGCATTACCGAAAAACCCAGATAAAAATATATTCATTCTAAACTTTTTTTCTATATTTGCTGAAAATGCTCCAAATACTGAATCTAAACATGCAAGTATTGCAACAGCTATGTACTGAGAGTAAGAATATGGTATTGCTACATTAAGTCCAGTAAGAATACCAGTTATTACGAAAAATAAAATTATTACGATACCTACCATTTTTCTACTCCTTTCTATTTATCTACCCTTGCATTTTTAAAAGTTAAAACTCCATCATATTTTGGAATTTTTATATCTGTTTTTCTAACGATATTAACTCCAACACCGTATTCTTTAAGTAAGTCAGCTACACCATTTTTTATACTCATTGCACTTTCTAAATATTGTGCATTTCCTATTGCTTTTATCTCAAAAGGAGCAGCTACTTTTTGATAATTAACTTGAATTACAGGACCAACACAACGTATTGCAGAGTTAGCAATAATTCTTTGCCCATTCACACTAATCGCCTCAGCACCTGCTGCTTTTAGCTCATTTACCACAGTTAATACATCACTATCATGTACAAGTGTATCAGATCTAAGTTCGCTATCAGATGATTTAACACCATCAGTTAAAGTTATTATAATTCCTTCTCCAATTAAATCTTCTGTACCTGATAATATTGAAAGTGTTTCATTTTGTTGCTTCATAGAAGAAATCAAAGTATCATTTGTAGCAGAATTATTTTGATATTCATCTACTACTTTTTGACTTTCTTCATACTTTGCTTTTAAGTCATTATAATTTCTTTGTAGAGTAACAAGATCATCAGCAAGTTGTGCCTCCCTTTTTCCTTCTAAAACTTCAGCAGTATCACTAATACTTTTCATTTGTGCAGCAAGCATCATACTTAAAAAGAATAGTGCTATACCAATTGTAACATATTGGATAACAGAATGTTTCTTAACAAAGCTAAATATTTTTTCTTTTATTTCTTTCATATCAATTTTTTTATTATTTGTATCAACGTTTGTCAAAGTCTTCACCTCACTTTAAAAACTAGAAAGTACAGGATTAGTTTTAGTCATATCTATAACTCCAACTGGATCTTCTGGAATATTTTCTAGTATGCTCTTTAACAATGTCATATTATAATCTAAATTTGTATCGTTTGGCAATACAATATTAAGTTTATCATCTAAAGTTATAGTTGTCAAGGAATTTTCAAAATTCACTTTAGTTATATTACCTTTTATTCCAGAATCATTAAATCTATTATGTATATTAGAATACATTGCAAGATTTGAAGCACTTATATCATTTATTTTAGTTCCTAATGTTACATTCTCATCAAATGGTATTCCATAAGTTAAAATTTCATCTTGAGTTTTTGAGTTTATATCACTATTTTCTAAAATATATCCATTTTTATCTAATCTATAAAATTTATTTCTTTCTTTATCATATGCAAAATAAATTGATTTTCTTTCAGTAACTTTCATATCAATTTCATTTGGAAGTTTTAACGATACCTTAACATCCTCAACATATGGCAAATCTGTATAGTTATTTTTATTATGTCTTAAGAGTTGCAAAAAGATATTATTATTTATTTTAATATCAACAGAGTTTATCAATTGTTCATTTGTATATTTTGTAAGACCAACTATATTTATATTTTTTACATTGAAAGTTTGTAATGTAAATAATAAGCTAATAGATACAATAATTAAAAGTATTATAAATAAAAATAAAAATAATTTTTTTCTTTTCTTTGATTTCTTAATGTTATTTATAGTTTTTACTTTTTTTGTTTTTGCCGAATTTTTATTTCCTAAATTACCTTTATTTTTACTTACATTATTGTTGCTTGTCCTAGTTTTATTTAGTTCCTTTTTTTCCAAGTCTTTCACCTACTTTTTATTTAAAACATCCTTTATACATTTATATATATTTTCATTTACATCGTTAACTATAATGCTCGAAGCATTTATACCCATTTCTTCTATTTTATTATTTTTTATAATATTCATTATAGTATCATATAACACATTTATATTTAAATCTTTTTCTTCAATTATTTTAGCAGCATTTACACTTTCTAATACTTTTGCATTGTATAACTGATGATTTTCAGCTGCACTTGGAAGTGGAATAAGAATTGATGATTTTCCAGCAAGCGAAAGTTCAGTTATTGTCATAGCCCCAGAACGTGTTAAACATATATCCGCTACTTTGTACATTTCTTCCATATTAAATACAAATTTTTCTATTTTTATATATTCATCTAAATTAACATTAATCTCATGTTCAATCTCATTTTTTCTTTCAAGCATTTTATCATAATTTTTTTGACCAGAGACTAATACAATAAATATATCATCACTTAATTTTTCTTTTACCATGTCTAAGACTATATTATTTATTTTAACAGCCCCTTGACTACCACAAGTAACAAATATAATTTTTTTGTTTATTTTATCTAATCCTAGATTCTTCTTGCACTTATCTTTATCTAATTTAAAGATAGTCTCCTGTGTAAATTTTGCAGGAGTACCAGTATATGTTATATTTGCTTTTGTGCTTATTCTAGATGCAGCTTCCTTAAACCCTATTAATATTCTACTAGCATTCTTTGCAAGTAATTTAACAGAGACTCCAGGAAAAGCATTACTTTCATGAAGTATATATGGAATTTTAAGTTTTTTTGCTGATAACATAACTGGTCCACATATATAACCACCAGTACCAATTACAACATCTGGTTTAAATTCTTTTATTATTTTTTTTGCATCTCCGATACCTTTATATGTATCAAATATGGCTTTAATATTTTTTAAAGTTAGACTTCTTATTAATTTTCCAGTTCTAATGTGTTTTATTTTATAACCAGATTTTGTTACAATTTCATTTTCAAGGCCATTTTCAGTTCCTATAAATAAAATTTCAGAATCTGGTTCATTTTTAACTATTATATTTGCTATTGCTATTGCTGGATTTATATGACCTCCAGTACCAGCACAAGCTAAAATTGCTCTCATATTAATTTTATCCTTTCATTAATATTTATTTTTTGCAAGTTCTTGAAATATTTAAAAGTATACCCATAGCACATAAATTTAATGCCAGTGCCGTTCCACCATAACTAAAAAAAGGAAGTGGCATACCAGTTACTGGTATCGTACAGGTTACAACAGCGATATTTACTATTATCTGTAGTGCAAAAACACTTGTTATTCCAGCTGCTATTAAAGAACCATACATATCTCTTGCTGTTATTGCTATTCTGTATCCTCTATATATGAAAAATGCAAATATAAGTGATACGGAAACAGTTCCTACAAGTCCTAATTCTTCTCCAAGTACTGAAAATATAAAGTCATTTTGTGCTTCTGGAAGCCATAGGTACTTTTGTCTACTTTGACCTAGCCCTCTACCAAATATTCCACCTGAACCTATTGCATATAAACTTTGTGCTGCCTGCCAGTTACCATCTTTTATATCTTCTTCAGGATTCATAAAAGACATTATTCTTTGAAGTCTAAATTCTTCAGATAATATAAAACCTGCAACCGCCAAACTACCTATAATAGCTCCAATAACTATATATTTTGCTTTAATTTTAATTCCACTTGCAAATATAACAGATGCAGCAGCAATAATCATTACTAATGTACCACTTAAATGTTTTTGTAAAAACATTATTGCCATTACAAGTATAAGCATAGCAATTGGAATTACATACCCTTTAAAAGTTTTAAGTTTCTTGTAATTTATTGCTAAATAAGTTGATATGGCAAGAACAAGAGTAAGTTTCATAACCTCTGATGGTTGAAATGTAAAGTCTCCAATACCAAGCCATCTTGTTGCACCATTTCTCTCTTGCCCAACTCCTGGAACTAAAACTAAAATCATAAGAACTATTGATGCCCAAAAGCCAATATATGCTAACTTTTTATAAATGTTATAATCTATCTTAGATATAACAAACATAGCTACAACACCAGCAACTGCAAACATTAATTGTTTTGATAAATAAAAATTACTGTTTGAATAGTTGCTTAGTGCGTTATATGAACTAGCTGAAGAAACCATAATAAGTCCCATACATAAAAGTATTATTATAGTCACCAACATACTGAAATCCATATTACTTTTTTCACTATTTTCACTTTTTGAAATAATACTAATCTTTTTCATTGTATCCCCTAAATTATATGAAGTATGCTACCATACAAAGTACAGCAGTAATTATCCAAAATATTAAAACAACCTTTGTTTCCTTAATTCCAGATAATTCTAAATGATGATGAAAAGGTGCCATTTTAAATATTCTTTTTCCATTTGTAATTTTAAAATATGCAACTTGTAAGATCACAGAAATAGTATCAAATATACATACAAATGCAACTATTATTAAATATAAAGGCATTTTTGTAATTATTGCTATACTTGCTATTGCACCGCCTAACGCAAGTGATCCAGTATCTCCCATGAATACTTTTGCTGGATGAGAATTAAATAATAAAAATGCAAGACAAGTACCTACAGTCGCGCTTCCAAGAATAATCATTTCAGTATTTCCATCTTTTACAGCAACTATTGTAAAAAACGTCATTATTATTGATACAACACCAGATGCTAATCCATCAAGTCCATCTGTTAAATTTACAGCATTACTAGTACCAAGTAAAACAAATGATGTAAATATTACAAACAACCCAAGTGATAATGTTATTGGTTGATCAACTAATGGTATTATTATATCTGTTCCCAAATGAAACATATTAATATATAACAATATAAATATAGCTGTTACAAGGAATAATCCTAACATTTTTAGTTTTGGTGATAAACCTTTAGTATTCTTTAAAACCAACTTTTTATAATCATCTATAAATCCAACTATTCCAAATCCTAAAATTGCAACTATAGGTAAGATCAATGTTGGATATTTTATAGCATTAATTCCAAGTAATACAGTAAGTACTATAATCATCATGATACCTCCCATTACAGGTGTACCACTTTTCTTTAAATGTGATTCAGGTCCATCTTCTCTTACAATTTGACCAATTTTTAATTTTCTGAGTATTGGAACAACTATCACTCCAAGTACAGCTGTTGCTATAAATGCAATTACAAAATTTAACGTTTGTGTATTCATAACTTTCTCCTATTCTATATTCTTATCAGGCATCTCCTCTGCAAGTTTCTTTACAATTTCACGTTCATCAAATCTTATCTTTTTATTATTTTTTAATATTTGATAAGTTTCATGACCTTTTCCTGCGATGATAATAATATCATTTTTCCATGCTATTCTCATAGCAAATTTTATTGCTTCACGTCTATTTTCAATTATTTTATAAAGGCCTTTTGTAGTTTTTATTCCTTCTTCTATATCTTTCATGATTTTTATTGGTTCTTCATTTCTTGGATTATCAGTTGTTATAACTGTAAAATCAGCAAGTCTTCCAGAAATTTCACCCATTAGAGGTCTTTTTATTGTATCTCTATTTCCACCACAACCAAATACACATATAATTCTTCCTTTAGCATGTTTTTTTACTGCAGTAAGAATAGCTTCAAGGCTAGATGGATTATGAGCAAAATCAATCATTACAGTAAATGTTTTGTTTATATTTACAATTTCACTTCTACCAGGAACTTTAACATTTGCAAGTGCAAGTAATATTGCATCCATTTGGCAATTTAGGAAACTACATACTCCAATTGCTGCTAAAGAATTATATACAGTAAATCTTCCTGGAATATTGACTCTAATTGTTTCAAGCATTTTATTTATATACATTTTGTATTCAATGTACTCAGCATTAACTCTTACATCTCCAGCAGTTAAATTAACACTATTATCAAGTCCAAAAGTTGCTGATTTACATGGAATCATTTTTAAAAGTCTTGGGGCATATATATCGTCACCATTTATTAAGGCATAATCTGATATATCAAATAACTTAGCTTTAGCTTTTAAGTAGTTATCCATATTCTCGTGAAAATCTAGATGTTCTTCAGATAAATTAGTAAATACACTTATAGCAAATCTAAGTCCATACACACGTTTTAGCTCTAAGGCATGTGAACTTACTTCTATAACTACATATTCCATATCAGCTTCTACCATATCATAAAGGAGCTTTTGTAAATCAAGTGACTCAGGAGAAGTTCTAGTTGCTTCAATTTGCACATTTCCGTATGTGTTATATATTGTTCCAATCATACCAGTTCTTTTACCCGATGCAAGTAAAATATCTCTTATCATATATACAGTAGTGGTCTTTCCTTTAGTACCAGTGACTCCAATTAATTTTAATTTATGACCAGGATTATCATAATAAGTGGCTGCAATTATTGCTAAAGATTCTCTTACATCTTTAACTGTGATAACTACAACTTCATTATTTTCATATTCTGATAGGTTAATGTCATCTTGAGCAATAATACAACTTGCACCTTTTTCTATTGCATCTTTTATAAACTCATTTCCATCTTGAGAAAAACCTTTTATTGCAACGAAGACATCACTATTTTCTATTTTATTTGAATCGTATTCTATTTTATTAATTTCAATATTGGTAGATCCTTTAATATTTACTACTCTATCACCTAAATCTTCAATTAAATACTGTAAAAGCATAATATAGCCTCCCCTTTTCCATAGATATTTATATTATATCACAAATAAATCTCTTTTGTAAACTAGTAAATCCTAGCTTTATTAATTTTATTTAGTTTTTTAAAATTGTTCTATACTATATATTAAATTATATTAACTTTCGCAAAAAATAGAATAATTTATAAAACATTGTATCAATTAAAAAATAATTTACCGCCTGTAAAACAGGCGGTATTATTGTGTGTTAAAACCCCCAGATAGTCTGGGGGTTCGATGTAGCTTTAGCGTTGAATGGACAAATGTCCCCTTTCAATATATAATGATATTGAAAGGGGACATTCATATGAATGATATAAAAAGTTTATCACATACGAGGTGGAATTGCAAATACCATATAGTCTTTATACCCAAATATAGGAGAAAAGAGATATATGGAAAAATAAAAAATGATATAGGGATAATATTAAGGCAGTTGTGTAAGTATAAAGACGTAGAAATAATGGAAGCACATGCATGTTCAGATCACATACATATGTTGGTGGCAATTCCACCTCGTATGTGTTAAACTATTATCATCCATCTGGATACCTCCTTTTTATAATTGTGTTATTGTCGGAATATCACTATTATATCATAGGAGGTTATTTTTCTCTTTATAGCTAAAAGCTTTTCTTTTCTCACTGGCATAGCCAGTGGTTGTTTTCCTTATGCCTTTCAAGGAGCTAAGCCAAAAAAATATATGTTATTAAATATTTAATAACATATATTTTAAGAATTCAATAATCCATACATTGATACCAATACAGAATGGAATGAGCGATATGCTTGTGGATTACCAAGTTCATATTAGTATCAAATAAACCTACACCAGATTCACTAATAAAATAACTACCACGATAAATCCATAATAATGGTCAAACTAACATGTAATAGCTATTCCATCCCCTTATTAATTGTGATCCTTGTGCTCCATCTCTTACTGTATCAATTAACCAATCCCAATTCTTTCCATTAGAATTCTTACCTGTTTTGAAACATTCCCTTTATTGCTTTTGTTGTTGCTACTGGTAAATTTAATATATCTAGTTTATTATATCTTAATCCATTTACTTCTACCACATTTTTATCCAATATTGCCACTGTTGCTTTTTTGTCATTACGAATTCTTCTAATGAAGAATCATTTAATACTTCTGTTTCTTCATTATATTCCCCCAGCCAACTTTCATAGTCATCCTTACTATCATACATCAGATAAAACTTTCCAGTTGATAGTTCTATGTTCCATTTTATTTTTGATTCATTTTATATCTTTGGCAAATCAATATCTTGCGACCTATTCCACCTGCTTTTCCTGTTATTATATCTCTTGATGAATATTCTCCCATTGTGCTTGTCATCTTACTTTTTAAATATAACTGTAAGCGAATTCTAATGGTCCCCTTTACTGTACTAATTTTGCTATTCTTGCTGAATCCATTGGGTTGTTATTTGTTAAATTTAATATTACTGCTCCTGCAAGTATTATTATAACTATTATTGTTATTACTAATACTATTAGGCTTATTCCCATTTTCATCTGTATAACCTATCTTTTTATATATTTATTTTATACAATATTAAATCTTTTTTAAACATATTACTAAAAAACTATGCAACGATATAAAAATAATAATTACATAGTTTTATAATTTTATAGTATTTATGCATGTATAAATTATACTAGACTTTTTATATTTACTGTAATATATATTTTTATATAATTACAAGAGTTGGTCGGAAAGAACCGGTAGGTACAAGATCACCATAAGATATAGAAGAAGCCAATACACCTGCATTAACACCATGGATACATCTGCCTCCACGATCAAACCAAGATTGAAAAGCATGACCTACTAACATTAAATCACCATTCCAACCAGTAGCACTTTGTCCTCCAGCACTAGAATCTCTTGTTGTATCTATTAACCAATTCCAGCCAGATGTTCCTGCTGTATACATTCCAAAATAACTATTTATGTTTGATATCTCCCATAATCCATCTCCTTTTCTATTTGCAAATTTTGCATATGTCGCATCAGTCAATCTTTTTCTTATTATATTTTGTGACTTTGCATTTCCGGAATTCCATAATGTTATTCCAGATGTACCGTA
>JAEYPQ010000038.1 GCA_023410645.1 Bacillota bacterium | reverse complement strand
GTAAACAAGAAATATAACTTGTTTAGTTAAGTGGCTAAGTTCCCCAATGCAAATTCATTTGTTGAATTTATGCTCATATGACACTTGCCCTAAAAAATTGTATATAATGAAACGGTCGCCATGTCTTAAAAGTATTAGAGTACCTTTAAGCACATGCAGGTATCTCACTACCTACACGTATAGTCATAGACTATCAAGCAACCGTACAAATATTATAGCTGATACAATGCTAAAAGTAAATAGCATGTGTGTAGGTTTCGTTTCATTATGCTCTAAAAAAATTATGAAAGGAGCATTTTTGCTATGTATAAAAATGAACGAAAACTTACTGTCCATCAAGCACCTAACCCAAATATTGAAATTCCTAGAATAATTATACAAGGTAAATGGTTAAAAGATTTGGGTTATACAATAGGAAAAAAAGTAACAGTTAAAACTGTAATAAATGATAATGAGATTGAATTTGTTGTAAAACTTTTGAACGACTAATTTATTAAAATATATATACTTACTATTACATTATTTAAATTTTTAATGACTTAATTCCCCGCTACAAGTATTGATTTATCAATATTTATGTTTATGCTAATGGTGTCTATTGTTTAAAAAATGTAATATAAATATGAAAGGTGGTGAAAAAATAATGATAGAAACACATAAAAAATTAAGATATATTTATGTTGGTGTAGATTGTCATAAGTACACTCATACTGCAAGTATTATCAATGCTTTTAATGATGTACTTGGTACAATAACTTTTACTAATGATATAGCAGGTTTCAATTCTTTGACACAACTTGTGTCAAAGAATACAGATGAAAACATTACTGCTGTTTATGGACTTGAAGATTGTAAACATTTAGGACATGCATTATCTAGTCATTTGTTATCTAAAAACTACATAGTAAAAGTTATAAACCCTAAATATACACATACTGAAAGACAAAACAGTCCAATCATATCTAAAACAGATACGATCGACTCGCTATGCCTTGCAAAAGTAACACTTGATAGATTAGATAGTCTACCTAACGCAGCAAATGATGATTTGTTTTGGACTTTAAAACAACTTTGCAAAATGAGAGAAGCACTAATGAACAATAGTATTGATTATAGACATAAACTACATGCTCAACTATTGCATCATTACCCTAATTATCCTAAATTTTTCGGTGACTTTGATTGTAAGACTGCTCTTGCTCTTTGGGAAACATACCCAAATCCAAGTATGCTAAAAAGTGCGCCTATTAGTGATTTTGTAGACCTTATCTGTAAAACAAGTAACAATTTATTTAAACCAGAAAAAGCATATGAAATACTTAACTATGTTAATCAATACGACTATGCTTTAATAGATTATCAAGATGAAAGAGATTTATTAATTAAAACATTAGTAAAAAGTATTAGATATAACAACGAGCAAGTCATTTCAATGGATAAAGAAATTGATTTAGTAGTACAAAAAACAGGTTACAAACTAGATACTTTCATTTGTATTGATAAAGTACTAAGTGCAAAAATAATATCTGAAATAGGCAATATAAATAGATTTTCATCAGCAGACAAACTGGCTAAATATGCAGGAATAGCACCTGTATGCTTTTCATCTGGCTCAAAAGACAAAAAAGTAAATAATAAATATGGTAACAGAAGTCTAAATGCTTACATATTCTTAGTTGCTTGTGGGCACATTAATCCAGGTACTAAAAGAGCTAAAAAGATATGCAGTCCAATATTTTTTGACTACTATTTAAAGAAAATATCACAAGGTAAAACAAAACATCAAGCAATAGTACATGTTATGCGTAGGATTATAACTATAATATATGGTATGATGAAAAACAAAACTGAATATGTACACCCAAAAGCATTGTCTGATGAACTCCAAAACTATCACAGAGAAAGAATAGATAAAGAAAGATTGGAAGCTGAAAATAAAAGAAAATAGTTGTATTAGTATCTATATTATGATAAAATGTAGATACTAGAGCAACTAATTAAAAGGTGCTACAAACATATACCTAGCAATGGGGATTGTTGGTAAGCATTAAGGATTCAAATGGTGTTGACGTAAGCAATGACCCAAGCAATATTGGTAATATTAACCCTTACAGATATAGAGGTTACAGATACGATAATGAAACACAAATGTATTATCTTCAAAGTAGATACTACAACCCAGAGTTAGGGCGTTTCATTAATACAGATAATTTAATAAATAATCCAAGTACATTGCTTTCAATGAATTTGTTTGCATACTGTAAAAATAATCCTGTAAATACTTATGATCCTGACGGACATTTTGCAGAATTTATTGCAACTCTTACAATATTTGGTGGTGGTAATTCTTGGAATCCTATTGGTTGGACTATACTTGGTTGTGTAGGTGCAGTACTAATAGGTGTAGGTATATATTATGGTGTAAATGCAATTATTAATAGCTATAGTCAACCTTCTACTCCAGCACCTTCCACTTCTACAAGTAGTTCAGTTAGTAGTGGAAGTAGCACTCCTGCTAATCCAGAACCTCCAAATAACAATAATAACAACAAAAATAACAATAAAACCAAAACTAATAACAAAACTCAATCAATTCCTAAAGATGGTATGAAAGTAAAAACAAATGATGCTCTAAAAATGGCAGAAGATTATTTAGGAAAAGGTTATAAAGAATTTCAAATTGGCAAATTTAGATCTAGTGATGGTTTAAGACAAGTTAGAATGACTAATGGTGATATTCTAGGACAACATATGGGAAAACCACATATGAATTTTGATATATTATCTCCAAAATATAAAACTATACATATATTTTTAGAATAAGGAAAGGTGAAATTATGAAATTAGATATTGATATACCAGAATATGATAATGAAGGTACTGATGTTATCTGGGAAAAAGATTCAAAAATAAATATATCCTATGATGAATATTCAGCATATATATGTGCCAATAAGGAAGGCTTAATATCTTTGGCTAAACAGTTGCTTTATTTTGCATATAATGATTTTCCAGATGGTGTACATGTGCATTATGATGACTTCTTTTGTGATTTAGAAAATGGATCTAAAGAGCTTATAATAGAAAGAAAAGATGATATATAATATAAAGTATTTATATATTATAATGAAAATTAAACTATAAGTAAAAGTAATTTTTATAAAACACCGCCTTCACTACTGCACGCGCGAAAATTTTGCAGTAGTAAAGGTGGTGTTTTCCTGTATGATATAACTTGAACTGCAAAACTATCACAGGGAAAGAATAGACAAAGAAAGGCTGGAAGCTGAAAAAAAAGAAAATAGTTGTATTAGTATCTATGTTATGATAAAATGTAGATACTAAAGCAACTAATTAAAAGGTACTACAAACATATACCTAGCAATGGGGAATTCTCGTTAAGATAACTGATGGTAGTGGAAATGACGTTACAACAGATAACAACAGTATAGGTAATATTAATCCTTATAGATATCGTGGGTACAGATATGACAACGAGACAGGTATGTACTATTTGCAAAGTAGATATTATAATCCAGAATTTAGTAGATTTATCAATTGTGATAAATTTGGTGGCTTAATAGGTAGTCTTTTAAGTCATAATGCTTTTGCTTATTGTATGAATAACCCAGTTAATATGCAAGATCAATCAGGTTATTGGTCTTCATGGCTACCAATGCTTGAAAATTATATAAAAACTGTTTCAGCTCCTGTAAGTACGTCTACAAATAAAACAAATAAAGTGATACCTGCTACACCATCATTTGTGGGTGTTGGTGGTACTGCTGTTGGAACAGGTGAAGCTGTTTTGAATAATTTTAGTAAACCAGTAACTGGACCGAAATCATCAAAATTGGCTAATGTAAGTTTTGAACTTAAAGGTGTATTTTATCAACCATTAAAAAATGCAGGAAAGGCATTAGGTATTGTGGGAAATGGTCTTGCTATAGGTTCTATAATTTTAGATGTAGGAAATACTTGGACTTCAAATAATAACAATACTATAGAAAAAAAATAGTAAAAACAGGTATTCAATTATTAGGAGCAGCAATTGGTTTTGGCACTGGATTTGTTGGTGGTACTATGGTTGGAACAGGAGTATTACTTGCGTTTACAGGTGGTGGCATACTACCTGGATCAGCTCTAGCAATTGGTGGAGTGGCATTTATGTATGGCACAAATGAATTAATTAGTAGTGGTCAAAATTGGTTATATAGAAGATTTGGAATTGAATAGTAGGTGAAAGTATGGAAAGTCATTATCAAGTAAAAAAAGAAATTGTAATAATATCCGTTGTTATTTGTATAATATTTATTATATTTTTTGATATTCTATCGATAGTTAGACAATTAAAAATGGCTACAATATTTATAACACTATATGGTGGTTGGGCAATTATAATGTTTATTATTAATTTTAAAAATATGATATCAACAGAATTTATTTTAAGTAAAGATAAAATATCTATATCTCAATGTTCTAAAATTACTAGATATATAGAATTTAAAAATATAACATCAATAAAATATGGAAAAATTATAATATATGAATACTTAAAGATAACAGAAGAGAATAACCGATTACCTGTATTTATAGATGTATCAATTAGTGGTTATAGGGAAATATATAAACAAATAGCAAATTACTATTTAGAAAATAAAAACATTTTTGTTAATAGAAACTTTTTAAAAATGATAGATAATTATAAGTAATAAAATAATAAACCATAAATATTATTAATAATCAGAACATATAATTACTTAATACATCGGTTTAGCCGATTTACATGAATGGATAATATCATAAAAAGATAGTCAGATAAAAAAACTGGCTATCTTTTGCTTTAAAACGCATACAAAACACCGCCTCCATCACTGCACGCGCGAAAATTTGTAGTAGTGAAGGTGGTGTTTCCTAAATATAATTATTGTTTATAAAATTTTATTATTTAAAGAATGAATTTGTAGCTTAAAAAGTTTTATTATAAGGCTTAAGGTAATAACTAAAATTAACAACATTGCATATTCCTCGCATATTTTATTATAAATTTTATATATTTCCAATTATAGCATATAGAATCTTTTATTACAAATAAATCGACATATAGTAGTTATTAAAATAAATTTTTAACACACTTATTGTTGCAAATTATAAAATATATATGTATAATAATTATAGCATGGAATCAAAGGGGTTTTAGGTAATGTATAGTGAAGAAATTAATAGAATAATTGATTGGTTTGAAGGTGACGTTATAAAATTTATAGATGAAGTGCTTTCTGATAATCAAGATGATCCAGAATATTCTGCTGTAACTTGTAGTAATCAAATAATAACATTAATAAAGGTAAAAGAAGGTTATAAAGAAAAATACGAATCAGTAGAGGAGTATTTATATAATATAGGTTATGATGGAAAATGTATAGAAATTTTTACAACTAGTAAAAACAAAGAAAGTAAATATTATATTGGAGAAATTCTTGAACTTTAAAAATTAAGAGGAGATAGAAAATGATTAGAGGTTTAACTTTTAAAATTCAAAATGAATATTCAAATTTTTTAGCTAGGATATTAAGAAATATAGATATAAGTAAATACTATTGGAGTATTTCAGAAGATGAAATTTTTAATAAACTAAATAATGAATTTTTATTTAATAATGATAAGTATAATGGTATTGAATTTGAAAAAATTATAAATGGTAATATTTACTATATTATTTTTGCTAATATAAAAGCATATTTAATAGAAACTGAGTATGAAGATATTTTAAATTATGATGATTTTATAAAAAGTAATTGCCAAATGATTATTTTATGCTATGATTCAGAATTTATTGAAATTTACTGTAAGGATTTAAGTGAAATTGAAATAATAAAAGAAAATGCAAGACAAATATCGATTGGTGAAATAGAATATATTACTGATGAAAATATAAAAGAAATACTATAATTAGAATAAACCAAGGTTATTGTAATTTTGTTTACAATATTATAGGTTTATTTTTTAATATCAAATTAATAAAAATATTTATAATCTAAAAAATACAATAAAATATAATTTTTATTATTTTTCTACAAAATTCGACTTTGAAATTTTCTTAATATATAGTATAATAAAAACATGTATAGGGGTGGAATATGAATACAAAATTAAAAAGATCTTCAATAGGTATATTGAAAGATAGATGGAAGCTCATTATTGGAGCGTTTTTATTATATTTTCTGATTTTATTTGGATTAACTGAAATATTTAATTTGGCACTAAATCAATATAATACTGGGAATGAAATTTTACTTAATTGGTTGCCAATTTTATTTTCTTTATTGTTAATTCCATTATATTTTGGAATATTTAAATATTGCATGGATTTTATAGAGCATAAACAGAAAATAAGAACTTTATTTGAATTTTATAACACTGAGGATTTATTTTTAAAATCAATAGGTGCGCATTTATTACAATTTTTAATTATTTTTATTAAGTCTTTATTTTTTGTGATTCCTGGAATTATTGCAGTTTTTGATTATGCTTTAGTTGAATATTTGATTATTAAAAATCCTCAAATTAAAATTAAAGATGCGATAAATCAAAGTAGAAAGATGATGAAAGGTCATAAATTAGAGTTATTTTCATTACAAATTAGCTTTTGGGGTTGGTATATTTTAAGTGTTTTAGTATCTATTTTTGTAATGTTAATAGGAATGTTAATATCAGTTCATACTGGTATGAGTGCAGATTTACAAGCTATAATTGTAGGTTTATCTTATATAATATCACTAATAATTACAATATCATTACTTTTACCATATCAGATGATAGCTACATTAAAATTATTTGATAATATATACAACAGCTATAATCAGATAGAAATCGAAGAAGAAAATAGTGAAACTGTCGAAGATATTCAAAAAACTGAAATACTAGAAAAAAAGATAAAAAAGAGTGTAACAAATTTTGTTATATTAATTATTTGTTCAATAGTTGTATTATTGTATTTAATTGGTAGTGTAGAAATAGATAAACAAAAAAATATTGAAATGTTTCAAGAGGAAATGAATGGGATTATACAATCTATTTCAACAAATACTGATATAGATATGAATATTTATTGTAGTGATGAACTTGGTGAGTTAGAAGAATACGCTAAGAATACATACAGTAAACTAATCAAGACAAGTAAGGAATATATTAAGAGCGTGAATGATTTAGGATTCGATAGAATGCTTGTTGCTTCTATACTAGATGAAGATAAACCACATATGATTAAAAGTAAGGATAAAATATATAATTTAAGAAAATTAACTGAAGAATATTCTAAAAATATCAATACTATCTTAGATATTAAGAAAATGGAAATGGATATTTCGTTAATTAAAATGGATCAGGAAGAAAAAGATCAATATATTGAACTTTTTAGAAATGATTTTAATGAATATATAGACATATATAATGATGATAATGTTTGGCTAATAAAGTTATGTGACACTTATTCTAATTTGATTAATTTCCTAGATACTAATAACAGTAAATGGCATGCTGTCGGAGAACAAATGTTTTTGAATGATGATATTATAAATGAATATAATTCACTTTATAATAAAATTATTGAAGCAGGAAATAATTACTAAATGTAGAAGATATTGATTATGAGGTATCTCTTAACAATAATTAGATTATAAAATATATTTTCATTCAATTTCGTATAAAGGAGGAGTTTTATGATGACTTATGATTTGTTAAGGATAATTGTAATTATAATATATTTAATATTTAATATATTTATTTTAAGTTTAATTAAAATAAAATTAAAGAAACTTAAATTAAAGATAGCATTAATAATATCAATGATTTTTTTTAGTGTGCTTTTAATATATATTTATATTGGAACACCGTTTGAAAGGATCTGGATTAAATTTGATACAATTCAACAATCATTTAATTATAGTTGCCCAAAAAAAGAAATTGTAAAGATAATTGAAAAAAAGGATTATGGAATTGTAATATATGATTATGATTCAAAAGCTATATCAATTGCTTTTTTTAAGAAGGAAAATGATAAATGGCTTGTTGCAAATCCAAGGAACTCAAAACTAAGACTTTATTCCATTTATGATGCACCATATGCAGTTACTACTACTATAAGTGATGATGAAAAAACTAAATTTATAATTGTTAGTTATTCAAAAAGAGATGACGAAATAGTAGATATGTCAGTTACAGATAGTTATAATACAAAATTTGAATATGTAGAAATAATAGAAGAAAATGGATATACAACGTATTATTATTATACTGCGTTAAAAGACACTGCAGAAGATTATTATTTATTAATAAATGGAAATAAAATATCAGTTAAATAAAATACAAGAAATTTAATATGTAAATAGTACTTATATTGCTGCATTTAGGAAATATATGCGTAATGTAAGGATATTTTTAATAACTGTATTGTGAGTTTTTCTAAATATTGTATAACATTTTAATAATTACTTTCAATTCTAATAAAGTTTAAATTAAATAATCCTTGTATTATAAAAACAAATAAAATTAGGGTATTCAAATTAAATTAACATTTGAATACCCTAATTTTATTAATTATTATTTCTAAATTTCATTCCTAAATAACCACTTAGAAAAAAATATGAAAGAATTAGTGTTGGAAAAATAATAAATAGATTAAAGTAGAATCTAAGTAAAATGGTATAAGATAGTAAAATTAATGCTATTAATAGTGCAGTTATGTATAAAGCCAGTACAATCAAATATGGTATAATTAGAGTCTTTACATTTTCATTATCGAACAAAATAAAATTAATTGTACAATAAATAGATGATATTACTGTTATGAAAATCTTGGTATTAATTGGAAGTCCTACGTATGGTAATATTATTAAAATAGTTGCATAGTTTACAAAAAGTGAAGAAGCAGCCATTATAACAATTTTCTTTAGAGTAATTCCTTTGATTGATTTCATATTTTACCTCCAATAATAAAATTATAATATTGACTCAATAAATTAAATATAAAGATATTATAGCATATTATGTAAATAATATCAATTGGAGTATCACACATATTTATACATGTTTATACGCGCAAAAAAATCAAGACTTAAACAGCCTTGAATGTGTGTTAAAAAATAAAATTAAATGAAATATACATTTTTGTATGTAAATTCATTTATGGTAGCGGCAACGGGAGTCGAACCTGTGACCTTTCGGGTATGAACCGAACGCTCTAGCCAACTAAGCTATGCCGCCATCATTTTGGTGTCTTTAACGTATATTATTATACACTAATAAGTATGGGATGTCAAGTGAAAAAATCAAAAATTAAATATTATTTTCTTGATATATTTAAAAATAAATGATATACTAAATTTGTACATAAGGAGTAGAAAATATGGCAAAAGAAAAGTTAGTAGCAAGAATAATAGAGATTTTACTTGATAAATACATTGTAAGAGATATGAGTAATGATGAGAACATTTTAGAAGCAACTGTAAAAGGAAATATTAAGAAAAAAAATAATATTTTAGTTGGCGATATTGTAGAAATAGAAGAGATGTATGACAAAAATGTAATTGTTAATATACAAGATAGAAAAAATGAATTAATAAGGCCACCTGTAGCAAATATTGATAATTTAGTTATAGTTGTCTCTATTTCAAATCCATCTCCTGATTATATTCTCCTCGATAAACAAATCATTTTGTGTAAATCAAAAAATATCACTCCAATAATTTGTATAAATAAAATTGATCTAGAAAGTGAAAACGAGGAAGTAAAGCAAAATATTAAATATATAGAAAAAGTATATTTAAATCTTGGTGTTAAAATAGTATATACTAGTGCAAAAAAGAAAGTTGGAATGGAGGAACTAGATATATTACTTGAAGGTAAAATATCTGCTTTTTCAGGAAATTCTGGCGTTGGTAAATCAAGTATAACTCAAATCCTAATACCGGAAAAAGGAAAAATCGAAATAAACTCTGTTAGTGAAAAAAATAATAAAGGAAGACATACTACTAAGTATGTTAAGTTATATAAATTGAGAAAAGATACATACATATTAGATACACCTGGTTTTTCAAGTTATGAGTTATATGATATAGAATCAAAAACTATTAAAGATTATTATTCTGAATTCTCTAATTGCAATTGTGATTATGCAGATTGTAACCATATAAAAGAAGATATGTCTGTTTGCGCGGTAAAAATGGCTGTTGAAGATGGAAAAATAGATAAACAAAGGTATGAAAGATATGTATATATATATGAAAAGATAAAAGAAAAGGAAGATAGAAAGTACAAATAATATAGGGGTGATATTTTGAACAAATGTATTTCGATATCAATATTAAATGTAAAAGATATTAATAATTTTTTAACTAAAATTAAAGATATTAAAGACGGTATAGATAAAAATTTAAAAGTGGAAGATAAATTAGATATAAAAATTCATTTTGATGTAATGGATGGAAAGTTTGTACCTAATATTGGTGTAAATTTAGAATATATTAAACTTGCAAAAGAGTTTGGAATATATGCGGATGTTCATCTTATGGTTAAAGATCCTATTGGAGATGGATATATTGATAGAGCAATAGATTATGGAGCAGATAATATCACAATACATCAAGAAATTGAAAATTTTGATTCTGTAATTAATCATCTAAATAATAAAAAGAGTGAATTAGCTAGTAATTTTGGAAGAGATTTATCTATTGGTGTTTCAATTAAACCAAATACAAAAGTTAAGGTTTTAGAAAATTATAAAGATAAATTTGATTTATTACTTGTAATGAGCGTTGAACCTGGTTATGGTGGTCAAAAATTTATAAAAGATTCTGCAATTAAAGTAAAAGAAGCAGTAGAATTATATAATAAAAGGATTCAAATTGATGGTGGAATTAATTTTGAAACAATTGTAGAACCACTTAGATATGGTTGTACAGAGTTTGTTGTTGGTAGTTACATTACTTCTTGTGATGATAGTGAAATTAGTAATAAAATAATGGAGTTAGTTGTTTTAAATAGTTTTGAGAGTATTGGGAAAACTTCAAATGTTGAATTTGAAAAAAATATACTTCAAATTGTACCAGGTGGATATGGGGAAAATGATATTTTAATTGGTATTGGTGCACCTAAAACAAGAGAATGTGCAAGAAAATGGTATAAATTTTTAAATACAAATATTTTATCTGAATTTATTTGTTCAAAATATCACGATTACAGAAGATTTGCTATTTTTTGCTTATCTAATATGATAAAAAGAATAAAGGAAGATAAAACTGAATTAGAAAAATTAATTGAATTTGCTGATACAAATATTAAATATATAAATAATTGGGATTTAACAGATGAGTTTGGACCTAATGTTTTAGCATATTATTTGTTATTATTAGACAAAAAAGAACAAAAAGAAATACTAATAAATAAATATATAAGTAGTGATGTTTTATGGACAAAAAGAATTGGAATAGTTTCTTTACTTACAATTGTAAAACAAAGTCCAGATATTGAAGTGCCACTAAAAATATGTGATATAGTACTTTATGAAAATTATCATTTGTATCAGAAAGCTACCGGATGGGTGTTAAGGGAAATATATAAAAAAGAACCTAAGATATTAGTGGAATATTTATATAAAAAAAATAAAGATAAAAAATTACCAAGTATATTACTTAGTTATGCTTGTGAAAAAATGAGTAAGCAAGAAAAGGAATATATAAGAAATTAGAGTAGAAAATTATGAAAGAGAAGGTGGATATTATGATTGGAATAATAGGGGCAATGGATTCTGAAATAGAAAGCATTAAAAATAAAATGACAGGTGTAAAAGAAAAGACTATATCGAACATGAGTTTTTATACAGGAAAATTAAAAAATGTTGATGTTGTATTAGCAAAATGTTTTGAAGGAAAAGTTAATGCTTCTGTTTGTACTCAAACAATGATTTTAAAATTTAATCCTAAGTCAATTATTAATATTGGTGTTGCTGGAGCAATATCAGATAAGTTAAACATTGGAGGAATTGCAGTATCAAGTTCTACTGTTGAATTTGATTTTGACACAACCGCCTTAGGATATGATATAGGTTATGTATTTGGTCTTGATACAGTATATATGAAATGTGATGAAAAAATATCTAGTATTGTATTTGACTTACTTGAAGAAAAAGAAAATGTAGTTACTGGTGTTATTGCTTCATCAGATAAGTTCTTAAGTGAAAAAGAGGATAAAGATTATCTTAAAGAAAATTTTGACGATATAATTGCCGTTGATATGGAAAGTGCGAGTATTTGTCATGTATGCAATTTAAATAATATTCCTTATTGTGCAATAAGAGCAATATCTGATACTGCTGATAATATTGAATTTAGAGAATTTTTAAATATTGCAACAGAAAAACTAGATAATATTATAATGAGTGTAATAGATAAAATTTAGCATAAAATAGCTTGTTTGTTAATATATATATTGTATTAGGAAATGAGAGGGTGAATTTATGATAGATGGAAATTATAATATTCAAGTAAATACTTTACTTGGAGTTAAAGAAGGAAATGCTTTTATAACTACTAGAGGTGATGATATTGCTTGTACTATAAGCTTTGATGGAAATGAGTTTATAAGGGCAGATGGAAAATTAGAAGAAAATGTTGGAAAATTTAATGGCGAAATAGAGTCAATTGTAGGAAAGATAACCTATGATATGGACTGTACTATACTTGAAAATAAACTGGAAGCAAATATAAATACCAACAAAGGAAAGTTTACTGCAACCGGAGAAAAAGAAGAAACCTAAATTTAATATTTTGTATTAAGTGTAGATATTTAGTATCTACATTTTTTTGTTGTGAAATTATTGTGAAATTCAGTATATAATAAATAATTAGTAAATATTATTCAGTATAATTTATAATTAAGGAGAGTAATATATGAAGAAATTAAAAAATATTATTATAATTTTACTTTTAATATCAAATTTAATAACTGGATTTTTAGCTTTTAAGTATAAATCAGAAATTGGTAAAAGGCCAGAACAATTTAAAAATTTAGATAAAAATACTAACTTTACACCACCAAATAAAGACTTTAATAAAGAAGACAAAAATAATGAAAATTCAACTGATGATAGTCAAGAAAATACTAATAATAACCAATAAGTCTTATTATTTGACTTTTTATATAAAAGTGATATAATAATATATATTTTATTACTAGTTTACATGAAAATAATTATTTTAATGAAAAGGAGGATTGTTTATGTTAAAGATTTTGCGGAGTATTGGTTATATAATTATATCAATACCTGGTCTAATTATCTGTCAGATCATATTTCTTATTAAATTAGCAAATGATGAAAAGACATATAAGTGTCCCAAGTGAAAATCTTAGTGTCCATCTTAAAAATAGATGGACACTTTTTATGTAAATTTTTACTATATTTTTTCACTATTGTTGACATTATTTTTATTATATAGTATAATTAAATTTGCATAAATTCTAGGAGGTAGAAATGATAGATATAGTTTTAGATACACTAATTGATTCGATAAAAATGTTACCATTTTTATTGATTTCATATATAATAATAGAATACATTGAGCATGCAAAATCTCATAAGATAAAGGACATGCTAAAAAGATCAGGTAGATTTGGGAATATAGTTGGAGCATTACTTGGATGTATACCACAATGTGGATTTTCAGTAACAGCTTCAAATTTATATGCTGGTAGAGTTATAACTTTAGGAACTCTTATGGCAGTTTTTCTTGCAACTTCAGATGAAGCAATACCAATATTACTTGCAAACCCTGGAAGTATACCAGATATATTAAAGATTTTAGCTGTAAAACTTTTAATAGCTATTATAGCTGCAACAATAATTGATATTCTTGTTAAGAAAAATATAGAGAAGAAAGAACACCATGTACACTCAGTAGAAGAAGACGAAAAAGAAATTGATGAACATATTCATGAAATGTGTTCTGATTGTGATTGTGAAGAACATGGGATTTTCAGATCAGCAATAAAGCATACAATAAATATATTCATATATGTAACAGTTTTTAGCTTTATACTAAATATAATAATATATTTAATTGGAGAAGAAAGACTTTCATCTTTACTTCTAACAGGTAGTATATTCCAACCATTAATAGTATCACTTGTAGGAATGATTCCAAACTGCGCATCATCAGTATTACTTACTGAATTATACTTAGCTGGAAATATCTCATTTGCTTCAATTATAGCAGGTTTGAGTGCTGGCGCTGGAATTGGACTTGTAGTACTATTTAAGGTTAATAAAGATAAGAAGGAAAATATAAAAATTGCTGCTCTTATGTATTCAATTGGAGCAATTTCTGGAATATTGATTGAACTTATAACTTCAATATTCTAATAAAAATAAATTTAATAAGGAGGGGATTATATAATGGATATTAAATATTTTGATCATGCTGCTACTACGCCTTTAAAAGAAGAAGTTTTAGAGGCAATGTTACCATATCTAAAAAATGAATATGGTAATCCATCATCTATATATAGTATAGGGCAAAAAGCTAAAATGGCTATTGAAGATGCAAGAGAAAAAGTTGCTGATGCCATAAATTGTGATCCTCTAGAAATATATTTTACCGGTTCTGGTAGTGAAAGTGATAATACTGCTATAAAGGGTATTGCATATGCAAATAAAGAAAAAGGTAATCATATAATAACATCTAAAATTGAACATCCAGCAGTTATGGAAACATGTGAGACTTTAGAACATCAAGGCTTTGAAATAACATATTTAAATGTTAATTCAAATGGAATAATTGATTTAAATGAATTAGAAAATGCAATTACAGATAAAACTATATTAATTTCGATAATGTTTGCAAATAATGAAATTGGAACAATAGAACCAATAAAAGAAATATCTAAAATTGCAAAAAAACATAATATATATTTTCATACAGATGCTGTACAAGCTCTTGGAAACATTAAAATAGATATAAAAGACCTTGATGTGGATTTACTTTCAATATCAGCTCATAAAATTTACGGACCTAAGGGTGTAGGAGCATTATATGTTAAAAGAGGAATAAAATTTGATAAAATATTAAATGGTGGACATCAAGAAAGAAATAAAAGAGCTGGTACAGAAAATGTTGCAGGTATTGTTGGATTTGGAAGGGCTATTCAAATTGCAAATGAAGAGTTAGATAAAAATATAGAGAAACTTACTAAATTAAGAGATTATTATATATCCAAAATAGAAGAAAGGGTACCTGAAGTAAAATTTAACGGTGATAGAATAAATAGATTACCTGGAAATGCAAATTTTTCTTTTAAAGGTGTAAAAGGTGATTCTTTACTTTTAAGTCTAGATTTAAAGGGAATATGTGCTTCTAGCGGTAGTGCATGTACATCTGGTAGTTTGGACGCATCACATGTACTAATTGCAATTGGACTTAGCAATGATTTGGCAAAATCATCTTTAAGAGTTACATTTGGATATGAGAATACAATTGAAGATGTGAATTATTTAATAGATGCTATTTACGATAGTATAAAAAATATAACTGGTAAAAAATAAAAATATTGTCAAAATACACATTCCATGTTATAATTCTTACATAATAACTTATTGGCCAAGATTAACTAAGGAGGTAGCTATGACAAAAGCATATAAAGTGATTTTATTTGATCTTGATAATACGCTTATTGATGAAATTGAATGCAAAAGAGGAGCATTAAAGGCCATATGTGATGAAAAAAATATAAGCTATTCTGAAGAAATACTAAATAAATTTTTAGATTTTGAATTTCATTTTTGGAAAGAATATGATAACGGTAAAATCGTTGTACCAGCTGATATAAAACTAAAAGGTAAACATAAAGAATGGGTTAGAGCGCAAAGATTTATATATACATTTGATACAAATCTTGACATTGCCTATGAATTAGATATTATTTATGCGAAAAATCTCTCAAATTCAGTTAAAGTAATTGAACATGCAGAAGCTCTACTTAGACATCTATATGGTAAATATTTTTTATGTGTGGCGACTAATAGTGAAAGTTTCAGTGCAAAGCTTAAATTAAAAAAAGCGAATCTTTTGCACTATTTTGATTATGTATTTTGTGGTGAAGATTTTTATACTAGTAAACCAAGAAAAGAATTTTTTAAAAATCTTATGGATGTGATAAAATTCAAGGATATAAGCAAAATGATGATTGTCGGAGATTCATTATCAACCGATATTATGGGTGGTATCAATATTGGAATGGATACTTATTTCTTTAATCCAAATGGTGCTATTATACCTTCAGATATCAAAGTAACAAAAGAGTTTAAATCATTAAAGGAATTAACATATATTCTTTAATTTGAATTAACTAAAAAAATAAACAAATGGTAGTCTATTTAAGACTACCATTTTTGCTATTAAATATTATTATGTTATTTTTTATGAAAAAATATTTTTTCATAAAGTGTTTTGTCGCTATTTTCTAAACCATACCCTATATAATTGAATAAACTCATATATCCAAATACTATTATAATATATAAATAAACATCTTCATATTTACTTATATTGCTAATAATCGCTATACTATATAATAGCAATATAATAGCAGATGATATAATAAAAGATATTAATGAAGACTTTAATACATTTCTTTTATTAGCTATGGGTTTAGAATAATCAAGAAAAAATTGAACTTCACATACAATTACCGTGAGAATCACATAATTAATAAATGTCTTTTCATTAAAATTTAATGCAATTAAAGTGATATAAGACATTGCAGTTAAAACAACAGCAACAATTAAACCTAAAAATATCTTTTTCTTCATAAATTCAGCCTCCATTAATATTAATTATTGTTAATTGGTTACAAAATTATAAAATCAAATTTAGTATATCATATTATGTTAATATAGTCAATAAATTCATTTTTGATTAATATTTACAATTTAATATATACATGATATAATATTTATATTGTAAAATTTTTAGAAAGTAGGAAAGAAGTTGAAAGAAAAAAAGAAAGTATTACTTGGAATGAGTGGAGGAGTGGACAGTTCAGTTTCTGCAATATTATTGCAACAGCAGGGATATGAAGTTATTGGTGCTACTATGAAACTTTGGGAAGATGAGAGATATGATGAGTGTGAGGGAGGATGTTGTAATCTTTCTTCAACATTAGATGCAAAAAAAGTATGCGATAAGTTAGGAATTCCACATTATGTCTTGAATTTTAAAGAAGAATTCAAAAATGAAGTAATTGATGATTTCGTATCGAAATATCTAGATGCAAAAACTCCAAATCCTTGTATTGAATGTAATAGATATATGAAGTTTGATTTAATGTATAAAAAGGCACAAGAGTTAGGAATAGAATATATCGCAACTGGACATTACGCAAAGACAGAGTTTGATGAAAAATATAATAGATATGTATTAAAAAAATCAAAATCAATGAAAAAGGATCAATCTTATGTTTTATATAATATACCAAAGGAAATAATTTCAAAAGTTATATTTCCACTTGGTGATTTTGAAACAAAAGATGAGATAAGAAAAATTGCAGCTGATCATGGGCTAAAAGTTGCGACTAAACCTGACAGTCAAGAAATTTGTTTTATACCTGATAATGATTATGTTAGATTCTTGAAAGAAAATGTTAAAATTAAATTAAAATCTGGTAATATAGTAAATAAAGAAGGTAAAGTATTAAAAAGACATGATGGATTAATTAATTATACAATTGGTCAAAGAAGAGGTCTTGGAATATCTAGTAAAAATCCATTATATGTGGTAAAATTAGATAAAGAAAAAAATGAAGTAATTGTTGGAGATAATAAAGATTTATATATGAATATCATATATGCAGAAGATATAAATTTAATTTTAATTGATGAAATTAAAGAACCTATCAAAGTTCAAGCAAAAATAAGATATGCATCTCCTGCATCTCCTGCTACTATATACCAATGTGATGATGGAAAAGTAAGAGTTGAATTTGATGAGCCACAAAGAGCAGTAACCCCTGGACAGTCAATAGTATTTTATATTAATGATTATGTATTAGGTGGTGGAAAAATAATATAAAGAGGTATTGTAATATGAGTAAAAAAAATAAAATAACCTTAGCTGTTTTAATTATAATTTTTATTTTAGCAATTATATATTTAGTTGTTATAAATAGTAATAAGGAATTAAATAGATCAGATGCACTTAAATTTAAAGAAGAATATGAATCAATTAATACCCAAAAAGATGAAGAAGGAAATTATAAATACAAGAGTTTGAGTATAAGTGATAATAACAATGTCAAATATTCAGATGCAAATGAAGTAATTGATGTATTGAAAAATGGAGGTACAGCTGTTATTTATTTTGGCTTTCCGGAATGCCCTTGGTGTAGAACTATGATTTCACCATTTTTAGATGTGGCAAGTGAATTTAAAAATAATAAAATATTATATTTTAATGCAAAGCCTATACGTGATACTAAACATTTAGATGAAAATGGTAACATTATCACAGATAAAGAGGGAACAGAAGAGTATAAAGAAATAGTATCATTATTATATGATTATTTAGGACCATATGAAGGATTAAATGATAATACAGTAAAAAGGTTGTATTTCCCAACTGTAGTATTTGTAAAATCTGGTGAAGTTATAGGAATACATATTGGTACTGTGGATTCTCAAGAAGATGTAAAAGTTCCACTTGACGATAATCAATTAAATGAACTAAAGCAAATATTTAGGGATAATTTTAATAAGTTGAATGAAACTGATAGTTCTGATACTAGTTCATGTGATGATTCAAAAAAATGTTAAATTTATTATATGTATAAAAATAAATCAGGATTAATTATCCTGATTTATTTTATCTAATATTAGTTTTTCAATTACATCTACATTAAGTTTTGTTTCATTAGAGTAGGGTATAATTTGTTCTTTTGCAAATAATGTTTTTGTTATATCGAGTAGATAAGAATCAATTTTAGTTTTTGCAACTTTATCAGCCTTTGTAGCAATAATAGTAAAATCAATTCCTTGTTCTAATATCCAGTCATACATAACTCTATCATTTTCAGTAGGTTTATGTCTAATATCCACTAAAAAGAAAATATGTGAAATATTCTCATTATTGTGTATATATTTATTAATTAATTCACTAGTACTTTTTTTCTCACTTGTAGACATAGTTGAATAACCATATCCAGGTAAGTCTACAATGTAAAAATTATCATTTACTAAATAGTAATTCAAACATTTAGTTTTACCAGGAGTTTGACCAACCTTTGCGAGTCTTTTTTGATTTGCAATAGAATTTATAAAAGAAGATTTTCCAACATTGGATTTTCCAACCATTACTATTTGTTTTAAATCAGTTTCAAGGATTTTATCTTTACTAAAAACTGATGTTATAAATTTCATATTATTTAACATAATCGTATAATTCCTTTCAATTAATATAGTATATTAATATAATAACATATTTTAACAAAAATAAAAAGGTACTTTATATATATTGTACCTTTTAAATAAAAAATAATTAAAGTTATTACTATTTTATTTATTTTTCTTTTCTATTTTTGTCATACCACCCATATATGGAATAAGCACTTCAGGGATATTTATACTTCCATCTTCATTTTGATATAGTTCAAGAAGAGGAATAAGTATTCTTGGTGAAGCAATAGCAGTATTATTTAAAGTAAAGCAATATTTAGTTTCACCATTTTTATCTTTGTATTTTATATTACTTCTTCTTGCTTGGAAATCATTAAATGAAGAACAAGAGTGAGTCTCACTATATTTTTTACGACTTGGCATCCAAGCTTCGATATCATGCTTTCTTACTTGACCAATTCCCATATCACCAGTACATACTTTTACAACTCTATATGGTATTTTTAAATCTTGCATAATTTCTTCTGCATTATTAAGTAAGAAGTCGTGTAGTGCATATTGTTTATCAAAATCAGCTTCACACATAATAACTTGTTCAATTTTTGTAAATTGATGAACTCTGTATAAACCTCTAGTATCTTTTCCATATGTCCCAGCCTCACGTCTAAAGCAGTTTGAATATCCACAATACATTTTAGGTAATACTTCAGTACTCTCAAATGTCTCACCACTATGATAAGATACAAGTGCAACCTCAGAAGTTCCAACTAAATATAATCCATCTTCAGTTATTGAATAAGCTTGTTCACGTCCACCAGGAAAATAACTTGTTCCATACATAGCTTGTTCTTTTACCATTACAGGAACTTCCATAGGAGTGAATCCTTTTTTCATTAATTTATCAATTACATATCTAGTTAAAGCCATTTCAAGTAGTACAGCTTCATTTTTTAGAAAATAAGATCTAGAACCAGCAATTTTTACTGCTCTTGGAACATCAATTAAATCAAGTGACTCTGCAAGATCAACATGATCTTTTATTTCAAAATTAAATTCTGGAATTTCACCAACACGTTTTATCTCAACATTTTCTTCATCAGTCTTACCAATTGGGACTTCTTCCAAAGGTACAGAAGGAACTTGATACATAAGTGCATCATATTCTGCTTTTACAGGTGAAATTTCATCTTCAATAGCAGAAATCTTTTCTTTTAATTCTTTTACATAATTAATATTTTTTTGTTTTTCGTCACCATTTAAAGTAGGGATTAAATTTGAAAGCTTATTTCTTTCTTCTCTTAAAGCATCTACACTTTGATTTAAATCACGTAACTTCTCATCGACACTTAAAAGATTATTAATGTCTATATTTATTAATTTATTTTTAGCAGCCTCTTTAACCAAATCACTATTTTCTCTTATATATTTTATATCTAACATAAATATTCACTCCTCATATATATATAACACAATTTATTATATTATAATATACCAGAAATTTCAAGCAAAATAAAAAAATAAGTAAAAAATATAGCATATAATTAGCAATATTTTTACTCATCTTTTGTCATCATTTCAAGAAGCTTAGAATAAATTTCTTCTGCATTTTGATTCCAATTTTTTGAAATATTTTTTGCTTGTTCTTTATTACCAGCATATATGGAAATATTAACAAGTTCATCATTACCATCTTTGATATAGCATGATACTTTGTATTCTTCAGACTTTATAGGTATAATTATAGTATCAATATCATATTCAGTTTTAATCTGTATCATATTTTTATTTATTATCTTTTTTAAGTTATATAAATTAACTCCAGGAATTAATTCAAGTAATTCTTTTAGTGTAGAATTTCCATGTGCAGTTAATGAATATAGTGTATTACCATCTTCATAAATTTCTTCAATATAGTTATTTGATTTGAGATTTTCAATGTAACCACATATATCAAAATATGTTATATCTTCAAATTCTTCACAAAATTTTACTATTTGAGGAATTGTAAGTGGCTTTGAAGAATTTTCTAATATATATAATACTATAATTTTATTATCAAATATTTCTAAATCCTTTGACACGAAATTCACCCACTTTTCTATATTTTTTTACTTTACTTTTATCTTTATATATGATATCATATTTTAGATAAAAAATAAAGAGAAAGAAAAGGAAAAGGTGTAAAAATGGATAAAAAATATATTATAGCAATTGATGGACCTTCAGCTGCTGGTAAATCAGTTTTAGCAAAAGGAATATCTAAAGAATTAGGTATTACGTATATAGACACAGGAGCAATGTATAGAGCAGTAGCATTATACTTTTTAAATAATAATATAGAAATTAATGAAGAAAATATCTCAAATGTTATAGATAATATTAATATTAATCTAAAATATATAGATGGTAATTTAAAAGTATTTTTAAATGATGAAGATGTAACATTAAGTATAAGAGAAAATAGAGCTTCTATGGGAGCATCTAATGTGTCTAAATTTAAACAAGTTAGAGATAAGATGGTTGCACTGCAAAGAGATATGGCAAATGATATGAATGTAGTCTTAGATGGAAGAGATATTGGAACAGTAGTATTTCCAAATGCTGATTTAAAGATATTTTTAACTGCTTCAGTTGATGTAAGAGCAATGAGGAGAAAAAAAGAGCTTGATTTAAAAGGAGAAAGTTACGATATTGAAGAGTTAAAAAAAGAAATAATAGCAAGAGATTTACAAGATACTACAAGAAAAGAATCTCCGCTAAAAAAAGCTGATGATGCTATTCAAATTGATACATCAGATTTAACTGTGGATGAAACTGTAAAAGAAGTTATTGATTTACTAAAAGAAAGGGTAGGCAATGTATAGATATGAAAGAATTTCTAAAAAAGATAATGAAATTTTTAATAAATATACTTATATGTAATTTTCTTTATAAAGTAAAATTTATTAATAAAGAAAATGAAGAAAAATTAGATAAGTGCATTATATGTCCCAATCATTCTAATACTCTTGAACCAACATGGATATATGCAAAAACCGATAATCTCAGTATAATGGCAAAAGCAGAACTATTTAAAAATAAATTTATTGCTTCCATATATGAATATTTTGGTGTATTTGCAATTCATAGAGGAGAAAAAGATATAAAAAGTATACTATATTCAATAAATATATTTAAAAATAAAGATAAACAAAAACTTCTAATATTTCCAGAAGGTGAGAGGATTAGGGAAGATAGAGAAAGAGGAACAGCAAAAGATGGACCTGCATTTATAGCATATAAGGCAAATGTTCCAATAGTTCCAGTATATATAACTAAAAACGCAAAACCATTTTCAAAAGTAAATGTTATTTATGGAGAACCAATTTATATAACAAAAGATATTGTAGATGATAAAGAAAAACTTAAAGAATTTTCAATTAAATTAATTGATATAATTTACGGTTTAAAAAGATAGTACATATAAAATTGTGCTATCTTTTTTGTTTTAAGCACTAAAAATGTAGAATTTTGTCTAAAATGTATTTAGTAATTGACACATTTTTTACCTAATTATATAATGAAATAACAAATAAACTTTTTAACTATATTTATAATTATAATATACAAAAGGAGGAATATTTATTATGCATAATGAATATCTTAACAATTCTATTCTAATAGGAAATATATACACCGAGCCGGAACTTTTATTTGAAGAAAAATATAAATATTGGTATTATTATTTTATACTTGACATTCCTAGGTTAAATAGTGCAAATTCTGATAAAATCCCAATTAGACTTCCACAGGAAAAAGCAAAAATTGTACCACAGTACAACAATTTATATAAAATTAATGGAGAAATACGTTCAAAAAATGAGTACCAAAATGATAAGAGAAAATTAATTGTCTATGATTATGCAAATGATATTACTGAAATAAACTCAAAAATTCTTAGTTTAGATGATATTGAAAACTCAAATTACATCGAATACATTGGGTATATTGTAAAATGTGATGATTTTAGGAAAACACCTTTAGGCAGGATAATAACAGATTTTAAGATTGCAATAAATAGTCCAATTGGAAGAAGTTACTATATTCCATCAATTATTTGGAATAAACAAAATGCTCGGTTTATGCAAAAACTTCCAATTGGAAGTAAGGTTAAAATAATTGGAAGATTTCAGTCTCGTATATATCATGAAAATGAAGTTGCTTATGAGGTATCAGTTAGCACAATAGAGTTATTAGAAAAATCATATTAAATAGGAGGGAGAATAAAATGGTTAAATACTTGAATCAAATTTGTATTCAAGGAAAAGCTTGTTCAACACCAAAGACTATAAGATCTAATAATTGTAAAGAAGATTATTCTTTTTTTATTGATGTTAAACGGCCAAATAGTGATGAAGTTGATAGACTGAAGATAATTTATTCAAGTGAAGTATGTGATAATATTGATATTGTCGAAGATGAATGGTATCGTATTGAAGGAAGAATTGGAAATGGACATGTAGTTGCTACAAATATAATTAAAATACCAATTGAATTTCAAGAAAAAGAATGGAAAGAGAACTATATTACTTTAAATAAATCTGTAGTTAGAGGTGTGGTAATAAATAAATCTCAAAGCAGAATAACAAAACTTGGAAAAAGGATTCTTAAATTTAAAATTTCCACAAATGATGTGATTATTGCATGTGTAGTATTAGATGAGGATGCAATAAAAGCAAATTATGAAATAAAAATTGGAAGTGTAGTAAATTTTGAAGGTAGGTTTGAATCCTCCAATTCCAACAAAGGTAAGTATCACGTATCGGTAATAAAATATTATACAGTAGAGCTATAAAAAACAGTTATAACCCCATATATTAATTGGGGTTATAATTGTTTTTGAACTATTTTGCAATTATTCTAAAATAATTATCATCTAATAAAGTATATTCACCGGCATTTTGACTACTTGCAATTATTGTAGCTATATATTGATAATCATCTGTCCTTTCAACAGATATTATTTGAAAGTCACTTAGATAACGACGTATATGATCAATAGTATATTCATTTTCCATAACATCAAATATCTTTATTTCAAGTTCTGTTTCAGTTTCATCACAATAAAAAGTATTTAATTCCCGCTGATATGAGCTTAATACCTCGCTATTTTTAAGAGAGTATTCACGTATCTCATCTACACTTTTATTCATGCTTCTAATAATATTATTTTTTTCAATATTATTATTAATCATAATGGTAGTAATTGTAGAAATGAATATTGCTGTTACCGAAAATACAATAGTTATAGAATAGGCAACCTTGTGAATATCAACTTTTCTTAAAGATTTCATTTGTTAATCCTCCATTTGTTTGTTAATTTAATTATACCAATAATTATGATAAATATGAAATATGGCTTGATTATATTATAGCATATTTTACATAAAAATAAAATGCAAAATATTAAATTTTTACATTATATATTGTATTTAATAGTAAATAATAATAAAAGGAAAATGTAATGTGACAAATTTTTCTATTTTGGTTGACATTTTAACTCATTTGGTGTAAAATATTATGAGATGTTATGTAATTATTATATAGCCTAACTATCATAATTATTTAGGTTATATATTTTTTATCGTAATTTTGGAACAATTTATATTTAGGAAGGAAGATAATAATGAAAAATTTAAGAAATGTAGCTATAATAGCGCACGTTGATCATGGTAAAACAACATTAGTTGATGCTTTACTTAGACAAAGTGGTACTTTTAGAGATAATGAACAAGTTTCAGAACGTGTTATGGACTCTAATGATATTGAAAAAGAAAGAGGTATAACAATATTATCAAAAAATACTGCTATAAATTATAATGATATAAAAATAAATATAGTTGATACTCCAGGACATGCTGATTTTGGCGGAGAAGTTGAAAGAGTACTTAAAATGGTTGATGGTGTTGTATTACTTGTGGATGCATTTGATGGCCCTATGCCTCAAACAAGATTCGTACTTAGCAAAGCATTGGCTTTAGACTTAGTTCCAATAGTTGTAGTAAATAAAATAGACAGACCAGGAGCAAGACCTGTAGAAGTTGTCGATGAAGTATTAGAGCTTTTCATGGATTTAAATGCAAGTGATGAACAACTTGATTTTAAAGTTGTATATGCATCTGGTAAGAATGGATTTGCAAGATTATCACTTGATGATGATAACAATGATATGAAACCTTTATTTGAAACTATAGTAAATACTGTACCTGAACCAGCAGGTGATAAAGATGAACCATTGCAACTACTTGTTACAAATATAGATTATGATGAGTATACAGGTAGAGTAGGTATTGGAAGAATAACAAGAGGTACTATTAAAAATGGTCAACAAGTTGCTCTATGTAAAAAAGATAGTACTATGCAAAATATCAAAATAGGTAAATTATTTACTTATTCTGGATTAAAAAGAATTGAAGTTGATGAAGCATATTGTGGAGACATCGTTGCTGTAAACGGAGTTGAAGGAATTAATATTGGAGAAACAATATCAGATCCTACAAATCCAGAACCAGTTGATTTTGTTGACATAGATGAACCAACTGTTTCTATGACTTTTAGTGTAAATAATGGACCTTTTGCAGGAAAAGAAGGTAAACTTATAACTTCAAGACACATAAGAGATAGACTATATAAGGAACTAGAGACAAACGTTTCTTTAAGAGTAGAAGATACAGATACTGCTGATAGTTTTAAAGTATCAGGAAGAGGAGAATTACATCTATCTATACTTATTGAAAATATGAGAAGAGAAGGATATGAATTATTAGTTTCTCGTCCAACAGTTATATTTAAAGTTATTGATGGTGTTAAATGTGAGCCTATGGAAGATTTAACTATTGATATACCAGAAGAATTTGTTGGTGTTGTAATGGAAAAAATAGGTTATAGAAAAGGTGAAATGACTAATATGTCTCCATCTAATTCTCAAGCAGGTTTTACAAGACTTGAATTTAAAATACCAGCTCGTGGTTTAATTGGTTATAGAGGAGAATTTATGACTGATACTAAAGGTAATGGTATAATGAATCATAGCTTTGCTGGATATGAAAAAGATAGAGGAGAATTAGTTACTCGTCAAAGAGGGGCTGTTATTGCATTTGAACAAGGTAAATCTACAACATATGGTTTATTCCAAGCACAAGAAAGATCAACATTATTTATAACACCAACTACTGAAGTATATGTTGGTATGATTGTTGGTGAAAATTCAAGAAGTGAGGATTTAACTATCAATGTATGTAAAGAAAAGCATTTAACAAATACAAGAGCATCTGGTAGTGATGATGCATTAAAACTCGTACCAGCCAAGAAAATGACACTTGAGCAATCTATTGAATTTATATCTGATGATGAACTAGTTGAAGTTACACCTGAAAGTATACGTATAAGAAAGAGAATATTAGATCCATCTCAAAGAAACAGAGAGAGCAGGAAATAAGAATATATTTAAAGATAAGAGTTATATAACACTTATCTTTATTTTTTTATCGCAATTTGTCGAAATAAAAACATTATATTGAAAAGTAATATAATACCTGCTAAAATAATATTTTATACAATGAATATTGTAAAATACTTCTAATGAAAGGATTTGAAAAAATGGATAAAATTATAGTTTATGGTCGGACAGAAAGTATTATTGAAGATGCATTAAAATATTTCAGTTTAGAGAATATTAAGTTTTTAAGTGATGTAATATCAAAATCCAAAAGGAGAACTGAACTATTAGAAATTTGTAATGGAGATTATAAAATTACAAGTATAGCTCAAATATTAAAATTTTCTTTAATTAAATTTGATATTTCTTTAAAATTGCCAAAGATTAATATTGAGAAAAAAATACAAAATAATGATTTAAATATTTCATTTCCACCAATTAAAATGATAGATGAAATGATTAATACCAAAATATTAGAAGAAATAAAAGAATATTCTGATGATAAGAGGGAAGCATCTTTTGAGTGCAAGACATCAATAGTTATTCCATTAAAGGATAATTGTAAAACATTCTCTTGTGATTCAAAAGTACGCGGAAAGTTATCTAAAATGGTTGTGGGATCATATGGAAAGGGAATAGAGAAAATATTTGAACTTGATGATGGAAGAACTCTTGCTCAGATTGAGTATTCAGAAAGGCAATTTCTAAATCCAATATATATATCCCTTAAGAAAATATTATTTTATATAATTATAGAATCATTCAATAATAAAATTGATAAAAGTAATATTATCTTTGAAGAAAATGCTACTGAAGATGTAGATTGGAAAAAGAGTAGTTATTACAAAATTTATGAAAATATTAAATCGATGTCTAAAATTTCAAGAGTGAAAACATACAAAAATGTTTACTTTTATACGGGCATTGAATTTAAGAGTATTAGAGTAAAAGTTTCCACAGAAGATAACAAATCAAATGAATTTCATATTTTAGTAAATGAATATAATAATGAAAGGCGAAAAAAATTAATAAATTGTCTTAGGGCAGTTTATAAGGAAAAGCTAGTCTGCGTAAGTGAAATCATGGAAATTTTTCCAAAACTCTGAACAGTTTAAAAAGGTTAGATATGTTTTTATTCATATTTAACCTTTTTATTATTATATATACTAATTTGGAATATAATATATATTGCAAATTTCAGTAATTTAAAATAATACGCTGTATTTGCTACAAATTGTTGCAAATTTTTTTCTTTTATTATATAATTTTCATGTAATTGATAATAATAATTGGAGGGGTTGGAATTAATATGAAAAATACATTAAATGGAATTTTTAAAGAGGCTGAATATAATTATAATATCATTTTTGATACATACAAGATATTAGAAAAATGTTCCAATTTAAAAATACAAATACATTCTGCTGGTCAATGGATACTAGATAATATGTATATAATAGAAGAAGCTTATGAAGATGTCAAATACTCTAAATCGAGCTTAAAAAATAAAAGACTTCCAATAGTAAAGACACATGATGGCGATAAGTATATAAGTATTTTTTATCTTGCATATGAATTAGTAGAAATGAATACAGGATATATTGATCAAAATATAATTTACGATTGTTTAAAAGAACATCAAAAGTTATCATATTTAACTTCGGAAGAATTAAATTTATTTATGTTAATGCTAAAGCTAGCATTACTTAAATTTATATCTAGAATTGCACAAAATATAACTAATTCACAAATGAAAAAAATACAAGTTGAAGATATAATATCTGGAGAGTATGAAGATAGTAATATTGCTAAAGAATTATATCGTGAATTTAAAGATTTTAGAAATTTTAGAGAATATATGTTAGATACAACAAAAATAAAAAATACAAATACAGCTTTTGTAGAATATATGGCATATAGATTAAAAGAATTAGGTACAAAAGGTGAAAAGTACTTTGAAACATTAAAAATAGAAGCTGAAAAAATTGGATTTACAATAGATGAGGCAATTGTAAAAGAGCACATGGAAGTTGCTAAGACAACTGATTATATTGGTAGAGCAATACTTTCATATAAACAATTGCAAGGAATTAATTTTAGAGAAATATTTGAAAGAGTAAATAAAGTTGATGAAGCATTAAAGGATGACTACACTAATGAATTTAGAAAATGTGATTACAAAACTAAAACAAGATATAGAAATTATATCATAAAGCTTGCAAAGAAATATAATTTTTCTGAGGTTTATGTTGCAAGAAAAGCTGTTGAATGTTCTATAAAATATAAAAAGCATGTTGGCTTTTTTCTTATTGGTGAAGATAGATATTTATTGAAAAAAGAACTTGGAAAACCACATTTACTCAATATAATTGAAAATAAATTCGTAAATAAAGTAAAATCATTGATGTATGTGGTTTCAATACTAATTTTATCGCTTGAGTTTACACTGATTACTACTGCATATGTAATACCCTTCTATGAAAATTGGAAAATAATTGTTTCTATGATTTTAATGTTTATTTTCTATATGGAAATATTCGAAAAAATTATAAATTATGCAATAAGGAAAAGTATGATACCTGAAATATTGCCTAGATTTGATTTTGCAAAGACTATTGATCCAAAATTTCCAACGTATGTTGTTATACCGACTATAATTACATCAATTGAAAAACTTGATACAATGATAAAAAAGATGGAAATTACATATCTTGCTAATAGAACTGAAAATATGTATTATATGTTGCTTGGCGATTGTATGTCAAGTGATAAAGAAATACTAGATATTGATAGTAAAATTATACGTTATGCTAAAGAAAGGTTAGATGAATTAAATAAGAAATATGAATCTAAACATATATTATTTAATTTTATGTATAGAAAACGTGTATATTCAAAAACCGAAAACTGCTACATGGGGTGGGAAAGAAAAAGAGGAGCTTTGCTTCAATTTAATAAAATAGTTTTGGGTGAAATAAAAGATGAGGATATAAATAAGATAGCAACTTTAATTTATCATGATATTGTGAATGCTAAATATGCAATTACAATTGATGAAGATACTCAATTATCACTAAATACTGCAAAAGATTTAGTTTCAATAATATCACATCCTTTAAATCAACCAGTTATTGATGAGAAAAGAGGAATAGTAAAAAAAGGATATGGACTTATACAGCCATCTGTTGGACTTGATATTGAAGCTGCAAATAAGTCAATATTTTCAAAAATATTTGGTGGATTTGGAGGCCTAGATATTTATACAACTGCTGTTTCTAACGTATATCACGATGTATTTGGGGAAGCAATATTTTGTGGTAAAGGAATATATGATATTAAACTTTTCGAAGATTTAGTTTCAAAAGAAATACCTGAAAATCTAGTCTTGAGTCATGATTTATTGGAAGGTTCAATTATACGTGCTGGTCTTGCAAGCGATATCGAGCTTCAAGATGGATTCCCAAATAGTTATATTGCATACATGAAAAGAAATCATAGATGGTATAGAGGAGATATGCAGATAATAAAATGGCTTCTTAGTCCTAAATCAAAGTTAACTTTACTTTCAAAGTGGAAGATATTTGATAATATAAGAAGACCAATGCTTGATGTTTTTGTTTTAATTGCAATAATATTATCTCTATTTATATCTGCAAAGTGTTTCTTTGCAGTTGTAGTAACTACTTTTTGTGTTTTAAATTTTGGAAGTATAATATCTATTTTAGATACAATTTTATTTGGTAGGGTAAGACATACTAAGGAACTTCAATATATTCCAATAATTCACGGAATACAGGCAGATTTACTTACTATGTGTTTTAATTTTATTACTGTACCTTATACTTCATATATATGTGTTTCTGCATTTTTAACATCAATTTATAGGATGTTTATATCTAAAAAACATCTTTTACAATGGACCACTGCAGAGGTACTTGAAAAGAAAACAAAAGATAGCATATTTTATTATTATTTTAATATGATTTCAAATGTTATTATAGGTATTTTTATACTATTAATGCCTACTAATTATACAGTGGTAAATATGCATGCATATGTTCAATTTAAGGATTTTATTGCACTTTCTTTTATTGTGGCACCAATAATTGCATATTTACTAGGTAAGGATCATCTATTAAACAGAAAAGAAAGACTTGATAAGAAACAAGAAGATGAAGTAATTGAAGTTGCAAAAAGAACATGGTTATTTTTTGACACTGTTATGAGTCCAATAAATAATTATTTACCAACTGATAATTTCCAAGAAAATAGAAGGTATAAGCTTGCAAATAGAACTTCTTCAACAAACATTGGATTTGGAATACTTTCAATAATAAATGCATATGACCTTAAATTTATAACAGAAGAAGAAGCAATTCATAAATTAATTAATATATTTGGAACAATTGAAAAACTTGAAAAATGGAACGGGCATTTATATAACTGGTATAATATAAAAACTTTAGAACCACTTAGACCTAGGTTTATATCAACAGTAGATAGTGGAAACTTTGTAGCATGTTTATATGTTGCAAAACAATTTTTGATATCATTAAAAGATACTGCGATATATAATCAAAGAGAATTTGAAGAATATGATAAAAATATTGACATATTAATTAAAAATATTGAGAATCTAATAGAAAATACTAATTTTAAGGTTTTATATGATACAACAAGAAATCTATTTTCTATTGGCTATGCACAAGAAACTGGTAAGCTTCTTGATAGTTATTATGATATGCTCATGTCCGAGAGTAGAACAACAAGCTTAATTGCAATAGCATCAAGACAAATAACTTCGAAGCATTGGTTTGCACTTTCAAGAAATTTAGTCAAAGTAGATGGTTATAAAGGCGTTATGTCTTGGAGTGGAACAGCATTTGAGTATTTTATGCCTTATATATTTAATAAATCATATCCACATACTCTAATAGATCAATCACTATTTTTTACAAAATATAGTCAAATGAAATATGGAAAAGATAATAATGTACCTTGGGGAATATCTGAGTCTGCTTTTGCTGTTATGGACAATGAACTTAATTATCAATATAAAGAATTTGGTATCCCATGGCTTGGACTTAAAAGAGGACTTAACAATTATATGGTTATATCTCCTTATTCCTCATTACTTATGATAGAATTTGCTCCTCAAGATGTATATAAAAATATACAAAGATTAAAAAAAATCGGTGCGTATTCTTCTTATGGTTTTTATGAGGCTATAGATTTTACTAAAGATCATATTAGTCCAAATTCAAAATTTGAACTAGTAAAAACATATATGGCTCATCATCAAGGAATGATATTATCGTCAATAAATAATTATATTAATAATGGTATTATAAAAGAGAGATTTCACTCTAACCCAGATATTAAAGCTTGTGAACTTATATTAAAAGAAAGAGAAAAAATTATAGCTAAGATTAATAAGAAAACAAGTGATGAGCAAAATAAATTTAAACAAAAGAGTACTGAGAAATATACAACTTATGTTACTGGTAGTTGTTCTCAAAGAAAAGATGAAAGTGAAGTTATTGCATTTAATGATGAATTTAATATTGCTTTGTTAAAAGGATCTAATTTATCTACAATTATTACTAATAATGGAGCTAGTTATTTAAAATATAAAGATAAAATTATAAATAAGCAAAGATACACTGATGTAATGACAAGCGGAAATTATTTATATATTACTGATAAAACAAATGGAAAGACAATAAATGTTACAAATACTGATATTTATAGTAATAATAATTTACATGTCAAAAAGACTATTTGGAACAGCACTTTAAATTCAGTTGAATCATATATAGAAGATGAAAATTTAGAGACTACTACAACAGTCTTCTTATCACCTGAATTTAATATGGAAATAAAAAAAGTAAGTGTATATAACAATAGTAATGAAAGAAGAGAAATATTAATTAATACATATATTGAACCTGCGATGACTGATTTTATGACAAATGTAGTTCATCCATCTTTTAGTAATTTACAAATTGAGACATATTATGATAATGAATTAGATGTTTTAGTTGCAAGTAAAAGAAAAAAAGGTGAAGATGATACTGAATTTTACGTATATTCAAAGCTTATTGGTATTGATCTAGAAAAAGAGATGGAGACTGAAAAAAATAAAATAATAAATTTCCCATCTGAAGCATATGATTCAAATATTGTTAAATATCCTTTGTGGCCCGTATTATCATATAGAGCAACAATAATTCTAGATCCACATGAAAGACAAGAATTTTATTATGTATTAGGTGTTGCAGATAGTAGATATAAAATATCAACTGGAATAATTAATCTTGATATTAAAGGTATTACTAATCAGTATAAATTATCTAATGAATTAAATAATGTCGTTTCTAGGTACTTAAAATTAGAACCTGGAAGAGCTAATATATATAATAATATTATTAAAGAAGTATTATTCAAAAAAGTAAAACTTGATAATGAGAAATATTGGGATTCTTCAATTAATCAATCTTTATTATGGAAGTATTCCATATCTGGTGATTTACCGATAATACTTGTATATGTAAATAAAATTGAAAATGCTGGAATTGTAAATGAAACTATAAATTTTATGGATTATGTAAAAAATAGAAAGTTAGATATTGATATAGTAATTTTAATTGATGAAGAGGAAAAAGAATTTGGTCCAATTTATAAATACATTAGAGAAAGACTTGATAGAGCTGTATATATGGACTATTCAAGAGGTAATATATATTTATTAAATATTAACAACCTAAATAAAAATGAAATTGATTTGTTATCTTTTATTTCAAAAAAATATATTCAAGATGTTAGTGAATTTCTATGTAATGACACAGAAGTAACAAAACATAATCAAATTGATTTTTCAAACAATGAAGAGGAGGAAGCATCATATGAAGGAAATTAATGAAAATTTAATTGCATTTAATTCCTATGGCGGATTTACTGAAGATGGAAATGAATATCATATTTTAAATACATCTACACCTCTTCCTTGGTGTAATATAATGGCAAATGAGAATTTCGGTACAATAATTTCTAGTTATGGTACTGTATACACATATTTTAAAAATAGTAGAGAATATAAAATAACTGATTGGTGTAATGATTGGATTACATTTAAACCTGGTGAAAAATTTACTGGAATATTCGAAAAAGAGTACAATTTAATATATGGGTTTGGATATGTAAAAGTACTTGAAGAAGATGAATTTTTAAAAAAGAGTATGGATATATTCGTTCCAAAAGATGATAATATAAAAATTCAAAATATAACTTTAGAAAATACATATGGTGAAGATAAAAACTATGAAATAACATATTCTTTAGATCCAGTTTTAGGTGTTGCAAAGGAAACTAATACAAATTATATACTGTGTAGAAATAATAATAATGTAATTGAATTTAAAAATCCATATAGCTTTGAATTTTCACATTGTGTTGCTTTTTTAAATCTAGTAAAGGATGACGCGGATTCTGAAAATATAATTACAGATTTTGATTTTGATACATATACTCTAAAGTTAAATATTAGAGTAAAAGCAGGTCAAAAAATATCTTTTGCAATAATTCTTGGAGCAACAGATGAAGGTGAAGAATATATTAAAAAAGTAGTAAATAAATATTCTTCATTGGATGCTGTTATAAATGAATATGAACAAACAAAATTATATTGGAGTAAACTTGTAAAAAGAAATTTTAATACTGGTGAAAAATACATAGATATAATGGCTAATGGTTGGCTTTTGTATCAAACAATTGTATGTAGATTATTTGCAAGATCAGGTTTTTATCAATCAGGTGGTGCAATAGGATTTAGAGATCAACTTCAAGATACTTTAGCTTTAATTAGTAGTTGGCCCGAAAAAACTAGGAACCAAATTATTCTTAATTCAAGTAAGCAATTTGAGAAGGGTGATGTTTTACATTGGTGGCATGATCATAATGGTGCTGGAATAAGAACCTATTTTAGTGATGATTATTTATGGCTTCCATATGTACTTTCAGAATATATTGAACACACGAAAGACTACTCAATACTTGAAGTTAAAACAAAATATTTAGAAGATAAATCTATGAATGGTTATAGAGAATTTTATGATGTATTTAAAAATATAGATAGTGAAGATACTGTATATGACCACGCAAAAAAAACCATACTTTATGGCCTTTCAAGAGTTAATCCTTCTAACGGGCTCCTTGATATAGGTGATGGTGATTGGAATGATGGATTTAGTAATATAAGAGGTCAATCTGTATGGCTTACTTTCTTTATGATGAATATACTAGAAAAATTTTCTAGTGTTGCAAAAATTGTAAACGATGATGAAATGATGAAAATTTGTGAAAAGCAAAGACACATATTGAAACATAGTATTATAGATCATGCTTGGGATGGTACTCATTTTGTAAGAGCATATTTTGACAATGGTGATGTACTTGGAGCAAATTCAAATAGTGAATGTAAAATAGATCTTATTTCTCAAGTTTGGGCTGTTATTGCAATGAAAAATTATCCTGATGTTCAAGATGAATTAAAAATGGGACTTGAAAATGCAGATAAATATTTAGTTGATAGAAAAAATATGATTATAAAACTACTATATCCTGCATTTGATAAACCTAAGAATAATCCAGGATATATAAAAGCATATGTTCCTGGTACAAGAGAAAATGGTGGACAATATACTCATGCAGCAACTTGGCTTGCAAAAGCATATTTTGAAATTGGGGAAAAAGAAAAAGGAATTGAAATCTTAAAATTGATTAACCCTATAGCCCATAGTGATAATAAAGAAATTGCTGATATATATATGGTTGAGCCTTTTGTAGTTGCAGCTGATATTTATTCAAATCCAGATCATGTTGGAAGAGGCGGTTGGACTTGGTATACCGGCTCATCAGCTTGGATGTATAAAATTATTGAAGATTATTTATCAAATAAGTAAATTAACTGGCATCAAAAGTAGAATTTTTGGTGCCAGTTTCATATAAATATTATATATAGAAGATAATTATATATTGTTTATATGTATTAAAACTATTATTGTAAAAGTGCTAATGTGATTTTTTTAATAAAATTGGTTGAAAATTTATATATTTATGATATAATATAATAGTTATAATAACACAATATATTTTATTTAATGGAGGATTAAAAATGAATTTAAAAGTAGAAAGACAAGAAAACTCAAAAGTTGTATTAGAATTTACTATGGATAAAAAAGATTTTGAAAAAGAGCTAGACAAGGCTTTTAATAAAAATGCAAAATATTTCAAAGTTCCAGGATTTAGAAATGGTAAAGTTCCAAGACATGTAGTTGAAAAAATGTATGGAGAAGGTGTTTTGTACGAAGCAGTTATAGAAAACTGTGTTGATGCAGAATATAAAAAAGCAGTTGAAGAAAATAATTTAGAAGTTGTTTCTAAACCAGAACTTGATGTAAAACAAGTAGGTAAAGATAAAGATTTAATATTTACAGTATCTCTTTATGTTAAACCAGAAGCAACTGTATCAAAATACAAAGAATTAGAAATTGAAAAAGTTGATACTAAAGTAAAAAAAGAAGATATAGATTCTGCTATTGAAAAAGATAGAGAAAAAAATTCAAGAACAGTATCAGTTGAAGATAGACCATTAAAAGAAAAAGATATATCTACAATAGATTTTGAAGGATTTGTTGATGGAGTAGCTTTTGAAGGTGGTAAAGGTGAAAACTTTGAACTTACAATAGGTAGTGGACAATTTATTCCAGGATTTGAAGATCAATTAATTGGAATGAATGTTGGAGAAGAAAGAGAAATAAAAGTAAAATTCCCAGAAGAATATCATAGTAATGAATTAGCTGGTAAAGATTCTACTTTTAAAGTAAAACTTATAAGTATTAAAGAAAAAATATTACCTGAACTTGATGATGAATTTGCAAAAGATGTTTCTGAATTTGAGACTTTAGAAGAATATAAAAAGAATGTTGAAGAAAAAGTTAAACATGAAAGAGAGCATCAAGCAGAACATGAAAGAGAACACAAAGCAACTGATAAACTAGTTGAAAACACAGAAGTTGTAATTCCTGAATCTATGATTGACGATGAAACAGATAGAATGTTAGAACAAATGGCACAAAATCTTTCATATCAAGGTATGTCAATAGATATGTACTATCAATACATGGGAACTACAAAAGATGAATTCAAAAAATCTTTAGTTCCAGATGCTACAAGAGATGTTAAACTTAGACTTGCACTTGAATACATAGTAAAGGCTGAAAATTTAAAAGCTGAAGATTCAGAAATTGATGCTAAAATTGATGAATTATATGCAAATTATGGAAATGGCAGTACAACTAATTTCAAAGAAAACCAAAGTGTAAGAAAATACATAACTGATAGTATCTTACAAGAAAAAGCTTTAAATATAGTTGTAAATAGTGTAATTGAAAAATAAATATAAAGTTATATAAAAATTAAGGAGGTATTTTATATGATAAATAATAGTTTAGTACCAATGGTAATAGAACAAACTAGTAAAGGTGAACGTTCATATGACATTTATTCAAGACTTTTAAAAGAAAGAATTATATTTCTTTCTGATGAAGTAAATGATGTTACTGCTTCTTTGGTTATTGCTCAACTTCTTTTCTTAGATGCAGAAGATCCAGGAAAAGATATATATTTATATATAAATAGTCCAGGTGGTAGTGTTAGTGCAGGTTTTGGTATTTATGATACAATGCAATATATAAAATCAGATGTTTGTACAATTTGCGTTGGTATGGCAGCTAGTATGGGAGCTTTCTTACTTACAGCTGGTAAAAAAGGTAAAAGATATGCATTACCAAACTCAACAATAATGATACACCAACCTTTGGGTGGAGCTCAAGGTCAAGCAAGTGATATAAAAATACATGCTGAACACATATTAAAGACAAGAGAAAAACTAAACAAAATTTTAAGTGAAAGAACTGGAAAGCCATTAGAACAAGTTGAAAAAGATACTGACAGAGACAATTTCTTAACTGCTGATGAAGCAAAAGAATATGGTCTTGTTGATGAAATAATGTCTAATATAGATGATATAACTAAGGGGAAATAATTAATTATGGCAAGAAAAGGAAAAGATGACGAAAAAGAAAAATTCGAGAAATTTGTTCATGATATGATATTTTGTTCTTTTTGTGGTAGATTAAGGCAGGAAGTAAATAAACTAATTGAAGGACCAGACGGTATATATATTTGTGATGAGTGCGTTGAGGCATGTTACAAAATAATGCATGATGAGGACGCAAATGTTAGTATTGATGAACGTGGTAGTAAAGAACTTATAGAATCTAGTGAACTTCCTACTCCAGAAAATATTAAGAGAATACTAGATGAGTATGTAATTGGCCAAGATGAGTCTAAAAAAGTTTTATCTGTTTCAGTATATAATCATTATAAAAGAATTAGAAATCTTGATAAAATCGATGATGTAGAAATCCAAAAAAGTAATATTTTATTACTTGGACCTACAGGATGTGGAAAAACTTTACTTGCACAAACTCTTGCAAAAATTCTACATGTTCCATTTGCTATTGCTGATGCTACTACTCTTACTGAAGCTGGATATGTTGGAGAGGATGTAGAAAATATTTTGCTTAGACTTATACAGGCTGCAGATTTTGATATAGCAAAAGCAGAAAAAGGAATAATATATATAGATGAATTAGATAAAATATCTAGAAAATCAGAAAATCCTTCTATAACAAGAGATGTCAGCGGTGAAGGAGTTCAGCAAGCATTACTTAAAATTATTGAAGGTACTGTTGCAAATGTTCCCCCTCAAGGTGGAAGAAAACATCCTCAACAAGAATTTTTGAAAATAGATACTTCAAATATTTTGTTTATTTGTGGAGGTGCTTTTGAAGGATTAGAAAAGATTGTTCAAAGCAGAATGGAAACAAAAACAATGGGATTTGGTGCTAAAATTGAATCTAAAAAAGATATAGACATTGGTAAGATATTCTCTAATGTTCAACCACACGATATAGTAAAATATGGTCTCATACCTGAATTAGTTGGTCGTCTTCCTATAATTACAAGTTTAGATCAATTATCTAAAGAAGCGTTCTTAGATATTTTAACTAAACCTAAAAATGCTCTTGTAAAACAATACAAGAAATTATTTAAAATGGATGATGTAAAACTAGAAATAGAAAAAAATGCTTTAGATGAGATAGTAAATCTTGCAATAGAAAGAAAAACTGGTGCTAGAGGATTAAGAGCTATATTAGAAAATATTATGGTTGATGCTATGTATGAAGTTCCTTCTAACAAAGAGATATCAAAATGTATAATAACAAAAGGTGTAGTTCAAAATAAGGAAAAACCATATTACGAATATAAAAAATAAATATAAATGGAGAAATTTATTTAAAGTAAATTTCTCCATTTATATTTTTCATATTTAATTTATATTCAAATGACTAATTTAAAATTGTTTTTACCGGTTGTGGAAACCATTAAATAAAAAGAGTTACCATATTTTATTCTATTCTTTTTTATATCAAATATAAAAAAATCACCTATTGCAGTTTTCTTATGCTCCTTTTCATCCTTTATATTAACAATTAAAATTAAATCTTTTGCATTATTAATATAAGATATGGGAATACACCAATTACCATTAACTTTTATCATTGGAACTGTTATAAATGCAGGATATATCATAGTCAAAACTCCTTTCTTTTAATCAAAATAAAAATACTATTATAATAATAACTAATTATAACATTATTTATTATATATTGCAACTATAATAAACAAACTATAAAATTATATACTTTCAATATACTTAGATTTATGTTATAATAAATTTTAATGAGGTGTAAAATGAATTACTATTATTTAACCAATATAAAAAATAATTTCATTTCAAATTATGGAGAAATATCTTATTCAACATTAATGGAGAAGAAATCATCTTTTCTTTGTTATATATTTAATATATCAAATGAAATTGAAGCAAAAGAAGCAATAAATAAAATAAAAAATAATTATAAAGATGCAAGACATGTAGTATATATTTATTCATATATTGATAATGGTAATAATGTTACTAGATTTGATGATGATGGAGAACCTCAAGGTACCGGCACAAAAGCAATATACGATATGTTAGATAAAGAGAAAATTACTAATATTTGCATAGTTATTGTTCGTTATTTTGGTGGTATTTTACTTGGTGCAGGTCCATTATCAAGAACATATTTAAATGTAGCTAAGGAAGGGTTTAATAATTGCAGTAAAAAAGAACTATATAACTATATATCTAAGAAATTTGAATTTGAATATAAATTTTATGATATAATAAAAAACAGAATTGATAATTTCATTAATGAAGAGATTATAAAAGTAATAAGAGAGGATTTTGGAGATAAAATATTTTTAACTTTAAATATTGCAGATATTAAAATAGAAGAGATTGAAACAATGATTTATGATATAATAAAATAAAAAAGAACATTTTTTCGTTTTTTATAAAATAACTATTGACAAACAAATGTTTATATATTATAATATGAATATAAAGAACATTTGTTTAGGGGTGGTTTATATGAAAAAAAGTATGAATAATAAAAAGAATAGAAGGAATATTTTAAAAAGTAATATAATTTTACTACTTGTAATCTTCAGTTGTTTTGGCATTTTTACTACATTTATAAATGCAAAAGAAGAAATTATTACATCAGATTATTTTATTCAAGAAAACGATACATTATGGAATATTGCTGGGGAAATTTGTAAGAGTAATTCTGATAAAGATTTAAATAGACAAAATATTATAATTAAAATTAAGAATATAAATAACTTAGAAGAAAGTAATATTTATGCTGGCCAAGTTATAAAATTACCAGTATATTAGAATATAAAAAAAGACTCTATTGATTTGTAGAGTCTATTTTTTATATATTATTTAATGGATTACTTTCAAGTGCATTTTTTACTTGTTCACTATCAATGTGAGTATATATTTCAGTCGTAGAAATACTCTCATGTCCAAGTATTTGTTGCAGGGCACGTATATCTACACCACCATATTTATGCATTAAAGTAGCAGCAGTATGCCTTAATTTATGAGGAGAATACTTTTTAGGATCAAGACCAGCAGCAAGTATATATTTTTTTACCATTACCTCAACGCTTCTTCTACTAATTCTAGTACCACGTTCACTAATAAATAGTGCATCACGATCTTTTAAATTGTTTTTAGGTCTTATATTAATATAATCTGAAATAGCTTTCTGACAAGCGTTATTTAGGTATACAGAGCGTTCTTTATTTCCTTTCCCTATAACTGTTAGAACATTATCTTTAATATCTTTTATGTTTATATTAACCAACTCAGAGAGCCTTAAACCACAGTTTAGGAATAATGTTACTATACATAAATCTCTTTTTTCAAATTTTCCATCGATGGAGTGGAGGAGGGATATACTTTCATCAAGCGTTAAATACTTCGGTAATCTTTTAGGTAATTTTGGAGTTTCTAATTCAACAGCAGGATTTTTATCTAATATTTTTTTCTTTAAAGTTAAATAATTAAAAAAAGATTTTAAAGTAGCAATTTTACGCGCACGAGTTGTAGGTTTATCTGAACGATTAACTGATAAATAATTTATATATGAATATAAATCTTCAAGTTTAATTTTTTTTATGAATTTTTCATCCAGATTTTTTATATTTTTATTTTTAATTAATTCATCATTTATTTTCATAAAAGAAATTTTATCTTCAATAATTAAACTTAAAAATTTTATTGAATCTCTAAGATCATAATAGTATTCTTTTATAGTATTTTTTGATCTATTTTTAATTCCAATCATATAATCTATGAATTCATTGACTAATTCAGGTATGTCGTCATACATATTGATTAACCTCCTAAAAACGACGTCCATATTTCGATTTTAAGCCATTTTTATTTTATAGGTAATATAACTAGTATCCTAAAAATATGATAAAATTTAGAATAGTAAAATTAAAGATATAAAATAAAAAAATTTGAAATTTAAATACGAAATATTAAAATATTACAAAGTAATATATATATTAAATATATAATAATTAATAGTATAATTGAAATGGAGCAATAAACATAGTATAATTAATATATACTGTTATATTATCATATATAGATAAAATAGTCAATAAATTTGCTACCTATTTTTCACAAAATTATTATTTTGCGCAATCAATACAAAATAAATATAAAGCTATTTAAAAGCTATCCTCTACACATTATAAATTAAATAAAAAATAAAACATAAAACATATAGTACTTGTATACTACTCTTCATTTGCTAATAAAAATTCCTTAAAATATTTTTTACATTTAATTTTCCTGATTCACTTAAACCTGTAAAATAAATTTTTATATTATAAAAAATAACTATTCATTTTAAATCTTAAAAATTATTATTTATTTTATCACAACTTCAAAAATTTTCTATTACATAAATTTTGCATTATTAATCAGTTGTATATTTTTTTGCCACAATAGGAAAATGATTAATTAACTCCCCTATTATTGTTACATTATGTAAATAAAATACAATATATTAATTAATTTGTTATATATTGTATATTTTTTTGTTATATGATATAATAAAAATGTGAGGTGAAATTTTATGTATTTAAAAGATAGACTAGTCATAGCACTATGTGAGATAATTTGGATTATAGCAGTCGCATTAATGGTTATTACAAATATAATAAATTTCTATATCGGTTTAGTATTAATTATAGCAATATTATTAATTGGAAGAGTAGTTGTTATAATTCAAGAAGAAAGATATAAAAGAGATATTCATGATAATTTAGAAAAAATAGCCAAAAATCAAAATAATAATAATTAAAAATGATACTATATCAAGTATATAGTATCATTTTTTAACAATTTTTAATATTATGTATAATTGTTAAATTTTTAAATTATTTATAAATTCTGAGACTTTTTGCTTTGCATTATTTATATCCTTTAGAACTGAAATAATATCCAATTCTCCAATTACATCATTTCCAACTAAAGCATCTTTCATATTATTTAAGGTATTTTTCATACCTCCGTCATGAGTACAAAATACCACCACTTTTTTATTGTTGAATTTAAATTCTTTAAAGAATGTTCTTATAGGCGGACAATAATTAAATGCCCATACAGGTGTTCCTATAAAGATAAGATCATAATCTTCAGGATTGAAGTTTGACGATATTTCTATTTTAGGCTCATCTTTCATAAATACCTGTTTTCCTCACCAAAAGAATTTTAAAAAACTATTGTTATTAATATTTTTTTCTAAAGTTTTTATTTCAAATATATCAGCATTTAATTGAGTTTTAATTAATTCTGCTACATATTTAGTATTTCCTTCTAGTGAATAATAAACAACTGCTATTTTCATGATTTTTATACCTCCATATTACATATTTTATCATATTAAATATATAATATTCAACATACAAATAGAATATTTGAAAAAAGATATAAAAAAAGATGCCCCTACATTTCTATAGAGGCGATCATAAGAGGTTGATATATGAAAACTAAGGTTTTCCCTAGTTCGGCATGCTAATTTATTTTAATTTGACCATATTCCTTTTGAATTTGATCTTGCATATAATTGAGAATTTAATAGTTCATCTAATAAACTAGTATTAGTTCTCTCTACTTTGAGTATCGCTAATCCTTCACTTAATAGTTTTTTATTATAAAGTTCATCTCCAATATATATATATGCATAAATCTCAGAATCTTTAACTTTTAATTTATCAAATGATATATTTATACTTTTATCTTTTAAATCATTTGAAATTATTTCTGATATATTGCTAGGAGATTTTGAATAATCTATTCCAACTAAACTAATTTGATATAATGCATTTTCAATTTTCACTACTACTTTTCCATCGCTAGTTACTGATTTAACAGTACCTACTTTAGATTTTTCAAGTGCATTTAATGAATTTAATGATTCAGATAAACTAGTAGAAATAGTTTCAATATTATCTTCTTTTGGTTCTTCTTTTAAACTATCTTCTTCAGTTATTTCTTCTTCTTTATCAGCATTATTATCTTTTTGTTCTTCAATTATATTATTATTATTTTCAGCTACTTGATTTTGATGGTTGTTATTTGTAATTACGTTATTTGATGATAAGTAAATATATAAACCACTTATTATAAGAACTATTGAAAAGACAATCAAGAAAATTTTTGGCCCATATTGTCTTATATAAAAGCTAGATTTGTTATCATAATACATAATTACCAACCCCCCTCTCAATAATAGCTACAATACATATTATAACATTAATATTATGTAAAGTCAATACTTTATACAATAAAAATTAAAATATTATTACATTTTTATGTAATGTTATATATTAGCATTATGCCAAACATTTTGCACATCATCATTATCATCCAATTTATCTAAAAAGTTTTGTAACTTTTCTTCTTCTTCTTCACTTAAATCTTTTTTTATAGTTGCAATCATTCTAATATCCATTTCAATTACATTTAACCTTTTACTTTCAATATAATCTCTTAGTGTAGAAAATTCATCTGGATTACTAAATATTTCTATATATTCATCGTCTGAAATAAAGTCCTCTGCTCCATTTTCTAATGATTCTAACATTAATGAATCTTCATCTAGACTATCATCTTTTTCAATTAAAATATATCCTTTTTTCTCAAACATATAACTAACTGAACCAGTTTGACCCAAATTACCTCCTGCCTTATTAAAAATTGATCTTATATCCGCAGCAGTTCTATTTTTGTTATCAGTCATAGAATCAACAATTACAGAAATTCCAGATGGTCCGAAGCCTTCATAAGTTATTTCCTCATAACTTACAGATCCATTATCTCCTAAAGCTTTTTGAATACATCTATTAATATTATCATTTGGCATATTTTGTGCCTTTGCTTTTGAAATAACATCTTTTAATTTTGCATTTATATTAGGATCACCACTACCTCCAGTTTTTACAGCAACTGTGATCTCTTTACCTAATTTAGAAAAAATATTTGCCTTTTTAGAATCTGTTGCTTCCTTTTTCCTTTTAATATTTGCCCATTTTGAATGTCCACTCATAAAAAATACCTCCTAAATACACATATATTATACCATGTAAGGTATATATTTGTCTAGTATAAAAATAAATAAAAGAAAGCATGTATTATTAAAAATATATGCTTTCTTTTATTTTTTATTACCTGTATAGTACTCTATACATTTTATATGCAGATACTACTTTATTTAAATAATTTCTAGTTTGTATAAATGGAATATCTTCTACATTTTTGTATTCGTCTAATTTATCAGATACTAATCCTTGCTCTATCCATTTGTCTACATTTCCCATTCCAGCGTTATATGCACAAATTGCAAGATAATAATTTCCATTATATTTATTGATTAACGTTGAAAAATACTTACATCCAAGTGCAATATTTATATCTATGTTATAAATATTATCTTCAATTGTATCAGCAACATTTATATTATTATTTATTTCTTTTGCAGTTGAATCCATTATTTGCATTAGGCCTTTTGCATTTTTATTAGATAATGCATTTTGATCAAATCCACTTTCAACTTTTATAATTGAAAGTATTAGATATGGATCAACATTATTTTTAGCTGCCTCAGACTTAATTATATCAAAATGCATTGTTGGATAAAAGAATTTCTTTAATATATAGACACCAGCTAAAAAGATTAATACAATAAGTATTATCATCATTACAGTAGTTTTTAAAAGATTCCTTTTTTTCTTCTTGTCATTATTTCTTCTCATTATTACCTTCCTTTACTTGGCATCATACCAACTTTTTCCTATGTTCAAATCAATATTTAAAGGAACTTTTAATTCAATAATATGTTCCATTGCATCATACATAATCTCTTTTACTTTTTCAAGTTCATTTTCATTTGTTTCTACTATAAGTTCATCATGAACTTGCATTATTAATTTAGAATTAAGATTATTTTCTTTAAATTTCTTGTATATTTTGTTCATTGCAAGTTTTATTATATCCGCAGCTGTACCTTGTATAGGCGTGTTCATTGCAACTCTTTCACCAAATTGAATTATATTTTTATTTTTTTGATTTAACTCAGGTATATATCTACGTCTACCAAGTAAAGTAGTTACATATCCATTTTGTTTTGCAACTTCGACTGTTTCATCCATAAAACTCTTTATTCCATTATATTTATCAAAATAGTTATTTATGTATGTTGAAGCCTCTTGTCTTGTAGAAGATATATTTTTTGCTAGTCCGAATTCGCTTATTCCATATACTATTCCAAAATTAACAGCTTTTGCATTAGATCTCATGGCAGATGTAACTTCCTCAAGTGGTACATTAAATACTTGAGATGCAGTAACTTTATGAATATCAACACCATTTTTAAAAGCTTCAATCATAGTCTTATCATTAGATATACTAGCAAGTACCCTAAGCTCAATCTGGCTATAATCTGCATCAACTATAACATTCTGTTTTTCTCCAACAAAGAAACTTCTTATTTTTTTACCTATTTCAAGTCTTACTGGTATATTTTGAAGATTAGGTTCTATACTGCTTAGTCTACCAGTTGAAGCAACCGTTTGCATAAACGTAGTATGAATTCTACCATCTTCTGAAATTTTACTTCTTAAACCATCAACATAAGTAGTCTTTAATTTCATAAGTTGCCTATATTCAAGTATTTTAGGAATTATAGGATGTTTGTCTTCTAATTCATCAAGAACATCTTTATTTGTTGAAAAACCAGTTTTATTTTTCTTTACTGTGGGAAGTTTCAACTTTTCAAATAATATATTAGCAAGCTGTTGTGTGGAATTTATATTAAATTGTTCACCAGCCAAATCATATATAATAAACTCAAGATTTGAAATATTTGAAGTAATTTCTTTATCGAAAATATCAAGTTTTTCCCTATCTATATACATTCCTGTATGTTCCATATATGCCAATGTTTCAGCAAGGGGCATCTCAATATTTTCAAATAGATCTAACATATTCATTTTAGATAATCTGTTTAAAGTTTTATCGTAAGAATTATAAATACTTTTAAGATAAATAGTAATATTTTTTTCTTCTATATCAGATAAAAATTCTTCTTTTTCTTCCTTTACATCGTCAAAAAGAGATAATTGTGTATCTTCAGATCTTATAATATTTTCAAAAAATGTTAAACTATATAATTCATTTAACATATCTTCTATTTTATATGTAGATTTATTTGAGTTCATTAAATAATCTACTATCATTACATCATATTTAAAATTATTTAGATTATCAGTATAATTATTAAATAAAAATAACATATCTTGTTTCATATTAAATCCAAGCTTAATTGAATTGGAAGTTGCAAATGATATAAAAATCTCATGTTTTAAATTTTCACTTATAGCATTTAAATCAATAATATATATACTATCTTCTTTTTCTGAGTAAAAAGCAAAAATATTTTTATCATTTATAAAAGTATGTTTTTGAAAACTATCTTTGTTTGTTAGATTAAGTATATATGAAATTTTATCATAATTAAATACATTTTTTATTTGCTCAATATTATCACTAAAATTAGCATCATTTATAATAATTATATCTTTAAATTCAGTTAAAAACTTATTTTCATCTTTATCAATAGAATCCTTATTTTTACTTTCCAAATCTTTAGTTATATCAACACTTAAATCAAAATCATATTTAGATAAAAATTTGTTAAATTCTAATCTCTTAAATAAAATATACAATTCTTCTTTATTCACATCAGAAAATATACATTTTTCATAGTCAAGTTCTATTGGAGTATTAATATTAATTGTTGCAAGTTCCTTACTTAAAAATGCCATCTCTTTATCGTTTACTAATTTTTCTTTTATCTTTTCAGATACCTCTAAAGTATCAATATTACTATATATATTTTCTAATGTAGTGTATTTTTCTATAAGAGAATATGCTGTCTTCTCTCCTATTCCTTTTACTCCTGGAATATTATCTGAAGTATCACCCATTAATGATTTTATATGTATCACTTGATATGGCTCAATATTTAACTTTTCTTTTAACACCTCAGGGGTATACGTAGTATATTCAGTCTTTCCCATTTTAGTTGTAGGTATGACAATTGAAGTTTTATCACTTATTAACTGAAAAGAATCCTTATCTCCAGTTAAAATATATGTAAATATATCATTTTCAGTGTTAATTCTTGCAACAGTACCAAGTATATCATCTGCTTCATAAGTTTCTAATTCAATTATTGGAACATTCATTGCCTTAAGTATTTCCTTGATATATGGCATTTGTTCTCTTAATTCATCAGGCATTCCTTTTCTTGTACCTTTATAGTCATCATACATTTGATGCCTAAAAGTTGGAGCATGCAAATCAAAAGAAACTGCAATATAATCTGGTGTTAATTTATCTAACATCATCCAATAAATATTTAAAAAACCATACAAAGCATTTGTATGTATTTTTTCTATTTGTGAGAACATTTTAGTATTTCCAAGTCCATAAAATGCTCTGTTCATTATACTATTTCCATCTATAATAAAAAAATTCTTCATATATTATTACCTTCTCATATCATATAAATTTTTCCCATACTAAATTTGCAACTTCTGTTCCTCTTTTAGTAAGGAAAATATTATTATTTTCTTGTTTAATTAGTCTTTTTTCTAGCAATTCATTTAATTCTATACCAAAGATATCGTATATATCAGTATTAAATCTTTTTATAAATTTTTCTTTATTTACTCCATCTTTTAATCTTAATCTAAGAATAACATATTCTTTCATTAAGGCAAGCTTATCTAGTGCTTCACTTTCTATAATATTTGATTTGTTTTCATTTATATTATAAATATATTTATCAAAATTATTTGTGTTAGTATATCTGGTTCCAGAGAAAAAACTAGATGCAGAAACACCAAATCCTAAATATTCACCTTGATTCCAATAATTTAAATTATGTTTTGATTCAAAACCATCTTTTGAAAAATTAGATATTTCATATTTATTATATCCATTTTTTAATAAAGTATCTTCAAGAAATTCTTTCATTAAATATTCTGTATCTTCATCAACCATTTCTACAAATTTTTCATTAATTAAAAATTCAAGTTTAGTATTTTCATGTATTTCCAAATTATATATAGATATATGTTTAATATTATATTCTTCTGAAATGCTCATAAGTTTCTCAATATTTCTTTTGAACTCATCTAAAGTAAGTCCTGGTAATGGATATATCAAATCAACAGATATATTATATATACCTACTTTTTTACAAAGTTCTAAAACCTCTAGAAAATCAGAATATGTATGCTTCCTACCTATGGTTTTAAGAACAGTATCATTTAATGATTGAAGACCTATGCTTATTCTATTTATTCCACTTTTTTTATAACTTTTAAGTTTTTCTTCAGTTATACTATTTGGATTTACTTCAATTGTTATTTCTTTTAAAGAGGACTTTATATCTTCCACATTTACACTAAATAATCTTAAAGTATCAAGTATTTTTTCAATATATTTACTATCTATATATGATGGTGTACCTCCACCAAAGTATATTGTTGATATATTATATTCACTAAGTATTTCGGCATTTTGTAAGATTTCATTACACACTGCATTAATGTAGTTTTCTATATTGGTTTCATTTTTACATACAAAAGATGTAAAATCACAATAATAGCATTTACTAGTACAAAATGGTATATGTATATATATTCCTATATCTTTATTCAATTTTTTTCTCCCTTTATACGTGATTATATTTTAACATACATACATACTATTTTCAACAAAAAAACAAAAAAATAGCAAATAGGTATAAACCTAATTTACTATTTTAAATTATCTAAGTTTTTAGCAATTTTAATTATTTTATCAAACCTGTGTTTAAGCCCAGATTTACTAACTTTATTTTCATCTGATGATTTAGTAGATAAGAAATCTAAACTTCCATCTGGATATTTTTCTCTTAAATAAATTGTATATTTTAATTTATCATCTAATTTATTTAAAATACCAGCTTTTTTAATTTTTTCTATTGCATCAATTTGCTTTACTGCACTGTTTACTGTTTTAGATATGTTTGCAGCTTCGCAATTTATAGCACGATTAATATTATTCTTTACGTCTTTTTCAACCCTTACTTGTTCAAATTTTAGAACTCCTGTGTTTGCACCAAGAATACTTAAAATTAAAGATATTTGTTCAGAATCCTTTATATATATCGAAAATAAATTAAGCTTTTTCTTTTTTATAATTTTAGGTGTAAATTCTAAAACAGATAGAAGATTAAATAAATACTCAGCACAAGCTTTGTTTTTAGTTAAAATTTCAAAATGATAATCATATACTGGATCAACTATATATCCAGCACCTAAAAATGCACCTTTAATTATACTTTTTATACAACAATCATCTAATTTTGCAATATCAAAATATTTATTAAATTCTGAGTCTATTTCATATTTCATATATGCTTGTGTCAACTTTTCTCCAAATTTTTCTGCAGCTATGCAGCATACTTTCTTATTTGTAGAAAAACTACTTAATACTTCTTCTTTTACATCTGATGCAAACGACATACTATCACCCTATCATTTTCTCCATAATCTCTTATGCATTCAAGTAGCTCATATTCTGGATACCTTGAAATCAAATCTTTAATTTTATCAAGTTCATCATAACCAATCTCAAATATAATAAAGCCATTATTATTTAAATAATTCTTGGCATTTTCTAATATTTTGTTATAAAAATCCATACCATCCATGCCGCCATCTAGCGCAATGTGAGGTTCCTTTTTTACTTCATCTGACAAAGTTTCAATATCTTTAGTAGGTATGTATGGAGGATTTGAAACTATAATATCAAACTTTGTTTCATTATTTTTAATTTCACTAAATAAATCTGATTTTAAAATTTTACATTTATCAAATGCATTATTTATTTCAATATTTTTATTTGCAACCTTTAAAGCACTATTTGAAACATCTACAAGTAAAACCTTTTCAACACTCGAGTTTTTCGCTATTGATATTCCAACACATCCACTACCAGTACACATGTCAATCATGCTATTTAAATTATACTTTTCAATATATTCAATAGATTTTTCAACAAGGATCTCAGTATCTGACCTTGGAATTAAAACAGATTCATTTACAAAATATTTTTCTCTAAAGAAATTCTGAGAATTTGTTACATATTGAATAGGAAGCTTTTTAACATAATATTTATCAATCATTTCATCTAGTTTTATCATTTCATTTAAATTCAAATATACATCTTTTATATTTGAAAATATGTTTTCATATTCTTCATTTTTTATTGAAGCAACCATTTTTATTATTATTTTTAAATCGTATTCTTTTATCTCAAGAAACCTATTTATATAATCTTCAATAGTAACTTTTACATCTTTATTTATACAAGCAAGCATTCCATATATTGCAAGCTTTATTTTATCATTACTTGGTTCTTTTGTTGTAATAAACTGAATTGACATTGCAGGATAATTAACAAAAGACAGCTTATTTGGAATTTTACTTAAAAGCATTACTAATTCATAAGATACACCTAGACTTAAAGCAAGTGTAATAACTTGCAATATACTCTTAAAAATTATATTTTCTGATGGCATAAATAGTGTAAAAATTATATTTATAACAAAAAAATATACTATCAAATTTCCACCACATCTAACATGAAATCTAGATGAATCTCTTACATTTTTTATATCTAAATTATCTATACCAAATTTTTCATATGCATTTACTACCTTATGTTCAGCCCCATGATATTCAAATAATACATTTAACATTTTAGTATTTTTTAAAGTTATTAAATAAAATACAAATATTAATATTTGAAACATAAGCTGAATTATATTTCTAATATTTTCTGCAAATAACAAAGATAATATGTTTGGTAATAATATAAGAACAGATACTATTAAAGTAATTGAAATTATATATGAAGATATAATTTCGAATTTTCCAATTTTTAATTCTTCTTCATTAACATCAACTAAACTATTTATTACCTGTTTTGCAGATGCAATGACATATGAAACAGAATTTTTAAATGTATCTACAATATTTACTATTCCCCTTACTATTGGAAATTCGAATATACTGAATTTTTTGATTGAACCATTTCTATCATTAGTTTCAATTTCGATATTTCCATCATATACTTGAGAAATTGATTCTCTTAATTTACTTTTTAAAATTAATCCATTAAATAATGCTATCCCACCAACTTTTAAGTTATCTATATTTTTCATTAACACTCCTTGAAAGTTAAAATATATAAAAAAGAGTGCAAAAAAAGCACTCTAGATTATCAATAATTTATTTTTTATTATTTAAAAATTTCTCAGTAAATTTAGCTGCTCTACCTTGACTAGACATAGCTTGTTTTTGACCTGTGAAAAATGGATGACATTTACTGCAAGTATCTACTCTCATTTCTTCTTTTACAGATCCAGTTTCTATAACATTACCACATACACATTTGATTTGTGCTTTTACATATTTTGGTTGTATTTCTGTTTTCATTTTTTTCACCTTCCTATATTAGTATTAAATCGTTACTAATATATTTTAACATATGTATATGAAAAAAACAAGTCTTTTGTTTTTTTTTACTGATTTTTTTGTGCTTATATTATAAAATTGATAAAAATAAAAACTATCCAAACATCCACATATGGTGGTTTGAATAGTTTTTATATAATTTAATGCTTATAATTTAACATATAATTATAAAAATGTATACTCTTATAATGAACTATTAGTATTAAAATTATTCGTTCAAGGAAAGAACATATTCTATCAATGTCTGAAATATTAATAGTTTCTCTTAATTTTATAGGATATACTGTGCTATTATTTAAAGATTGTAAATCCAGCAACCTATAACTAATTAAATCATTAATTAGGTCTTTATCGTCTTTAATTATAACTAATTTTCGCGAAATGTAGTTTGAAAGTTCAACTGGCATTCCCATTCTTTTCTTATTTACTTTGTAGAAATTTTTTAAGTTATCCAATTTATTAATTATTGTATCTAAATCTAAGTATCTATTTGCAAGAAAGTAATCATTAAATCTTGAACTATCTTTAATCTTAGTATGAACACTAGGAAGTCCGTTTTGAGTTAAATATGAAATAAGCATATTAAATCTAGCCCCATATTCTGATATTTTTATGGGTGATGTAAAATTATTAGAAAGTTCTTTTACATCAATTTTAAATAGCATGAGCTGACCTAATAATAGCCCCTTATCTGCTTGAATCTTATCATAAATAAATTCAAAATACGTACATAATAGTCTTGCTTCCAAATATGAGTCAATTTGATAAGTATTCATTCCCCTCAATCTTTCAAACTTATTTTCCTTCACTTTCTTGTCAATTAAAATCCGTAAATCTGGAAAATCTTCAGTAAATTTTTCAATGCTTTTAATCATTAAATCTTCCTCCTCTTGTGTATATTAATATTTAGGATTAATAAGTTACATAATTTCTCATATTATACCACTATTGCTTCTAAATTTCAACAATAAAATAAATTTTTACATATACTATATAAAGGGGGTGTTTAAATGTTTTTTAACGGTAATAACTTTTTAAATTATTTCCTTTGTAACTGTCCATGCAAGTTTCCAATGGGTAATTGCCATTATATGTGTGGCAAAGACATTCTTTTATTTAAGAATATTTTATGCGTTGAGAACAGTCTCACAAATCTAACATGCAATTGTAAACAAATGTGTAATGGCTTTAAAAATAACCTTATCAGATAAACTTATTTTGTCGAAATTATTGTATTTTTGTTAAATCTGTGTTATACTTTCTAAAGTAAAACATACAAATTAATAGATGTAAAATCTACACTTTTTATATTGATTTTACATGAATTTTGAATAGCTTTTTACCTTTTAGTAAATATATATTTACTAAAATAGAAAGGATTGATTATAGATATATGGAAAAATTTATTGTACATGGACCTTGTAGATTAGAGGGCGAAGTAACTATAAGTGGAGCAAAAAACGCAGCTGTTGCAATATTACCTGCTACACTTCTTGTAAAAGGAAAATGTCATTTGGAGAATGTACCTAATATAAGTGATATTACTTCATATTTAAAGATTTTTGAATCACTTGGATCTAAAATAACTTACATATCACAAAACGAAATTATAATTGATAATGAAAATGTATCATCTGCTATTGCCTCATATGAACTTACTAGTAAATTTAGATCTTCATATTACTTACTTGGATCTCTCCTTGGTAGATTTAAAGAAGTTCAAATTGGTCTGCCTGGAGGTTGTAATTTAGGAGCAAGACCAATTGATCAACACATTAAGGCATTAGAAAAACTAGGTGCTACTGTTGATGTACTTAGAGGTAATGTATATGCTTCAAGAAAAACTACTTTAAAAGGTGCAAATATATTTTTAGATGTTGTAAGTGTTGGTGCTACAATAAATGCTATTTTAGCAGCTACTCTTTCAGATGGTTTAACTGTAATTGAAAATGTTGCAAAAGAGCCACATATAGTTGACTTAGCAAATTTTCTAAACTCAATGGGTGCAAATATTAAAGGTGCTGGTACTGATACTATCAGAATTAATGGAGTAAAAGAATTAAGGCAAGTTTCTAGTTACTCTGTGATACCAGATCAAATTGAAACTGGTACATTTATGGTTGCAGCTGCAATCACAAAAGGCAACGTTTTAATTAATAACTGCATTCCAAAACATATGGAACCTATAACTGCTAAACTCAGAGAAGCAGGTGTTACAGTAGAAGAATATGAATCAAGTATAAGAGTTTCAATGAATAAGAAACCTAATGCATTTAGTTTAAAAACTATGCCTTATCCTGGATTTCCTACTGATATGCAACCACAAATGGGCGTTCTTCTATCTGTTTGTGAAGGTACAGGAATAATAGTCGAAAATATATGGGAATCAAGATTTCAATATACTGATGAACTTGCAAAAATGGGTGCTGACATATCTGCACATGGATCTACAGCAATAGTAAAAGGTGTAGAAAAATTATATGGAGCTCCGGTTAGATCACATGATTTAAGAGCTGGTGCTGCAATGATAATAGCTGGTGTTGCTGCTGAAGGAATAACTGAAGTTTATGACATACACCATATATTAAGAGGATATGAAAATATAACTGAAAAATTTAGAAATCTTGGTGCAAACATTGAATATTACAATGATGAATTATTAGTAGGTGAACTTAATGCTTAATATTCATCCACTATTTAGTTCAAGTTCTGGTAATATGTTTCATATTGAATCAAATAAAACAAATATATTAGTTGATGTTGGAGTTACTTATAAATCTATAACTGATGGTTTAAAGAGCATAGATAAAAATATATCTGATATATCTGCAATACTTATAACTCATGAGCATATTGATCATATTAAAGGATTGCCACTTATTTGTAGAAAAAATAATATACCAATATATGCATGTGGAAAAACTGCTGATTATCTTAAAGACTATTTAGACGATAAGAATATATCAGCAGATATTATTAAAACACATTATGGACAACCTTTTAAAGTCAAAGATTTTGAAATAACTCCATTTGAGACATCACACGATGCAGTAATGCCATGCGGATTTAATATAAAAACAAGTGAGAGTTCAATTGGTTTTGCAACAGATCTTGGATATGTAACAAATGAAGTTTTTGATTATCTACTTAACAGTGACTATATAATAATAGAATCGAACTATGATAGTACAATGCTTGATTTTGGAAAGTATCCATTTAATTTAAAAAGAAGAATAAAATCTAATTTAGGACATCTCTCAAATGATGATACTTCAGATTTAATATGTAAATTATATAACAAAGGAAAAAACAGATTTCTTCTTGCCCACTTAAGTCAAAATAATAATACTAGTGATATAGCCATAGATACTATTAAAAGTAAATTACAATGCAATGGAATTAATAAGGATTTATTAGATATTTGTATTGCCACAAAGGATTTATCAAGTGAGGTAATTAATATATGTTAAATATCAAAGTTATATGTTTAGGCAATATAAAGGAAAAATCAATGAGAGACATTTTAGGTGAATATGAAAAGAGATTATCAAAATATTGTAAACTAGATATTATTGAGATTTCTGATGAAAAAGTACCTTCTTCTCTATCTGATACTGATATAAAAAATATAAAAGAAATCGAATCGAAAAAAGTAATAGATAAAATAAATAAAATTGGAAAAGCTTATATTATAGCTCTAGATCTAACTGGAAAGGAAATAACATCAGAAGATTTTTCTAAAAAAATAAATAACATTGCAACATATGAATCTTCAACAATAGTTTTTTTAATTGGTGGAACACTCGGAATGAGCGAAGAATTACTTAATATTTGTAATGAAAAAATATCATTTTCAAGATTTACATTTCCTCATCAGCTAATTAGAATATTTTTATTAGAACAATTATTTAGAGCTTTTAAAATTCAAAATAATGAAACTTATCATCACTAAAAAATAAATATATATTTTTTGTATGTAAAGGAAGGTGAATATTCATGAAATCTACAGGAATTGTAAGAAAAGTAGATGAACTTGGAAGAATTGTAATTCCATCTGAACTTAGGAAAAATTTTGATATTGAAGTAAAAGATACTGTTGAAATATTTATTGATCGCGATTTAATAATACTTAAGAAGTATCTTCCAGATTGTATTTTTTGCGGTGAATGTGACGATATAACTAATTTTAAAGGGAAAAATATTTGTAAGTCGTGCCTTGATCAAATTTCAGGAGAAAACAAATAAAAGGAATCAAAATAATATGATTCCTTTTATTTTATAATTTCTTTAGCTGGTATTCCAACTACGGTTTTATTAGCTTCTACATTTTTTAGTACAACTGAATTTGCACCGATTTTTACATTATCACCTATTATAATATTTCCTAAAACTTTACTCCCTGCTCCTATAAGTACATTATTCCCAACTGTTGGGTGCCTTTTAACTGCTTCTTTTCCAGTTCCACCTAAAGTTACTTGGTGGTATATTGTACAATTATCTCCTACTTCTGCAGTCTCTCCTATTACAATTCCCATTCCATGATCCATAAACAATTTATTTCCAATTTTTGCACCAGGATGTATTTCAATCCCAGTTAAAAATCTTGAAATTTGAGAAATAAGTCTTGCAATAAAATATAATTTTATATTATAGAAAAAATGTGCTATTCTATGATTGAATATCGACCAAAAACCCTGATAAAGTATTATTACAGACAATACAGACCTAGCAGCAGGATCTTTTTCATAAATATTTTTTGCATCGAGATATAAATTTTTTATTCCAGTTATAAATTTCTTTAAAAAAGTTATCACATAACACCCCCTAGCCTCTTGCTACATAGTATTATATGATAACTAAATTATTCCATTAACGTTTAAAAATCCTGTTTATATTTGTCACTTTCTTTGTATTTTCATCTATATCAAGAATTATTGCGTTAAATATAGATTTATTTGAACTACATTCATATTTTGCAAACTTACCATCTACAAAACGTTTTAATGCAACTTCTTTTTTTAGTCCAATTACACTATCCATTGGCCCAGTCATACCAATATCTGTTATATATGCAGTTCCACTTTCAAATATTATCTCATCTGCTGTTTGAACATGAGTATGCGTACCAAATATACAAGTTACTTTTCCATCTAAGAAATATCCCATTGCAATTTTTTCTGCTGTTGCTTCAGCATGAAAATCAACAAAAATATAATCAACATTATTTTGTTTTAATTTATCAATTTCTTCTGTTACAGATAAAAATGGATTTATAGTATTTTTTTCAAAAACTTCTCCCATTTCTGCTCTACCAATAACATTAATTACTCCAAACTTAATTCCATTTTTTTCAACTACTATATTACCATTTCCTTTTAAATTTGTAACATTTGCAGGAATTAATAATCTAGGTAGTTTTATATATTCCTCAGCCATTTCTTTTCTATAATAAATATGATTTCCCATTGTAATTGCATCAGCACCAATTTCTAAAATCTCATTATATTCTTGCATTCTAATTCCTTTACCATTAGCAGAATTTTCTCCATTTACTATACAAAAAGTAATGTTCTCCTCTTTTAATATAAAATTAAGTTCTTCTCTTAATTTATTTAAACCAGTTCTTCCAATTACGTCTCCAACTATTAAAACTTTCAAATTATATCCCCCTTTGGTTCTTATAGAATTATACAATAAAAAACATATAAAAGCAAGAAGAATTTTATTAGGTTTTTTTAGTATAATTAATAATTTAATATATATCTTCATATATATTGTAAATACACCTAATAGTATGGTATAATTTATATATGAGAAAATAAAAAAATAGAATGAATTTATTCTATTGAAAGGAATGAAGACAACATGGAAAACAACATAAGAGAAATTATGCAATACTATGGTATTAAAAACTCAAATGATATTAAACAGGAAGGATATGATGAAAAATTTGATATATATTATTATATAGCTAGTAGTAACAAAAGTTATACAATTCTAGATACAGATCTTCTAAAGGATAAAATCTTTGAATACATAGAAGATAATCTAGAGGCATTTTATAAACTGGTCCCTAAGTTTCATATTACCAACATTGATAATTATATATCAAACATACTATTTAACTCATTAATAATGAAGGACATAACTGATTTATTTAATACAAATATATTATATTTTAATAAGAATAATATATTAATAATAATAACATCTGAACTAATATTAAAAAAACTTCTATTTAATTGTTTTGAAGTTTTGGAAGAAAATGAGAAAGAAATTATACTTAAGTTTATAATGTAATTTAAGGCCACAATGAATAAATTATATATTCATTGTGGTTTTTAAATTATTATACAATATTTTCTTTAGTCATATTTCCTTTTTCACATCTGCCACCCATTCTATCTATTAAGTTACCATCTTTATATATAGTAACTATTTCACAATTATTACTACATCCATGACATTCACTACCAACAGTTTTAAATTCTGAATCTTTTAAATTAAAGTCAAAATTTAATTTATTACCGTTTTTATTTATATTTTTAGATAAAATCGCGACACCTAATGCACCCATTAAATGAGAATTTTCATCAACATGTATTTCTTTTTGTAATATGTTTTCAAAAGCTTTTACTACTCCTTCATTTTTACTAACGCCACCTTGAAATACTACTTTATCTTCTATCTTTTTACCTTTTGCCAAATTATTTAGATAATTATATACTACTGAATTACAAATTCCAGCAATCAAATCTTCTTTACTATGTCCAATTTGTGCTTTATGTACCAGATCAGATTCAGCAAATACTGTACATCTTGCAGCTATTTTTGAAGGATTTTTCGATAACTTAGCAATCTTACCTAGGTCTTCTATTTCAACTCCAAGGCGTTTTGCTTGTGAAGATAAAAATGCTCCTGTTCCTGCTGCACATAAAGTGTTCATAGCATAATCTACAACAACTCCATTTCTAAGTATTATCAGTTTTGAATCTTGACCTCCAATTTCAAGTATTGTTTTTACATCTTTGTATCTTGAAAGAGTTCCAATAGCATGGGCTGTTATTTCATTTTTTATTATATTAGCCCCAAGTACACTCCCTATTAAATTTCTAGCAGAACCCGTTGTCCCAATACCATATATATTAATATCTACATTTTCTTTTTCTATATTTTCTTTTAAACTTTGTATTATTTTTTTAGTCGCATCAATTGGACTTCCTTCTGTCCATAAATATTCGCTAGCAATAATATTGTTATCATTATCAATAATTACACCTTTAGTAGAAATAGATCCAATATCAACGCCTATATAATATTTATTATCCATTATTTCCTCCTGCTTTTGCTAATTTATCATGCGAATTTAGACTATAAATTCGTTCACCATCTTTAAATATGTTTATTTCACTTTCCTCTTTAATTCTTTCTTCTTTTTTCATCTTTAGCATATCATAAAAAGCTTCTAATCTAGTTTGTATACCAGCTTCACTAGTCTGTGAATCAAATGTTAAATACATAATTGGAATGTCTTTTTCCTTACTTATTCTTTGTAATATTGGCATTGCATTAACCTCTGGCGTACATCCAAATGGCTTTACATGTATAATCCCATCATATCCCATATCAATTAACTCAAGTGTATGAGCTACACTTTCAGTACCATCTGCACCTAATGCATATGTAAGATATTCACTTGCATTATTTAGTAATTTTTTTTGTGCCTTTCCCTTTTGAAACAATAAATAAGTTACAGTGGTATATCTTCTAGTTTTAACACCATACTTAGCTAGTTCTTTTTCTATAAAAAATGTAGCAAATGGTTCCATAGAAGTATATAGTTCTCCAACTACACCTATTTTAATAATATTAGGGTTGTTTTTATTTTTTAGTTTTATAGAATATAATTTCTTAAAATAGTATTTCTTAAATTTCATTATTTCTCTCATATTTTTTAGAAACTTCATTTTTTCAAGAAACTCTTCATGTAATTTTTCAAATTCACCTTTACTTCTTTCAAATACAATATTATCTCTTATATAAGTTTCAAAATCATCTAATATTTCTAAAAGTTTTATTGTTACTAAAAATCTATATACAAAATTACTAAATTTAAGTTTAGGATTAATTTTCTTAAATTTATTATATACCTTAAATGGATCTACTCCTTTTGCATCAAGTAATGTTATATATGTAAAGTCATATCCCAAATCTTTTAATATTTGCTCCTGTACTTCAGCATAATATCCATATCTACACCCTCCGCCGGCCTGAATTAATACATTTGCTCCTTGTTCTAAAGATTCAATATAATTCCCCATATTATACTTAAACGGAACACAAACAAAATCTGGGCTTGAATTACTTCCCTTTTCTAATGTTTCTTTAGTTATTTTTTTTGGAATTAAAATTTCTGTTGTTTCTTCATCATATATATTACTTAATAAATTATATATTGGAATATAATAATTTCCCATATGTGGGAAACTAACAATATACTTTTTTTTATTCTTATTCATTTGTTACACCACACTTTCTGATATGTTATTAGTTTGTAATAATTTATTTTGCTCAAGAATATCTACGAAGCTTTCTAACCTTGTATAAATACCAGTATTTGAATCTTGTTCATCTATTATAATGTTAATGCTAGGTTTATCTGTTATTTTCCTTAATGCAAGTTCATTAACAAGTGAATCAGGACCACAAGGAAATACAGTTAAATAAATTATTCCATCAACTCTATCTATGTATTCACTTATACCATTTAATAAAGTCTTACTAAATTTCCAATATATATTTTTTGAAATATCACTATAATCTCTATATATTTTTTTAATTTTATTTTTGTTTTTTAATATACCATTTTGAGTATTTATGCTATTTACATCGGCATATAATATGTTTATACCGGTATCCTTTAAATATCTAACTATAGGATCACCCATGTATTTATCATGAGCTATATATGAATGTGATACTATCAAAACATTCGTTCTACCATGTGAATTATCACTTAAGTCATTAATTTGCTTTTCTAATTTTTTGTTATCATATATTTTTTGCATATTTCTTGATTTTAAATAGGCCGAGACCACTTGAGTATACCTTTTTCCTAATCTTTTTCCTAAATTTACAAAAGCCTTAAATTCATTTTCTCCTCTTAGATAATCTACATTTAAAGTTATAAATTTACCATTTGGAAAAAGATTTTTACAAATATCATACATTGCATAAAATTTTACACATACTGTATCTATTTTATTAAATGAGCAAAGCCTTGGTATAAAAATATAATCAATATCATTTCTTTTTGTAAGTGAATACACATGACCAGTAAAAATTTTGCTTGCAAGACAACTCTCATCTATTGATCTTCTAATACCTTCATCAATAATTTCTCTATTTGTATCATCGCTGAATACTATTTCAAATCCTAGCAATTCAAAAAATTTTGTGTAAAGAATTGGATATTCATATATTGCCAATCCCTTTGGTATTCCTATTTTCATTATATAATCACCCCTCAAGTTTAGTATTTGTAAATTTTTCCAATTTATACTAAAATATCTGATTAATAACAATTATATAAAAGAATATATTACTATAATGGGAATGAGATGATTAAATAAATATTACAACTTCAAAAAAGAATGTATATTAAAATTTATACATTCTTTTAATCTATATTTTCATTAAACTTCCTTTTTCTTTTTTATAACTCCATATATTAATCCTATAACTGCACCAGCTATAGCATAAATAAACAACTGTTTAAAGTCAAAAAAATTACTCTTATTTAACTCATCCTTTATTACAAAACTATCTTTAATATTTTGGGTTTCTAAAGAAGTTAAATCTTCTGCTTTATTAGAAGAAAATGTCAACGTGTATATGTAATTTTTTGACATCATAGAATATTGATTCTGATATATAGTATATCCTAAAGTATCTTCACTATCCCACTTTAAACTAATAAAAATAGCATCATATCCGTTTAAAACAGTTTTCTCCTTTTTCAAAACATTAACATTTATTTTATAAGCAGAATAAATTTGATTAGAAATTTCATTTGCAAGAGTTGAAATATCTTCATCAGTTGCCACACTAATATCACTTTTACTTGTGTTATCATTTACATAGACATTAAAATTTGGTTGTTTAATTTCTGTATTTTTACTAAATATAATTGGATTTGCACTTTCACTTGTACTTTGCATAATATATGTGTTTGGTACCTCAATTGAATAAGAATCAGTTGAGTAAGCATAAATATTACCTAGTGTAATAACTACTATAAATATAGATACGATTATTTTAAATATTTTCATATATTTCCTCCATTATTTTACTTTATTATATTAAGTTATTAAAATTTTGTCAATATTTTTAAAATAAATAATAATATATGGCAAAAAAAGAATGCATAAATTTTACTTTATACATTCTTCTTATAATTATTATTTTGCAAGTTCGATAGCTCTCATTTCACGAATAACATTAACTTTGATTTGTCCTGGATAAACCATTTCATCTTCAATTTGTTTTGCAACTTTTCTTGCAAGCATTACCATTGAAGCATCATCAACTTGATCAGGTTTAACCATTATTCTAATTTCTCTTCCAGCTTGTATAGCGTAAGATTTATCAACACCCTCATAAGAATTACAAATTTCTTCAAGTTTTTGTAATCTTTTAATATATGTGCTAACAGTTTCTTTACGAGCCCCTGGTCTTGATGCTGATACTATATCTGCTGCTTGAACAAGAATTGCTTCAATTGTCTTAGGGTCTGTGTCTCCATGATGTGCTTCCATACCCCATATAATTTCATCTTTTTCTTTGTACTTCCTAAGTAATTCAATACCTAGACTTACATGTGTACCTTCAACATCATGATCAAAAGATTTACCTATATCATGAAGTAATCCTGCTCTTTTTGCAATTGTAGGATCAAGTCCAAGCTCTACTGCAAGAATTCCAGCTATATTTGAAACTTCTATAGAATGGTTAAGTACATTTTGGCCATAACTTGTTCTATATCTAAGTTTACCAAGAAGCTTTATAAGTTCTGGATGTATATTTACAACTCCAGTTTCATAAAGAGCTCTTTCTCCTTCTTCCTTGATCGTATTTTCAACTTCGACTTTTGCTTTTTCAATCATTTCTTCGATCTTACCTGGATGTATTCTTCCATCTGCTATAAGTCTTTCAATTGCAATTCTTGCAACTTCACGTCTTATAGGATCAAAACTTGATAATACAATTACGTCTGGAGTATCATCAATAATTAAATCAATTCCTGTTAAAGTTTCAATTGTTTTTATATTTCTTCCTTCTCTACCAATTATTCTTCCTTTTAAATCATCATTTGGTAGTGCAACTACTGTAACTGTTGCCTCTGAAGTATGATCAGTAGCACATCTTTGAATTGCTCCAACAAGAATTTCTTTTGCTTTTTTCTCTACTTCCTCTTTTGCCTTTTCTTGCTCAGATTTAATATATTCTGCCATTTCAACTTTCATATCATCTTCTAAGTTTTCCATGATAGCAGTCTTGGCATCATCTATTGACATTTTAGAAATTTCACTTAATTTTTCCATTTCTCTTTCATGAGCTTTTTGTAATTCTTTTTCTTTTTGTATAATCTCTTCACTTTTTCTAATAATATTATTTTCTTTTTCTTCAATTAATGCAGCTCTTTTATCAACTAAATCTTGTCTTTGATTTATTCTATTTTCAACATCTTGTAATTCTTTTTTTCTAAGTCTTGCTTCTTTTTCAAGTTCATCCTTTTGCATTATCATTTCGTCTTTAGCTTGTAAAATCGCTTCTTTTTTTATACGTTCTGCATCTTTTTTTCCTTCATCAACTATTTTTTCTGCTTGCTGCTCAGCGGACTTTACTGTAGCCTCTGCCACTTTTTTCCTATATTGTATTCCAACATAAAAGAAAATTACAGAGCCAAGTAAGAAAGCTATAACAGCACAAATTATCGTTAATCCCATATGCTTACTCCCTCCAATATTTAATTTTCAATGTACAACATTATATATTACTTATATAATTTGCAATACTTTATTCATTAAAATTCATTATCTAGAATTTATTTATTAGTATATTTTTACCTCTTTAGTCTATAAAATATTATATAAATTATAATATACCAATTAAATTATATAATAAAATAGTGTAATTGGCAATAGTTTTAATCTAAATAAAATAAAAAAGAAGATATTTATAATTTTAATTCAAATTATAATATCTTCTCTAATGTAATTATATCACAAAGTATATTGAGTTACTAAGACACTTTTTACTTTATTAAGTATTTCTACAAATCCCTCACCATCTGGTATATTTTTGTCATCAAAATAACAACTGATAATGGCAGCTGGACCAGGATGAGTCACTAAAACAACGTTTTGATCTTTATAAACTCTTTTAATTCTAACAATTTCATTTTTTACCCTAAGTACAAAATCATCCATTTCCTCACTTAATCCAATATCAACACCATATTTAAAGAGTGAAGCAAAATTGATTGTATCTAACTTCCTATTTTCATATTGTCCAAAATATTTTTCTCTAAAGCTTGTATCTGACTTGATTTTTAGTCGCTTCTCTTGTGCAATAATTTCTGCAGTAATTCTAGTCCTATCATATGGAGAATATAAAATAATATCTATCCGAAAGTCATTCAAAAGTTTTGATAGACAATTAGCATAGCATATTCCTTTTTCTGTTAAGTATGAATTTACAGCTCCCTGTACTAGTCCCTTTTTTTCTCCATATGTTTCGCCATTTGTCACTACATATAAAGTGCCCATAAAATTGTCTCCTCCTACTATAATATTAATTTTATTATATTAGTTTCTAATGTAACCTCATTATATAACTTTTAAACATACTAGTCAATATTTGTAAATAAATATAGTATTTTTCTTTACTTTTTTAAATTATTCTATTATAATATAGGAATAATAGAACTTGTAACCTTATAATTATTAATTGAAAGGATGGGATTAATTGATTGAAAATAAAGAAATCTTTTTAATTGCTTTTGGTGTAAATGGTTTTATCCTTGGAATCGGGAAACCTAATCTAGAAGAATTCAAAAATTTAGTTTTACTTGAATTAGAAAATGAAAAAGAAACTCAAGAAAAACTTAAAGATGAAATTAATCAAGATTTAAGTAAATTATTAAACTCAGATAATCAAATAAAAACTGTTGATTCATTCAATAATATAGTCACTATTAATATAAAAGATATTATTGAAGAAAGACTTTTTAATTGTTCTTTAATTGGTGTAAAAAGAGAAATAGAAGATTTTAATTATGAAAGAATTATTCCAGCTCAAAATAATCTACTTTCTCATACACATTATGAATCAATACAAATTAATTTTTTTATAAGATTTGAGAAATATTTAAATTCATATAGTAAATTCCTTCTTAATGCCAGGTTAAGAAACAGAAGAAGAATAAAAGTACCATATAATAGCAAGCGATAAATATGTAACAAGAATTTAGTCATATAAATTAAAAGAAAGTACCATAAGGGAAATTTCCAATGATACTTTCTTTTTTATACTAAGCAATTTCTAACTGATACTTTTAATTTATCTTTATTATATAACTTTTTCAAATCATATCTTTTAACTATTCTCATTATACAATCTATATTATCAAGAATAATATCGTATGTTTCATTATAACTATCTTTAAGCATATATTTTGATTTTCTACATGGCATTTTGCATTTTTTACCTGTTTCCGTATTTGCAATAAAACTTCCAATCATGCAGTATCTTGATGTCATCACTGTAACCAAATCATTTATTAATTCTATATTAAATAACTTTGATATCTTATTAATTGTTTCTTCATTATCAATTTCTGGTAATAAAGTTAATCTATCAAAACCTATATTATTATAGAAATTAGCACTAAATGTATTTGTAATATTTAAACTATAATCTGCTATTAGTTTTACATCATATTTCTGCTTCAAATTTTGTAATATATCCATATATGCTAGACTTCCAATCAAAAATCCTGATATACCTTCTTCTACTAGATTCTCAATATTAGATATTATAAATTTATTTAGATTTTTAAATACTACATTGGGTATATACATATATATATTTACTTTATCTTTATATTTTTCAAATATTTCATCTTTGTATTTCATAAAAGAAGCAACGTTTACATACATTATATCAATTTTTTTATTAACTCTAATCTGATATTCTTTTAAATAATCCATATTTGAATTATAGTCATATACATATAGTGAATTGTACACTTTTCTTTCACTATTTTTTGAATTCATTTTTATAATCTTTTCTTTTAAAGTTAGAAATTTATCTACCCTATTTGGTATATCTCTTTCTTCATTTTCATCTACATATACATTATAGCTTTCAATTAGTTTTTGGATTGTAGAACGTCTTAGCTCATTTAATACTGATATTGGTATAAAAAGATTTTCCTCTAAAATTATATCGATATTCTTAAAATCAAATGGCGCATCTTTTGTTTTACTAAAACAAGAAATTATATCTTCTTTACTAACTGATTTATTTTTTGCTATTTGAGGAATATAATCTAAAGATGTAATTATTATATTATCATCTTTAATAACGCATGTTAATATATTTTTGTTTTTTAGCACTTCTATTTTGATATCAAATTTCAATTTATAATTATCATCATCATTTAGATATACATTTCTATATTTCTCATTTAATTTATTACTTGAAGTCTTATATACTTTGCTCCCAATTTCTATTTTAGAGTTAATATCACCAATTAAAACAATATTATACTTTTCGACTAAATCATTGATTATTTTGCCATTTTCATTCTTTATACAAGTAATAATATTTGATATAACTCTATCTGGAGAATAAATTTCAATACCATCATGCATATCTATATCTTCTTCGAGTTTTATCTTAATAAATTTATTATCTTGACCTATAACTTCTCCAAGATATATACCAGTATTTTTAGGAGATAGATCTGTAATACTATTTTTATATTCCACTCCATCTAAGTAACCTGCACTTATACCATCACGATTAAATAATTGTTTTAGTTCTTTTTTATCTTGTTCATTACCTAATTCTTCACTGATAAATAAATTGTTTATTTTATCTATGTTTTTTCTATATATTGATACAACACCTGCCACATATTCAGGATTTTTGTTTCTTCCTTCAATTTTTAATGAACTAACACCTGCATTAATTAATCTTTCAATATGATCTAGACCATATATATCCTTTTTACTTAATAAATAAGCATCTCTTTGCAATAGCTTTCTACTTTTTTTATCATACAATCTATATTTCATTCTACATGGTTGAGCGCAACTACCCCTATTTGCACTCCTATTTCCGATCATACTACTAAGTAAACATTGACCAGAAAAAGAAACACAAAGTGCTCCATGAATGAATACCTCTATTTCAAGTTCAGTGTTTTTGCAAATGTACTCTATTTCATCAATATTTAATTCTCTTGCAAGTACCACTCTCTTAAATCCGATTTTTTCCATACATTTAACTTGTTCTAATGTGTATATACTCATCTGTGTACTTGCGTGTAAATGTAAATTAGGAGTTAATTCATGTATTAAACTTGCAATTCCAATATCTTGAACAATTACTCCATCAAGTCCATATAGGTTTAATTTACTAATAATTTCGAGTGCTTCTTTTATTTCGTTATTATATAGCAAAGTATTAAGAGTTAAATATACTTTAATGTTTCTCATATGGGCATATTTAATACATTCTATATATTTTTGTATATCAAAATTCTCAGCCATAGTTCTTGCATTAAATTTTCCTATCCCCATATATATAGCGTTTGCTCCCGATTTGCATGCAGCTAAAAAACTATCATAATTTCCAGCAGGCGCAAGTAATTCTATTTTTTTATTTACAAATTCCATTATTTTTCCTCACATTTTTTATATATAATTTTAACATACATTATACTATAAAGTCAACAAATATTATGTAAAATTAAATATAAATGTAAAAGAAAATACGTTAAAATATAAAATTTACTTTTATTTTAACGTATTTAATATGATTTTATTATTTTAATTACATATATATCTAAAATAATAACTTACTCCAATATCATCACTATCTTTATTAGATAATCTAATATGATATACAAAATCACCCTTTAATTCATTTGGCATTTCTAAATAAAAATCGCCATTTATTGTTCTTATTGCTTCTTTTTCAAGTATTGGTTTTGCAGAAAAAATTTGTGTTGTTGAATCATATTTATAGATATTATAGTTAATTTTTATAGTTTCTGGTAGTTTAGTCATTAGACTTAAACTCGCATCCTTATTTGTACTTAATATCAGGCTACTTTGTTTCTTTATAGTATTATTATTATCTATTATTTCATCAAAACTTGTGTTGCCGCATATACCAGAAAAATTACTGTACCATCTATATCCAAAAATTCTTGTTTCAATATTATTATTTATATATAAAGCTGGAGGGCTTTTTAGGTTTTCTAATTCTAATATACTATAATTTAAAATTGAAGAGTCATATTTATAATCTAAAATATCGCTTATTTCAGTTACCTGATCTTTATCAAATATTTCTATTGCTTCTGTATCCGATTTTGTTATTATAACTCCTAAATTAGTAAATCGTATATTGATTTGATTATCATAATTTTCAATAGTATAATCTGGTAAGTTAACAAAATCTATTATTGAATATGATTTTTTATTACTATCTATAATTTTATTTAATCTATCAAAACTTTCATTATTCATATTTTTAATATATATTTTTGAACTAATATCTTGACCATCGTATTTATATAAAACTATTCCTTCTTCAAAATTAGTATTCACCAGTTTATTTTCAAAGGTATTATTATTTATAATACTTCCAAATAAACCATTTCTTCCATTTAATATAAATACTACTATGATAATTGTTATTAAAATTGAAAATAGCAAAATATAAAGAATTGATGATTTATTTATTTTTTTCATATTATTTACCTCAAATTTTTATATTTCATTATATATTTTTTTAAATGAATCACTTGTTATTTTAAAATATAAACTTCTATAATTTATATATCCACTAGAATATATAACCAAAGAAATATTTGTTCCATCTTTAAGTAAGATTTCTACACCTTTATTTTCATTTTTTCCTGTTTTTTTAAAGTAATTAAGTACTTCAGTAGAATTAATTAAAGAGGCTTCATTTAAAATATTAATTAAATTATTATATTTTTCTGATGATATTTCTTTTTTGGTCACACTATTACTACTAGTTACTGGACCACTTGTACTACTGTTTATTAAAATGTTTGCTGATAAGAAATTTGTATCTAAATTTAATAATTTCACTAATTCCTTAAAACTATTAATTTTAACATTTTCCAAACTTTCAAATATAATAGATGAATTAATATCATTGACCAGTATTCTTATATTTGGATCATACCCCTTTATTGAGTAAATTTCAGTTCCAGTTGACATTGTTGAATATATACTATTAATGTCTAAACTTTGTTTTGAATTATAATAGTCATTTGCATCTTTATTTGTTATTCCAATTTTAGATAATTCTATTTTTTTAGCTGTATCATTATTTACACTTTGAAATAAATTATAAATTCTATTTTTATATATGACAAAAGGATAACCTACATCAACAGCATAAGACATACTATTATAGTCTATATCATAATTAGTTTTATTTTGATTCTCATTTTCACCAATTGTAGCTTTATAATACTCACTTATATTTGTTAATGAGTCATTTGCACTATTAATAGAATTATTTTGATTTGAACTATTTCTAATATTTAATTTTGATATACTAATAATAGCTACTAAAAGTATTACACAGGCAAAAGTACTAATTTCTATAATCTTAAACTCAAATGAATTTATTTTACTTCTGCGATGTACATCTATACTATTTAATACTTTGTTTCTTATTCTTTCTTTATTGATAAGTCTTTCGTCTAAAGTATCTCTAATCATAACTTTTCACCTCCATAATTAAAATTAACTTTTAGTTTTTCAAGTCCTCTATATAATTTTGATTTTACAGTATTTATATTTATATCAAGAATATTTGCAATCTTTTCTATTTCTAAATCCTGCATGTAATAAAATATCATAATTTTTTGTGTTATCAAATTTAGCTTTAATATTTCACTATATATTTCATCATAAGTATATTTATTTAAAAATTCATCCTCATAATTAGTAGTATCTGGTATTTCCTCCAAAAATTCTGTATCATGATTACTATTTATCTTATTTGATATAATATTTTTGAATTTGTATTTTAAATTATAATACTTAAAAATTTTCTTCTTCGTTAAATCAAAAATAAAACTATTATAGTTTTTTATATAATTAATATCTTTCTTTTTCATTATTTCATATAGTTCACTATATACATCCTGAACTATATCTTCAATATTTGCAATGTTATCACATTTTGATATAACATGATTTAAGACTTGATAATATGTATCATCATAAATTTTATTAAAGTTTTTTACTAAATCATTTGAATCCATTTTTCCACCTACACTTATATAGTGATAGAAACTTTTGTTAAAGTTTCATTGTTTATAAAATTATACAATATTTTATAAGCAAAAACAAAAAATACACCTAAAATGTTAAATAATTACTAACATTTTGGTGTATTTATAAAGTCATATATATTTTGCTATTATAAAGTTAGATAAGAAATCAAGTTTCTTCGAACTTTGAATTATATATTCTTTCCAATCATCTCTTAAATATATTTCTTTTTTTAATTCTAAATGTTGGCAAGTACAAGAAATATAAACATCCATCTTCTCATTTTCAAAAGTAATTTCAATGTATTCTTTTTTTATACAAGTAAATTTATCATTTGAAGAGTATTTCAATAAATTATTTTTACATAAAAAAATAAATATTTCTTTTGTAACAAATTCATTTGAAATTTCTTCTATGCAGTTTTTCTGTATAAAGTCAAATACACCATTCCTTATTTCTTTTAGTTCTTTTATCTTAGAAGTATGAATTTTAAAAATCCTTGACTTTCGTAATTCATCACGTCCATAATACTCAATGAAAGAGTACTCTTTGCAAATATATACATCTAGCATTAATCTTGGAAATTTTTCAATTTCTTCTGAATATGATTCACTAACTAGGACATTGAAGAGATATAAATTTTCTCCAATACTATAATGTAAATATTTAGAAGAGATTGATCTTATTTTTTTTCCATTCATCTTTTCCAATAAGATAAATTGTTTCCATATCTATAATGGGTTCGTAATGATCACATTCAAACGAATATATAATATTTAAAAATAATGATATATATATTGTATTTGCTTTGACTAAAATTATAAATCTATTTATATGAACAATAGCTTTATAATCATCATATATTCGTTCAGTATAATTGGCAGAATCATTTTCTAATAAAAGTGCATATAAATTATTACCTTTATTAGATATAAACATACGTTCTATACCGGGGTGTTCAGGAAATAATTCACTCTTTTCAAGGACTTTTATCACTTTTTCTCCAGATTTCATGTTTACAGTAGAACCAGAGCTATGTATATAGATGTTGTCACAATGAGTACCACTTGTATTATCAAAAACTTTTAATTCATTACCATTTACCATATTCCATATCCATGGGTATCTGGAATATATTACAGATACACTTTCATCCATTTTATTTATCCTGTAATGTATTTCATGATCAAACTCAACTTCATCAAATCTTAAGTAATTTTCAATAAAGAAAGTGGTAAATAAAAAATCTTTTTCTTTTAATTCTTCATCTTCTAAAAAATCTCTACAATTAGTTTTTAGCAATAAATATAAATCTTTTCTAGAATCTGGCTTTTCTAATTTAAATACCTTTCGTCCGTCATGGTTTCTAACGCATTCAATTGTCGAGTAATTGCATCCAATAGTTAATAATTTTCTCTGTTTTTTTAAAATTATTATAATCCCTTTTAATCCATTATTTTTTATTTCAAAATAACCATTTTTATTATAAATTATGAGATCGTATTCTGCATCAAGTACATATTCTTTTTCTTCAAATCCGTACAGTATCCGATGTTTATTATTGTTCATGTCTAATATAAATGTAGTGGTATCAATCTCTTCTATGCCAACCACATTTTTAAAGTCATTGTTTAGCCCATTATTGAAAACTATCATCAATATTCTCCTTTCAAATTATATAATATATTAATATTTATACAGTTACACTTACTTATTACATTATATATTTAAAAAATATTCTTGTAAAGTGATATTACCAAATACGACAAAATAGTATAGAATATGATTTCTATACTATTTTAAATTATATAATATTATTTATTATTTTTTTGTCTTCCAACTTCATATATGCTTATAGCAGCAGATACTGAAGCATTAAGTGAATTTATATTTCCTGTCATTGGTATATTTATCATAAAATCACAATTTTCTTTTACAAGTCTAGAAATTCCATCTCCTTCATTTCCTACAACTATACCAATTGCTCCATCAAATTTTGTTTTGTATATAACTTCAGAACCATCCATATCAAGTCCGTATATCCAAAGGCCACTTTCTTTTAATTTTTTTATACTTTCTGTTATATTTGTTACCCTTGCTATTCTTACATATTGTGTTGCACCTGCTGCTACCTTCTCAACTGTATCAGTAACTTGACATGCATTTCTTTTTTGTATTATTATACCGTGAACTCCCATGCATTCACAGCTTCTAATTATAGCACCTAAATTGTGTGGATCCTCTATCTTATCAAGAATAACCACAAAAGGTGGCTCATTCTTTTCCTTTGCATAATTCAATATATCTTCAATTTCAAAATATTCGTAATCCGTTACACTTGCAACAATACCTTGTGAATTTTTAAATTCAATCATTTTATCTAACTTTTGTTTATCAGCCTCAACAACAACTATTCTATTATCCTTTGCAAGTTTAATTGTTTCATAAATCTCCTTATTTGATTTTTGAAAATATATTTTATTTATTGTTTTACCAGCAAGAATTGCTTCTGTTACTGGATTTTTACCGTATATTAAACTCATTATCTTTACCTCTAATCTAATATTATTATAAATCTAGCTACTCCTCTTATAGGAGATTCGTCAGTATATGTTTTAGAAAAAGCAATTTCTAATCTGACGTTATCTGTTATACTATCTTCAGTAGTAATCTTACCAGTCTTATTATCTAGTATAATTGTATTATCATCAATATCTACCCAAGCTTCATTATACTGTGTTTCATTTGGTATATTATTTTCAACTTGTAAACTACCTGATACTTTTCTATTTTGTACATAGCCGCGTAAATCTACTTTTTCACCTACATTTATAGCAAATGATTTAGTCTTTTTAAATATTGTACTAACTGAAATATTAGTATAATCACTAATCGCAGTTGCATCAATAATTTTATAGCCAAGCCCAATATATTCATATACTTTACCTAACCTATAGTCATACTCATTAGTTTTAAATATAAATATTGGTTTATTTCTATACATGACTTTATTATAATCAACTGCACAAAAAACTGAAGCTGCAATAATAACCAAAATAATAAATACAATTAACTTTTTCATAGATACACCTCTTATTAAATAATTTTAAATTTACTTTTTACTCATCTAGCTTTAAAACACTCATAAATGCATCTTGTGGAAGTTCCACACTTCCTATTTGTCTCATTTTCTTTTTACCTTCTTTTTGCTTTTCAAGAAGCTTTTTCTTTCTTGTTATATCTCCACCATAACATTTTGCAAGAACATCTTTTCTCATTGCTTTTACTGTTTCTCTTGCAACAACTTTTCCTCCAATTGCTGCTTGAATTGGTACTTCAAATAGTTGCCTTGGAATTATATCTTTTAATTTTTCAGCCATTTTTCTACCTCTAGTAGGAGCTTTTTCTCTATTTACTATAAATGACAAAGCATCAACTACTTCATTATTTATTAGTATATCAAGCTTAACAAGATTTGCTCTTTGGTATTTTTCAACTTCATAATCAAATGATGCATAACCCTTTGTTCTTGATTTTAGACTATTAAAGAAATCATATATTATCTCATTTAAAGGAAGCATATATTCAAGATTTACACGTGTAGAATCAATATATTTCATATTGATGAACTCTCCTCTTCTTTCTTGACAAAGTTCCATTACATTTCCAACATAATCTTTTGGCACTATAATTTCAGTTTTTGCTATTGGTTCTTCTAAATAACTAATTTCTTGTGCTGGCGGTAATTCAGATGGATTGTATAACTCAATTGACTCACCATTTGTTTTATATACTTTGTATATTACAGATGGTGCAGTAGTTATTAAATTTAAGTCATATTCTCTTTCTAATCTTTCTTCAATTATTTCCATATGTAAAAGTCCAAGGAAACCACATCTAAATCCATGTCCTAGGGCACTTGAAGATTCAAGTTCATAGTTTAAAGATGCATCATTTAACTTTAATTTTTCTAAAGCTTCTTTTAACTCCTCATAATCACTTCCATCAGCCGGAAATATTCCAGAGTAAACCATTGATTTTACTTCTTTGTATCCTGGTAATGCTATTTTGGCTGGATTTGATTTTAAAGTTATAGTATCACCTACTCTAATATCTGATACTTTTTTAATACTTGCAGAAATATATCCAACTTCCCCTGCTTGAAGTTCATCACATTCTACATATCCGCCAGGTTTAAAATATCCAACTTCAACTATATCATATTCTTTGCCATTTGACATAGTAGTTACAATATCACTTTTTTTTATTTTTCCATCAATTACTCTAACATATGCAACAGCACCTTTATAATTATCATATACTGAATCAAAGATTAAACAAGTTGTTGGTGCTTCAATATTTCCTTTTGGTGCAGGTATATTTTTAATTATGTCTTCTAGTACATCCTCAACATTTAAACCAGTTTTTGCTGAAATACAAGGTGCCTCACTTGCATCTAAACCTATTATATCTTCAATTTCTTTTTTTACTTCGTCAGGTCTTGCACTTGGCAAATCTATTTTATTTATTACTGGCAAAACTTCTAGATCATTCTCTAATGCCAAATATACATTAGCAAGTGTTTGTGCCTCTACACCTTGTGCTGCATCTACAACAAGAATAGCGCCTTCACAAGCAGCTAAAGAACGAGATACTTCATAGTTAAAGTCAACATGTCCTGGAGTATCAATAAGATTAAGAATATATTCTTCTCCATCTTTTGCTTTATATTTCATTCTAACAGATTGAGATTTTATAGTTATACCTCTTTCTCTTTCTATATCCATATTATCAAGCAATTGTTCATGCATTTTTCTTATATCAACACTACCAGTCATTTGTATTAACCTATCAGCTAGTGTAGATTTCCCATGATCAATATGTGCAATTATACTAAAATTTCTTATATATTTCTGTTTATCCATAAGTTTCCTTTCATTAAAATTTCCATATAATTATATCAATTTTTTAATTAGTAAGCAATAGATATGACACAAAAACAGTAAAATAAAAGGAATAAAGTGAAAATAACACCTTATTCCAATAATTTTTTAAATAATACCTTTATTCCTTTCAAATAAATCAATATATTGTACTTCATAACAAGCCTGTACTGTGGACTCATTAAACTCAATATACTCTTTCAGAAGTCGTTTTAATTCATTAGGATAATCGTTTTTAATCTCAACACCGTCAATACTATCATTATTCTCAAGAATTTCTTCTATAAAATCAACAATAGCATTTGACTTTTTATTATCGAATTTAATTTTATGAATATCTGTAATGAAAATCAGACATTTGTCATTAGATAATATATTTAACATATATTCTAATGGATATCCCCCAGATGGATAAAAGCGATCTGAAAGAATAGATGTTATAATGTTATCATAATTTGATAAAAACACAGCTAAAGTAATTATTTTTTTATTATAGACAGTTTCAATCTTTACATGTGATCTAATCTTTACCTTTAAACCTTTTTTGCCTCTACATAATTTAGAAATATACTCTTTTTTGTCAGCCACTTCTTTATGGTCAAAGCTATTTAGCGCAATAATACTAGGCACTCCAATAAGATTAGTAATTTTTCGTGTAAGTTTAAATATTTTTACGTCACTAGAAGATTTTATGAAATCAAATTCATCAAGATTAAATAGTAGATAATTCAAATAATCCAACCTCCTATCATATAATTATAAAATAGAACGGAAATAGTATCAAAGAAATTATATCACTATTTAATAAATAGTCAATATGTTTTAAATTCATATGTAAAATATTAGTAATCTAATAAAAAATATAAAAAAGACCTAACCGTAAATTTGGTTAAGTCCAATGTTTATCATATCAAACAACTTTTTTCTCATAATCTGAGTTTGATACGTTGTTATCATCATAATGGATTTCTTGACAAATCTTTATATGAGGATTATTTTTTGAATATTCATTAAATGCAAAATTATTGATTTCTATTCCATTTATCTTATATGAAGTTAGTAATTTGTTTAATGTATCACTGGTTTCTTGAACAGATAATGTAGTATCATCAAGATATTTGACATCAGTTATATAAACCAGATGATTTTCTTTTAACTTTGATAAAACATCAAAAACTTTACTCACCCTAAAATAACCATTACGGAGGAAGAAATCTCCAAAAATACCATCATGAACTTTATTGTAGCTAGATGTAAATATTTTAAATCTGACTTTCTTATCCTTGTACTGAAAATATGATTCCAATATTGATTTTTTTTCAATGCCACTAGTTTTAATAATACTTAAAATACATAGAGGAATAATTTTTAAATCAAAAGATTTTATTGCTAATACATTTACCTCGTTTTTTTTAGCATGTTCAATCTTCTGAGATAATTCCTGCGATCCAACAATTTCATCATGTCCTATTATGCAATAATTCACTTTATACCTCCCAAATTATTTAGAAAGCCTTAGATTAGTTACATAATCATTATATCATTTGAAATTCAAAATTACAACATTTTTCGACAAAATATTTAATGCTAAATTATAAGATATATTTTGTTATAGTAATCTAGTAAAAAAGCCACTTATATAATTAATTATATAAATGGCTTTTGTTTATTTATCATTTATTATAAATAAACATAGAATTTTTTTCAACTTGCTTTTTAAAATCAGGATTTTCTAAATAGGATTCGGACAAATCATCATTTGCAAGTCCAAGAGCTAGTAACTTACTAACTAACTCTAAGGAATAATCACGGTTTAAATGATATCTTTTAGATATTTCTTCACTTAAAATATAAATGTTAAAGTCATATCTAAAATTTACAATATTTAACACCTTAATATCCGCTAATAGAATAGATATTTCTTCTGTAAATTCAACAATACGCTCATTAGAAATTTTGAAATCTTGTTTGCCAACCTTAAAAGATAAAATCAAAGATTTTTCCTCATGTACTGTAAATCGGTCAATCCGGCACTTCTCAAACAATTTATTGGTTTTTTGAATAATTTCTATTATTTCATCATTTAAAATGTAAAACCACAAATTTTTCTTAATATTAAAAAAATTAAATATAGTTTTTTTAGGATCCAAAAATAAAATAATGTTTTCAGTAGCCAGTCCTAAAGAAATGAATTGGTTTACGAAGGATTCTACTTCTCGAGCTGGCACACTATAAATTTCATCCATCTTCCTTATGGCTTCAGTACTTGTAAATTCTTTACTAAAAAAACTGAGATCAAATCTCTTCAACTTAATTAGTGCATTTGAAATCTGCTCTTTAAAAATCTCAACTCTTTCTTTATCAAAGTAAAAAGTAGAAGTTTCGATTTTTACCGATACCACTTCTTTACAACTAGTTTCAAAATCTTCAATGAGTACACACCTTTGAAATAACTCTTTGATTTCATCTTTAATTTCGTTAATAGTTGCCATTTTGCCTTCCTCCCTTTATTTTATATTTTAATAGAATATAGCTCCAATGGGTTCATTCTAAAATATTCTTCATCGAAGTGAAGTTTAAATCGTCCTAATCCAATTCCTAAATAAACAAGATTTATTATAGTTTCTTTATCAATATACCTATCTTGTATCTTTATAATTGAAATTATAGTTTTTAAAGTTTGTACATCAGTAAATTGGTATCCTGAAAATATGACTGATTTAATTAATTCTTCTATTTTTGTACTAAATTTATTTAGAATATATTTGGAAAATTTGACTTCTCCATTTAGTGTAGGAACTCTTACAAAATCCTCATATTCCTTATTTTCATCACGTACTATACAATTGGAATATATTTCATCAACTAACTTTTTTTCAGCAGTATAATCCATTTTTCACCTCCATTAAAAAATATTTAATTGGATTCAAATTCATATTGGGATTTCATTATATCACTTTATGTTAACACAGTCAATTGTTTCGTCATAAATATTGTATATAACTAATTAATATTTATTTTTTTATTATTTTGTGTTATAATATTTAAAGTTAAGGAGAAAAACATGTTAGAAATTGGCGATTATATAAAAAATACTGAAAATAACAAATGTGGATATATCGAACGAATAATAAAGAAAGATAATAGATATTATTATGTAGTTAGACTAGATAATAATGTAATTACTACATTTAGTGAAAATGAAATAATTAAAGTAAAAAAAGATACATTTCAAAAAAATAGATATCTTACTAACTCATCAAATAAAGAAAATATCACATATACCCTAAAAGATAAAGATATATTTATACCTGAAATAATGCTTAGACATCAAACACTAGAAGAAGCTATGACAAATCTTGATTATTTTATAGATAAAGCCATTGCAAATAATGTAAAAGAAGTTAGAATAGTTCATGGTAGAAACGGTGGTATTCTTAGAAAAGGTGTTCATGAATACTTAAAAAATAATCCATATGTAACTGAATTTAGACTTGGATATTACTATGAAGGTAGTTATGGAGTAACAGTAGCAAAATTAAAATAATAAATACGATTATAAATGTCTAATCGTATTTATTTTTTATATATTTTAATTATACATTTCATTGACATATTATTCCATTAATTATATAATATCTCATAAAGTAATGTTTATTATATTACATATTTAGCTAAGATTTGGAGGATAAATTATGAGTTTATTACAAAGTAAAAAAGCCCCTATTTTTATAATTATAATAGTTATAATTATTTTAATTTTATTATTTTTCTTTACATATGTAAAAAAAGCAAAAATACGTTTAGAAACATATAACGATATCCTATCTTCATTCAATACAAGTTACGGTAAAATGAGCTATATTGATCAAGGAAGTGGTGAAACAATATTAGTCTTCCATGGATTATTTGGTGGATATGATCAAGGATATGATAGTGTTAAGAATTTTGCAGATGATTATAGAATTATAGCGCCATCTAGATTTGGTTATCCTGGTACAGATTTACCAGAAAATTCAACTGTAAAAGATCAAGCAAAAGCATATCTTGAATTAATTGATAGTCTTGGTATTGATAAAGTTTATGTACTTGGTACAAGTGCTGGTGGATCGTGTGCTACAAGATTTGCACTAGAATATCCAGACAGAGTAAAAGGAATAATATTATACTGTTCTAATGCTTCACCAATACAAAAACCAGCTCCAAGTGAAATAATTGATTATGCAGCTGTACCTAAATTCTTTTGTAATGACTTTATGATGTGGGTTTCAGGTCCAATTATGAAAAGTATGATGAATATGTCAAGTGAAACTTGGCTATCTATATTTCCGGTTTCTGAAAGAAAAGACGGTATTGTAAATGATGGATATAACGCTAATAGAGATTTTGAAATAAATTACGATGAATATACACTTGAAAAAATGAAAACTCCTGTTATTGCCTTACATGCTAAAGATGATAACATGGCAGATTATGATAGAGTTGCAAACATGATAAAAAGATTTCCAAATGGTAAATTGATTTCTTTTGAGACTGGAGGTCATATGCTACAAGGTAATGACAAAGAAGTTGAAAATGCAGTTAAACAATTTATAAATAACACAAAATAATTAAAAGAGGTTACAGAACTAAAATGTAACCTCTTTTAATTTACTTTTTCATATTTTTAATTTGCTCTTTTACCCTAAACTCAACAATTCTTTTTATTAAATCAAAGGGAATTGGTTTATCTAAAGGAAACTGAATTGCACCTTTTGATGTCTTATACTCCATCAACTCTTTTTCAAATTTTACTATTGCCTCAGGACCTGGATACAGACCAATATGCTTAGTAAATGCTGCAAAATGTACTAGATTTCCATTCAATTTGAATGTTGGCATTTGCCAACTAATTGTCTCAATAGACTCTGGAGCAGTATCTTTTATCACTTTTCTTAATTCTTGCAACTTTATTTGAACATCTTTTGGAAATTCATTTATATATTCATCTATATTATTAATTTTCTTTTTATCAGCCATTTTTAAGATTCACCTCACTAATCTTTTATATCAAGTTTCATCATATTAATATACTTATGTTCCAATACTCTATATACATTTATTTTCACTTTTTTATTTCCTTATTTCCAATAGTGAAATTTATTGTTGGTTATACTAGATTTATTGTTAATGTTTCATTATTATCTAACTCTGATTCCAACCATATTCTTTTTCTAATTTATCAATCCACCATAGTGTTTCTTTGCATGCAAATTTCTTAAACTTAACTATTAATTCTCTATCTGATATAATTGGTTCCAATACTGAAACTAGCTCATCTGAAGATATGGATTATAAAATATCTTGCTCTTAAATATCTGACAAAAGTGGTGGCGACCTAAGCTGTCATAAAAATATTTGATTTTTTTAGACATTTATAATGCAACAAATTAATATGTATAATAATTTCCTTACATTTTATTTTTAGCTATCACCTATATTATCAAGAATAACAAACTTAATATTAAATTTTTTAACTTGATTTTGTGCTACTTCTAAAAAATGCTTACATTTATCAGTAATTTTATACTTAAAATGTATTTCAATAATATAAGATTTAAATTCCTTATTTGGATAAATATCATTATATTCTTTGCTTTCAACATATCCAAAATATGAATTCATTTTATCTTGTAATATAATTAAATGTTCATACTCGTTATTCCACTCAAGATGGTCGGCTATCATAAGTATCAACTCATCTTCTGATTTATTCGTGCCTATCGCATCAATTTTCTTATTTTCAATAACTGACATACCAATTCTCCTTTATTATTTATTTGGTCTAATAATTTGGACATTTGTTCCTAATGGTATCTTATATCCACCAGTAAAAATGCCTTTTCCAGTTCCAACCACAGTACCACCACTTTTATATAGTTCTGGGAAACCTATTGATTGATTTTTTGTAAGTGGTGCTGTTGCTGATGATTTAAATTCATTTAAAATTAAATTATTTGTTTTATTCTCAAAACCTATGGCATCTATTCGAATTTTAGTGCCTTGATTTGTTTTTATAGTTATTTGTTTTTCGACATTAAAAGCACTATTACCGAACTTTAAAGTTTCTTTATTTTCAAAAATTTTTCCTTGTATTTTATTTTTAGCTAGTATATCAGCTTTACTATTAGTAATACTATTTTTTGTATCTAACGAAACTTTAGATGTAGCAACAGAATGGCTTATTTTATTATAAGCAAATTTTCCTAATTGATATCCACTATATAGTGTTACTCCAGTCTGAATAACTGACTTTGAATAATCTTTTAACTCATTATAAGACGTATTTGGATCCCAATAATTTTTAAAATTATCCCAGTTAAATGTTTGAATAAAATTATCTTTTATTCCATTTATCATATTTCCAGGTAAATTTAAATATAGTTCACCATTTTTAATTATAGTAGATTTTAGATTCTCTTTATTTGCTTTATATTGCTCTTGGCCTATTAATCCAACTTTATTTCCTACATAATTCGAAGCTAGTCCAATTTCAGATATTCCTGTCTCAATTAGGCTATATCCTAAAACTCCTAATCCATAAAGGGTATCCCCTATAAATTCACCACCTCCTTCAAAAGCAGCAGTTACTCTTTCAGTTATATATTTTAATCCTGATCCAATTCCTTCAAAAAAGTGTCCTGTTGGATCATGATATATAAGTGGATTGTTATTTACATATGTATATAAATTCAAGCTTAATGGATCATTTAAATCTCCCCTATATGTGTCTTCTGATATAAATCTTTGTATTTCTGGATTATAGTATCTTGCTCTTAAGTAATATGTATTATTTTCTTTATCGTAATAATATCCTGCATATTTGAATGGATTATTGAAGTTTCCATTTTCTTGTTTGATATTTCCAAACTCATCATATACATATGAATTTAATGTATCATTATTTAAATTTATTACTTTTGTTACATCACCATGTCCGTTATATACGTAATATACATCTTCATCAGTTGTTCTTTTTATTAAGTTTATTCCGTATGTATTTGTTGCTACTTGGTTTCCATTTTCATCTAATTCAAGTATTACATTGTCATTATCATATACAAAGTTTGTTGTATTTGAATCTGTTACTTTTTGTATTCTTTTTCCTGCGGCGTTATATGAATACTCAGATACTGTTTGTCCTTTTTCTACTTTTGTTAATTCATTTCTTGGACTATATGTATTTATAATTGTTTGTCCATCTTTTACTTCTTGTATTTGATTTCCATTTAAATCATATGTATAAGTAGATTCTGATGTAACAACTGAATTTTCTAGTGTAGTAACTTTTAATAATTGATTCTTGTTATTGTAGTTATATGATGTTGCTTTTATTGTATTTCCATCAAGAATAGTTTTTGTTGCAATATTCCCAGCTAAATCATAAGTATATTCTGTATCATTACTTGTTTTTATTCTATTTAATGCATCATATGTGTATATCTTGTCATTATCTTTTAATACGTTATTGTTGCCATCATACTCATATGTATTTTCTTCTATTACTATATCAGATTCATCTTTTGTAGTCAAGTGTTTTAACATCTTATCTTTGTAATATTCATACTCTGATACTGTATTATCATTTATTTGTTTTTGAAGACTTCCATCTGCGTTATATACATACTCTGTTGTTTGTCCATTATTTATTACTTTTGAAAGTCTTCCTGCTTTGTCATATTGCTCAGTTGTTACATTTTGATTTGGATCTGTTATTACAACTTCTTTTGTATCATCGTTATATATATATGATACTGTATTTGAATTTTCTGTACTTGTAACAAGTCTATTTAATTCATCATAAGTTTTAGTAATACTTCCGATTGTTGTTTTGTTACCATTGTTATCATACTCATATGTAGTTACATCATCCCCAACATTTTCACTTATAAGTCTTCCATGAACATCATATTCATAAGTAAATATATCACCATTATTTGTAGTAAATGTATGTAATAATCCATTTGGATAATATGTTTTAGAATCTTCATTTTCAAGTTGATCTATTTTTTTGATTTCATTTCCAGATACATCATATATATACTTGATTGTACTTAAATTTGCATCTTTTTGTGTGAGTATATTTCCCTTATTATCATAAGTGTAAATTGTTGTTTCATTTAATGCATTTTTTACTTTGACTAAGTTATTTTTGTTATCATATTCATATAAAGTTACATTTTGATTTTTATCTATGTATTTAGTTTTGTTATTTAATTTATCATATTCGTAAGTTTCTGTATTTCCTTCTTCATCTTTTTTAGTCAAGATATTATCATTTGCATCGTATGTATATTCTATAACATCACAATTAGCATTTATTGATTTAATTTGTCTTCCTAAATTATCGTATTCTAATTTTTCTATTGTATTATCAAATTGATCTATTTTCTCAGTTAATCTATCTAATTTATCATATATATATTTTAAGGTATTTCCAAGATAATCTGTTTCTTTTAACAAATTATTATTTTTATCATATTCATAAGTTGTAGTTTGTCCTTTTGCATTTATTTCTTTTATTTTGTCACTACTTGCGTTATATTCATAAGTTGTAACATTTCCATTTCCATCAATTTCTTTAATTACGTTAGATAAATTATCATACTCTTTTTTAGTAGTTATACTATTTGATCCATCTATTTTTCGAACTGTATTTTCTATTTCTTTACCCAGTATATCATGCTTTTGTATTACAACTTTGTCCATATTATCTATAGTTTTAGATAGTTGTTTTAAAGGCGTATATTGATATCTTAATATATAACCAGTATCTGTATTTACTTCTTTTATTAAGTTTCCATTAATATCATATGTATATTCGGTAACTTTTCCAAGTTCATCTTTATTTGTTACTTTATTATTTATTAAGTTATATGAATTTTCTTCTTGAATAACTCCTGCAATTTCTCTTTTCACTAAATTATTTCTCTCATCAAAGTAATAATTTGCTTTTATACCTTTTGCATTAGTTTCTTCTATAACATTTAGTCTTGTATCATATACATAACTTGTAGTATTGCCATTTCCATCTGTCGTTGAAACTGGTTTACTTGCCTTGTTATATATACTACTAATACTTACACCATCTGTTGTTTCTTTTAATAAATTACCTTTTAAATCATATTCATATGAAGTAGTTATTTGCTTCAACTCTGAGCCTTGAGTATAATTTTTTATCTTAGCCACAACATTATTATATTTATCATATGAGTAAGTTATATAACTTTGAGATTCTGCCGTATTATTTGGTAATACTTCTTTTGTAGTTCTACCAATAAGATCATATTCATAATTTGTTATAACCTCATATGGTTTTGTTTGTTTTATAACATTATCATATTTATCATATTCATATGTTGTTATATTACCATTTCCATCTTTTTTAGATGTAAGTTTTTCTTTATCATCGTATAAATATGAAATTTCTTCAGTTGTAATGGTTTTATCTTGAGATGATATGACAGTTTTAATTTTTCTATTTAGTTTATCATAATAATAATCTTTTACATCACCATTTGGAAGAGTTTCTTTAACTAAATTATTCATGTTATCATATTCATATGATGTATTTAATGTTGTAATAGAAATATCATCTAAAGAATTAGTTTCAAGCGAACTACCATTTATATATTCTTTCTTTAATGTTACTTTGCCTGCATAATTATATTCGTATTCAGTAGTTTTGTATTTACCATCTTCTATTTTCACTTCTTCTTTAATAGTTTTATTATCCTTGTTGTATGTGTATTTTATTTCTTCACCAGAAGATGTAGTTTTACCAATTTTATTTCCTAAACTATCATAAGTATAATTTGTTGTTATATATGAGCTTGTACCAGCATTTAAAGCAACTTTTGAACTAGATAGTTCTTCTTTTAATACATTTCCATTATTATCGTATTCATAATTAGTTCTTACATATCTATCTGTGTCAATTTCTTCATATTTGCTTGATACCTTATTTAATGAATTATAGTAATAGTAAATTCTTTGTCCTATTTCATTTTCTTCTATTGATACATTACCTGTTTTAGTATATGTATACTTTTTATTTGCATCTTCAGTTTTATCACTTGTAACTTTATCTAAATAATTATATACTTTTGTATTTGTAATGTAGTCAGTAGCATTTGTATATATTTTAGCAATTACAGTTGTATTTCCACTTAAATAATTGTATTCCCTACTTTCAAGTAATATATCTGATTCATTATTTACTACTAGTTTTTTAATATTTCTATTTAAATTATCATATTCATATTTATATATAGTTCCACTTGATTTTGTTTCTTTTATAACATTGTTATATATATCATATTCATATGAAGTAACGTTACCTTGCTCATCTGTTGTTTTTAATAAATTATTAGCCTTGTCATATTCATATGTGTAATTATTATTATTCGAATTTATAGTTTTTACCAAATTATTCTTATAGTCATAATTTTTTATAGTAACAATATTGTTATTTTCTGTTATCTTAGTATTATTACCTACATTATCATATTCATATGCAGTTACATATCCTTCCGGAGTTGTTTTATTCATTAACCAACCAATGGTATTATATGAATAACTCTCAGTATTTTGTCTAGCATCTATTTTTTTATTCATATTGGCATAACCATCATACTCATATTTTGTTATATTACCATTTCCATCAGTCATTTGTGATACTAAACCTTTTATTCCAGTTTGATAATACTCATATATATTAGTTGCTCCATTTGGAAGAGTTTTTGAAACTAGTGTTACACCATCTGCGTTATAACTGTATGTTATAACATTACCCTCTTCATCAACTTCTTTAGTAATGCTATTTTTGTTATTATATTCATATACTTTATTACTTCCATCTGAATTAGTTTGTAATATAATATTACCATTTGTATCCCTTGTATATGTTGTAACCTTACCAGTTATTTCAGTTTGTTTTCTAACCTCACCATATTTATTTGAATTGTCAACATAGTTATATTCTGTTAAAGTTTGTCCACCATTTGGTTCAATTGTCTTTATAGTATAACCTTGATTATCAAAATATTTAGTTGTAACTCTGTTATTTTGATCTGTAATGCTTGTACTAGAATCAGTTTCATTATATGCATATGTATCAGTTTTTCCAGACTCATTTGTAAATGTATTAATACGTTTTAAATTCGAAGCATCTTTTGCAGTATATGTAATAGTGTTTAAAGTTATAATTTGATTATTATCATCACTTTGTTTTATAGTAGTTAAATATCCATCTGCATCATACTCATAATATGTTGATTTTCCATTTAATCCAACTACTTGTGATAACAATCCATTTGAATTGTAACTATATGTTACATTTCTTCCAATAGGATCAGTAATTTTACTTAGCTTACTGTTTGAATATTCTAATGTATATTGTCTACCAGTATAATCTGTAACATTAGTTATTTGCCCTGTTGAATTAACTGTTATATTTGTTTGATTTCCATATTTATCTATAATCTTATATAGATTTTTATTTGAATCAAATATATATTTAATTTGATCTCTTGAAGTTAACTCAAATTCACTTCCAACTTTAGCAAACGTATTTCTAGTATTAGTTCCAGTATATGTTTCATCAGAATTTTTACTAAACACATTTACTCCACCATTTGGTAAATATACATATGCTGTATTTTGATCATATAATGGAATATCTACTTTTGATGTAAATCCAAAAGTCCAACCTCTTCCAAGTAAACTTGATGAATTATCTCTTGAGTTATATGTTCTTGTAAATGATAAATCTATATTTGGTATTACTACTTTTAAATCATCATATGTTTTTGAATAGTTACCAGAATATGCGTTTATACCACTTTCTCCAAAGTGTTGTCTTTCAACTGGTTTTACATCTTGCAAAAATGAACCAAAGTCCATAGGAGTCTTTATAAATGAGTCATTTATAGGATCAGTAACTATTTTAGTTGTTGAAAGACTTGGTTTTACACCGCCCCAATAATTATGTGATAAATTTTGTGGTAAGTTATTATATGAATATTGATATCCAGTTAAATAGTTATATTGTACAATGTTTTTAGAAAAATCAGTATAATATGCTATACCATAGTTATTAGACTTGTTATTAGTTATGCTACTATTTATTAAGACTAGTTGACCATAGTTAATTAATGGATAAGATATTGTACTTGAACTTTGAGAGCCACAGTATCTCATTATCATATTATTTATTAGTGCTACACCAGTACTATTTATTTTTATACCACTTCCGTAATAATTGTATGTATTTGTTCCAATTATATTAGGATCAGATACACTAGTTATAACTACTTCTTCTCCACCATCTCTACCATTTACAACTAAATTTCCATTAACAGTTAAAGAACCATAATTTACAAATTTAAGTAATGAACCAGATTCAATTTGAAGCATTTTATTTGCTGGTACTGTAAGTGCACTTATAATAAATTTACTATTTGGTTTTATTTTTAAGTCTCCAGTTGTTCCAGTAATATATGTACCATCATATAATTTATTAATGTTATTTCCATTATTTTCTACATTCCATAGTAACTCGCTAGTCAAATTGGATGATGTTATTCTAACAGGATAATTATTTCCAATTGATATATTATTTTTTATTGTACAGTTTGATAATGAGTTTGGTGTATATGACATTGTTGTGTCCAATGTGTTTGATTCTATATTTGCACTATTGGATACTATATTATCTGTATATGACAAGTTCAAATTATATAACTTATTATTATTTATATTTGATTCATTTATATTTGATAATTCAATACTTCCCTCTATTTTACTATTTAATATTTCTATGTTTCCCTTTGTTTGTTGTATACCAGCACTTGATCTAGATTTTGTTATACTTGAATTATATAGATTAACTATTCCTCCTGTTGTACTCTTTATTATTGTATAGTCATAATCGTAATACTCTGATGTAAATCCAG
>JAEYPQ010000021.1 GCA_023410645.1 Bacillota bacterium | reverse complement strand
CCCATAGTTAAGCGCAATTTTACTGCAATAAAACAACAATATTTTAGTTTCATGTTTATAAGGGAGGCTGGTAAACATGGATAATCTTCTCTTTGCCAACGTTTTGCGAGGTGATGTTTCGATAATTCTTAATACTATACTTATTTGTTCACTTGTTGAATTTAAGTACAGTAAAAAGGTTACACTCACTATTTTAGCTGCAGTCTGTGCTTTGATCATCATTGTGAATAACTATCTATATGTTTTTTCTGATTTAACAACTGTAGGCAGATTCAGTATTAGCGTTTGGCTTCTAGTCGGCATAGGTTTGAAATTTCTGAGTACTGACAGTATTATGAAATGGTTATTTAATGTAATTACCTCAATAAATGTTTTATTCTTTATAACAGTTATAAGTTATGTTTTATCGCGTTTACTACCGCATCCTATGTATGCACACACAGCAATTCGCATTGTTCTATATATTATTTTTATCATATTGTTTAGGAAATTTGTGTATCCCCTCTATCGTCAGGTGGTGGATCGATGGAAGCAGTTTTTAGCGGTTACAGTGGGGATAATGCTGAATTTTGCATATATATTATTTGCCTCTAAAGATATTGAGGAGACAATTACGCAAAACTTAATACCTATTTTGTTACTATCAGGATTGATGTTCCTTGTTTACGCAGCGTTACTATGGTCATTTCAGAGCGTCATACAGGAATATAAATTTCGTACCGAAAGAGATCAGGCAAGGTTGCATGATGAACTGCTTTACTCACAGCTTGCGGCACATGAAAAATTCTTCGAAGCCTCAAAACGCAACCGTCATGATTTGCGGCATCATAACCAAATTATCATGGAATACCTTAAATCTGGCGATACACTAGGAGCTGAGGAATATTTGCAGCTTTATGATGCAAGCCTCACAGAAACCGCTGCAACAAGCTATTGCCAGAATCACATTGCAAATGCGGTGCTATGTCTGTATGCTCAAAAGGCTCAAAGGGAAGATATCATCTTCACCGCAAATGCGGACATTCCTCAAGATCTAGCTATGATGCTACCTGAGTTTGGCAGTTTACTTTCCAATATTCTTGAAAATGCACTAGAAGCCTGCCGAAGGATAAGCACTGATGAGCGCTTTATAACTTTTATAGCGGAAGTTGAAGAGGACAGTTTGAAAATAGAGCTACATAACTCAGTAAGCGGCAAGGTAGAAATTAGAAACAACCTTCCTGTTTCTACTAAAAAAAATGGTGGTTTAGGTACAAAGAGCGTGCTGCACATTGTAGAGAAACATCATGGTATGCTTAATTTCCGTCAGGAGGGCGACACCTTTATCACCCAAATTATTCTGCCCGCATAGTTTACATAAGTATATAAGAGCCGTGTAAAAACATCTTGTTGTTTTTATACGGCTCTTTATTTGTGCCAGCACATTTTGCCGTCTTGTGCAGAATTATGTACGTTTTGTGCAGACGACAAAAAAACGGCCTTTTTTGCACTATTCTATAGTTAAGAACGAATGAAATATTACTTTAAGGCATTTCGAAAGGAGATAATGCATATGCCGCAAAACTGCGTTGACCACACAAAGGAAGTGGAAAAGAGAATATCTGCTATTACAACAAGTCCGAGGGACATCTGTTCCTTTTATCAGCCAAGGGATATGTGCCTTGCACCATTGAGGGAGTGCTGGTATTGCAGATATGCTTCATTTGACTTTGAGAGTAAAGACCCTAACAAGCTTGGATTTTGTAAATTTAAAAAGCTTTGATTTTTTGTACAATAATTCATCCAGATACGGACAGACTGTAATTTTTGCCTATCAAAGTAACAAAAAAATATATACTTGAAAGGAACAAAAAAATGAGTAAGCTAATACTTAGAATGCTTCTTGTACTGTGCATATTGTTTATAGTGCTGACGAGCTTGGTTCTGGCAGAAGCGAATACTCCTACGGAGGTTAATAGTTTGTCAGAGCTTCAAGCCGCCATCAATAATGCGACAGGCGACATGAACCTAAAGCTTGGCGATAGTTACAATAGTAAGGGAATGCTGACTATCGTCAGTAATTATAACTTCACCATCGACCTGAATGGCAAAACAATGAGAGGCGAAACGCTCAATACCTATACTAAAAATACTAATACTCCTAATACTAATACTGCTATCGAGCAAAATGGTACCGGCACACTGACCATTATCGATGCCGGCACAGGTGGCTTAGTCTATGCAAATACTTTAGAAAAAAATCAAGGCGCAATACATATCAAAAAGGGTAACCTTGAGATAAAAGGTGGAAAGGTGAACGGAGGTTATGGCGAAGCGATTTACTGTGAAGTGGATGGAAGGATGGCCATTTCTGAGAATGCTTTCGTCACTAGCTCTTATGCTTACGGTGGTACCATTACTTTTAATAGTAGTAGTATTACAGATAGTATAACCTTCCTCAAACTCACAGGTGGCACAGTTGAGAATACAAGCGTAGGCGGCACTGCGATTTATTCTTATGGTCCAAAAGGGAAAGTTTCAATACCAAGTGGCACACCTATTATCAAGTGTGCCAAGCAGGCAATGAACTATCCACCTGATTTGAGTGGCTATGCAGGCGTACAAGTCACTGCGAGCAATGAATTTAGCGGTACACCTGTTACAGAGTACAGAGAAATTAACATCGCAACCTACAAATACCTTGCGTTTCAGGCCGCGTCAGTCATACAAGACGTTGCCGAAATTGATGGGAAAGGCTACCCCCTCCTGCAAACAGCGATTGATGCAGTTACCGAGGGGCAGACTATTAAGCTGCTCCGCGACATAACCATCCAAGGCGCTGT
>JAEYPQ010000061.1 GCA_023410645.1 Bacillota bacterium | reverse complement strand
AAACGCGGTCGCCGCCCAAATGGCCGTACAGATCGGTGATTCCTTTGAAATGGTCGATGTCCAACATCATCAAGGAAAAAGCGGCGTCGTTCTCCCGTATTTTTTGATACAGCGCCGGAAACGCCCGGCACAACCCCTCGCGGTTGTACACGCCGGTCAAATGGTCGAGCTCGGCACGTTTCTTGAGGTGCTGCTCGTATTCCTTTTGGGCGGTAATGTCCGTCAGCACCAGCACATAGCCAAGAGGATGCGATTGCTTATCTTCCAAGACATGCTGTGAAATGGAAACGTACCCATCGCCGCTTGCCTTTTGAAATTCCCCGCTGAAATCGACCGTGAGCCTAGCCGGCCCTATGTTGTTCAGCCGGGCGATCAGCGTGCCTGCGGCTGTACCGGCTTTGAGCGTGCGCTCCGGGGAAAGAGCCTTGAACAGTTGAGAAGCTTTCCCGTTGAAGTCCACGATGGTGCCGTTTTTGTCCGTTACGACAATGCCCTGATCGATCACATCGAAAACCTTGTTGCGCGCAACGGGCGAGAGGTACAAAAATTCATGGCGAAACAGCGCATAGCAAAACAGCGCAACGCTGGGCGCATTTAAAACCGACATCTGCACGTAAACGCCGAGCCGCTCAAGAAGTACGGATTTGAGAAGTGAGGCCGCAAATACAAACAGGATACTTGCCATGATCAGCCAGAGCTGCCTGCGAAGGTTTTGCGCAACTTTGCGTGCAAAAAGCGCGAGGAGAAGCACCGAAAGCGGTGCGAGCAAGAAGTTGAACCCCACAAGCAGCGTGCCGAGCGGCGTGGAATGCACCACGATTTCGTTGCCATAGGCGGCGGTATGCACAAGCTCTACGCTTACTCGCATGAGATGGTGGCTGGAATCCGTAAAAATAAGGATTACCGCAAGCGCTTCTACGACGGCTGCAAAATAGGAGAAATAACGCATTGGGCGGTTCATGGTATACGCAACGCTGAACAAGAGCGTGCTCAACGGCGTTAAAAATACGCCGATCTGCTGAATGTTTCGCCAAAACACCAAATCGTCGTATGCGGTGACAAGCAATTCCATAAGGGAGCCAAAAGTCCACACAATGGTTGCTACAACCATTAAGAAAAGCTCCGAAGCCCCGGGAATCCTGGTTCTGAACAGCGTAAATATGGCGATATAGCCAAGCAGAAGCAGCGAAGCGACCAGAAGTATGCTTTGTATCAGCTCCATAGCAGTGCCTTTCGTCGGTGCAGTGTACATGTATACAATCAACTCATAATATCGTACTTTATGTTAAAAAAACAAGAGCATATTCCATTTTATGGCAAAACAAAGCCGCCTGAACAACACAGAAAGCCCGCGCACCCATTTGGGGACGCGGGCACCATGGCATTTGCCAGAAAATCGGCAAAAATAAAGGAATTTGTCCGATTAAGAATGGATTGCCCCAATGAACAAAGTTTTCACTTAAATTTCGTAAACTGCGCCCTCGCGCGCGACTTGTGCGGAAGGAAACGTTTCCTGCGCTTCGCGAAGCACTTGTTCGTCGGCATAGCCCGGCCAGATGTGGGTACAAACAAGCTGCTTTACGCCACACTCTCTTGCGAGCATACCGGCCTCGCCTGCGGTGAGGTGCGCGGCGGTGCGCGAAACCTTATCGGCATTCAAGAAACCGGTGTCCGCAAGCAAAAAGTCCGCGTCGCGGCAAACATCCAAAAGCTCCTCGCGGTATCCTGTGTCGCCGGTATAAACAAAGCGCTTGCCGTGGTGAGAAATTTCAATGCTGTAGGTGGGTACCGGGTGAAGCGAGCGGTGGAAGGCAATAAGCATGTCGTCAAAGCGCAGCCGCATACCGTCGTAAATTTGGTGGATGTCGTAAACCCCGGAGGCGGAAAGCGCGTTGAATTCCGCCGCGGGCTCGTTGGGCATGGCGACCGAAACAAGCGATGTTTTTCGCATGCCGCGCGCCTCAAGCTGTTGGAGCGCGTAGCGCAGCACGAACATATCGGAAATATGGTCGCTGTGCAGGTGGGACAAGAGAATGGCGCTTACGTCGAGCGTGGGCTTAAGGCTTAAAAGCCTTCCTAGGGTGCCGCTGCCAAAGTCAAGCGCAAGAGAAATGCCGCCGCTCTCCAAAAGATAGCCGGAGCACGCGCCACCCGGCGCGGGGAAGGGGCCGTATTTTCCCAAAACCGTAAGCTTCATTTCGCAACACCGCCAATCACATTTTTTAACGCTTATCTTTCCTTATATTATTATAAACAAAAAAACAGGTTTGCGGTGCGTGTTTAAAAAAAGTATGGTCGCAAAGCGTGACTTATGACGTACCCGGGTACGCAAAGCCGCGCAGGAACCCGCGTGTTTTCTCGCGCACGGATGCGCAAAAAGCTGCTCTTTTACGCCTTACTCTCAATTCAATCCGCCTTTGTGTACACGGCGATATGTGGTGATATGCCTACCTGCTCAAGGTATCGCGACTTTTTCCGCCGCTTCTTGCGCTTGCTGTGCTCCATCCGCAAAGTGAGCGTACGCATTTTGTGATACGACGGCAGTGCGTCAACCGTCTGAAAAAGGAAAAGCTTGCCGATGGCTTACAAAGCACAAAGAACTATTGCAAACGGCTTGTACTTCGTGTAGGATGGTGAACATGCCTTGCGGCGTTTCGATGCGGCAGCAAAACCGCACATCGCCCGTGCGCATGAAAAAAAGCCAGTGTTTTGGCAAGTTCTTCGTTGACAGCACGGCTGTGAAATGCTAAAATGCTTTGGTGAGCCGCTCTGCGACGGCTTTTTAA
>JAEYPQ010000007.1 GCA_023410645.1 Bacillota bacterium | reverse complement strand
AAACTTCTCCTGAGATAAAACTGACAGCAGACTTAGAAAAGGTAGCTCAAAATGTACAGATAAAAGTAAGTGTAACAGATGATGTAAAAGTACAGAAAGTAAAGTGGGCAGCAGGAATACAAGGAGAAAGTTACTTTAAAACAGGTGGAACAGAGATAAATAATAATAGTGTAGTAAAGATAACACAGAATGGCTACTACACATTCTACGCAGAAGATGGAGTAGGAAATACACAAGTATATACATTAAATGTACCAAACATTGATTTAACAGCACCAGCAATAGATATAAAAGTAACACCAGAAACAGCAGTAGGAATAAGTGTACAAATAACAATAAATTATGGAGATAGTACAACAAAACAATATAAAATTGGTGAAAATAATAATACTTGGACAAATTACACAGGACCAATAACGTTAACATCATATACTGTACTGGCAAATAACTGGAAGAACGCAGATGGAACAGTAACAATATATGCAAAAGGAAAAGATGCAGTAGGAAATGAAAAGAATGAAACAAAGAAAGTATTAAACCTAGATTTAGATATCCCAAAAACACCAGTAATAAATTCAAATGCAGGATATGCTACAATAACGTTATATGAAGTAAACTTGGATTCAATGACAACAATAACATATGATACAAGAACAGATATAGATAATTATTATAGTATAGATAATGGGACAACATGGTTAAAATACACTGGAAGCTTTGATTATCCTGCAGGAATAATAATTGCTAAGAGTGTAAAAAAAGATACTGGCCTGGAAGTAAGTGTAAGCAAAACAATAGGTATGCCAACTGATGCATTAATGCCAAATGCATACGATGGAGATTATAATACATATATAACAGATATGGGAACTTTCTATATAAACATAGATCCAAATTTAGAAGGAAGGAAAATAAGGGTAAAAGCATCAAATGCAGGAGCATCAATACAAAATATGTATTTTGTAGATGCAAATAATCAGCTAATGACTTCAATGTCAGTAAATGGAGATAATACATACACTATTCCAGTTGGAGCAAGAAGAATACGATACGTTAATAATTATGCATTAAATCGTCTATATGAAATACAATTATTAAATGAGCCAATAATAAGTGCAACAAATGGATATATGTTAATAACATTAGATTCAACAAAATCAATAAAAACACCATATCAAATGATAAGCATATCATATTTTCCAACAAGCGTGCAAAGGCTATATAGAATAGGAACAACAGGAGAATGGTTAAAATATGAAGATAAAGCATTATGGATAAATCAAGGTGAAACAATATATGCTAAAGGGATAGATAAATATGGAAATCAAACAAGAATAATAACTAGTTATGTGATTAATGCTACTGATGCGTTAATGCCAAATGCATATGATGGAAATGATAGTACGTATGTAGCAGATTTAGGAACTTTCTACATAGATATAGATCCTATATTAGAAGGGAAAAAAATAAGAGTAAAAGCATCAAATGCAGGAGCATCAATACAAAATATGTATTTTGTAGATGCAAATAATCAGCTAATGACTTCAATGTCAGTAAATGGAGATAATACATACACTATTCCAGTTGGAGCTAGAAGAATACGATACGTTAATAATTATGCATTAAATCGTCTATATGAAATACAATTATTAAATGAGCCAGTAATAAGTGCAACAAATGGATATATGTTAATAACATCAGATTCAACAAAATCAATAAAAACACCATATCAAATGATAAGCATATCATATTTTCCAACAAGCGTGCAAAGGCTATATAGAATAGGAACAACAGGAGAATGGAAAAATTATGAAGATAAAGCATTATGGATAAATCAAGGTGAAACAATATATGCTAAAGGGATAGATAAATATGGAAATCAAACAAGAATAATAACTAGTTATGTGATTAATGTTACTGATGCGTTAATGCCAAATGCATACGATGGAGATTATAACACATATATAACAGATATGGGAACTTTCTATATAAATATAGATCCAAATTTGGAAGGAAGGCAAATAAGGGTAAAAGCATCAAATGCAGGAGCATCAATACAAAATATGTATTTTGTAGATGCAAATAATCAGTTAATGACTTCAATGTCAGTAAATGGAGATAATACATATACTATTCCAGTTGGAGCAAGAAGAATACGATACGTTAATAATTATTCATCAAATCGTCTATATGAAATTCAGCTAATAAATTAGATAGATATGTATTTATAAAGTAGTTAAAATAATTTATTATATTTGCTTGATTGTTAAATAGCTGTGTGCTAGTTACTTAATAATATTTAATTATAAGAGAATAGTTTACTACAAACTATTCTCTTTTTATTGACAAAAGTTTATATAAAGTATAAAATATACCTATGATATAAATAGGGTTAATATATGAAAAAAACTAGTAATTTAACAATAAAAATAAAACTAAATGTAATCTCAAAAAATATAAAAAAATAAAGGACTATATTAAGAAGGAAAGTAAGGTTTAAAAGAAGTATTGTAAATACTTCTTTTAATTTTATATAATATTTAGTTTTGTTAGAAAAAATTAAGTGTAATAGAAATAAATTGCTTTATGAACTCCTTTCTGTCTTCTGTATTTTATTCACTTTTCTCATAAAAAATCCTCTATATGATATTTATATTTTAGCATAGAAAGAATTTTTTTACTATTCTAGTCTACACAAACTTTTCTATACACTCAATTATTTTATAATTCCTATTTTTCTAAAATAATAATATGCATCCATACCACCTTTAAAATATATTTCTTTCTCTTCAATATCTCTTTTTTCAGAAAGTAGGTTTATTATTATACAAAGTAAGTTACATTGTTCATTAGATAATGTAGCACTAGGAGTTTGTCCTCCAAGTATACACTGTAATTCATCTTTTTTTAATCAATTAATTTATCTAAATCTTTGCTTTTAGTTTTATAATCTTGTTCTAATTTTAAGCATTTTGAATTAAATTCCTTATTTTCCTCTAATATTTTAAGTCGTTCATTTTCATATTTTTGAGCTCTATCAATTAGATTTGAGTGCTTTGATAATTGCTTTTCCAGTATACATTATCTTGATGCAACTCTTGTATAAGTTCATCTTTAGGTTTTATTATTTCATTGACTATTTTTTCATCTCTACCGTGATGTTTATTTAAAGAAACATTCTTTCTAGGAATATTGATATTGCCTAAATTATTGTATAGGCAAATTATCAAATAGTTAGTGATATTTTTAATGTTACCAGCTTGTTTTATTATATCTAATAAAAATACTAAATTATCCTTTGTAATAAGTTCTAATTTTGATAATATTTTAGATTTAGTTATAGTTGCAGCACCTACCTTAAGACTAGTAGAAGAATATAATTTATCAATAACATCTTCAAGAATTGTTTTATCAGAATTTTCAAACTCATTTAATTTGCATTTTTCTTTAACTTCTAATAAAGAAATTTGACTTTCATTTTCTTCTTGATGGATTGAATCAGTATTGGTTATGTTAGTCTTGATATTATCAGTATTGATTGGTGGAAAATTTTCCGTATCAAGAATCGTATTTCCTACTGTTCCAGAATCGTAAATTTTACGATTCAAGACTTGTACTTTTTCCATATCAAGAAACTTCATCTATATTTTTATGTTGTATTTTTCCTACATATATTAGATTAGGTTTTCCTAAACCTTGTCGTTTTTCATGTATAAGTCTAGCTCCTGATAATTATGAAAATGATTTAGTAACTGTTTTATCAGATAGACATAATTTTTCTTGAACTTCGTGTCTAGTAAAAATTAAATATATATTTCCGTTTTCATCATACCAGTTACTCTTTATTGATAGAGATAATCTATTTAAGATAAAAGCGTATAGTTGAATTTAATTTATTTTTATATAATGGATTTTCGAATAATTCTTGTGGAATTTGATAATATTTATGATTTAAAACTTCGTTTACTTTATAATAATTTATTTCGTTCATAATTCACTCCTTTCATTCCTACAAAAAGAACGATTTATTAGTGAAAGAACTTATTTTATTTTCTAGAATTTTTTTAGAACTAAAATTTTTAACTTAACATTTTCTAGAACCATGATTCTAGAACTTTTTTATCAGTTTTAAGAGAATTTTATAAAACTGCATAGAAAAAGAGTATTAATCAAAACCTTTTGATTAATACTCTTTCACGACTTTTAAGTTCTATGCAATTTCATAAAAATTACAAAAAAATGGTCGGAGTGACAGGACTTGAAATTGTGAAAGTATTGATATCACTTCATTTGAGTGTTGTGAAATTTTATTTTGGAACTCTGTTGGGACGCCGTAAACGAAAAAAATAATTATATAATATGTGTTTAAGAAGTTAAAAACATTACTTACAGAGTTTGAGAATGTTTATATATTATTAATATGTAAAAATCTAATAATAATATAAATATATTTATATTAAAGTAAGGCATATATTGAAATTTGCATAAATTCAAATGCATAATATGATTATGAAAAATATGCAACTATATACTTAAAAATATAAAATAAGGTTTATATTTTTTGAAGTTTATGGAATTAAAGAATTAATATTAAAAAATATAATTAATATAATATTACCTGAAAGAAATGTCGAAATATGACAAGTTTTTTTTAACGACTTGATTTTTTGTATATTTTTGTATAATATAAATAAGGTAACCGGTTTTGATTTAGACAAGTAATTTAGTTTATAGTAAGGAGCTAATAATTATGAGCTTTATAAGATCTCCCACATATCTTGCAATTGCAGATTGACAATTATAAAATAAAAAGGAGAATTTATATGAAGAAAAAGTCCCTGCGGATTAGAATTTTTTCACTGGTTTTGATATTTATCTTAATGTTAAATTTGCAGCCAACAACGAAAACGGATGCAGCAGCATTTCTGTTAGCTCCTGCTATAGGTGGTACAGTTATAAGTGTTGGAGAAATTGCAAAATATACTTTTACTACTGTTATTGTGGCGATTCTTATAAATGCTAGTCAATACAGGGTATATCAGGAAGCAGATGCACGTTCAAGATTTATAATGTCAACGAATCTCCCTAAAGAAGGTGCGCCAAATTCGGTAGCTGAAAAAAGGGGTAAAGATGGGAAAGTTATACAAAAAAGGTGGTATGATAATAATGGAAAACCACAAAAGGATATAGATTATACAGATCACGGTACACCAAATAAGCATCCAAATCCACATCAACATGATTGGACTAATGGTGTTAGGGGACCGGCTAAGAGTACAACATTTCCAGGAGCTGTTGTTTGTAACAACATATATTGTCTAGATGAAATATATGGATGGTAGTAAAAAAGGGGTGATTTAATGGATTTTGAAGAACTAAAAGAGTATATTATCGAGGGAAGAGATGTAGAGTTTGAATATGAAGGAAAAGAATATGCAATAACAAATTCTGAATCTGGATTTCTATTTTCAGAAAAAGGTGTTGAAGATAATCAACAAATATATGAAAAAGCTGCTGATTTAATATCTAAAGTTTTAATTAAAGGTAATTTAATACAAAAGATTTGTAACAAATTTGAAAATATAGAAATATATTAATAAAAAACTAACACTGATACTGTTTTAAGAACATATCAGTGTTAGTTTTAAAATGTAGATTTAATTATTTTTAATTATCTAATAATACCCAATTTTCTAAAATATAATATGCCGCCATTCCACTTTAAAATCCTTCTTTTTTCAAAAGTAAGTTACATTGTTCATTTGATATTATTGTTTTTGGAGTATGTCTTTTAGAGTGACAGGACTTGAAAAAGTTGAAAGACTTGATACTACTAACTTTGAAGCAATATTTTTAAAAGATTGGAACTCAGTTGGGACGCAGTTTTTTATAATTAAGCGAATAAGGAGAAAGTTTGATAAAGGTAAAACTTTAAAAATTGAGTATATTAAAGCTCTATAGAGGTGAATAATTGAAAGAAAATAAAAGATTTTATTGGTTAAAATTAAGAGATGATTTTTTTAATACAACTGAAATAAAAATAATGAAAAGTTTGCCTAATGGTAAAGACTATATAATACTACTTTTGCAATTAAGGTTACTTAGCATAAATCATAATGGATTATTGCAATATAATGAATATATACCATATGATATAAATACATTAGCTAGTTTAACTGATACTAATGTAGATATTATAAGAAGTGGAATAAAAATATTTGAAGGAATGAAGCTGTTATCAATACTTGATGACGGCACTTTTTTTATGGAAAAAATAAGTGAACTAGTTGGTGGTGAATCTAAATGGGCTGAATATAAAAGAGACCAGAGAAAACTAGAAAAGCAAGAAGTTTTAGCTTTAAACGATACTGAAAATATAAAATTGGACAATGTCCAAAAAAAGTCCAATGAAAATATGGGACATTGTCCAATAAGAGATAAGAGTATAGAGAATAAGATAATAGATATTAAAAATAGTAGTAGTGAAAATAAAGTTGATAATGAAAAAAGAGAAAAACTACTACAACTAAAAACACTATTTAATAAATATTTAAAAAACACTAGTGTTTCAATTATACTAGAATGTTATAGAAATTTTAGTACAATGGAAATTAAAGTTATAGAATGTGCATTATCAAAAAGTTCAGAAAAAGATGGTAGTTGGTTATATGCTAAAACTATATTAAATGAATGGAAGAAAAAAGATATAACAACTGTTGATGATGTGGAAAAAGAAAGGCAAGAATTTGAAAAAAGTAAGTTAAAAGGAAAAATCACTAGTAGAAATAAATATCAAGGCAGAGATTATGATGTTAGTTATTTAGAAAATTTATATGATAATTTATAGGAGGGGAAATGAGGGATTTAAAAAAAGAAGATATAACAATTATAGGAATACTTGTTTGTTGGAGTGAAAATTCAGAAATTGAAGATTTAAGAAATAAAAAAGTATTTAATTCAAGAGAGTTTGAACTTATGTGCAAAAAACATGATTATTTAATAAACTCTGATGAAAATAGATTAGGATATGATAAAACAAAATATCAAGTATTATATTTTGTAAATACAGATAGTTATATACATGCTAAATCATATACGGATAGGGCAGATCTTGGTGATGGCGAAAAATATATGCCAACAGAATATACTATAAAACAAAATATATTGCATATAGGAAATCAAAGAAAAAAATCTAAAAATCAAACAGAAGAATTTGAATTATAGGTGAGATATGCTAGAGAAAAATAAAATATACAAAATAGATTGTTTAGAAGGTATGAAGTTAATAGCTGATAAATCAATAGATATGATATTATGCGACTTGCCTTATGGGACAACCCATTGTAGTTGGGATATAATAATACCATTTGATAAACTTTGGAAAGAGTATGAAAGAATAATAAAAGATAATGGAGCTATTGTTTTAACAGCTAGTCAAAGTTTTACAACTAAGTTAATAATAAGTAATTTTAAGTTATTCAGATATGAGTGGATATGGAAGAAAAATACTTGTACAGGATTTCAAAATGCAAAGAAAATGCCACTTAAAGCACATGAAAATATATGTATTTTCTACAAACATTTACCTACATATAATCCACAAGGATTAGTTAGAATAGATAAAAGAATAAAAGCAAAACCAACTAAAGGTGGTAGAATACTTTTAGGTGATGATTATTCAAGAGTATCAGCATTAAACAAAGATTATACACAAGAATTTCAGAATTATCCTAAAAGCATATTAGAGATAAATAAAGAAAGTTATAACATACACCCCACACAAAAGCCAGTTGAACTTTTCGAATATTTAGTTAGAACATATACTAATGAAAATGAATTAGTATTAGATAATTGTATGGGAAGTGCAACTACTGCAATAGCTTGCATAAATTCAAATAGAAACTATATAGGATTTGAGACAGATGAAAAGTATTTTGAATTAGCTAATGAAAGAATTACAGATTATATTAATAAGAGAAATGGAGATGTTAATAATGAGTGAATCAATCACAAGAGATATGATTTTTGGTAGAAAAAAATCAGAAAGTATAGGAGTTGCATCAAACAAAAATATTAAAAATGAAATATCAAAAAAAGAAATAGAATTAGATAAATTGGTTGACTTTAGAAGAGGTCAACCTTTTAGTTTATATTCAAAAGAAAAAATGGAAGAGATGAAACAGAGTATATCAAGAAATGGACTATTTGTTCCAATAACAGTTAGAATTATTGAAGATGATAAATATGAAATATTAGCAGGACATAATAGAGTAAGATGTTGCAGAGAATTAGGATATGATAATATACCAGCTAATATAGTTGAATGTGATGATGATAGAGCTACTTTAATAATGCTTGAAACTAATTTATATCAAAGAGATAATATTCCTTTAACTGAAAAAGGTGAAGCATATAAACAAAGATTAGAAATATTATTAAGACAAGAAAAAGGTGGTGACCATAATGGTCACGAAAGAAAAATAGAACGTTTAGCTGATATAAGTGCTGATAGTAAAACACAAATTCAAAGATTGATACGATTATCCTATTTGATAAAAGAATTCAAAGAAAAATTAAATAATAATGAAGTATCTTTTTTAGTAGGAGTTGAATTATCATATTTAAAAGATTCAGAACAAATAATTATATATAATCTAATTGATTTATTAAAATGTAAAATTTCTACCAAACAAGCAGAAAAATTAAGAGAATTAAAAGACACATTAAATGAAGAAAATATAAAGAATATATTGATTAGCAATATTAGAGAACCTAAAGATGTAAAGTTCACTGGTAGACTAACTAAAATTAATTTGAAGAAATATAAAAATAAATTTAAAGGTGATATAGAATTTAATGTGGTTGTTAATAAATTGCTAGAACAGTATTTTAAAGATAAATAAATATTTAGTATAATTAAAGTGATGTAAAGATATTATTTATGAAAATATTGAATAATTAATAAAAATAATATATAATTATAACAAATAAAAATTTATGAAAGTTATTTATATAGTTTCAAAAGGAGGATATATTATGCGTAATTATAGTATTGATTATTTACTTTCTAATGGTGAGGTGTGGTTACAATACGCTATAAAAATTAATTTTTTAAATGAGAACAAAGAAGATAATATATTTTTAAAAGAGAAAGCTTTACAAGACGAAAAAATAAAAACATATCTTAAAGATATTACGAATTTTCATAGTGTATTGGTAAGTAATCATAAAAACCCTGATTTACCAATTCACAAGTTGTTGTTTTTGCTGGATATTGGTTTTGATATAACTGTACCTGAAATTAGTAGTGCAATTAATGAAATTATGAAACATAAAGATGAAAATGGTGTATATCAATCTTTGATCAATGTTCCTAAACATTTTGGTGGAAGTGGAGAGGATACTTTTGGATGGTGTTTATGTGATGCACCTTTGTTACTTTTGGCTTTATTAAAGTCTGGGGTTGATTATAATAAACATTTGAAACAAGGTGTTGACTATTTAGCTTCGATTTTTCAAAATCAAGGTTTTCCATGTACCGTTTCAAGTGAACTTGGAAAATTTAGAGGACCAGGAAGAAAAGATGATTGTTGCCCATATGCAACACTAGTTATGCTTAAATTATTTTCAGAGATTCCAGAGTATCAAAAAAGTGATTTAGCAATTTCAACGGCTAACGTGTTACTTAAATTATGGGAGAACAGTTTGCAAAGTCATCCATATATGTTTTATATGGGAACGGATTTTAGAAAACTTAAAGCACCTGCTATGTGGTATGATATTGTTAATATTGTTGATGTTTTAAGTAGATTTGACAATATAAAGAAAGATAAAAGCTTTTTAGAAATGCTAGCTATTATACAGAACAAGCAGGATGAAAATGGAATGTTTATTCCTGAAGCAGTATTTCAAAAATTTAAGGGATGGGATTTTGGTCAAAAGAAAATTCCCTCTCCATATCTTACATTTTTATGTATAAAAATATTTAGTAGATTAGAATTATAATTAGTAATATTAAAAAAGCTTAATTGTATGTTAGAATTCAATAAAATAGTATACACCCATTTGGGTGTATACTATTTTTTGTAGGAGTATATGTTAGTGGCTTTGCCACTAAGCTGTCGTAAGATGTGTACTACATCTATTCCTGCTCTACGAGGTTTTATATAATGTTGTATTTACAAAAATACAACATTATAGTATAATTGAACTAGTAAAGGGTAGGTATGTAGTTATGTTTAGCTCTAATAAAGATTTCATAGATTATACTGAAAAAGAAATACAAAATACAGCAAAAAAACTCAATATAGATTTGAAGATAGGTTTAAGAAATTTAAATGAGGAATTATCAACAAAAGGCTTAAGTAATTCAGGGTCATCTATTCAAATAAAAATTAGTTTTTTAGAAAAAACAGTAGATGAAAATTTTGGTGATTATAAAAATATTTTTAAAGAAACACAAGAAACATTAAAAAAATTGTATAATGAAAAATATTTAAAAAATAAAAAAATAGAGTATCTAAATGTTATAGACTATATATGTAATGAAACTATAAATGATATAAAAAAAACATCTTCATTTCTAAATGTCAGTTTTGAAGGTAATATTGATAATATAAAACAAAACAAAAAAATAGAGTTACAAGAATTTATTAATAAATTATTAATTGAAAATAATAGAAAAAAAGAAATAAATAGAAATAACATTATAAAGAAAACTATAGGCTTAATATTTACATCTGTAATACTTACATTATTTATTGGTTTGGTAATAAATTATTTGACTCATAAGTTTGGTTGGAATAGCTAGAGTATATTAAAAAATAAAATTTATATAAGAATATAATAATTTTATAGAGGTGAAAATGCGAAAAAATTCTAATAAAATAACCATATGGTTAGATGATAAAACATATAATGAAGTAAAGACGTATACAGAAACAAATAAACTGTATATGTCTGTTTTTATAAGAAGAGCAATACAAAATTTGCTAGAAGAAATAGATTCAAATAAAATACGAGATCCATTAAAAAAATTAATCCATACTCAAATAAAAGAGAGTATGGATATTTATATGGATAGAATAATTAAACTAGTAATAAAATCAATACTTTCATCGGAAAGTGCTAATTATAATACAGGCGAATTACTTTCTAATATAAAGAGAATTGATAAAAAAGAAGTAAGAGAGATTGCATACAGAAATGCGATAGAATATTTAAAGAAAAAAGGTGATAAATTTGAGTAAAGTTATATCAAAACTTAGATGTTATAATCCAAGCAAGCTAGATTCAACAAGGGGTAATATAGGACATTTATATTATATTTCAAGAAGGAGTAATGCATTACTTTATGATAACAAAACTGTATTTGGTAGAATAGGTAATAGTGATTTAACAGATTTAGATTTAAAAGATATAGGTAGACATATAGCGGATAAATCAAATAATAAAACTAACATTTATAGAGGTATTATTTCATTAAAAGAAGAGGATGCATTAGAACTTGGATATGATAAAGTAAGTGAGTGGGAGTCATTAATGAAAGAAAAAGTATATGATATTGCAGGCGTAGTAAATATAGATATGCCTAATGCTGAGTGGATTGCTGTCGTACACTTAAAAAAAGGTAATCCACATTTGCATTATATGATGTGGGATAAAGAACAACAAATAAATAGATATTATATATCTTTGTATCAACAAAATACGATAAGGGAGATACTTACGAAGCATATATTTGAAAATGAGTTATCAAAGTATTATGAAATTAAAAATGAAACAAAGAATAAACTAAGAGATAGAACTATTGCACTTGAATTAAAAGCATTTAATGAAAGTGTATGTAAAGGTAAACTTGGATATTTAAATATTGATAATCAAGAATTAAAAGAAATAAGGAATAAATTATATAAAATATTAGAGGAGCTACCTAAAACAGGTAGCTTAAAATATGCCTATATGAGTGAAAATATAAAAAAAGATATAGATGAGTTTATGGAATTTGTTATTGATAAAAATACGGATTTAAAAGAAGAATATAGTTAATATATTGAAAATGCTGCAAATATAGGAAATTTATATGGTAATAATAATAAAATAGAAATGCAGTCAAAGGCAGAACAAGAATTGAAAAAGATAATAGGTAATCAATTTTTAAATTCAGTAAAAGATATGAAATACAATAAGTTAAATGAAAAAATATTTATAAATAATCTTCTACAAGAAATATATAGAATGATAAGTGTATTAAATGAAAGTAATAATTCAAAAAAACAATTATATAGAAGAAACAATATTGATATGTCAAAGCAGGCTCAAATGGACTATACAATAAATAAAAAAAATTCTAGTAATATTGAGTGGTAAGTATAGTATATAAATTGACAAAAAATAATTAAATGATATAATAAATGTATTAGTTAGGAAGTGTTAATAGTGGCAAAAAGTAAAATTTTAAAGGAATTAGTGAATAATCAAATAAGTTTAGAAATAGCCTTAAGTAGATTACTAATAATTGCTAATGATATAGAAGATGAGGAATTAGCTAAATGGGCAGAAAATGAATTAAATGGTTATTTAAAAGATAGTAAGATTCCTTGTTATAGAACTATCAGATCTTTTAACTTACTGTATTCCGGTATAAATGGTAGATTTCAAATTACTAACAAACCTTTATCAATAGCTATTTTTGATAAAAAAACTATAGATAAAATATCAATAAATGATTTTTCAGATGGAATTCAATCACTTCAAACGTTTTCAGATGCTGAAGACGGAAGTGTTTCTATTGATTTAACTTATCTAGCAGGTATAGTTGAAAAAAATACAGGAATACAATGTATTAATATTAGGCTAGTATTTGCTAAAAGTGTTTTCCAAAAAATACTTGGTGAAGTAAGAACAAAATTAATAAAAATATTTATAGAATTAGATAAAAAGTTTGGATGCCTAGATGATTTAGATATATCTAAATTAGATGGAGATATAGGAAAAGTAAAAGACACAATTTATTATATAATTTATCAAGATAATTCGGTTAAAATAGGAAATGATAATAAAATAGAAAAATCTAATTTTGAATCTTAAAAAGGGGATAAAATGGGTATAAAAATAGGAAATAATAATAAAATAAAAAATAGTAATTTTATTAATAATTCAAGTGAAAGTCTAAAAGAAAAAAATGATTTTTGGAAATCAGTATTTGTAAACTTAACATCAAATTTTATTTGGTGGATTATTGGAATAATAGCAATAGCAATATTACCTGTAATAATATTATTTAAAGACAATATAATTAATATTTTTAAATAATTATAATTTAGATATTAGAGTAAAAAACTAATATCTTTTTTTATGAGAGGAATATTTATGGAAGAACATTATATAAAAATTTTAGTAAAAGATCCTGGCAAAGAGCCAGAAATAAAGAAAATACGAAAGCAATTAAAAGCAATGAAAGATATAGTAGGAGGGTACATAGAAACAGTACCATATAAGGATGCTATAATTGTATGTAATGAAGAAGGAAAATTAAACAATTTAGAGCCAAATGTAAATCTGGGTAAAGATTACATTGTAGGTTCTTTTTTTATTGTCGGAGATGATGAAAAAAACGGAGACTTTAAAAGTTTAACTGATGAACAAATAGAAAAATTTAAAAAAGAGTTTTCAATTAATTTGGAAGATGAAATGGAGATGTGATATGAGAAATAAAGTATTGATTATTTTACCACTTATTATAGTATCAATACCAATAAGTATATTTTTTAGTTTTGTGGTAGATAGTTATTTAACTAATAAAGCTTTTAATATAGAGTCAATTTCACTAAATCAAATATTGATAAATATAGGAAATAACAGTAATTTAATTAAGCTGTTTTTTATGATACAACTTCTTATAATAGTATTTATATTATTATTTTCTACATTAAAAAAAGACAATGAATTTGAAAGTGAAAATGTAAGGATAACTAATAATATATCAACTCCTAAAAAGGTGGGACAAGGTCAACATGGCACTTCTAGATGGTTAACAAGTAAAGAATTCGAAAACACTTTTAGTAAAAATATATTAGATACAAACAAAGAGATAGGTAGCAATATATTTAATAGTGGGGGATTAGTTGTAGGCTATGAAAAAAAGAAAGATAAAGAGTATATATACTATATAAATGAAAACACCCATTCAATAACAGTAGGAGCTACCAGAAGTGGTAAAACAAGGACAATAGTATTACAAACAATAGGGAATTTGGGATTTGCTGGTGAGTCTATGATTATATCAGATCCAAAAGGTGAAATATTTGAATTTACATCTGAGTTTTTAGAAAGTATAGGATATGAAATAGTAGTAATAGATTTTAAAGAGCCACTTAAAAGTAATAAATATAATTTTTTACAACCAGTTATTGATGCAGTAAATAATAATGATTATAGAAAAGCCGAAGAATATGCATGGGATATAACTACAAGTTTAGTTGGAAGTGAAGATTCTAAAATGGAAAAGATTTGGAGAGATGGTGAAATGTCAATTATAGCTGGTAGTATAATCACAGTTATATATGAAAATAAAGATAGACCAGAAGTTCAAAATTTAACTAATGTCTATAGTTTTATATCTGAAATGTGCTTAAGTGATTATGGTGATATGCCAATAAATAGATATATAGAAGATTTAGATGATGATCATCCAGCTAAGAAAATATTTAATATAGCAAGAATTGCTCCTGAAAAAACAAGGGGCAGTTTTTTTACATCTGCTTTGACTACATTAAAGCTTTTTACAAGTGAATCAATTAACAATATGACTTGTAGAAGTGATTTTAATATTAAAGATACAGGAAAAATAAAAAGAGCAATATATATAATTTTACCTGATGAAAGAATAACTTATTATAGTTTAGCGAGTTTATTTGTAAATCAACAATATGTAAGTTTAGTTGAAGCTGCTGATATGAGAGGGGGTGAGTTAGAAAATAGAGTCAATTTTATACTTGATGAATTTGGCAACTTTACGACTATACCAGGGTTTGCAAATATGCTTACAGTAGGAGGTGGTAGAAAAATAAGATTTAATATATTTTTACAGTCATTTTCACAGCTTGAAAGTAAGTATTCAAAAGAGATAGCAAGTAATATATTAGATAACTGTCAAACTTGGATTTATTTAAAAACAGCAAATATAGATACTGCTAATAAAATAATGAGAAAGTTAGGAAATTATACGACATCAAGTTATTCAAAATCTAATTCTTATGGGAAAAATGATAATGGGTCTAGTAGTAAATCAATGAATCTAATTAGTAGAGCGTTACTTACAGAAGATGAAATTTTAAGAATAGAAAGACCTTATGTCCTAATAATAAATGCTGGCAATTATCCTGCTATAAAGAAAATACCTGATTTATCAAAGTGGCATTTTAATAAATTATTTGGACTGGGTGATATTGATTTTAATAGGAAAGTGAGGGAAGAAAGAAAAAATAAAAGAAGAAAAAATGAAAGTGAAAAGATGCAATTATGGGGAATATGGAAAGAGTATAAATAGAGGAGGTTTTATGCATGTTAAAAAGAAAAGAAATAAAAGTAGTGGCTCTACTTACAGTAATGTCAAGTTATATAAACTATTGTTTTGGGGCTGGAATAGAAAGTACAAAACTTGTAACTGGAACACAAAACTTAATAAATGATTTAACTAATTGGTTACTTATAATAGCACCCACATTAACAATACTTTTAGTAGGATATTATTTGCTTAGAAAGTCGGCTAGCGATGAAATGGATGCAAAAAGGTGGGATAGTAGAATAAAAATAGCAATTATATGTTGCATAGGCGTAGTAGTTATTTCAGGACTTATAAATGTATTAATGAATTACTATAAATAGGTGGTGATAGTGTGGATAAGTTACTAACTAATTTTATAGTTTCAATAATAAGTAGTGCAGATAACGGTATAAATTATGTATTTAATAATTTACTAGACGTATGTTTTAATGCAGAAGAGAATTTAACTAATATAGCTGGAGAACAAATATTGAACTTTGATGGGCTTAAAGCAATTATATTATCATTTTCAATATCATTAATAATACTCAAGTTTTTAAAGAAGGGCTTTGATGTATATATATTATGGGTTGAAGGAGATACTGATACACCACCATTTACTTTTATAACATACTTTGTTAGATCTTTAATAATTGCAATATCATTTCCATTATTATACGAGTGGATGATAACAGTGGCTAAAGATTTTACAAATAAAATACTCACAAAATTAAATGTGAGTGAGCAAGTAGGACTTACTACTAACTTAGCACAAGTTTCAGTAGTAAGTATTTTTTCTGCTATATTTGGAATTATAGTACTTATAATGTTATTTTTATTATATATTCAATTTATAATGAGAGGTATAGAAATGTTTATATTAAAACTAGGATTTCCACTTGCATGTGTTGGATTAGTAGATTCAGATAAAGGAGTATTTGCTCCATATGTAAAGAAATTCTTTCAGAGTATAGTTACAGTAATAGTACAAATAGCACTTGCTAAAATAGTAATACTTCTAATTGTATCAGGACAAATGATAAACGCAACAGCAGTACTTTTAGTAGCACTTAGAACACCTAAATTTTTATCTGAATTTATGCTTCTTTCAGGTAATGGTAGTAGTGGAATAAGCAATATGATACATACAACAAGTAAATCTATAGAATTAAAGAAACAGCTAGCTAAAGTAGTAGAAAAGAAGGTGGCCTAACTTGGATACAATTGATGTTTTAATAAAAGTATTAAGAGTAGGCATAATACCAGCTGGAGTAATCTTAAGAGTTATATATTGCTTTATAAAAATGATGTATTCAGAAGATGAGGTTGGAGTTTATAAAAAAAGAATAGTTAGTGTTATTATTTTTGGAATAGTTGCAGAGTTGATTTTTGTTATAAAGGATGTAATATGGCAGTATTTTGTGTAATTTTACAATTTTCGACAATTAATAACTTATTTATATGATATAGTTTATAAAAAATATTTATTAAAAGAAGAGGAATGTTATGTTGTTAGATATAGTTATAGATAAACCTTTATATAGGAATATATGTATAAATGAATTAGGGCTTAAATTCAAAAAGATTTCAAGAAAAGAAAAGAAAAATATAATTAATAAAATTGATGAACTTGATTTTTTTAATACTGAAAAAATGGAAAAAAATAAAAAACTATATGACTACAAATTTGAAAGCCTAGAAGATGTTCAATTGCTGTCCAAGATGAACAATGAAGAGTTACAAATAATGGGAAGTTATTTCTTTTTAAAGGAAAATAATTATAAATTTGTTTCTCGAAATGATTTTATAAAAAAACTAAATTCAATTTTGAGAATAGAATTTGATGAATCCATATTATCGGAATATATATATAAAGATCAGTATATTATGTTTATATCTCAATTATTAAATTTAGAACAATTAATAAAAAATTGTGAAAAAGCAGATTTTATTAAGGGTATAAATTATGAATACATTTTAAATAAAAGCATATTTTCAGATGTTAATAAAGAGGATTTTATAAAAGATATAATATTTTATTTAATAGTAGAACATCAAAGAGAATGTGAAGTATCATATTCTTTTCTTAAAGATATAAAAAAATTTGCAACTCTAATATCTAAAAATGACTTAAAAGATTTTATATATTCACTAAATATTTTATATCAAAAAAATATTTCTAATAGAAATGAACTTATTAATTATACTTCATTAATAGAAAGAATTTTAAATGAGAAGGAAGATGATAATTCAAAGTCATTAGTTTTAAAAGGAGGAATTATTTTTAGAGAAATGCTAAAGAATAAATCATTTTCTTCCAATGAAAGATTAAAAAAAATGTTAAATTTTTCATATAATATAAGATCTTGTGTCGTACATGGTAATGATAAAAAGATAATAGAAGATTATGATAAGTTTTTAAAATACACAAAATTAAAAATTCCAGAACCATTTTTAGAAAATGATTATAAAAATAAAATTGATGGTGCTATATTTGTTGCTAATTTAATTTTATTATTACTTTTAAGAGTTATCTTCAAGTATTGGATAAAATATCCTGAAAGAATAAATTACATGAAGATATGTTAATTATTAATGAAAGGTAGGTGATATCTTGGAAGAAAAACAAAATAATTTATATATACCTGCTAATATAAAAACAAGATTAGAATTTTTTAGAGGATATGGAATAAAGGAATTAGTCGCTACATTTACAGTAGTGGCTTTTTTCATGCCTATAATTTACCTAATATATCTACTTAAAGGTATATTAGTATCAATAATAGTATTTCTTGTTTTTATAGCAGGTACAGTAATAGCAAATACAAAAGATGATAACAATCTTTGTGTTGTAGAACAATTGAAATTTATGATTGAAAAAGGTAAAATGCAAAAGTTATATAAATACAAACATTATGATAAATGGAGGGGATGATGTGTGAAATTCAGTGAATTTTTTAAACAAGAAAAAGAAAAATCTTGTAATGATGAAATAAATATAAAAGATATTAGAAATAATTTTTTATATACTAAAGACAATAAAATTATGATGTATATTAAGATCCAACCACTTAATATACATCTTTTATCTGAAAAAGAACAGGAGCAAATAATAAAAACACTTGCAGGAGAGTTATCAAGTGAGAGTAGAGAAATGAAATTTTTTAGTATATCGAGACCTGTTGATGTAGGTGATTTAATAGAAGATTTAAGAAAAATACAAAATAATAGTTTGGATCAAGTACAAAAGACATTATTAAATAAACATATTAATGAAACAGTTAAACTTACATTTACAGGAGATGCAGTAGAAAGACAAAACTTTTTAATAATATGGCAAGATATAAGTGAATATGCAGAAAAAGATTTATTAAAAAGAGCTATGGATTTGTTAAATAAGTTTTCTAGTTGTAATATAAAAAGTGAAATATTAGAAGAACAATATATTATTCAATTATGTAGTGGATTTACTAATATGAATTTTGCATTTAAAGAAGATAGTGAGTATAACGATTTTATGCCAAGTATAAGAAGGGAGGTTGATGATTATTGAAAACTAAAGAATTTGAAGGAGTACAGATAAATAATAGTCTACTTAATATTATTACTCCTATTTCAGGAATTGAATATAAACAAAATAAAATGAGAATAGGTGATAACTTTGCAAAAATATATACTATTATTAAATATCCTAAGAATGTTAAAATAGGATGGCTAAGTAAAATATCAAATATACCTAATACCATATCAACACAAATATTCGAACCTACAGACAATACTTTACTTATTGAAAATATTTCAAAAGGTATAAGACAAAGTGAAATTATATATGAAACTTCAAAAGATGCTTTAGTGAGAAAAAGAGCTTTAAGAGAAATAGAAGATGCTCAAGAAATATTAGATAAAGTGGAAGTAAAAGGTGAAACAGTAGGCTATATGACAATAGCTATAATGGTAGTTGCAGAAGATGAGGAAACTTTAAATAGAAGATGTAAAAGAGTTGAAAGTATAATATGCAGTATGCAACTTAAAATGAGAAGTTTAGCTAACTTGTTAAAAGAGTCATATCAAACAATAGCACCATTTCATACAATTGATAAAACAATAAAACAAATAGCAAGAAGAAATATAATGATGTCGGATTTTATTGGTGGATTTCCATTTGGCGGTGGTGGCCTTAATGATGGTAATGGATTTGTATTTGGTAAAGACACAACTGGAGGAATAATAGTATTAGATACATGGAGGAGAGGACTAGATAGAACAAATAGTAATTTTGTAGTAATGGGTACAAGTGGTGTCGGAAAATCCACTGCAACTAAACATTTAATACTAAATGAATATATGAGAAATACAAAAATAATAATAATAGACCCCGAAAGAGAATATAGAACTCTATGTAATAAACTAGGTGGTGATTGGATAAATGTAGTAGGTAAAAATGGTGCAATGATAAATCCATTACAAATAAAACCAGTACCTTTAGATGACGATGATGAAGATATTATAGGATATAAAGATGAGGGCAAAGGGCTTGGAGCAATGGCTTTACATATTCAAAATATAAGACCATTTTTTAAGTTGCTCTTTCCTGAACTTACACATAATCAATTTACAATAATAAATGAGGCTCTAGAAAGCTTATATAACAAATTTAATATATATTGGAATACTGATATAACAAAACTTAAAAACAAGGAATTTCCTATAATTAAAGACTTATACGAGCTACTTAAAGATAGAGTATCAAAGTTGGAAAAAGAAAATAGCAATATATCTGATTATAAAATAGCATTATCTTTGTTAAGGGAGATAAGTATTGGTGCCGATAGTGAAATATTTAATGGACATACAAGTGTAAAAATTAATAGTAAGTGTATAGTACTTGACACATTCAGTTTGCAAAATAGTGATGAAAGAATAAAAAAAGCACAGTACTACAACATACTTACTTATTGCTGGGATATTATAAGTAAGAATAAAGATGAAAAAGTTTTACTTGTTTGTGATGAAGCATATTTAATGATTGATACACAAGTACCACAGAGTTTGGTATTTCTAAGAAATATAGCCAAAAGATGTAGAAAATATAATGGTGGGATAGTCATAATATCACATTCAGTTGTAGATTTCTTAGATCCTAGTGTAAAAATGTATGGACAGGCAATATTAGATATGGCGTGTTATAAAATATTAATGGGATCAGATGGAAAGAATTTAGAAGAAATGAAAGTATTATATAAGCTTACTGAAGCAGAAACGGATTTAATATATTCAAGACAAATGGGAATAGCATTATTTATGGCTGGTACAAGTAGATTAAGTATTAAGTTTGATATATATAACTATGAATTTGATTACTTTTCAAAGATTGTATAAATTATGGCAATAGATCCAGTTACAGCTAAAATAATAGCACAACAATTAACTAAAATAGCTTTAGATAAAGAAAAAAGAACTAAATTTATACTTGCAATAAGTATATTTATAGTTCTTTTCCTACTTATTATATTTGCACCATTATATTTAATTATGAATCCAATTGAAACAATAAAATTATTATTTTCAGATGAAGATATAGGTATTATAGAAAGTTTGAAAAAAGATAATCCTAATATTCCACAAAAAGGTGAATTAGTATTTAAAGGCAAATTTCCATTACCAATTCAAGGAATTGTAACAAGTGATTATGGATATAGAACAAATCCAATAACAGGTAAAGAGGAAAAACACACAGGTATTGATATTTCGGGTAAACATAGAGATAATATAATTTCGATAGCAGAAGGAGTAGTGACATTTGCAGGGCTACAAAAAGGATATGGTAATTGTGTAGAACTAAAACATGAGCTAGAAAATGAGACTTTTTATAGCTTTTATGCACATATGTCTAGAGTAGATGTAATTGTAGGACAAGAATTAGAACAAGGAGATATTATAGGTCAAGAAGGAGGAGATCCAAATGCAGACCCTAATCCGGGTCATAGCACAGGGCATCACTTACATTTTGAAATAAGGTTAAAAAGTGGATATGGAAATGATATAGATCCTAAAAAATACATTATATAACAAATTTGATAAAACACTTGAAAAAACAAGTATAATGTAATATAATTAAGATGTAATATTATAATATGATATTATCGCCTGGTAAGATTTATGTTATTAGGGAGCAAATTCGCAAAGTCAAGCAGAGTGTTATACTTTGTTTGCACAAGTCTATTATGTTTATCTCATATGAGACCGATAAATATATACTTATTAATAATTCTACATTTATCTTGTTTGATATGTATTTGAGCATTCCTGACACCTCCAATTTAGTTATATTTATTATAACACAAGTAATTCGGAGTGACTGAATATTAAATGTTCAGAAAATTTTAGTAGCTATAAGTTTATTTAGTGTACCTATTCGTTACAGGCGCTACTCTGGTTTGGAATAGGTATCGCTTTTTTTTGGAGTAAATATGAAATATAAAAATAAAGGGATTTTTAAAAATAAAATATATGCACATTTTGATACTAGAAAAAAAGTTGAGAATATTAAAGATTATATATATAATAAAGGAAAGATAAAACAGCATTCTTTCTATCCATTTGTCTTAGATATCCATAAAATTAAAAGATTTAATAAAGAAAAGTATTTATTATTAAAAAAAGATAATGGTGACAAAAAAGAAAAAGTCAAAATTTATAAAGAGAAAAAAAGAAATATTATGTTTTCATCACATATTGATAGATATATATACCAATTGTACAATAATAGATTAAATGAAAAATATAATAAATATGTAAAGGATAAAGGAATAAATAAATGTAGTGTCGCCTATAGAAATAATTTAGGGGATAGCAATATAAATATTGCGCACGATATTTTTAAATTTATAATTGATTCTGAGGAATGTCATATAATTGTTGGAGATTTTAAAGATTTTTTTGAACAATTAAATCATAAATATTTGAAGAAAATGTTATTAAAAATATTAGATAAAAACAATTTAGATGAAGATTATTATGCTATTTTCAAAAATATAACAAAGTACTCGTATTTCGATCTAAAAGATTTGTGTGAAATTGCTAATATAAAGAAAAAGGATATATTTAAATTCGATGTTGTTTTAAATGAAAATACAAATAAAAAAGAGTACATTTTTGAACTTGAACAAATAATTTCACTACAAGAAATGAAACAAAATAAAAGAAAATATATTAGAACTAATACGAAGGATGAAGGTATACCTCAAGGTTCTGCAATAAGTTCTGTATTAGCTAATATATATATGATAGATGCTGATAAAAAAATAAATGATTTTGTTACATCTAATGAGGGTTTATATAGAAGATATAGTGATGATTTTATAGTTATAATTCCTAATAAAGATGAAAAACAATTTGAAAAAATAATTGATTCAATCAAAAGCATTTTAGTAAATAACGGTAATCCTGAATTGAAAGATGAAAAAACAGGAATATACTATTATAATAAAAATAAAATATATAACCTTAATGAAACTTTTCTGGATAATATAAAAAATGGGAAAAATGAACTTGATTATTTAGGATTTACTTTTAATGGTAATCAAATTAGAATAAGAGATAAGACAATGTCAAAATATTATTATAGGATGTACAGAAAAATTAAAACTATTGCATTATGTCACGGAATAAGTAAAAATGGAAAAAAGATATCTTTTGAGGATGCCTATAAACTATACTCTATAAAAGGTAAGAATTCAGATAAAGGAAACTTTATAACATATAATGAGAGATGCGAGAATGTGTTCAAAGATTTAGGATGCTTTGTATCTTATAAAAAAAGATTTATGAGTAAGTTAAAGTGCAGATTTAATAAAGAGAATAAAAAGTATAAAAAAGTTAGTACCAAAAGTTATTATGGTATTCTTAAGATGAAAAAGAGCAAATAATTTATATATCAAGTTATTTATTTTTTATATAGGAGGTAAAATGATTATATGTATTTCGAAAGAAAATAAATTTAATTTCAATTCTGAAATACAACACATAACAGGAATAATAAATTTTAAAAAGTTTGTGTTTCAAGAAATGAAAAATTTAAATAACTTCACTCATATAATCATAGATATAACAGGATTTAAAGATTCTGAAACTGATATTGTAGATTCAATAGTTGCAATAAAAAGTATGTATAATATAAGAATAATAGTAGTTGCCGTAGGATATTCCTATGGCAATTCTTTACTTGGAAGACTATTTAATGAAGGTATATATAACTTTGTAACTGCAACGGAATATATAGAACAACAAAAAGAATTAGAGGAATGTGCATCAGGACAAGGAAAGCAATATAAAGATTCTGTTAGATTTAGGATTAATGAAGTGATTAGTAATAATAAAGAAAAAGTAATAGTAAAAAAAGAATATAAAAAGTTAAAACAAATAGTAACAATAGCTATTGCAGGTAGTCAAAATCATATTGGTGTCACTACTCAAGCAATAGCTATTACTAAATTTTTAAGAAATTTAAATTTAAATGCATGTTATATACAAGCTAATGGAAAGGAAGATATTCAAACATTAGAAAATTCTTATTATATAGAAATAAGAAATGACTGTATAAGATATGCTGGTATAGATATGTATTCAAAAGATAAAACAGTAAATGCAATAGATTATGGATATGACTTTTATATCTATGATTTTGGTATTTTTGAAAGCATATTAGATATAGATAACTATATAACTAAAGATGTTAAAATAATAGTAAGTGGATCTAAAACTTGGGAGCAAGAAAATTTAGTTAAGATTTTTGAAACTATAAGTTTGTTAAAAGATATCCACTTTATTTTTATATCTACACCTGATAAAGAGCAAAAAGATATTATAAATAATATGGGTAAATTTGGGGCTAAAACATATTTTTCAAATTATATTTCAGATCCATTTGATCCAACTTTAAATGAAAGTATTTATCACAAAATATTTAAAGAATATATTTTAGAAAAATCTAGTAGAGTTGAGGTTATAAATAAAAAGAAGTTTAGTAATTTCTTTAATAGGAGGGATTAAAATTAAGAAAAGATTATATTTAAAATTTCTTGAAAGTAAGAAGAAAACTAATACAGATTTTGTACTAGTAAAAGATAGAAATAATAAAACTATATTAATATTAAATTATATTGAAAATCTAATAACTAGTACTTTAAAAGCAATTGTATATATTGTGTTGTTTGTTCTTGCTAGTGTTGGAATAACTGCAATTATTAATCCTTCTATAAGAGGATTTATTTTAAGCATATTTTAAGGAGGAAAAGAAGAATGTATAAAAAAGTCATGGCTATACTATTTGGTATAGCTATTTTTTTGTCTAATATAAATGCTAATGCATTAATAAATGTAAGAGAAGAATTTAATAATGATAACAATTATTTAATTGAAACATACAGAGTATCTAAAGAAGCTGAAGATGAGTTTTTAAAATGTATAGATAAGATAAAATACAATTTTATGAAGAAGTATGAATATGTAGATTATAATAAACAGGTCTTAGAAGATGAAGTTACAGAAGAAATATCTAAAGAAATAGAATATAAGAATGTCACATATAATGGAAATTTATATATGACTAATATACCGAATTCAATACATTATAATGAAAATGGATATAGTGGAGATTTGTTGCTAGATAGAAGTAATGTAAAACTTAATAAAAACAATGAGTTTGGGATAGATAATTATAACTATATTGCAGTATATAAAGCTAAATTAACTAAAAAAGTAGAACCTCCATATATATATGAAATTAGATATGTTGAAGTAATAGATTATATTTTTGTTCCAGTTGTAATCACCGGAGCAATGCTTATTTGTATAATATATATTTTTAGAAAAAATGTAAAGATATATAATTTACAATTTGGTAAATGGATATTAATTAAAAAGATAAGACTTAGAAAATCACTAATTGATATTAGTAAAATAAAGCATAAGTCAATTAGTGACAAATATAAAATTGAAATAAGTAAATCATTAAATAGAAAGTTGTATAATAAAAAAATAACTATTCAAAAAGATAAAAGTTTAATTGATAAAATAATAGATAAAATAGAGAAAAAATACGAATTTGAAGTGTATTTTAAGGAGGAGTAAAAGTGAAAAAACTAAAGAATGTATTTGCTATACTTTTTGTTGTGGTAATAGCATTAAATCAATGTGTTAACGCTATTACTTTTGGTGATACAGTATATATAAATGATTATTATCATAATGGTAATGAATTAAAAACTTTCTATGATGGTAGTAATGGAACTAGACTAGGATTATTAAAATATAATAGACCTAGTGGTAGTCTTAGTGGATGGCAATTTGCATATCCATATTATTATGTTGAAAATGGTAAAAAAGTTCCTGTATATTGTTTAAATGTCTATAAAGACCGGACCTGAAACTTTAGGTAATGCAGGATACAATGTCACAGTAAATAGTAGTATTCAAAGTTCTAGACTACTTAATATAATATTAAATGGTTATCCATATAAAAGTGCAAGTCAACTTGGGGTAAGAGATGATAGTGAAGCATATTATATAACTCAATTTGCAGTATGGATAAATCAGGAAGGATTTGAACTTTGGGGATGGATAAATAATGGAGAAGAAGAATATATAAGGAATGCTTTAGTAAATCTATATAATAAAAGAGATTTACCTACACAAATTTTTAATGTAAATATAGTAGCAAATAATACAAAATCAATGCAGATAGATAATATAAATTCTAATTATATATCTGCTGAATATGAAGTAGTATCTAATATAGATTTAATAAGTCTAACTGTTAATATCCCTAATAACAATTATGGTGCAATAATTAGAGATGTCAATAATAATGTTGTAAGTGATTTTAAATCTTTAAAGAAGTTTAAAGTATTAATACCAATTGCAAATTTAGGTGGTTCTAGCAATATATCAGTTAATATGAATATATCAGCAAAAACTACAGAATATAACGCATATTATGGTACTGCTGAGGCATCAAATTATCAAGATATAGGTGTAGCTATTATTGATCCGGTAGTAAGAAATTTAAATGCTACTGCAACATATAATAATACCACAAGTTTAGATATATATGTAAAAAATAAAAGCGGACAGGCATTACAAAATTCTAGTGTTAAAATAACTAATCCATCAGGTCAAAATATAGGTACTTATGCAACTGACAGTAGTGGTAGAATTAATCTTAAATATATAGTTGCTGGAAATTATACAGCACAAATATTATCTGTGCCAAGTGGTTATGCACTTGATAGTACAATAAATAGAACAACCAATGTATCAATAAATAGTACAGGAACTATAAATTTTGTGGCAAGAAAATATAGCGGTATAGTTGTTAATTCTATAGATAAACAAGGAAATATACTATCAAATGTGAATTTTAAGATTGTTGATAAAAATACAGGTAATTTAATTAAGCAAGCAAGTACCAATATTGAAGGTAAGTTAACTTTGGATAATATTCCACAAGGAGTATATACAATTACTCCAATTGATACTGTAGTAGGATATAAAATAGATAAAAGTGGTAGAGATATTACTGTTAGTTATGATTCTGAATATACTCAAACAACATTTAAAAGTTATCTTTTAGGTAGTATAGAGATAATAAAAAATGATATATATGGAAATGCTTTAGATAACGTTAAATTTAAGATTATGAAACAAAGTGATAATAGTACTATAGGAACATATACAACTGATATAAATGGTAAAATAACTGTATCTGACTTATACAGTGGGGATTATATAATACAAGAGATTGAAGCTAAACCTGGTTACTATAATGATGGAATTTCCAACATAGTAACTGTAAAAAATGAAGATGAGATATAGGAGGATTCATATGAAAGAAAGAAGAATTAAAAAGTCAATTATAGCGACAATTTTAATAGCTATATTACTTGTTAATAATGTTTTTGCAGAAACTTTATTAAATACAAGAATTGAAATAATAAATCATAAATTAAGTGGAATAAACATTTTAAATATTGATACATTAAATCAAAATATGCAAGGTACGACCTTTAAGATTACAAATAAAGATACTGCTGGAATAGTGGGAGAATATGTTACTGATTCGCAAGGAAATATAACAGTTGAAAATTTAGTACAAGGTGATTACCAAGTTGTCCAACTTAAAACTCTAGATGGATACGAGAATTAAATCCAAATATATATGATCTGAAAGTTGAATTTGATAAACCTAATACAGAACTTAAAGTTATTAATGAATTTCTAGGAAATATAAAAATTGTAGTGAAAGATAGTAAAACAAATGAATTATTAAAAGGAGCTAAATTATTAATAACTAATATAAATAATAATACATCAAATGAATATATGAGTGATGATAATGGTGAAGTATTTATAGAAAAGACTACTACTGCAACATATACAATTGAACAACTATATGGTCCTGAATATTATGAGAAAGATAGTAATAAATATACGATACAAGTAGTTCCTGAAAATACTACTATTCAGGAGATACAAAATCAACCATATTCAGATTTGAATATTTATAGTTTAGATAACTATAATGATAATCCACTAGTAGATACTAAGTTTAAGGTAACTAACCTGGATACAAACCAAATTGTAGGAGAATATTTAACAAATGATAGTGGTAAGATAGAAATTGAGCATTTATATCCAGCAAATTATAAAATAGAGCAGATAAGTGTTGATAGTAGATATGATTCATATTCAGAAACACAAACTATTAAAATTGAACTTGCTAAAGACCCAACAGATATTTATTTCTACAGTAAGAAATTGGGCGGAATACATATTATTAAGAAAAATATTGATAACGATACAATGCAGGGAGTTAAATTTAGAATTTTAAAAAATAATGATGATATTTTAGGAGAATATGAAACTAATAAAAATGGAGAGATATTAGTAGAATATTTACAAGGAGGTGATTATAAAATACAAGAAATATATACATTGCCAGGGTACTACTTAGATCCAACAATATATAATATAACAGTTAAAAATCAAGAGAAAGATAGTATTCAAAAAAATAACAATTATAATGCCTTTAGAAATATTATTGATCTTTTTAGATAAAAATAGTACAACGCAAATATATATCAACGTTGTACTATTTTATTATACTTTTTCGATTACAAGGATAATATTACTATCAAATTGTAATTGTAGTGTATAGCCAAGTTCATCCTTATAAATTACAGCTAGTTCATCAAAGTTTATAGTAAGTTCATCAATTGTATTGGTCCATAGAATAATTTGATACTTAGTAATAACAAAATCAAATTCTTGTCCATATACTCTAGAACATACACCTCCAAATTGAACAATATTTACTTCGCTATTTTTAAAGTTATTTAATACTTCAGGTATTTCCTTTTTTGTTATTTGAATATTTGTTGAATTATAAGAATCTAAATAAAACATCATATCACTCCCTCTAACAATAACATTATAATATTAAAATATTTAATTTGTCAAACCTATTTACATTATAATTATAATGTAAATAATTAGTTTAATACATTCGATAAATGATATATACTTATGTATATAAGTTTTATAAGTAATGGAGGTAGTAAATGAATTTTTTTGAAAAGTTATATAGTATAGATAATCCACTAATTCAAAGATCTATAAATATCGAGGATAACTTGTATTCACATTTAAAACAATTAATAGGTACAAAATATGATTCAACAATTAGTGATTTAGTAAATGTATATTTAGAATTGTATGTAGAAAAGAATAATCCTCAATATTATAAAAAACCTCAAAATGAAACAGTTACATATAGATCTATAATGATAAGAAAAAACAATATACTAAGGATAGAAGAAATGAGAGAGAAAACTGGGATTTCGTTTAGCAGACTTGTAAATACTGCTATAAAAGAAGCTTTAGTTGAATCAGAAAATATAATATTATAGTAGGAGAAAATTTATGTATAATATAATTGAAGAAGAATACAAAAGCAAATATCCTAAATTAGGCTATACACATGTATTAGCTATCGAGGTTTTTATAATATGGCTTATATATATTTTATCTAGAGATTTTATGCTTACAATAATTATAGAGCTAATCTTAGTGCCAAGTACTTGTTATTTTTATGTGTTAAAATCTAATGGGTACTTAAAATCTCCTAAAAAATATACTAAATTTAGAGAAAATATAAGAAAGTATAAAGACAATAAAAATGAAGTAAAAAAAGACAATTTAATAAATATACTAAGAAATAATGATATAGTAAAGAAAAATCAAATAAAAGAATTGCATGAACATTATTTATCGTATGTACCTAAAAGTATTAAAAAAGGTATTTTTGAGGGCATTTTTGAGGTTTCTGTAACAATTGTAGCAATATTTATGGTATATGTAAATTTGGATAAAGGAAAAGCTAATTTTGATAAATTACCAGAAGTAGCGGCTACATTTTTAACCTTATTAATAGTACTTATTGTGATAATATGCTCATATAGAGCAATTACTGATTCTATTTCGTTTATGACTAAGAAAAACGATGTTTCAGAAGAATTAGAAAAATATTTAGGTGAATTTTGTATTTTCTTTGATTCAAAATATAAGTATATACTAAACAAAAAGTAAACAATTTTCGACAACATTTTTAATCATAATATGATAATATTTTTAGAGGGCTGTCGAATACTTTAATAAAACAACCAATTGCAATATAAGCTCCAGTAAATATGGGTTAAAACTCGTATTTACTGGTCCTTTTTTCATGCTTTTTTAGCAACCACCCCTAAACTGTAAAAAGTGAGGGGGTGAAAATTATGAGTGATGATATATTAAAAGCTAGTTTTACAAAATATATAAATTTAGTTATAAGAAATACAGCAATAAATTATTTTAAGAAAAAACGATATAGACAAAGCAAAGAAACAAATTTAAATGAAATCATAAATGTACCATTATCAGAAAACGATGATGGTACAATTTTTTTATCAAAAAACGAAATTTCATATTCTGATTTAGAGAAAATATTTTCTAATCATGACTATTTTAATGCAATGAAATCTCTAACTAATAAACAAAAGCTAGTTTTATATTTAACAGCAGTAGAAAACTATTCAAGTGTAGAAATTGCGAAAATACTTAATATAAGTGAAACTACAGTAAGAACTACTTTATATAAAGCTAAAGAAAAATTTAAAAAGAATTTAAAGAAAGGTAAATAGTAATATGGAAGATTTTGAATTTAGAGAAACTCTATCTAAAGCAGTAGATGGTGATAAAGAGTCAATAGTGAAAATTATTGATATGTATATGTCATCAATATTAAAAAATAGTGTAGACTATACAACTAGGCAAGTTGATCAAGATTGTGTATCAGAAATAATAGAAAAATTATATAAAGAAATAAAAAACTTTAAAAATATTTAATTTGGAGGGAACGTTTTGGATATTTATTTTGCCTTTATATTTGAAAGTGAAAATTTACTTTCAAGTACATTGAAAAATATACCTAATTATAGGTATTATAATTAATTACAATACTTTAACTGGTTGTAACTGTGAGGAACAGGAAGCCACAAGAAGCAGATAATTATAAACACTATATTTATTGGTAAGTAGATATAGTGTTTATAATAAACTGATATAACAAGGGAAAATATAAGTTGATAGTAAGACTTATTGGCGATGATCTACAACTAGATAATGATACTTTTGCCTGGCTAACGTGATGTAAAGGGGTAACTTCTCGAAAAAAGAGGAAGATATACAAAATATCTTATGTGTATTGCTAATACAGTTGTAATTGATAAATATTTTGAAAGGGGATTAAAATTATGATAGAGAATATTTTAATTCTAATAATTGGATATATACTTGGTATATGTTCATTTAGTATATTTATTAAGTTTAAGCAAAATCCAAATAAAACTAAGAATAATGAATTTGAGAGAAAATATAACTTAGGTAAAGAGTTTTGTGATAATAAAAAAGATAAATAGCATGGAGGTTTGAGATATGTTTGATAATCTAAATGAAGAAATAAAAAAAGAAATAATTAAAAGTGCAATAGGAAGATTAGATGATCCTTGGAAAAATTTAACTGTAAAAGATGTAGCTAAGGATTTAATGATGGGAGAAAATAAGACTAATGAATTATTTAATAGATCTGACTTTCCATCAGTAAATATAGGTAAAACAAAAACTATATCATCAGTAGCTTATGCTCTTTGGAAACTAAATAAAAGGACTGAGGTGACATAGTGACTGAAAGAGAAAAGGGAGAGGGATCTATATATGAAGATAAAGCTAGAAATAGATGGAGAGCACAATATTATGATGGTACAGATGAAAAAGGAAATTTGATAAGAAAATCAATATATGGAAAAACAAGAAAAGAAGTAATTGATAAATTGACTGAAGTAATGTATAAAAAGAATAATAATCTATACTTGCAAAAAAATACAATTACTTTAGGTGAAATAATAGATAATATAAGAAATGAAAAATTTGAATCTAATATAATAGGAGAAGGTCAATATGCAAGATTGAAATGGACTTCAAGAAAAATCAAAGATCATAGAATTGGAAATATTAATATTCAAGAGTTAACTTCAAATGATATACAAGGATTTCTAAATCAGCATAAAAATTTTAGTAGTTCATATATAAAAAAACTTTATGAATTGATTAATGGAGCATGTAGATCTGCCGTAAAGAAAAAAATTATAATTTCAAATCCAGCAGAAGATGTTATAAAGCCTAAAAGTACAAAACCTGATAAAGAAATTAGAGCATTAACTATAGAAGAACAAACCATATTTTCTAACTACTTAAATAGCGTTACAATTAAAGAAGAAAACTATAAAGTTTGTCTTATGTTTGAAATGTATATGGGACTAAGAGTAGGTGAAGCACTTGCCTTAAGAAGTGATGATATAGATTTAAAGAAAAATACAATATCAATATCAAGGACATTAACTAGAGATAAGGACTTTAATGTTATTATGAACAATAGAGCTAAGACTAAAGCTGGTAGAAGAGTGCTACCAATACCTAATATAATAAGAAAAGATTTAAAAGAACAATTGGAAATAGCTAAAAACAATAGAGATAATCAACTGTTTTTGACTAATAATGAATATGTTAGACCTACTGCTGTAAATACAGTTTTAAAAAGAATATTTAAAACACAACTAGGTTTAGATGCTAATGGAATAAGTACACATTCATTAAGGCATACATATGCAACGAGATCCATTGAAGCTGGTATGACACCTGTAGTGTTACAAAGATTAATGGGACATACTGACGTTAAAATTACGCTTAATACTTATACATCTGTATTTAATGAGTTTAAACAAGAAGAATTAGACAAGGTTGCTAAATATCTAAATAAAAATATATTTAGTAAAAATAAAGATATAGAATTATAATAATATATCACTTTTATAAAAACAACAAAATTCGACAAAATGAAAATGCTATATATGTTAGAATATGTTATAAATAAATATATTATCAGATATAATGCAAAAAATAGGTTTCTTGTTGTTTATATGAAAGAAGGATATAGATGAATGAATATAATTGTAATGATGTATTAAAATCATGGGAAGATGGTATAAAACTGAAAGAGGAAAACACATCTAAAGGTATACTAGGATTTAGAAAACCACAGATAGGAGCGATATGTGCTATTAAATCTAATTGGACTATTAGTAATAAAAGTGTTACTATTGTTATGCCAACAGGAACGGGTAAAACAGAAACAATGCTTGCAACAATAATATCAGAAAAGTGCAAAAAAGTACTAATTATAGTTCCAAGTGATTTATTAAGAAAACAAACTTATGAAAGAGCAAAAGAACTAAGCACTCTTAGAAAAATAAATGTAGTATATGATGAAATTTTAAATCCTATAACATATTTACTAGATAAATCAATTAATTCTGATGAAATGATTGAGATTTTAAATAATAATAATATTATAGTAACTACTATGAATATGTTAAATAGATTAGATGAAAAAGTGCTTTGCGAGATTATAAATAAGGTAACGGATGTTATAATTGATGAAGCACACCACATACCATCAAAAACTTGGAGTAATATAAAGTCAAAGTTTTTAAATCAGAGAGTATTACAATTTACCGCAACACCATATAGAGATGATGGGAAAAAAATTGATGGAGATATAATTTATAATTTTCCTCTAAAGTTAGCACAGGAACAAAAATATTTTAAAAATATAAACTTTAGGGCAGTAGAGGAATATGATCCAGATAAATCGGATTTAAAAATAGCAGAAATGGCAATACAGCAACTAGAAAAAGATTTAGCAAATGGAAATAATCATATAGTACTAGCTAGAGCAAATACTAAAAACAAGGCTAATTATTTATATGAAAAAATATATAAAAAATATTACTATAAATATAATCCTATAATAGTAACAAGTTCAATAAGTAAAAAAGCTAAAGATATTGCAATGAAAATGCTTAGTGAGGGGAAGAGTAAAATACTAGTATGTGTTGATATGTTTGGGGAAGGAATAGATATACCAGAACTTAAAATTGCAGCTATGCATGATAAATATAAAAGTTTGCCAATAACTGTACAATTTATAGGTAGGTTTGCAAGGGAAAAATTAGGTTTAGGCGATGCTACAATAATTTCTAATATAGCCGATGTTAAGATGAAAAAGGAATTAGAAAATTTATATAGTCAAGATGTAGACTGGAACATTAGCTTAAGTAATATATCTAATGAAGTTATATCTAAAGAAGTAGAACTTCAAGATTTTTCTAAGGGCTTTTCAAACAAAGGTATAAGTGTTCTTACACCTAAAATAAGTGCCATACCATATGAAATAAAATCAAAAAAATTTAGATTTGAAAATTGGAAAGATGTATTTGAAGAACAAAATTGTAAGGAAATGCTAGATCCTGATAAGAAAATTCTAGTTATTCTAGAGAAAAAAGAAGAAAAAATAGAATGGATAATTGATAAAAACATATCTAATAATTTATGGAATATATATATTTTGTATTATAATGAAGAAAAGAAAATAGCTTTTGTTCACTCAAAAGATAAATCAATTGCAGATAGACTTATAAATAGTATTTTTTATTCTAATGCATCTAGAATAAAAGATGATACAATTTTTAAAAGTTTGTATAATATAAACAGATTAATGCTTACTACTGTTGGCCTTAAATGTGAAATTGATGGTCCCATCAGGTATAAAATGTTTGCTGGAATAGATATTGAAGATGCTATAGCTGAAATAGACAAAAGCACCTGTACTAAGCTTAATCTGTTTGGGATTGGATATGAAAACGGTCAAAAAATAAGTATTGGTTGTTCAAAAAATGGTATTATTTGGTCCAGATGGTTAGAAAGTGTAAAATTTTGGGTTGATTGGTGTGAAAATATAAGAGAAAAAATACAAGATAAATCAATAAATACTTCAGATATACTTAGAGGAGCTATTATACCTAAGGTTAAATATACCAAACCTTTAGGTATACCTATATTAATACAGTGGCCTATGGATTTAGATATGGATTTAACAAGGAACGTCACTTTAGTAAATGGAACAGAAATTAATATTTATGATAGTAGCATTGAATTAAATAATAAGAACTCCCCTAGCAATGCAATATCGTTTGTCGTTAGAACCAATTCCTTTATTGAAGAATTTGAACAAATATTTGATGAAGTTAATAAAAAAGTTTATTTTAAATCTATAAGTGATAATAAAACTACTATTAAATATGGAAAAAAAGAAAATTCATTAGAAGAATATTTTCAAGAAAATCCACCTAAAATTACTTTTTCTGATCAGTCATCAGTTGAAAAAGAATATTATATTGAAATTCCAAATATGAATATTAGTTTAGATGAAACAAATAAAGAAAGATGGGACTGGAAACAAGTTGATATAACTAAAGAGTCTCAATTTAAGAGTAAAAATGGGAAGTTGATTTTAATGGAAGATTCGATACAATATAATGTTATTAGAAAATTAAAAGAACTGTTGTATTATGATGTGGTTATTGATGATGATTCATCGGGTGAAATGGCAGATGTTATTGCAATAAAAATGTTAGATAATAGTATTATTTTTGATTTGTTTCATTGTAAATATTCAAAAGGTGAAAATGTGGGGAAAAGAGTAGGAGATTTATATGAAGTATGTGGACAAGCACAAAAATCTATAAGTTGGCAATCCAACCTAAAATCAATAGTAAAGCATATAAAAAGCAGGGAAATTAGTAGGAATAAAAAATATGGTGTGTCAAGATTAGAAGTTGGTAATATGAAAATATTAGATATAATAGAGAAAAAAATGTCAACCAATAAATCAATAATAAATATAACTATAGTACAACCAGGCATAAATATAGATAATTTAACTCAAGAGATGAATACCATACTATGTAATACTAAAGCATCTTTATTGATTACGTATAATATGAAATTTAAAATTATAGGATCATAAAATAATATACATTAATAAAAAAGTGGGACGCTGTAAGTGGGTGCTGTTGGGACGCCATAGATATGAAAAACGATAGGGTTTGACAAAGTTTGAAAAACGTGAAACACTTAAAAACATTGAAAATGCAAAAAGAGAGAGGTTATAAAAACCTCTCTTTTTGGTCGGAGTGACAAATATAAGTATTTATATTTAGCCACTTTAAAGCAAATGTAATGTTTTATGAATGCAATTAGATATTGTTTTATTTGTGTAATAAAATAATTTTCTAAAAATCAACAAAAATCTGTTGACAAATCAACAAGAATATGTTATCATTATATTGGATGAAAGGAGATGTAGTATATGTTAAGTAAATTTGGCATGTTTTGCAGGAAACTTAGGATGGAAAGAGGCGAATTGCTTTTAGACATGGCAGAAAAATTAAATGTTACATCATCATATTTATCAGCTGTAGAGATGGGAAAGAGAAATATACCATCAAATTGGGAAGCTGAGATAGTTAAATTATATAATTTATCAGAAAACGAGTTAGAGGAATTAAAAAATTGCATAAAAGATTCTATAAGAGAAATAAGAATGGAAGTCTTTGGAAGAAAAGAACAAGATAAAGAAATTCTTTTAAAATTTGCTAGAAGTTTTGAAGAAATGAATGATTTTGATAAACAAAATATTTTATCTATATTAAATAGGAAGGGGTCTAGTAGTAATGAGTAATTTTAAGGCAGAACCAAAGTCAAGAGCTATAATAAGAGATATGGCTAATACTGTTAGAAAAATAGCAGGTGTAAGCAGTAATATGGCCTTTCCAATAATTCAGTTTATTGAGATTTTTCTTGATAGTTTTGGTTATGACTGGGAAGTATGTGAAAGAGCAGTTATGGGGAATAATTATGCTGTAACATATCCTAGTAAAAAACTTCTACAAATAAGGGAAGATGTTTATGAAGCTTGTGTAAGAGGAAATGGCAGACACAGATATACCTTAGCACATGAATTAGGACATATAATTTTGCATAATGGTGTTACTACACAACTAGCTAGAAGTGAAGATGAAATAAGAATTTTTGAGGATCCAGAATGGCAGGCAAATACATTTGCAGCTGAATTGTTAGCTCCATCTAATTGCTTAGAAAATTTGGATGATTATCAAATAAGTGAAAGATATGAATGCTCACTACAAGTCGCTGAAATACAGCGTAGTCATAATATAAAATATAGAGGGGGGATTAGTATATGAGTGTAAAAAAAAGCTATCAAGCCAGCTAATAAAAGAGCTTGATAACTATTGAGTATATCTAAACTGTAATTTAGATATGAAGAACTACCATATGGGTTACATACGATTAATTCTGAATTCACGAGTAATTGTATCATATAGTAAATCTTTTTACAATAGTTAAGTATAAATTATTGTAAAAAAGGGGTGATATTATGATAATATTTTGTAAAGAGTATAAACACTATAGAACTGGTAAAATAATGAGAGCTAGTGATTATGGTTTACAAGCATGGAAATTTTATGTTCCAGATAAAAGAAAATAAAAATCATTTGGATTTTAGTAACCGAAATCCTTTTTTTATATTATATTAAAAGGAGGAATATTTATGATAAAAAGATACACTATAATGCCAAATGATATTTTTAGTTTTGGTGAATAATAAGAAGAGTACTATACAAATTGTTATATAGTACTCTTCTTATTATTTAGAATATCCAAAAGTATTTAGTCTTATAGTTTCATTTTCTGATAATTCTCTTAACCAAGTAGCAAATCCATTTATATCATTATTTTTTAAAAATTCAAAATATTTTATTCTATCATCTTTTGAAATGACAATAGGTGGTAGATTGTTTTTTAATAGTTCATAATTTATAAGTAGTCTACCAGTTCTACCATTACCATCTTCAAATGGATGTATTTTTTCAAATTGAATATGATAAGTAGCAATTTTAGTATATATGTCATTTATATCATTATTATAGTTATAAATAAAGTAAGTCATTTGATTTAATATTTGTTCGGGTTTAGGTGGTATGTGTTCACTTCCTTGAATAAATACTTGAACTTTCCTATATCCTTCAGTATCTTTTATATTTTGATTAATAGTTTCATTTATATTTTTTATTAAGTTTTCTTTAAGAGACGTATCTTCATCTTTTAAAGCTTTAAAAACTAATTCTAAGGCTCTTTTATGATTGATAGCTTCATATATTTCTCTAGGCTCTTTTCCTTGAATTTTAAAGCTATTATCGTTGTATAATATAGCATATGTTTCGGCATATGTTAAAGTATTTCCCTCAATAGCATTTGAATGATATGTACTTCTAGTTACAAAATCTTCTATATATTCTTTATTATTTAATATAAAATCAATTATTTTCATTGTGCCCTCCTTACATATTAGCGGCATATTCTTTTTATTTACATACTTTCTTTTAATTTTTTTAGACCTTTTTTTAATCCAACTAATTTTTCATTATAGTAAATAATATTTTTATTTATATAATCTATTCTATGAGCTTTTAATAGTTTAAGAGTTTCATCTGAATGTAAATAATCTAATCGTTCTTTTTCGTGTTCTAAATACAATGTTAAATCTTTTATAAGCTTTTCTATTATTTCTATCTTTTTTTCGTTACTATAATCATTATCTTCAAATAAATACTCTACATCACCATTTATTAACATTTGATGTTCTCTTTTCTCATTTTTGTCAATAAGTTTTCTTTGTTCAGTAATATCTATTTCGTTCCCAAGTAAATAATCTATTGAAACTTCAAATACTTCAGCTAGTTTCTTTATTGCTTCTACATTAGGCTCTCTTAAATTAAGTTCATATTTAGATATAGCAGCAGGCTCTAATCCCAATTTATCTGCAACATATTTTTGAGTATATCCATTTAAATCCCTTAAATATTTTATTCTATCTCCAATTTTCAACTGTATCTCACCTCGAATTATATTTAATATTTTATCATATCCATAATGGAAAGTAAATTGAATATATAAGAATTTTCATAAATTAGGACAAATTTTAAAGAATTTATAAAAAGTTTTAAAAATATGTTGACAAAGTATCCATAATGGATTACAATATAATTATCCAAAATGGATACGTAATAAAACTATTATATTTAAGATAGTTATATTTTTTGTCTCGTATATATCCAAAATGGATAATTAATATTAGGGGGTGTTTAGATGATTAAAGTTATTATTTATATAAAAGGACTTTAAATTATAGGAAGGGGAATGTTTATGTATGAAAGCATAGGTGTAGACTTAAAGAGAGAATTGGTAAAAGAAGCAATAAAAAGTTTAGATGATCCATGGAAAATGCTAACAGTAAAAGATGTAGCGAAGGATTTATATATGGGAGAAAACAAAACGAATGAAATTTTCAACAGATTAGATTTTCCATCTGTAAATATAGGAAAAACTAGAAAAGTACAAAAGTTAGCATATATATTATGGAAAATGGAAAAAAGAGTTGATATGGTATGAATTTAAATGAAGTAATAAAAGTAAAAGAAAGCACTTATATAAAAGCCCATCTTCAAATAAACTTTTATGTAAGTGCAACTATAAGAACTTAGATAAGTTCTATGTAATTATTATATCATTAAAATATTTATACATCAACAGTTATTTTAAAATGGAAGTTGGTGATGTATGTGGCAAAAACTAAAAAATATTATTGGATTAAATTAAAAACTGATTTTTTTAATCTAGCAGAGATTGATTTTCTGCTAGGTCAAGAAAATGGTTGTCAGTATATAGTTTTATATCAAATGTTATGTTTGCAAACAGCAAATAATGATGGAATTCTTGCAAGTAGAATTGGCGAAATGATTATACCTTTTGATACAGAAAAAATATCAAGAGATACTAAGTACTTTAAAAAAGATACAATAATTGTTGCATTAGAATTATTTAAAAAACTTAATCTTATATATATTCATGAAAATAGTTGTTTTCAAATCGCATCTTTTGAAGAAATGGTAGGAAGTGAAACAACAAAAGCTGAATTAATGAGAAATAAACGTGCAAGAGATAAAGAATTAAAAGGTGGTAACATTGTTACAAAAATGTTACCTAGTCAAAAAGAACTTAGTTACGAAGAGAAAGAGATAGATGAAGATATATATGTAGAAAAAGATAGTAGTGATGGAATGATAGAAGATAAGATGGATAAGATTTTTAAAAGTATTTCAAGTTTGGAATTAGTACAAGAGATAGATTCAAAATATGATGATATTTTAAAATCAAAAAATCTATATTTTCCAAATTCTAATTACTTGCCTACAAAAGTAAAATCACAATTAAAATTATATCAGTTTGCTATAAAGACATTATATGATACAGATCAGACAGAACTTATTGAAAAAGTTGATTTACCAATTCTTCAAAAAGTGTATGGTAAAGTTGTAAGAGCAAAACAAATAAATAATATAGTTGAATACTATATTTCAAGCTTAACAAATGAGCTTACAAAATAAATCTTACATGGTGATACTATAAATAAAATTTTCTATAAAGTAGAAAATTTTACATAAGTGAAATTACAAAGTTTTTTCACTTATGCACAAGTAAAAATGTATTTGCATAGCTTATATATTTTTATGAAGTGGAGTGAATATATTATTTTTTTTAATAAGAAAAATTAATATATTCAGAGAGTGCAGAGAGTTTTAACTCTTTGCCACACCACTTATCGTAAGATAGGTGTTAGTGTGTTAACACCTTATATACAAGCCAATGCAAAAAAATATAAAAGAGGAGGTGTGATTTATGAGTTATGCAATAATAAGACATGAGATGTACAAGAATAATTTGAATGTACTAACTAACATCTATAAACATAATTCAAGATTAAAAGAAAGATATTCTAATAGAAATATAAATAAAAGTTATTCTCACTATAATTACTATTTAAAACAAGCAGATTGTAGTTATTATAAGTCAATTAAATCAGTAATAGAAGATAAAAACATAGAATCTCATATTCAAAAGAAAAGTAATGTTTTGGGAGAATTCTTAATAACATCAGATAATAATTTTTTCAAAACAATGAATATGTATGAGCAGAAAGTATTTTTTGATACAGCATATGAGTTTGTGTGTAATAAAATAGGAGAAAAAAATATATTAAATGCTACTGTGCATTTTGATGAAGATACTCCGCATATGCATGTAGATTATATTCCAATAGTAAAAGATGGTGAGAAGAAAAAATTATCTAGTAGAGCAATATGGAAAGGTAAAAATACATACCATCAATTACAAGAAGATTATTATAATTATATGGTAAGAGAAAAGAAGTATAATTTAGAGCGTGGTGAAGTTGGTAGTGTGACTAAGCATTTATCAGTAAGTGAATTAAAGGATTTAACAGAATATGAAGATAATTCAAAAAAGAGAAATGATATAAATAATAAATATTGGAATAAAGAATTGAAATCAAGTAAAGAAATAGTAACAGGAAAAGATAAACTTATTGAAAATAGTAATGCCTTTAAAAAGGGAACATATGAAAAAAATGATGTAGATAAATTAGTTGTTAAATATGAAAGTGAAGTAAAAGAATTATCAAAACAATCAGATGAAAAAGATGAAATTATTAAGGATTTAACAAAAGAAATTACTGGTATTTCAAAAGAAAGAGTATTTGAAAAGGCAACAAGATTAGAGAAAGATATAGAAAAATTAAGAATAGAAAATAATCATTTGAGAAAATCATTTGATATATTACTTGAATCATTTGAAAATTTTAAGAAATTAGTACTTAATATACCATTAGTAAGAAAAATTATTGATAAATTAATAGTAAATAACAAATCTGATATAACACAGGAAAATGAAATAATGTATGAATATGTTCAGACTAAAGTTAAAGATCAGGATATAGAAAAAATAGAAAAGATAAATAAGGAATATAAAAATATAACAGGCAGTCAAAATCAAAACGAGTTAGAAAATGAACAAGATATAGAGCTAGAAATGTAAGGAGGTACGTATGCCAAAAAGAAAAAGAGGTAATGGAGAAGGAACAGTATTTGAAGATAAGAAAAGAAATAGATGGGTAGCACAATATGTTGCTGGAACAAATGAAAACGGAAAGTCAATTAGAAAATCAATATATGCTAAAACTCAAAAAGAAGTAATTAAAAAGCTAAATGAAGTGAATTATAAAATAAATAATAATGTATATATTGAGAAAAATGGCATTGAGCTTGTAAAAATAATGGAAGATATAAGAGAAGAAAAATTAGATTCTAATACAATATCAGAAGGGCAATATGCAAGACTTAATTGGACTATAAAAAAGATAAAGGAAAGTAAAATTGGAAAATCCAAGATACAAGATATAAAAAAAGAAGAAATACAAGAATTTTTAAATTCAATAAAAACACTTAGTAATTCATATATAAAGAAAATATATGAGCAATTTGTACAAGCATATAAAAGAGCAGAAATTAAGAAATATATTGATACTAATCCTATGTATGAAATTATAAGACCTATTAGTAAAAATCAAACAAAAGAAGTACAAGCATTAGATTTAGATATACAGAAGAAATTTACAAAGTATTTAAATAGTGTAAATGTTAAAAATGAAAAATATAAGAATGTATTTTTAGTACAAATGTATATGGGACTTAGAATAGGTGAAGTATTAGCACTTTCATCTGAAAGTATAGATTTAGATAAAAAACTTATATATGTCAGAAGAACATTAGTAAATGATAAAGATTTTAATATAAAAATGGGAAATAAAACAAAAACATATAGTGGTAAAAGAGATTTACCAATACCAGAGTTTTTAATACCTGTATTTGAAGAACAGTTAAAACAAGCAAAAATTAATAAAGATAACCTTTTATTTACAAATAATAATGAGTTTGTAAGAACGTCAACTATAAATGAAATGTTAAAGAAAATATTTAAAAATATATTAAAAGAAGAAACTGAAAATATTAGTACACATTGCTTAAGACATACATATGGGACAAGATGTATTGAAGGTGGAATGACTGCAGTAGTATTACAGAGGTTAATGGGGCATAAAGATATTAAAGTTACATTAAATACTTATACATCAGTATTTAACAAGTTTAAAGAAGATGAAATAGAAAAAGTTAATAAGTATTTATTAGACAATCAATTAAATGTTATTAATAATTTTAAAACTAAAGAAGAGATTTTAGGAAGTGAAATATAGGGGGAGTAGATATATGGATATATTAAATAGATTAGTTATGAGTTTAGATGGTGAGTTACCTACAATGAATGAATATGAAAATAGAGAATATGAAAATCACATAGATGAATATAGAGAAAATTATAAGGATTTTATACAATTTTGTGATACAGATATACCAAGTGAAAAGAAGAAGATTATAATTGAATGTTTTGAAAGTTGCAATGAAGCCGTTATTACTAGAAATTCTATATTAAATGATTTGTATTATAAAGATGGTATAAGAGACGGTGGAAATTTAATTTTAGAAATCATATGCTAAAATTGTTACAAAATGTTGTTTAATATATAAAAACATGTTATAATTTGTATATATTTAAGGAGGATTTTTATGGAAAATAAAAATGGGGGAATAAGCATAGGTATTTTTGCAAGTATTTTTTTAATCATACTTGGATTCTTAGGATTAAATGAATATGGAATGTCAGCAGAAGGTGTATTAATTAGTGGTATAGCTATATATATAGGAATATATATTATATTTTCATTTTGGTGCATATCAATTTTGACAAATAAAAATAGAGAGCAAGGGTTGGGCTTTATATTAGGATTATTTTGGTTTATAGGCGTTTTGGTGTCTTATATTATTCCAGCAAGAAAAATATATAATGATAAGAATAAATATGAAAAATTAGAAAAGATTGCTGACTTAAAGAAACAAGGATTGCTTACAGAAGAAGAATATAACATAGAAAAAGCAAAAATATTAAATAATTAACATTTTAAAAAATCGATACATTTACTGTATTCATTTTTTGCATTATTTAGCAAAAGAATATATATAAGAATTAAATAATTGTATTTAATTGACAAAAAAGATAAAAAAGGTATAATTATATGAAAATAAAGTTTTATTATCAAACAATAAAGTAGGAGGTAGTATTATTAATAAAATCGATTTACTAGAATCTCAAATAAGACAAATTTTTGCAAGTGTAGTATGGACACATAAAATACAAGAAAAACAAGCAGACATTTATAGGGATAGATACAGTGTACTAGAAAATTTAAAAATTATTTTCTCCTCGATCACATCAGCTGGTATAATATCAGTAATTTTTATGGATGAATCATGGATTAAAATAGTATCTGCTGTAATATCAGTTATATCAATATTTATAAATCTATATTTTAAAACTTACGATTTACTAGGATTAGCTGAGTTTCATAAACAATCTGCTCTTGAATTTCTGAAAATTAGAGAAAATTTAATAACATTGTTATGTGAAATAAAAATGCAAAACATTGACGAAGAAGAATTAATAAAAAAGAAAAATGAAAATTTGGATACTTTAATGGAATTATATAAAAATACTAAGGATGCGAGTAAAAAAGCAGTTGATCTTGCAAGTGATTGCTTGAAAAATAGAGGTGATAATACTTATTCTGATGCTGAAATAGATAGCTATTTGCCGATTTTCCTTAGGAAGAATTAAAAGGAGTTAATATGGGACTGTCAGATGATTTTAAAAAGTTTTGTAATGACATATTATTAAATAATAGAAGTGATATGGAAACATCAGCTGGAGAAATAGCAAAAAAATTAAATAATGTGTATTATAATATAAGTGGAGAAACTAAAGAACATAGTTATATAGTTGGATCTGTTGGTAGGGATACAGCTATAAAAGGTTCTAGCGATTTAGATTTAATTTTCGATTTGCCACAAGATACATATAAAAGATTTGATACTTATGAATCTAATGGACAATCTGCGCTGCTTCAAGAAATTAAAAAATATTTAGTTGATAGATATCCTAAAACTAAGCTTAGTGCAGATGGACAAGTAGTTGTAATAGAGTTTAATAATTATACAGTTGAGTTAGTTCCAGCATTTAAACAAGATGATAATAAATTTAAATATCCAGATACAAACGATGGTGGGTCATGGAAAAAAACAGATCCACTACCAGAACAAAATGAAAGTAAAGATTTTAATAATACTACAAATGGGATCTTTATTAATATATGTCATATAGTAAGAAAGTGGAAGAATAACAAAGGATTTAAATTTGGTCGGACTTCTTATTGATACAATTGTATATAACTTTTTTAAAGAAAATGAAGATTTTTATAATTCAGACTATGGTAATTATCTTGATATTATAAAAGAATTGTTCAAATATCTTAAGGATTTAAATGAAGAGCAGAACTACTGGTATGCATTAGGAAGCAATCAGCAGGTATATAATACAGATAATGGTAAGTTTGTAAAGAAAGCAAAAAAGGCATATGAGAGTATTAAAGACATTACCACAGATTCAGATGGAGTAAATGATAAATTAAAATCTCTATTCGGAAATGACTTTCCAGATAGTAGTATCCAACAAAAAGCGAGAAATTATGTTTTTGAATATGATAATACAGAAGAATTTATTGAGGATAAATTCCCTATTGATATAAGATATCCATTAGAAATTGATTGTAATGTAACTCAAGATGGTTGGAGATCACAATTACTAAGTTTTATATTAAGAAATAGGCTTACTTTGAGGAAAAATAAAAAATTAGATTTTTATATCTCATCAAAGATTGAAGTGCCTTTTCCGTATTACATATATTGGAAAGTAAGAAATATTGGTACAATAGCAGAGAGAAAGAATATAATCAGAGGTCAAATTAATAGAACTGATGATGATCATCAAAAAGAGTCTACAAGTTTTGAGGGACCACATTTTGTAGAATGTTATATAGTAAAAAATAATGTTTGTGTAGCTAAAGCAAGAATTGATGTACCAATTTCTAATTTTTAATAGATAATTATGCAACAATTGCATTCAATTACTGAATATATATTAAAAATAATGCAATAAGTAATGCAATGGGATAAATTTTGACACATTTTGAGAAAGTCAGAGAAAATAAAGAATGTTGAAATAGAGGCTAAAACAAATAAAAGCAAGTCGTAAAGACTTGCTTTTTATGGTCGGAGTGACAGAATATTTAGTGCTTATTATTGTATAGATAATAGCATTGGCAGTAATGTATTCCCAAAAGTACTGCAACAAATACTGCAATAATAATTATATAACTTATTTATATAATTATTATTGCAGTATTTGTATTTTTTATTAAAACTTAATTTAATTTGTTTATATTATTAGTATACTTGTACTTATTATTAATAAAATTTATATTTAATAAAATAAATATAAATTTTTGTTTACAAATAATAATTTTTATAATATAATATACATATGTTATTTTAAATAAAAATTTAATTTGTTAAAGGAGGAAAAATGGTATCATATAAGAAGTTTCAAAAAAAACTTATTGATGAAGATGTATCAAAAAGCAAAATCAAATCAGATTTAAAATTATCTTCAGCAACCATGGCAAAATTAAATAGTAATAAGTATGTGGCAATGTCTGTAATTGAAAAAATTTGCCAATATTTTGATTGTAACATAGAAGAAGTAATAGAATTCAAAAATATAAGGAGGAACTGAAAATGTGTGTAAAACAAGTATATAAATCTCCTATAAATTATACTGGCAACAAATATAGATTATTACCACAATTTATAAAACTTTTTCCTAAAAAAGTAAATGTTTGTGTGGATCTTTTTACAGGAGGCGCTACAATTGCTATAAATATAATAGCTAATAAAGTTATAGCAATTGATAAAAATGATAAAGTTATAAATTTGCTTAATTTTCTTTCTTTAAATGAATATGATAAATTAATATGTAAAATAGATAAAATAATAGAGGGGTATAATTTATCAAATTCATATAAATTTGGTTATTCAAGTTATAAAGAATACATAGATGGAAATAATCGGGTTAAAAAATTATAATAAGCAAGGATATGAAAAATTAAAAAAAGATTATAATAGTATAAAAGATAAAAATTCTAACAAAGCGAATCTTATATTATATATTTTAATAATGTATAGTTTCAATAATGATATTAGATTTAATTCAAAAGGTGAATTTAATTTACCTGTTGGGAAAACTGATATGAATAAAAATAATAGAGAAAAATTGAAAAAATATATTGATTCATGTAATAATAAAAATATTTCATTTTTAACTAAAGATTTCAACAAAATTGATATTGATTTCTTTGAAAATGTAGATTTTGTTTATGTAGATCCACCATATTTGATAACAAAAGCAGTTTATAACGAAAATTGTGGATGGAGTGAAAAAGAAGAAAGAAAATTATTGGAGTTGTTAGACTTTTTAGATAAAAAAAAGATAAAATTTGCATTATCAAATGTTTTAGAAAAAAAAGATTCTAAAATAAAAAATGAAATATTAATTTCATGGTTAAATAAGAATAAAGATAAATATTATTTGCATGATATAAAATATAATTACAAATCTGCTAGTTATAATAAAAAGAATAGGGATTGTTTAGAACGAGAAATTTTAGTTACTAATTATAGAGTGGGGGATTAAGAAATGACTTTAAAGATTAATAACAGAAGATATATTGGGAATAAAACAAAATTATTAGAATTTATATCTGAATGTATGCAAAAAGAAAATATACAATTTAAAAGTTTTGGAGATGTATTTTCGGGAACGGGTGTTGTAGCTGAATATTTTTTTAATAAAGGAAAAGATATCTATGTAAATGATTTATTGTACTCTAATTTTGTTATATATAATGCATGGTTTTCAAAAGCTGACTTCTCAGAAGAAAAAATTAAAAATATAATAGTGAAGTACAATGAGATTGAACCCAATGATTTAGAGGATAATTATTTTTCCTATAATTTTAGTGATACTTATTATGAACATAGTGATGCTAAGAAAATAGGATATATAAGAGAAAATATAGAAGAAATTTATAGAAATGAAGTTATAAATGATAGAGAAAAGTATATTCTAATAACTAGTTTAATATATTCTATGGATAAAATTGCAAATACAGTAGGACATTATGAAAGTTTTCTAAATAAAAAGCCTGAATATAAAGATTTTAAAATGCATTTTATTGAAATTGGAAATTACACTGGAAAATCTTTTATATTTAATCAAGATGCAAATAATTTAGTAAAAAATATAAATGTTGATGTAATGTATTTAGATCCACCTTATAATGCTAGACAGTATGCTAATTTTTACCATTTGATAGAAAATGTGGCTAAATGGGAGAAACCTGAAGTTTTTGATAAAGCAAGAAAGATGGAAAGAAAAAATATAATGAGCGAGTATGGGAAATCAAATGCAAAAAATATTTTTAAAGATTTAATTGAAAATATTAATGCTAAATATATAATAGTTTCTTATAACAACACATATGAAGCAAAAAGTATATCTTCAATTAATACTATAACTTATGAAGATATGATGGAAATATTAGAAAGTAAAGGAGAAACTATTGTTTATGAGCAAAATTACAAATTTTTTAATTCTGGAAAAACTGATTTTAAAAAGCATTTAGAAAGAATTTTTATCTGTAAAATAAAAAAATAATTGAAAATGGTATAAGTTTGGAACTTATATCTTTTTTTTATGAAAAAAAGATGATATAATTTTAAAAAAAGAGGTGATTTATTTGAAATTACTAGAATTATATAAAAAAATGTCTGAAGATAAAGATGCTTTTGAAAAATATAGAAAAACAGGAAAAGAAAATTATGGTAAAATGTTTGGATTTCTAAGTACAAATTATAGATATTTAAAAACATTTGAAAAAGATTATCATATATTCAAAGAAATTGATGGTATAGATCGTGAATTATGGGAAAAATATGAAAAGAATGGTCAGGACAAATACAAACAATATGTTGTAAATATGATAAATACAAAATTCTTTTATAAAAATGAAAGGGTTTATTATACTACTGAAAAGGGTAAAGTTATAGAAAGTTTATCAGATTCTAAGTATAATTTTTCTAAAGAAGAGAAATGGTTAATTATATTTTTATTAATAAGTAACTCTACATTTGAAAATACAAGTTGTTATCCTTTTGAAGAAGCAAAAAAAGTTTTTGAAAAAATCATAGCATCGGGCTTAGAAGAGGAAAAATTTATATTCCTAATAAAAAAATTTTTATTGGAAACAAAGAATCATAGGAATTTAGCAAAAATTTTTGATTATGATTATACATATTTAGATTCTTTTTACAAAATTTATAAAGAGTATGATTTTTTAAATATATATTTATCTTCAACAAAAGAAGAAAAAGAAAAATTATATGATTATATAAAGCAAAACAAGGAAAATAAAAAATATAATTGTATATTATCAATGAAGTATAAACCTGGCGGAGTCTATGATAAAGAAATGTTAAGAACAAATGCCAAGATTTTATACTTAGTTAATAAGGTTCTAAATTCAGAAGTAGTTGATTTTAATGCTTTTGTAGATGTTTTAATTGACTCTTATAAAGAGATAGAATCGATAGATGAAGGAAAAATAAGACAATTTATTTATGGAAATAAATCTTTTAAATCTGTTTTTGAAGTTATATATTTTGAAATATTTGAAATTGATTATTTGGATTTTGATTCTAATAAAGAAGATTTAATAAAAACTAAAGAAGAATTAGAAGAAGTAGAAAAATTAGATGATACTACTGCGCTTAGTGTAGAAAAAATAAGAAGAATAAGTACTATATTAAAAAAGCAAGCTAAGGAGAGAACAAATTATAAATGTGAATTAGAAGAAATAAATATGTGTAAATACTTTACAAGTAAAGATACTAATAGAAATTATTTAGAAGTTCATCATTTTATACCAAGAGAGTTTTCAAACAATTATGAAAGAACCATAGAAGTCATAGAAAATTATATTAGTTTGTGCCCTTCATGTCATAGATTAATACATAATGGAACTGATAGAGAAAGAATAAAGGTAATAAATTATTTATTTAATAAAAGGAAAGATTTATTAGAAAGAAAAGGTTTGTTAATAGATATAAAAACCATAGAACAATATTATAAAATAGATGAAGAATAATTTTAAAATAAAAAATACTTATTATTAAGTATTTAAAGTGAAAAAATATTGGACATCTTATTATAAATTATTTAAGGAATGAATTCTGTAATTTACAGAGCTCATTCTTTTTTTGATATTTGAGTTAAAATCTATTTTTTGTAAAGCATCTGCAATTTTATCAACTATATTTTTTATCCCCAAAAAACAATTGAATTTAAGAGTATTCATTAATATTAAACCACTCCATGATTTATTTTATATTATTGAAATTCATGTAATAAAGTGATACCAATGGTTGCATCATTTTAATTGAGCTGAGTGAACATTTTTTTATTAAGTGTGATAGAATAATATAGGGGGTGATTTCTTGAATAAAAATATTTTACGATTACATCCTATGTTACTGACTGAAGATGTAATATTAAAAGTAAAAGCTTCGATTCAACAAGTAAAGTATGGCATTGATTCTAAACTTAACATATTTAAAAATTGTGAACTTTATATAACCGGTAATATGTTATTTATACTACATATTGAAACTAATAATTATATGTTCATATCCTTTGATGATATAAAGTCTAGAGGCAAAATATACTATTACATAACAGGTATATCTATACATCTGGATGGTGCTGTATTTGATATTGAATTAGAACCTTCATATTATTGGGACAAGTTGTTTCATTATGCAATGTATGAGTATAAAAGAGAAACTGGTAAAAAACAGTTAAGCGAATACTTATATAAAATTAGGAGAGTATGATTATGGAAGAAAAAGTTTTAGATATTATAAAGAAAGGTAATAGTTTTTTGATTAATGATTCTACAATAAAAGAGAGATTATCGTGGATAAAAGAATTAAGATACGTTATAAAATCAATGTATGGGAAGGAGTCTTATGAATATAAAATGTTGACTGATGACTTTTTCTTTAAAGGATATGTATCTGACATAGAAATTTTCAATAAGCTGAAGTTAAAAGATTTCAGACGTTCGGTTAATGTTGCCATAAATTATTTAATGAATACAGTTATAAAGCCAGATAGTTTCATAGGCACATATATTGATAGGATAGATAATATGTTAAATGGTGGATTAGAGCAAGGAACTGTTATAGAAGTTGTATCAGAAAGAAATGATGAGAATACATATAATTTTATAGGTAATGTGATTTCTAATGTATCAATGTATGCTGAACTTGTTCCTGCAGTTATTTGTAACAGAGTGGATGGTGTGGATATAAGAAGAGTATCTACTCAAAATTTAGTATGTAGTGTTTATAACTATCCAATAATTATTTCTGTTAATGAATTGTATCATTTTGAAAACTTATATAGCTTAATTAAAAGTCTTATAGTTGATGATAATGTAAGAATGTTAGTTATAGATAGATTATCTAATTACATTTATTCCAATAAAGAAGAAATACTAGGTGAAGTAAAAAAGATAGCTGTAATATATAATATTCCAATCATGTTGACTAATCTATGTGTAGAGAATAATGAAGTCAGCGATTATAATGGTCATGTACATAACGATGTTGATGTAAAAATATATATAAAAAGCAATAAGAAAAATAAAGTTAACGTTAATGTAGAAAAAGTGACATTTAAAATAATTTCTAAATCAAATGTCAAGAAAGCAACTTTATACTGGTCAAACCAATATTGCAAATATATAGACTTAACTGTTTAATTATTTGAGTCATCATCTAAATCTTCAAGCACTGTCTTACAAGCTTCTATTACAAATTTACTAAAGCTACAATCAGTTCCTTTAATTTTAGATTCTATATTTTCTATAACTTCGTCTGGAAAACGTATGGTTTTAGTTGATGTTTTAGGGGTAGATGGTATTTTAAATCTTTTCATATTAACCTCCATGTGATACATATAGTATTACATATTTTTATTATTTTGTATGTAAGACAAAAAGTATTACAAAAAGTATTGACTTGTCTAAACTCCTGTTATATAATTTCAAATATGAAATATATTGTATAAAGGAGAGGATATAAATATGAGTGTTAATTTTGGAAAAAGAGCAGAAGTTTATATGATTGATGATGAAGTAACAGGAAGGGTGGTTTGTGAATTTCCACTACTATCTGCTAGATTATACAAGATACCTAGGACTAAATTAAAAGAAAGCAAAGAAATTAAGGAGTTACAAACACCTGGTGTATATATTTTGACTGGGGAACAAGATGGGAAGGATTGTATATATGTTGGGCAATCGATTGATGTATATAAAAGGTTAGTGCAACATCTTAATCCAAATGAGGATTATTGGAATGAGTGTTTAGCGTATATATCTACATCAAATAAGTTTGACAAAGCAATAATAGGATATTTAGAAAATACATTATATAATAGAGCAAAAGATGCGAAAAGATATATTGTGAATCAAGTTGAACCTACTAAAGATACAATTTCTCTTAATGGTGAGGATACTGCAATTGGTTTTATAGAAGGATTTACTAAACTATCTGGTGTAATTGGATACAAGATCTTCAACAAGATTGTTGATGATAGTATAGATGATAATAATACATTTTATATTAATACTAAATCTGCGACATCAAAGGCTAAATTAACAGATGAGGGATTAGTTGTACTTGAAGGGTCAACTATATCAAATGATGTTTCTAATAGTTTAAGAAATGAAGTAAAGATACTTAGGGAAAAATTATTAAATGATGGAGTGTTAGATGAAAATAATACTTTTAAAAATGATTATATTTTTAAGTCTCCATCAGCTGCTGCTAGTTTTATATTAGGATCACAAGTTAATGGTTGGAATTATTGGAAAGATAAGAATGGAAAAACTCTAAACGAAGTATATAGAGAAACATAACAAAGGATATAAAAGATAATGTTTATGACTGTGTTAAATGAATATATCACAGAATTAGATGTAGATATGATTGTAAACTTTGCTAATAAGACTTTGCTAGGTGGAGGCGGGGTAGATGGTATAATTTATAATAAAGCTGGTCCAAAGTTAATCACAGCATGTAGGAATCTAAATGGTTGTAAAGAAGATGAATCTAAAATTACCAATTCTTATAACCTAAGATGCGATAAAATAATACATACTATTGGACCAGTATATAATTCAAACGTTTATGGACAAGCTAACATATTAAAGAATTGCTATATGAGTTGTATGAGATATATTTAAAGTTGTTTACTTAAAATGCAAAAAATAATATAAAAGGAAAGGAAGGATAATATGGAAGTAGTTATAATAAGTGGTGTATTAATTATTATACTTATAGTATTAATAAAAATTATTAAAGAAATTAGTAAGGATATAGTCCTTGGAGGGTTAGAACATGATGAATATGAAATAACTTCATTTACAGCAAATTGTAATGGTAAAGGTGGAAAAGTATTTTTAACAAATTATAGAATAATATTTATGGCTCACAACATAAATTTTGGCTCAAAAATTAAAGTAATACAGTTTAAAGATATATATAAAGATGAAATTCAAAAGAATAGAAATTCTGTTCAATTTAAAATATTAAATAGTGAATACGTCAATTTTAATATGTCTAAAGGAGATGCAGACGAGTTTCATGAAAAGTTGAATATAATTCTGAATGATATACGAGATAAAGATAACTTACCCAAAATATCAAGTGAAAAATTATTTAATGAAAATTCCAACCCTACTCAAATGAAATCAATAAAAAAGATGATTGTGTTTATATTTATCTTTGTTATTGCAGCTTGCTTTATAACTAGTGCTGGTAGTAAATACAAGTTTGCGGATAACAGATTAGAATATATGGGTGTTGCTGATTTAGGTTATGGACCTATAGTGAGAATAAGAAATTTAACTAATTCGGATATAAAAGTATTAGAAATAAGAGGAAATTTGAAAGACAAAAACTATCAAAATTACGCTATTAATTTTAATTCAATACAAGGTGAAATAATTCCTGCTAATAGCGATGATAGAATTACATTATCATATAAAGGATATGATGCAGTCTCAAAAGTCAATTCAGTTGGAAGACTATATTTTACACTTGATTATATAAGATATACTGTTAATGGAGAAACATTTTCACAAAATATATCTGTATCAAGTGATGGACGTTAATATAAAATAATGCTATAGCAGAGTGAACATTATTTTTAAACTTAAGTTAAAATAAATATATGTACAGGATTATAGATTATCTTGTACATATATTTTTACTTTATAGTATACTTAACGGTGCTTAAATGCACGTTGATTTTTGGATGAGTTTTTGTACTTAATATTGATGTGAAAGTATTATGATTTGATGTTTATATAAATGTACAAAAAATCATGGTTTTATGGAAGGATGATTTAGATGAAATTTGGATATGCACGTGTTAGCACAGATGCACAATGTCTTGATAGACAAATTGATATTTTGAAGAGTTATGATGTTGATGAAATTATTCTTGAAAAAATGACTGGTACTAAAATAAACAGACCAGAACTCACTAGGCTAAAAGACAAATTACGTTCTGGTGATACAGTGGTTGTGGAAAGTCTTAGTCGTATAAGTAGGAGCTCAAAAGACCTACTTGGCTTAATTGAGTATTTTAACAGTAAAAGTATAATACTCATATCAGTTAAGGAGAAAGTTGATATATCTACGGCTACTGGTAGGATGTTAGTAACAATTCTTTCTGCACTGTGTGAATTTGAACGAGATCTTATAAAAGAGAGAACATGCGAGGGCCTACAATCGGCAAGGAGGCGAGGAATTGTAGGTGGTAGACCAAAGCTACCACCTGAAAAAGTAAGTAAAGCAGTTAAAATGTATGAATCTAAAATATATACTATAAATGAGATAACTAGTATAACGGGTGTATCTAGAAGCAGTTTGTATAATATTCTTAAACTTAAAATATAAGTTGCTATTTAAGAAGATTTTTAAAATCTTTAGAAATACCATTCATATTTATAATGGTATCTAAGATGTTTTGCTTGCGTAATATATTAAGAATTGATTCCAAAACTTTTTTATTATTATAATTTTTTGCATCTATATTAGCAGTATTTAGAAGTTCTTCAAAATCTTTGGCATACTGTAATGGTGATTCTAAATATTTTTCTTTTGAAAATGTAAGTATTAAAATGTAATCATTTAAGTATTTGTGATAGTTTGAACCAATTTTTTTTTGATTAATATCAGTAGCTTCAAATCTTTTTATTAATGTTTCACATAGTCCAATTAAAGGGTCATTATTAATTTTGTTTAATCTATTATTTTGTTTTTGATTCAAAGAACATTGCTTACCTGTAGAACCAAAAATGTTTAAACAATTTTCTGTTCTAGATGAAAATTTTATAAAAAGTTTATTACATTGCATACATCTCTTAATTTGCATTTTATCTGAAAATTCTGACATGTTATTAAATTCAAAATAGCATAAAGCATTTATTTTACTGAATTCGTATACTTCATAATTTATGAAGTTAAATTTGTTATCTTCTGGTATATCTTCAGGCATATATTTTGAGTAATCTACAAAGTCTTCTAATATATCATTTTCAAATATATCATTATAGCTTATATTCATAACAACATTATTGTAATTAATATATTTTTTATTAGCAAAATCGAAATGTAAAGATGATTTATCTCTTTGTATAATAGTAGGACTATAATAGGCATTTGGATAAGTATTTTTTTTGATAAATGTTGAACCAAGTCTTTATACGAATTGTTAGTATCAGGTTTAATATCATCCGAATTTATTCTACAAGTTGAAACTGTATATAGATTATCAAAACTTAAAAGGTTTGTATATAAATTTTCTAAATAATCTTTTATACGTTCCTTTGTTATCTTATTCTTCAACTCCATATTGTCATCATTAAAGCAAATATTTATTGCATCGCTATATATTCTTTTAAAAGTTTCATACAAATTGAAACATTTAAGTATTTTTTTAAAAGTTCGTTCATTTGATTTGTATTTATCATCTATAGTAGTTAAAGTTTTAAGCTTATAGTAATAAGACTTCTTTATATTATATAATTGTGTGAACAACATAAAGAGATAAGGTTTTAAATTAGCCAATTCTAGATTTTCATTGGTGTTTAAATATTTAAATGTTATTTCAAAAGGATCAATTATTTTCTCAAGAAAACTATTTAGTTTATTGTTTAGAAACTTAGGATCATTGCTCTTATATACTAGTGAATTTGCTAAATCTTCAACTTCGTTTTCAAGAGAAACAATTCCTTTAAAGATTATCTGACTAAAATCTTCATTTATATAATCTAAAAGAAAGTGGCCAAACATGCAATTTGTAAAGCCATCAAAGTAAATATTGTTGCTTTTACTTTTATAATAGTTGTAAATATTGAAATCTTTTTCGAAATCTTTTTTCACTAATTTCATGCTCATATAAATTACTCCTTTTTAATTTTGATTACCACTAATTAACAAAAAGATGCATTAGTGGTGATTAAATACATATTAACATATAGCTTGAAAAAAATCAAATTCTATGCCAGAATATTACTGTATACAACAAGTATTGTTCTTATAAAGATTAATGCTTGAAATTAATTTATCACATGTGATATTCGTATTTTTAACGGCCAATTTGAGCCAATATAGAAGGGGGAAATTGCAATGGCAATTTTAGAAAAAACAGGTTATAAGTTACCTGTATTAAAAATTGAAAATAGCATAATAGATATGCTACACGAAAAGCATAGTATGGTGGAATGTTCTACTATATTACCAAATGATAGTGAAGACTATGAATTTTGTTATGGTCATGATGAGCTAACAAATGTTATGATTGAAAACAAAAAGGTGAGTGATTTTAAAATTTATTTTGCTTGTCTAAAAGAAGATGATATGTTTAAAATCAGAGAAGATCTAATTGTAAAGATGTTAGATTTCATTCTAATTAAGTCATTTGAAACTGAAACTCTTAAAGGAACAATAGAGTTTGATATTGGGGAAGTTTCTGAATTCTTGGGACGAGACATATCTGGAAATTTAAAGAGTATGGTTTTAAATGTATTTGAAATAATTGCAAATATTAAAGTAGAATATCTTTATGATAACATTAAATTTTCTGGTGGTATTATTAACTTTTTAAAACTTACGTTTTCTAGCTATGAAGTGGAACTCAATAAAGAGTTTATTGAAATATCAGAAAAGCATGAAATTAAATTTATAAATATTCCGAGTGAGATTTATAAAATGAATGAATCAAAAGAAAATGAATTTCTAGATTTACGTTCTCTTTATTTAGAAAAAGAGGAGCACTACAATTCTAATAATTTTGATATTGATTTAATGAATTAAGGTGACAACATGAAAGATAATTTCTGTTTACCAGAAAATCAAATGTTAATTTCCTTTGTTAGATTACTTAAAATTTCATATCAATATGAGGTCTGGAATAATGAAGGAAACACTTTAAATAAAGATTATACTGAAGAACTAGAAGATACTGAAATTGAAAAGTCAGACTTACCTATTAACTTTAAGTTAGTAGGTAAGAAAGACCTTTTTAAAAAATATATCTGTATTACTATTCCTAAGATTTGTAAAAATGATATTCGATTTTTAAGTTCAGATACATTTCTAAAGATCTTTGATTTTATTTTAATTGAGTGGAGAAAGTTAAATAAGAAAAAGAAAAATATAATAATTTCTTTTACAGAATTAGCTAGTTTTTTAGGAGTATCTTCATCTAGTAATTTGAAATCTAATTTAATAAGATCACTAGATATACTATGTAAAATTAAAGTGACTTATTTAAATAAAAAGAATACTGATGCTGATGAAAAGTATACAAACTACGTAGATGGAGAAATTTTATCAAAGTATAGGGCTAAAGCTGGATCATATTCATTAGAACTTAGCAAAGATTTTTATATGTATCTGTTTAGAAACATTAAGATATATGTGCAAATTCCGAGTGAGTTATATTCTAGTACAAAATTTAGAAAGTTCAAAAACTCTTTTTATTATGCAAGATCTTTATATATACATTATAGGTTAAATGCAATTAGAAATATAAGAAATGTAATAAAGGTTAGTGCGATAAATGATATTGCTGCAGATCCTGAAGGTTATGATATACCAAACAGAAAGTCATATTATAAAAATTATATATTAAAGACTTTCGTTGATAATATGGAGCAGCTTAATGAATTTATAACATATAAATTTATTGATGGTACTCCACAGGATTTCGCACTATTTTGTAAATCAAAAATTGAATTTGAGTTATTAAACTATGATGTGCGTATAAAAGTTCCAAAGAAAAAAGAAGAACAAAAAAACTCTGGGTGGTCTCAAGGCGTGTATTCTGAGGACATTTAGTATTCTGGATTAGGGTATATAAGACTATACTAGTCTATACAAAAGTATACCATATTTATAGTACAGGGGGGATGTTTTAATATTGCGTTTTGTTAAGTAGAAGCATAAGGCTGTGATTTCTGTGGTCATATTATTTAGGACATTAGCAAGAATAATGACTTTGTCTGGGGGGATGTTGTCATGCTCAACTAGTGCCCTAAATAATATGACTACAGGAATATAATAAAATTTGCTCCAAATACTTGAATTAAACAAAGTATATGGTAACATTACAACGACTCTGTTAGATTTAAAGTTTATGGAAAGGAGGAGTCAGAATGTTTGATAAAATGGATGACACTATTAAGACTCAATTAGTAAAAGAAATCTGTAGATATATAGATGATCCTTTAAAGAATTTAACTACTAAAGATATAGCAAAAGACTTACATATAGGTCTTAATAAGGCAAATGAAATCTTTAGGAGAGAAGATTTTCCAAGTATTAACATTGGTAAAGAGAAAAAAGTCAATAATTTAGCATATCAACTCTGGAAATTTGATAGAAGAGTTGATGAGCTAAGAAAATAAAGGAGTAGTTATGAATCATTCTGTTAACTTTAAAGGAGTATGGATACCTGCTGAAATTTGGTTAGCAGATGAATTATCTCTACAAGAAAAAATTATATTAGCAGAAATAGACAAGCTAGATAATGACTCTGGTTGCTATGCAACAAATCAATATTTTGCTAATTTTATTAGATTATCCAAAAAGAGGGTTTCTGTTATTGTTAATGACTTAGTTTCAAAAGGATTTATTGAATCTAAGTTTATTAGTAAGAACTCTAACAATAAAGAAGTAATTAGGATAATAAGAGTTTGTAAGGGAAGATATCCTGTTAAAGAGCCAGGGGGGATGCTTGTTAATGAGGATATCCACATCCCTGAAAAGCTCAAGGGAATTAATAAATATTTTACAAAAGAATACAATACAAGATATTTTGATAATGAGGATTTAAATTCTGCTTATATAAGTTGGCTTGAGTATAAAAGAAACAGGAAGGAAAGCTTAACATTAGATAATAGTTTAAAATTGGTAGAGATGATAAATGAAAAGTTAAATGTGTATTCTTGTAAGAGCATAATTGAGCTTATAGATACCTGTATAGTATCTAGTTATAAAAGAATTGTATTTGAATTATTAGAAGCAAAAACAAAAGGTTACAAAACAATAAAAGGTGGATTAAAAGATTTAGATTTTGAGAATTTGTATGACAATATTTAGGAGGAAGTAATGGGAAAAGTAAGGGGCAATGGAGAAGGAACTGTATATTATAATGATAGTAAAGGATATTGGGTAGGTCAGTGTACTATAGGTTTTAAACCTGATGGTAAGCTTAATAGAAAGACTGTATATGGTAAAACAGAGAAAGAAGCTATTAAAAAGATAAAAAAGTTACAACGTGATGTTCAGGAGCTCCAATATGTGGAGAAAAACTCGATTTTATTAGTTAAGGTTATGGAAGATGCAAGAGAAGATAAACTTGCCTTAAATTTGATTTCTGGTGGTCAGTATGCAAGGATAGGTTGGACCATTAAGAAAATAAAAGAAAGTAGACTTGGAACTATGAAAATACAATCTATAAAAGCTGAAGATGTACAGAATTTCCTAAATGACAATAAGGATTTAAGTAACTCCTATATTAAACAATTATATTCTCAATTTACCCAAGCATTTAGTAGGGCAATAAAAAAAGGTTATATAGTTAAAGATCCTATGATTGATGTTATAAAACCCAAAAGTAATAATGAAAATAAAAATGTTAGATCACTTACAATTGAGGAACAAAAAGCTCTTACTGATTATCTTAATTTTGTTAGTGTTGAAAAAGAAAAATATAAAAATGCTTTTTTGATACAAATGTATATGGGGTTAAGGATAGGAGAAGTGTTAGCTTTAACTAATGATTGTATAGATCTAGAAAAGAAAATACTCTATGTAAATAAAACCTTGTCAAGAGATAAAAAGTTTTTAGTTTCTATGAAATATAGGACAAAGGGAAGAGATGGAGCAAGAGAAGTTCCTATACCAGAGTCTATGGTTAAGGTTTTAGAAGAACAGATTGAAATATCTAAATATAATAAAGATGGTTTATTGTTCTTATGCAATGGAAATTATGTTGTTAGTACATCACTTAATGCTGTTTTAAAAAGAATATTCTCTACTAATTTACAGATGCCTAAAAGTAAGGATGTTAGCACACATTATCTAAGGCATACGTATGGGACAAGATGTATAGAAGCCGGAATGAGCCCTGTTGTTGTTCAAAGATTAATGGGACATACGGATGTCAAAATAACACTCAATACATATACTTCTGTATTTAACAGTTTTAAATTAGATGAATTAAAAAAAGTTGAAGAGTATTTAAAAAGAATATAAGTTTAATAAAAATTACAACTTATATTCTTTTTGTTTATTATAAATTTGAAAATAAACAAAATTAATTTTTTTTATCCTTAGGCGGGTTAGGATCGTTACCATAGCTATCTTTATCGCGAATTTTATTATCTAAGCCATGAATAACTACTTCAGATTTTTGATTTTTTGCAATTTCTTTTGCAATGTTAATAGCTTCTTTTTGTGTATGAACAATTTTTGTTGCTTTAGAATTACCTTCACCTTTAACATTCCAACCGCCATTTTTATTTTTTGTAACATGTTGATTAGGCATAAAATATCACCACCTTTCTTTTTTAAATTATATCAAAAAATAATAATTTTTTCAATTGCTATTAATAATATGTGTACTGCAATTGTACTGCAATAAAGTACTGCAATAGACAAAATTTTCATAGATTTTGTTGAATATTAGAGAATGATAAAAACGTGTATATCAAGCATAAATACAAAAAAAGAGCCTATTTAAAAGCTCTTTAAATTGGTCGGAGTGACAGGACTTGAACCTGCAACCTCATGGTCCCAAACCACGCGCGCTACCAATTGCGCTACACCCCGAAACTCGAATTTTATTATAACACTAATTTATTTAAAAAGCAATAGTTTTATGCTATTTTTTGTAAAAATATTGACTTTAAATTCAAAAAAGTATAATATATATGTGTATAGACAGAAGAGGAAGTGGAAGGACATGGCACTAAAAGCAAAATATCAATACACGCATTTTATTTATCCTTTTGTAGTAGAAGAAAAAGACTATATGAATTTTGTAAATTCTATATTAAAGAATAATAAAGATTGGAATTTAAAAATTCACAATTATGATGATGATAAGGAATCGTATGATTTCTTTCTTCCGTATATGAGAAGATTTTTGTTTCCTACGTTATTTTGGGATAAACAAGCTGAAAAAAATTATAAAATAATGGGAGAAATTAAAAAGACTCTTGCAATTAGTAAATTATCTTGTGCAACATTTGAGTATAAGTTAGATAATATAAAAAATGGAAGTATAAGTAATGATAGAAGTTATGGTGCTATTCAATTTGATATTAGTAATATAAATTTAATATGCTTTAAATCAGGCATATGTTTTTTAGACATTAAAACTCAAATTGAAGATCAAGATGAACTAATAGATTTTGATAAAATATTAGACTTTAATTATAGCTTTAGGAACTTAGCTCCAAGAGCTAATCCAAATAATAAAAAAGTGTCAAGAATCAAGGCAAATAAAATAGATAAAATAGAAAATATATCTATTTTTATTAAATCAATTATATCTGGATTTGAGACAAATGATATTGAAAAAATATATTACGATAAAATGTTTACATATTCATATGTATGTATTGATTCATGGGAAGATAAAAAGGATTTTGAAAAAATGAAAAATGATTTTTTCAAATTTCAATATGTAATGAATAGTAAAAGTACAGCTTTATTTAATAATGACTGTAAAAAGTTAGATGAAAATACTTATTCTAGGTGGGAATATTCCTTATTTGGATTTTCACTTGAAAGTGGAGTAGTTTTTGTATCTGATAAAGAGAAATATAACATTACACGAATGCCATATAACTTTGAAAAGAAGTATTTTTATATGTTACTTCTTGCGTTATATCAACGTATTAGTCTTATGAACTTTTCTCAAGAATTATTAAAAAAAGATAAAACAAAAATTAAAGGTTTAAATAATAGATTTACTAAATTTACCCATTTTAGCTGGTTTGGCCAAATTACAAATTCAGAACATGGAATGGATATGTGGGAAAATTGGCAAAATGCATTTAAGCTTAAAGAACTATTTGAAGAGGTACATAAAGAATATTTAGAATATTCTGATAATCTAAGAGATAATGCAGAATCAAGATTAAAAATAGTATTAATGTTAACATACATGGTAACAATATTTTTCTCAGGTATGTCACTTTTAACACAACTATTTGGATTAAAAGGAACATGGATTGAACCCATAATTGTTGCTATGATGATTTTAGCAATTGTTAGTTATCCTGGATATTTGATTTTGGGATGGACAAAACATAAACTAGAAAAAAGAATTTATTAACAAGAAAGAAGGAAAAAGATGCAAATATACTGTGGCACGGATATAATAGAAGTAGATAGAATAGAAGAGGCAATAGAAAATACAAAAGGATTTAAAGAAAATATATATACAGAAAATGAGATTAACGATATAGAAATGGTAAGATCAAAAATGAAATATCAAAGATATGCTGGTAGATTTGCAGCTAAAGAAGCAATATACAAAGCAATGTCAAAAATACTTACTGAAAATAAAGTAAATATGAATTTTTTGGATGTTGAAATTGAAAATGTTGAAGATTTGAAGAAAAGACCAAGAGTAAATATCCTAAATTTGGAAATAATAGAAGTATGTAAAAAATATAACATTGAGATTGATGTTAGTATATCTCATATAAATGAAAATGCCGTTGCTATGGCAGTGGTAAAACAAAATATAGAATAGGAGAGTGAATCTTATGGAAAAAAAGAAATATTATTTGACAACACCAATATATTATCCAAGTGGTAATTTTCACGTAGGACATTGCTATTGTACAGTTATTGCTGATGCGATAGCTAGATATAAAAGACTTAGAGGCTATGATGTTTTCTTTTTAACGGGAACAGATGAACATGGACAAAAGATAGAAAGAAAAGCAGCTGAAAAAGGAGTTACTCCAAAAGAGTATGTTGATGAAATAGTTAAAGATACCAAAGATCTTTGGAAACAACTTGGTATATCTTATGATAAATATATAAGAACAACAGATGAAGAACATAAGAAATGTGTATCAAAAATATTTGAGACACTATACAATAATGGTGATATATATCTTGATTCTTATGAAGGAAAATACTGTACACCTTGTGAGACATTTTGGACAGATACACAACTTGTAAATGGTAAGTGCCCTGATTGTGGAAGAGATGTTGAATTAGTAAAAGAAGAAAGCTATTTCTTCAAATTATCAAAGTATCAAGATAAATTACTAAAACTTTATGATGAAAATCCTGAATTATTAGAACCAATATCTAGAAAAAACGAAATGATAAATAATTTCTTTAATAAAGGATTAGAAGATTTATGTGTTTCACGTACTACTATAAATTGGGGAATAAAAGTACCATTTAATGAAAAACACACTATATATGTTTGGATAGATGCACTTGCAAATTACATATCTGCACTTGGATATCTCAGTGATAATGATGGAAATATGAAAAAATTCTGGCCAGCTGATTTACATTTAGTTGGAAAAGAAATATTTAGATTTCATGCTATGATTTGGCCAGCACTACTAATGTCTTTAGATTTGCCTATACCAAAGAAAATATTTGGTCATGGTTGGCTTGTTGTTGATGGTGCAAAAATATCAAAATCTTTCGGTAATTACAAAGATCCTAGAGTATATATAAATGAAACTTCAGTGGATGCTTTAAGATACTACTTGTTACATGAAGTTGTAATGGGGCAAGATGGAAACTTCTCTGAGGAACTTTTCTTAGAAAAATCAAATGCGGATTTATCTAATGATTTAGGGAACTTAGTTAGTAGAGTAACAGCAATGGTTGAAAAGTATAACAATGGAATTATAAAAAAAGGTAATCAAGTTGAAAGTTTTGATAAAGATTTAATTGACATGGTTACTGAGTTATCAGAAAAAGTAGAAAGTAAAATGGATGATCTAAAAATAAATGAGGCTCTTACACATATTTGGGATGTTATTAGAAAAGCAAATAAATATATAGATCTATCAACACCTTGGATTTTAGCAAAAGAAGAAAATTATGATAGGCTTAATGTTGTTCTGTATAATTTAGTTGAGACAATTAGGGTTGTTACTGTATTATTACAACCATTTATGGTAGAGACACCAGATAAGATCTTTGAACAAATTAAAGTAGATGAGGAATTAAAAGTTTGGGAGTCTGCAAAAACTTTCGGTCTTTTAAAAGAAGGAACAGAAGTAAAAAAAGGAGTAAATTTATTTCCAAGAATTGAATTAAAGAAGGAGATATCTGAAGTGGAAGAAAATAAAGAAAAATCAATAGTAGAAGAAAAAACTGAACAAGAGAATAATTATATAACTATTGATGATTTATCAAAAGTTGAATTAAAAGTTGGTCAGATAAAAAGTGTAGAAAGAATTGAAAAATCTGATAAGTTATATAAATTATCTGTTGATATAGGAAGTGAAGTTAGAACTATAGTTTCTGGATTAGTAAAATTCTATACAGAAGAAGAATTACTAAATAAACAAATTGTAGTAGTAACAAACTTAAAACCAGCAAAGTTAAGAGGTGTTGAATCTCAAGGTATGTTACTTGCAGCTGGTGAAGATGAAGTAGTAAAACTACTTGTTTTAGATAATAATGCAGGAAATTTAGAAAACGGAACAAATATACATTAGTAAAAAGAGTAAGAACCTTTTAAAGGATTTCTTACTCTTTTATAAACTATTTTTGCAAAAATATCCAAAATTTACAATTTATGGATGAATAATTTACATAAACTATTTACTTTTTACAGAAAATGTGATAAAATTCGACACGTTACTATTGATGATGTGTTTTTATAATTAAGTACATTCATAAGGAGGAAACTAATTGGAAACAATAGTTAATAAGGAAAAATTTGCACTTGGTGCAGATGAAATTGTTTTATCAAGAAATAAAATTGAATTTGGTAAAATACGGCTTTATAAATCATATGCCTATAATGTAGCTGCTATATTGGAAAGAGTAGAGGAATTTTCAGACTTGTTTATTTGTATAGTCAACTACATTAAGTATGAAAAAGAGGATGCCGAAAAAGAGATACTTCTGAAAAAATATAGGTATAATTCAGAAGTTGAAGCAGGTTTAATGGATTATATAATAGAAACATCCATGCAGGAGACTATTAATGATTCTTTAAAGTTCGAATTCTTTTACGAGGATTTTCCTTTGTTTGAGATTTTTGTTTCAGTATCGACAATTGAGCAGAATTTCTCTGCCCTTAAATATCCAAAAGAATTTTCCATAACTGGTACGTTAAAATTTTTATTAAATACCATAAAAAAATGGTAAAATAAATGTAAAAAGGCTAAGCTAAAAACTTGGTCTTTTTTTCATTTTTATTTAAATCTTGTAATCTCAAATCTCTTTTGTAATATTTGTTGAATTTTAATATAATATATGTTAAAATAGTTATGTTACTATAAAATAATGAAAGGAGTATAACAATGCATATTGATGTATTGTTATGTGAAAATATATGGAAGAAGAAAAATATACTGATGGAGATGAAACTCTAAAGGATAAGATAAAAAAAAGCTATAAAAAAAATGCTGATAGATCAAAAAAAGTAGGTAAAGAAATTCTTGAATGGGTACTTTGTTTCGTAATCGCATATGTAATATATTTAAATATAAATTTTTTTATAGGTACAATATCTGGAGTTAAACAAGTTTCTATGATTCCAACGGCAAAAGAAAATGAAAGAGTGTTGATACAAAGTACAACTTTATTTAAAAAAGATTTAAAATATGGAGATATAATAACTTTTGAAGCTCCACTTGATAAGTTAAATAAAGATGATTATGATCCTTCAAATCTTATTGCCGAGTATAACGACTATAAAGGAATAAATAATTTTTTATATAGTTTTGTTGGAATAGGTAAAGTAACATATATTAAAAGAGTTATAGGATTGCCAGGAGATCATATTGTAATAAGTCAAGATGGAAACGTATACAGAAATGATGAACGCTTAGTTGAAGACTATTTAAACGATGATACAACAAATATATCAGGTGTATATAGTGATGTAGTTGTACCAGAAGGAACTATTTTTGTAATGGGTGATAACAGACTTCAAAGCAAAGACTCTAGAGTATTTGGATGTATTCCTATATCAAGAGTTAATGGTTATGTTGTAATTAGGGTTTGGCCATTTAATAAGATAGGTACATTATAGAAAAGTGGTGGTAAATATGTTTGAAAATGTATTGGGACATGAAAAAGAAAAACAATTATTAAAAAATAATATATTGAATGACAATATGTCACACGCATATTTATTTACTGGAAAAAAAGGAATTGGAAAATTTACTTTAGCACAAGAATTTGCAAAGGAAATATTAAAAACTGATAATTTGGATTCTTGTCCTGATTATAAATGTATAAAGAAAAGACAAGATAAAAAGGATATAGTAATTGAACAAATTAGAAAAGAAGTAATAGATGATGTATATGTAATACCTGCAACAGGTGAGTATAAGGTATATATAATAGATGATGCAGAAACATTAAATATTGCTTCACAAAATTCATTATTAAAGACTTTGGAAGAACCACCTGAATACGTAGTCTTAATACTCATTAGTTCTAATGAGAGTACTTTTCTTCCAACAATATTATCAAGAGTTAATAAAATTGCTTTTGGCGGAGTAAATAGTGATATAATTAGTAAATATATTTCTAAAAAATATAATATAGTTCTTGATGAAAATGTAATTAATTATATAGATGGTTCAATTGGATTTGCGTCTAATGTGGTAGAAAATAATCTTATAGCTAAATTTAAAAATGTTGAAGATTTGTATAATTTGATTATTAAAAAGAATATTGTTGAGGCATTAAAATATTCACAAAATATTCAATTTTCAGAAGAGAATTTACTTGATTATCTTGAATATATGCTATATTTTAATAATAGGTATAGAAGTATAAGATATGTGGAAAGAGCAATTAAAAGACTAAAAAATAATGGAAATTATGATATAGTAATAGATAGTATGATACTAAAGATTATAGAAAGTATCTGAGGTGATAAATTTGGAAAAAGTAATAGGAGTTAGATTCAAAAAAACGTCAAGACTTAATTATTTGAATGCTTTAGAAGGCGAATTAAGACTTGGCGATAATATAATTGCTCAAACTGATAAAGGTGAAGAACTTGGAAGAGTTGTAAAAATCTTAAATAAAGAAGATGTTCCTGAAGGTGAGACAATAAATAAAACATTAAGAAAAGCTACAAAAGAAGATCTTGATAAAGTTAAGCAAAATGATACAAAAGCTAAAGATGCTCTTGAATTTTGTAAGGAAGAAGCAAAAAAATTAAATCTTAACATGAAAGTACTAGTGGCAGAATATACTTTTGATGGTACGAAATTAATTATTTATTTTGCATCAGAAGATAGAGTTGACTTTAGAGATTTAGTAAAAACACTTGCTTCAAAATATAGGGCAAGGATAGAACTTAGACAAATAGGGCCAAGAGATGAAATAAAAGCATATCCTAATTTAGGAATGTGTGGAAGAGAAGTTTGTTGTAGAACATTTCTTCAAAATCTTGATCCTGTAACTATAAAAATGGCAAAAGAGCAAGGCTTACAAATAAACATGCCAAAATTATCTGGTGCATGTGGCAAGCTAATGTGTTGTCTAAGATATGAGGAAGAATCATATAAAGAAAATCTAAAAAAACTTCCTAAAGTTGGTGAATTCGTAAGTGTGGATGGCGAGGAAGAACAAGGAAAAGTTACAGGTGTGGATATTCTAGGTTTAAAAGTTAAAATAAGATTTGGAAACACTAAAGAAGATGAAAGATTTGAGATGTATCCGGCAGAAAAAGTTCATTGGTAAGTATAGATTGTAACATATATTAAGGAGGTGGAGTTAATATGGCATATAGAATAAGTAGCAAATGTATATCTTGTGGATCATGTGAACCAGAATGTCCAGTAGGGGCTATTTCACAAGGTGATGATATATATGTAATAGATCCAGAACTATGTATATCTTGTGGTGCATGTAGAGCAGTTTGCCCAGTTGGTGCACCAGATGAAGAAGAATAGTGTAAAAATACAAAAAAATTAATTTTATATATTGAAAATGTAAATATATTATGGTATACTAAAACAAATTAGATAAAAGCTTTGAAAGAGAAGAGTAAGATAAAGGTTGCTTAAAGAGAGGAAAATTCGTGGTTGAGAAATTTTCCAAGTAAACGTATTTGAAGGTAGCTCTGGAGCTGATATACTGAAGTTGAAAATGTGTAAGTATATCCCGCATAACAATCGGTTATTTGTATAAGTGCATATACATTAGTATATGAATTAAGGTGGTACCGCGAATGCAGTCATTCGTCCTTAAATATTTAAGGATAGTGGCTGTATTTTTATATTATGAAAAATAATGGTGATTTTATGTTAAAAGATTTAGAATTATTTTTATCAAGTTTAGTACTATTTTTTAGTGTTATTGGTATATTTAATGCAAGATTTATAGTCAGAAAGAAATTAAAAAGTAAAAATGAGAATAGAGATGTAATTATTTTAAAGATAGTTGGATACATCTTTAGTTTAATTTCGTTACTTGCTATTTATTACTTAAAATAGATTGTTAAAGGAGTATTTTTATGGAAAATAGATTTGATTATACAAAAAAAGAAGAAGAAATATATAAAAATTGGGAAGAAAGTGGATATTTCAAATGTAATATTGATAGATACAAGAAGCCATTTACCATAGTTATGCCTCCACCAAATGTAACTGGGAAATTACATATGGGTCATGCACTTGTTAATACTATTCAAGATGTGTTTATAAGGTATAATAGAATGAAAGGTGTACCTACATTATGGATACCAGGTACTGATCATGCAAGTATAGCTACAGAGGTAAAAGTAGTTGAAAAACTTAAATCTGAAGGTAAGACTAAGGAAGAATTAGGAAGAGATGGATTTTTAAAAGAGGCTTGGGACTGGAAAGAAAAATATGGTGGTGAAATAACTAAACAATTAAGAAAATTAGGATGTTCTTGTGATTGGGAAAAAGAAAGATTTACAATGGATGAAGGGTGTTCAAAAGCAGTTTTAAAAGTCTTTGTTGATCTATATAATAAAGGATTAATTTATCGCGGAACTAGGCTTGTAAATTGGTGTCCAGATTGTAAAACTTCAGTATCAGATATAGAAGTAGAATATGAAGAAAAAGATTCTAATTTATGGCATATACGTTATCCTATAGAAAATAGTGATAAATATTTAGTTGTTGCAACAACAAGACCAGAGACAATGTTAGGTGATACAGCAGTTGCAGTAAATCCAAATGATGAAAGATATAAAGATTTAATTGGAAAAAGGGTATTATTACCTCTTACTGATAAATATATTGAAATTATCGCTGATGAGTATGTTGAAATGGATTTTGGAACTGGTGTTGTTAAAATAACTCCTGCACATGATCCAAATGATTTTGAGGTTGGTCAAAGACATAATTTAGAAATAATAAATATTTTAAATACTGATGGAACTTTAAACGAAAATGCGTATGCATATAAGGGACAAGACAGATTTGTTGCAAGGAAAAATATTGTTAGCGATCTTGAAGAGCTTGGCTTAGTTGAAAAAATAGAACCATATAAACATAATGTTGGAACTTGCTATAGATGCCACAATGTAGTTGAGCCATATATGTCGTTACAGTGGTTTGTAAAAATGGATACCTTAGCTAAACCTGCAATAGAAGCAGTAAAAAATGAGGAAATAAAATTCTTGCCAAAACGTTTTGAAAAGAATTACTTTAATTGGATGGAAAATATTCAAGATTGGTGTATATCAAGACAACTTTGGTGGGGACACAGAATACCAGCATATTATTGTGAGAAATGTGGAAAAATTATTGTATCTGAAAATGAACCAGATTCATGTGAGTGTGGTGGGAAATTAGTACAAGATGAAGATACATTAGATACTTGGTTTAGCTCAGCACTTTGGCCTTTCTCAGTATTTGGATGGCCAGATGAAACAGAAGATTATGAATACTTTTATCCTACTTCGACACTTGTAACAGCTTATGATATATTAACATTTTGGGTAAGTAAAATGATATTTAGTGGAATAGCATATACAGGCAAAATACCTTTTGATAACGTATATATGCATGGACTTGTGAGAGATGCACAAGGTAGAAAGATGTCTAAATCGCTTGGTAACGGTGTAGATCCACTAGATGTTATTAAAGAGTATGGTACTGATGCCTTAAGATTTTCTTTAATTCAAGGTATTTCACAAGGAAATGATGTTAGATATATACCTGAGAAAGTTGAAGCAGCAAGAAACTTTGCTAACAAATTATGGAATGCAACTAGATTTGTTAATATATATATTAATGACCTAGATGTTGAAAGTGTTAATAACTTTGCACCAGAGGATAAATGGATATTAAATAAACTATCAAAAACTATTGAAGAGGTTACAAATAACATAGAAAAGTTTGAAATAGGTGTTGCAATTCAACAAATTTATGATTTTATATGGTTTGATTTTTGTGATTGGTATATAGAAATGGTAAAACCAAGGTTATATAATAAAGAGAATGAGACATATAAGACTGCTATATGGACTTTAAATTATGTTTTAATTGAATCAGTAAAACTATTACATCCATATATGCCATATATAACTGAAGAGGTATTTCAAAATCTAAAGCATAGTGATTCTTCTATAATGATTTCAAAATGGTCAAAAGTGGAATATACCTTTGATGATACAGAATATATAGAAGAAATTATGGAAGCAATAAGACAAATAAGAAATATTCGTACTAATAACGAAATACCTAACAATAAAAAATTAAATTCAATGGTATTTATTGAAGAAAATGAATTAAATGATACTTTCAAATCTTGTGAGGAATTCATTAAGAAATTAGCTTCAATTGAAAATATAGAATATTTAACTTCAATTGAAAATGTTGGAAGTGATAATATTTCAATACATCTTAATAATTTAGATATATATTTAGATTTATCTAGTGTAATAGATAGAGAAGAAGAATTAAAAAAATTAAATGATGAAAAACAAAAAATGATATCTGAATTAAATAGAGCAAAGGGAATGCTTTCAAATTCATCATTTGTTGAAAAAGCACCAAAAAATTTGATTGATAAAGAAAAAGAAAAAATTGAAAAATATACTGAACTATTACAAAAGATAGAAGATAGAATATCTAAGTTTATATAGAACTGGATGGTGAGTATTATAGAAGATGTAAATAAAGAAAGGAATTATACAAAAGAGGTTAGTTTTATAGGAATAATTGTAAATTTATTTTTACTTATAATAAAGACCTTTATGGGTATAATTTCAGGAAGTCAAGCTTTAATTGCTGATTCACTAAATAGTGCTGGAGATATTTTTGCATCTGTAATGTCATATATTGGAGCAAGAATATCTAGTAAACCAAAGGATTCTGATCATCCATATGGACATGGAAAAGCAGAATATATATATTCTCAATTAATTGCTTTATCAATGATAATTGCAGCTTTATATATGTTTAAAAGTTCAATAGAGAGCATATTAGAAAATAAAGAATTGATATTTTCAATGAATCTAATATTTGTATGTGCTATTACTATAATTTCTAAACTAGTATTATTTATTTATGTTAAAGCTATATATATAAAGAAAAAAAGTATATTAATAAAATCAAGTATGGAAGACCACAGAAATGATATATTTGTTACAACAGGAACAATTGTTGGAATTATGTCAAGTTATTTTGGATATTATTTTGTAGATGGTATAATCGGTTCTATAATATCTTTGTGGATTTGTTATGTTGGAATTAAAATATATAGGGACTCATATTTAGTATTATTAGATACAAACATATCTGATGAAAAACAAAATGATATAAAACAAGAGGTTATGACTTTTGATGAAGTAATTCATGTGGATAAAGTAACATCAAAGCCTGTTGGAAATCAATATATTATTATTTTAAAAATGTCTATGAATGGAGATTTAACATTAAGATATAGTCATGATATAGGCGGAAAAATAAAAGATCACTTAATGAAAAAATTTGATTATATTTCTGATGTTATTGTACACATAAATCCACATTAAAAAATAAGTGAATCAAATTATTATAACTTGGAAAGTACTTAGTTGCATCTAAAATCAACTAAGTACTTTATTAATTTTACATAATTTTAATCAAATTATTACTAAACTATTGCAAAATTATGTAAAGTGTGGTAAAATTCTAATAGAAACTTTAATTTAAGGAGGAATTTTATCATGAAAAAATTATTATCAACAGTAATTTTAGCAATGTTTATAATAACTTGTTTACCACTTGGAACAATAGTTGAAGCTGCTGAAACTAGCATACCTTCAATAAGTGTTTCAGCACCTAGTATAAATGATGTACAACAAGGTGGAAGTGTAAGTTATACTGTAACAATTGCTAATGCAACAAATATTGATTTAAAAGCTTCAGATATAGGAATAGCTGGAGATGGAGTTACAGCAGTAAAATCTGTATCTGGAACAGGAAATACAAGAACAGTAACATTATCTAATGTTCAAGGACCTGTTAATAAAATATTTAGTATTGCAATAAGAGCAGGAGTAGCAAGTAATGAAAATGGATATTCTGTTCAAAGTCCAAAAAGTTATGGTGTTAAAATATTAACTGGTGATACAAGTGTATCTAATCCTGTAAACAATGGGAATTCTAATCCAGTGAATGAACCAGATATTACACAAAATGTAGATAAGACTAGACCATCTGTAGTTGTATCAGCACCAAATGTTAATTCAGTAGAAAAAGGTGGAACAGTTCAATATACTTTTACTTACTCTGATAATAGGGGAATAAAAGATATAGTTTTAAATAATAGTGATATAATAATCAATGGATTTACAGCTAATATATCAATAAGTGTTTCTGGAAATAAAAGAATAGTTACTTTATCTAATGTAAATGGAACTGTAGGATCAGGAAAATATATAGGATTAAGAGCTAATACTGCTTATGATGCAGCAGGTAACACAGCTTTAGGAATAGCTGCAACAGAAAGCTTTAAATTATTAGAAAGTTCACAACCTGAACAAGATAATATTGCACCAACAATATCAATATCTACACCTAATCCAACTTCAATAAATAATGGGCAAACAGTAAAATTTGTAGTAAATTATTCTGATAATGTTCAAATATCAAAGATTGATTTAACTACATCTAGAATAACTCTAAATGGATTTACAGCTGATATGTATATATCAGGAACAGGAAATCAAAGAATTATAACATTATATAATGTACAAGGAAATGTTGGAACAGATAAGAGCATTACAATTTCTGAAGGCTCAGCTGTAGATACTAGTGGTAACATCACAGCTCAAGCAACATCACAAACATTTAAAATACAAGATTCAAATGATAATGGAAATAATAACAACAATAACAATAACAATAATAACAATAATAATAAACCAAGTGATTGGGTTGAAAATCCAAACACTGGAGTATAAAAATGCAATAATGGGAGGGCATAAATTTAATTTATGCCCTCTTAATTTTAAAATAAAGGAGATGAAAGATATATGAAGAAACTAAATAAAAAAAGAATAATAATCATAATTTCTATTTTAGTTATTTTAATTGCTATAATAGCAGGATTGGTTATATATTTTATAAATAAGGATAATGATGGCAATAATAATATAGGTGTTGATTATTTAATAGGAGATACAGATACAGAGATAAAGGATTCTAAAGAAGAAGGTAGGAATTTACAAAATGAAGTAAAGGCTTTAAATGCAACTTATTCTGATGTAATAGGATGGCTAAAAATACCTGGGACATCAATAGATACACCAATATTTAAGGCAAGTGATAATGAATACTATTTAAAACATGATAGAGAAAAAAATAATACAAAATGGGGTGAAGAATTCCTAGATTATAGAGTTAATATAAATAATATGGATAATATGTCACATTTTATAATATATGGACATAATACAAAAACTGATGATAATTTTACACCATTATTAAACTATAAAAATGAACAATTTTTAAAGGATCATAGCATAATTGAATTTTCTACTTTAAATGGGAACTATAAATGGCAAATATTTTCAACTTATGTTACAGATATAAACTTTTTCTATATAGATACAAATTTTTCAGATGCAAATGAATATACACAATTTTTATATGCAATTGAATCTAAAAGAATGTATAATACTGGAGTAGAAGTAATTGGAAATGAAACTATACTTACATTATCTACTTGTGATTATTCTAAGAAAGATGGTAGATTTGTGGTTCATGCTAAACTAATTAAAGAATAAATAAAATAGTAATAATAATTTGTTAAATAGGGAATATAAAAATATTCTCTATTTTCTTGTTAATTAAATATCTAAATTACATAAAACATATACATAAATATTGACATTTTACATAAAAAATGGTATAATTTAGTTATAGTGAAGCATATAACTTGTATTTATAATTAAAATACGAAGGAGGACTAAAAAATTAGAAGGAATTGAAATAGTTTTCTATTTCAATTAAAACAAAATATCATTGACCTTAAGGAGGTATACAGATGGGTAAAAATCATCCTGAAAAAGAAATTGACCCAAAAGAATTCGACTACCAATCTGATTCTAAGACAACAAAGAGTGTTCTTCCTATTCTCTTATCAATCATAGTTGCAAGTATTGGACTTACAATCACATGTGGTATAATGAGTTTAATGGAAAACTTTGATTTAAGACCAACATATTTTATGGTTGTCTTAACAGTCTTAGAATTGATAGTTTTTCTTGTGTTTGAATTTAAGAAAACTAATTCTGTATCTACAAAATATGCAAGGCAGCAGAAAAAAATTATATTTGTTTTTGGAGCTGTAATACTTGCTATATTTGTAATAACAGCAGCAATTATCGTATCTAATTCAAACAAAAAGGATTTATCAGAGACATCATCAAATGGAATTGAAACACAGTCAGATCAAGAAGACCAACAAACAATTACTGATCAAGAGGAGGAAGATACTCGGGATACTATTATAATTACGTTAGATGAGTATAATCGTTTAAAGGAGTATGAAGCATTCGAAAAGGAAATTGGTAAGACAGTAAAAGAAATAACTGCAGACAAAGAATATTATGCTATGGTAAAAAGATGGTTTTCATTTGATAAGGAAATTATCTGCCCAGTTTGTTTAGGAACAACAGAGAAATGTAAACATGAACATGATAAAGAAGTAACACCTGCAGTAGTTATTAAACCAACTACAACACCTGAACCAACAAAGAAGCCTGAACCAACAAAAGAGCCGACGAAGAAACCTGAACCTACCAAAGAACCAACAAAGAAACCTGAAGTTAAAAAAGATGAAGTTGGACCTAAAGTTACAGTTTCAATTAATAAAAAGTCTTTAGAAGTTGGAGATGAAGCAATAATAACAATTAAAGCTAAAGATGATAGCAAATTGAAAGGAGTTACTAATAGAGATTTAGAAGTGTTCCTTAAAAAATATGTGGAAGGCTTTGGAAATTTTACTTTCATAAGTAGCTCAGAAGATTTCTCAAAGGAAAATCAATATGTGGCAGAAGTAACAGTTAAGGCAGTTAAGAAAGCAGATTTTGATTTACAGATAAAAGCTGGTGCTTTTAGTGATGTACACAACAATAAATCTAAGAAATCAGCTTCTGTAAATGTTAATATTTGGAAAGAACAAGTTATTGAAGATGAACCGGATAATGTTGATGTGATAATAATTAAACCAGTTCCAACACCTACACCTATAATATATCATCCATCAAACCCGGATCATAACAATCCGACACCAACACCATCGAATCCGACACCTACACCAACAGATCCAACACCAACACCATCGAATCCGACACCTACACCAACAGATCCAACACCAACACCGTCGAATCCGACACCTACACCAACAGAGCCAGAACCAACTCCAGACTTATCACAGATAAATCTAACAGTTAGTAGAGTTGGAACAGAGCAGTGGTATGTGGGCGAACAAGGTGAGCTTAAAGTAAGAATTTCAAGTAAGTTTGATTTGAAGGATGTAAATTTAACATCAAGCAGCTTTTCCGAAGCAGCAGGTATTCAAATATTATCACCTGGAAATACAGATAAAAAATCTTCAACTGAGTGGTATATAACAGTACCAGTAAAATTTTTAGCAGCAGCAGCTGGTGATATACATGTTGTCAAAAACGTGGCGGAAGATGTAAAAGGAGGATTATCTGGAACATCTGATAGCCTTAGTTATGAAATTATAACCAAAGAGACAGATGAAAATCATGGACCTTCAAATGATGACGTACAACTTGATCCTTCAGAACATCCAAATAAACGGCCACAAGCATTTTTATCAGGTGCTCAGACCGCTACGAAAGGCGACATAGTAACAGTAACTGGAGGTATTAGTGATGATAATCCATCAACTGTAACAGTAAAAAACTCTAATGTATTAAGTGTACAAGGAGCCGAATTAACTGAATTTAGTTGGGATGGATTAAATTTTACCGCATCAATTAAATGTACATCAGTAGGTAACGTGGAAGTCACAGTGAATTCAGATGTTGCATTAGATGCTAATGGACTTGGAAATTTCGAATCAACAGGAATTACAATTGAAGTTGTTCCACCAGCAGAAGAACCAATAGACACTAATCTTATAGTTGAACAACCTCAAAACCAGACAGAAGATACAACTGGGAATACGACAGAGGAACCTGATACTCAAACTTCTGAGGACTCTGAGGTAGTTGATGACGATTCATCTGATTCAGTGACCGAAGAACAACCTACTCAGGTAGTAGATGAGAATCAAGATCAAAACAATCCTGATACATCTCAGCAGCCAACAGATGGGACTACTGAACAACCTATAGAGCAACACAATCCATCTGAAGATGATATTATTTGGTAACTAAACATATATCCATTTTATAATGGAATGTGATTGAAAGACCAAAGGCATGTATCTGATTTTTAGAACGTGACCACTTAAAACTGTAACCCGTCAACCTGTCATGAGTTTGCTAACTCTATGATCCTAATACTTACAATAAAAAAAGTAAATGCATGATGTATGGAGTGTGTTCTACGTTCGTGAACATTCTGTATATTTGAAAGTAAAAAACCCTGCAGGTTATGAGATGGAGTGCACGCCGTCTTATATATTACTTTCCATTGATATTTTGTTAATGTAAGTTTATCACCTAATGAAATAAAACAAAAAATTAAATTTTATCTTTATTAGGTGATAGAAATGAGGTCGTGTTATCTAGTTTGGGGTAGCTCCCGACTAGATAACACCACCAAAATTTCATTAAATTGAATCTAAATATTTTTAGGTTCTTTTTTTTGCCTTTAATGCCGTTAATAACACAAATTTAATCAAATTTGTATAAAATATTATAGGTGAAATATAATGGATAATAATTCATGTAAGTATGAATCGGTTAAAATAGTTAGTATTTTACGGTATAATATGTAATTTTATATTGCTTATAATGAAATTTATTATAGGAATAATATGTTCAAGCCAAGCAATGATAGCAGACGCAATACATAGTAGTGAAGATGTTATCTCTTCTGCAACATCATATATTGGAATTAGGATATCATCAAAGCCAAAAGATGATTCACATCCATATGGTCATGGTAAAATAGAATATATATTTTCTTTATTAATTTCAATTTCAATGATACTAGCTGCTTTTACTATGCTTAGAGAATGTATAAATAGCATTATTGAAAATCAAAAAGTTTATTTTTCTATATGGTTAATTGTTATCGCTACGATTAATATATTAATGAAATTAGCACTATACATATATACTAAATTTAAATATACAAAAAATAATGACATATTACTTAAGGCAGCAATGGAGGATCATAGAAACGACATGTTACTTACTAGCTGCACTATAATTTCGAGTATTTTTAGCTATTATAATATTAGTACTATTGATGGCATCATTGGAAGTATTATCTCTATTTGGATACTAATAGTTGGAATTAAGCTTTTTTATTGCTCATATAAGGTACTTATTGATACGAGTATGAGTAGGGAAATACATGATGAAATAATGAATGAAATTTTAAAAAACGAAGATATAACAAATATTGATGATTTAATTAGTAAACCAGTTGGAGATAAATATATATTAATCCTAAGGATATCTATGAAAAAAGAAAAGACTATAAATGAATCGCATTCAATAGCTAAAGAAATAAAAAATAATCTTTTAAATAAAAATATATATTTAATGGATGTTATAACGCATATAAACCCAAATTAGCAAAATGCTAACTTGGGTTATTTTTTTTCTCTAAACAACTTTCAACATTAATATAGACTTCATTTAAATTTCCATCCTTATCCTTTACATATTGCCCTATTTGTACATCTGTGTCGTTAGTTAAAGTAATAAATTTTATAACATAGTTTTTATCATCAAAAGATTTGAATTCAATATTCTTTATATCTCCATCATATTTTGTTTCGTACCTTTGCTTTACCATAGAACACCACTCACCATATTCGATATCTATTACGCTTTCGGCTGAATAACTCCATCCATGATAGGGTGCGCAAAGATAAATTTCCGGATATAATACAATATTATTTATTTTATATAATCCATCTTGATTTGTCACATATACGAAACCATAATAATAGACAAATGCACCGGAATTGTTCTTAGTTCCTTGTATAGTTTCAAGTTCTATAAAATATTTTTGATTTATATTATCATTCTCATCATTTTGAACCTTGAGTAATTTAATTAAATTAATATGAAGTATATTTTTAAAAGAATTATAATAATCTTCATAATTTAATTTATTCATATATTCTTTAGATAAAAAGTTATATGAAATCATGTGTGCTACGTTTGATACGCCAAGACTACCACACCCTGCTCCTAATCCTTCTTCTAAGTTATATGCTTCTCTTAGTATACTATAGTAATATAGTATCATATCTTCAGGATTTTTAAATATATCATTATTTAATTTAACCTCTGTGTAATTCTTTATACCTGCATTATCATTGAATATATTATTTACATTTTTTGTATTTAGGATTGGAGATGAAGAAGGTCTAAAGAAATTCTGATAATCGGCTTGATTTTCATCAACATTCTCGTAATAATAGTAATCATATTCTTTTATATTTTTTAGTGTACCTCCTAAGAAAAAATTGCTTCTTTTAATATTATATATAACACTAAAAACAATTAAAATTAATGATAATAAGAAAATAAGTGAAATACTAAGAAGAATTGCCCCTTTTTTAAATAAAAAAATCTTCATAATTTACATCTCCAATATAAGATTTCAAGTTGAACTTGTAGTTCAATTATGATACAATATACTAAAATTTATTTTAATTGGAGAGCTTTTATGAATGATATATTAAAAAAATGTACACTATGCCCACATAAGTGTATGTTAGATAGAACAAGTGGAAAATTTCGGTTTCTGTAGAGCAGGTGATAAGGTAAAAATCGCACTTGCGTCTATACATAATTTTGAAGAACCTTGCATTAGTGGCGAAAATGGTTCAGGAACTATTTTTTTTTCAAACTGCAATTTGAAATGTAAATATTGTCAAAATTATAAAATAAGTCAAGAAGATTTTGGAAAAGAAATAAGTATAGAACATCTTGCAGATATATTTATTTCACAGCAAAAAAAAGGCGTTCATAATATAAATTTAGTTACTCCAACAATATATGCGGCTCAAATAGTTGAAGCTATTAAAATTGCAAAGAAAAATGGACTTAATATTCCAGTAGTGTACAATTCCAGTGGTTATGAATCTATAGAAACATTAAAATTACTTGAAGGATATATAGACGTATATTTACCTGATTTTAAATATAGTGATGATAAACTTGCATTTGAATATTCAGGTATTAAAAATTATTCAAGTATAGCAAAAGATGCAATACTTGAGATGTATCAACAAGTGGGTAGTCCTAGTTTTGATGAAAATGGAATAATAAAAAAAGGATTAATTATAAGGCACATGATACTTCCAAATAATTTGGAAAATACTAAAGGTGCTTTAGACTGGATAAATGCTACTTTAGGTAATAATGTATATGTAAGTATAATGGCACAGTATTTTCCAGCATATAAAGCTAAAGAGGATGCTAAATTAAATAGAAAGATTACTGAAAAGGAGTATAAAGAGATAGAGGAATATTTATTTAATTTAGATATTGAAAATGGTTATATTCAAGAACTTGGTGAACATGAAGAAGAATATGTACCAAATTTTGATTTAAGTGAATAACATATTGCTTATAATGCTCATATATTAGACTATATACAGGTGATTGGTATGAATTTAAATAATTGTACACTAGGAAATTCTTGTTCGAATGAAATGATTATTCTTGCAAGCGTTATATCAATTTATTTATCAGAAAATTTGAATATAGAAGAACAAGTTTTACTTGCTAATTTATTTCTTGCGGTTGCTAGTAATTTATTAACCTCAGCAGAAGTTAAAAAAAGACTTGAGGCTTGCTTAAATTCAATGCCTACAGATAATATTGATGAATAATACAAAAATGTTTAAAAAAATAACGTATAAAATATAAAATTCTGTTGAAAAAAGTCTTTTTTTATTATATAATCCACTTAAAGTGTTTTGTTGAGGTTGATATAATGAGAGAAGATAAAAAGAAAAAATTAAAAATAACTATTTTGTTATTAATTATATTATTATTACTTTTATTTATAGCAATTATTATATATAACAAAAATATTAATATGGATCCTAAAATTATACTTGACTCAGATGATAATCTGACTGTAAATTTAGGTGATTCTTTTGATGTCCCAATTGCAATTGGTGAGGATTATAATGGAAATAAATTAGATGTAAAGATTACTATTAAACTTAATGGTAAAATTGTAGATAAAGTTGATACCAACCAAGTCGGCGAATACACAGTTGAATATAGTGTAACGGATTCAAAAATAAATAAAACTGTCACAAAAGTTATAATAGTTGTTGTAAAAGAAAAAGACGATGAAATTCCAATTAATGATGATAAGCATAATATTGTAATTAAAGATGTATTATCCACTCCAAGTGATATTACAAGTGAAGATGTAAATGTTTTAGTAAAAGTATTAAATAATACTGATGATTTAATATATTCATTTGATAATGGTCAGAATTGGCAAAAAAGTGATACTTTTGTTGTTAGCGATAATACTACTTTAAAAATTATAGTTAAGGATTCATATGGTAATTCTTCAGAAGTATATGAAAAACAAATAACAAACATTGATAAAATATCACCGACTTTCTCTGTATCTCAAAATAAGGTTGATAGTGTAGTTGCACTTACAATAAATGCAAATGACAATAAAAGTGGTATAAAAGATTATTCATTTGATGGTGGACTTACATGGCAAAGTGAAAATAGTAAAAGCTTTTCTAAGAATCAGATTGTTTCAGTAAAAGTAAGAGATAATGTTTTAAATGAAAGTGAAGAACAAAAAATAAATATAACAAGTATTGAATCAGCAATACCAGTTATAAATAATGTTGTAGCAAACACAGATAATTGGACAACCCAAGATGTAGTATTAACAGTATCTGCATCAAGTAATTCGACAGAATTATTCTATTCATTTGACAATGGTTCTTCATGGCAAAGTAGCAATTCATATACTGTAAAACAAAATGGAGTGTTTAATGTAATAGTAAAAGACGTGTTTGAGCATAAGTCTAGTGTATACAAAAAAGAAGTAAAAAACATAGATAAAACTGCGCCAACATTTTATGCTGTACAAAACGTGTTTAATAATAGATCCTTAGTTGTCGTAAATGCTGAAGATGTGGGAAGTGGAATAAAGGATTATTCATTTGATAATGGTATAACTTGGCAAACCCAAAATACAAAAGAATTTAATCAGAATCAAACATTAAATATATTAGTACGTGATAATGTTTTAAATGTAAGTGAAGTTCAAACTGTTGAAATAACGGATATAAATAATAATCCACCAATTATAGAGAATGTAACAAGTGATACAATTGGTTGGACAAATCATGATGTGAAAATAACAGTTTCTGTAAGTAATTATATGGGTGATTTGTTATATTCATTTGATAACGGCGTGTCTTGGCAATCAAGCAATATATATACTGCGGAGGAAAATAAGACACTATACATAGTAGTAAAAGATTCAAGGAATATATTATCTGATGTAGTAACTATATCAGTAGATAATATAGATAAAATAGCCCCTACAATATATGATGTACAAAATAGCATAGGTGATGGAAAAACTTCTGATAGAGTACAGGTAACAATTATTTCTGATGACGGTGAAAGCGGAATAAAAGAATATTCATTTGATAATGGAGTGACTTGGCAATCTCAAAATAGCATATATGTTACTGAAAATAAAATAATTAAAGCAAGAGTAAGAGATAATGTAGGAAATACATCTGGAACTCGTGAGCTAGAAGTTAACAGCATTGATAAAGATGCGCCAGATTTTACTGTATCTGGGAATCCTGATTCATGGCAGACTGAAGATGTTATACTTTCAGTAAATGCAACAGATCTTAATTCTGGTCTTGCAGATGAACCATATTCATTTGATGGTGGGTTTACTTGGCAATCATCAAATAGTAAAATATTTACTGAAAATCAGGTAGTAACTATTAATGTAAAAGATGCTGTAGAGAATATATCTGATCCAATAATTGTAGAAATAAATAAAATAGATAAGGTAAAACCAATAGTAGAATCAATATTTACAAATGATTCTGATTTTGTGTATGAAAATTCAGTTGTTATCAATGCGATAGACAATGAAAGTGGAATAAAAGAATATTCATTTGATGGTGGACTTACTTGGCAGTCAGGAAATTCTAAAACAATTACAGAAAATAAAATACTAAGTATAAAAGTAAGAGATAATACCGGCAATGAAAGCGATAATATTTCCGTTACAATTTCAAATATTGATATTAATGCTCCTGTAATTAACAGTATAACAGGGAATCCAACAGAGTGGACAAACCAAAACGTTGTTTTAAAAGTTGAGGCAGAGGATATTCCAAATATAAGTGGTATATATAAGTATTCATTTGATGCGGGAAATACATGGATAGACTCTAATGAATATACTGTGTTAGAAAATTCAGTGATAAATGTATGTGTAAAAGATAAGGCCGGAAATGTATCTTCTATTAATGCTATAGATGTAAATAAAATAGATAAAATTGCACCAAATTTAAATTTATCTGCTAATACTGAGGAATGGACTAAGAATAATGTAAAGATAACTGCAAATGCGAATGATGACTTAAGCGGAGTGAAAGAATATTCATTTGATAACGGATTAACTTGGCAAACTGATAACTTTAATATATATCATGAAAATGGGACATTTAGCATATTAGCAAGAGATAATGTATTAAATCAAACTACTCCAAAGCAGATTGTAATATCAAATATTGATACTGACTCTCCTTCTGTTGTTAGTGTAGATGGAAATCCAACAGAATGGACAAAAAATGATGTAGTTTTATCATTGAGAACTATCGATAATTTATCTGGAATTAAGGCATATTCATTTAATTCTGGTATAACTTGGCAGGATGAAAACAAAAAGGATTTTAATCAAAATCAAGAGGTTAGCATAAAAATCAAAGATAATGCTGAAAATGTTTCTGACAGTATTGATGTTGAAATTACAAAAATAGATAAAGAAATACCTGTTATTGATAGTATTATTGGAAATGTAACAGCTCCTACTAACAAAGCGGTCACTCTTATAGTAAAGGCAAGTGATGCTCTAAGTGGAATAAAGGAATATTCATTTGATGGTGGACTTACTTGGCAGACAAGTGATTCAAAGACTTTTGAATCAAATCAAGAAGTAAAAATACTTGTTAAAGACAATGCTGGAAATATTTCTATTTCTCATACAGAAATTATAGATAAAATTATAAAAGTTACACCTGAGTTTACTGTATATGGAAATCCAACAAATTGGATCCATGATGATGCTATAATTTCTATTGTTGTGACAAATGTTGGAGCTGGACTTGCAGATGCACCTTATTCATTTGATAATGGGGTTTCATGGCAAGCGGAAAATTATATAACAGTGGCTGAAAACAAAGCGATAAGTATAAGAGTAAGAGATAAAGCTGGAAATATAACACCAACTAGTATTCAGAATATAACTAAGATAGATAAAAGTGGACCTCAAGTTATAGTTACCGGAAATCAGACAGAATGGACAAATAAGGTTACACTTACTTTACAAGCTACTGATGATATAAGTGGAGTAAAAGATTATTCATTTGATGGTGGACTTACATGGCAAGCAACTAATACAAAGGAATTTGAAGAAAATGGAATTGTTAAAATAGTTGTTAGAGATAATGCCTTAAATAAATCCCAAACATATGAAGAAATAATAAATAAAATTGATATTCAGGCACCGGATTTTAATGTTACTCAAAGTTTTTCTGAAATAACTAAACGTGTATCTTTAACTATACAAGCTAACGATACTGGAAGTGGAGTAAAAGATTATTCATTTGATGGTGGACTTACATGGCAGGCAGATAATATAAAAGAGTTTGATAAAAATCAAACTGTGAATATATGCGTAAGAGATAATGCACTAAATAATTCAGATATACTTGCTATTACTATTACAAATATAGATGATACTAAACCAGTAATAGATAGTATAACAGGAAATTCTACAGAGTGGACAAATGAAAATGTAACGTTATTTGTAACGGCACATGATGATAATGGAATAAAAGAATATTCATTTGATAATGGTGTAACTTGGATAGAATCAAATAGTTATACTTTTAACTCAAATCAAGATGTTAATATATTAGTTAAGGATGTGCAGGGAAATACATCTGATATAAGTAATGTAAGAATAAATAAGATAGATAAGCTAGCACCAGAATTTGATATAATTGGCAATGTTACTGAGTGGACACCTGGAAATGTAAAAATAACTATTAATGCAACAGACGATTTAAGTGGCGTAAAAGAATATCAATTTGAAGAAAATGGTACTTGGCAATCTTCTAATAGTTATACATATACAAAAGATGGTATTTATAGTATAAAGGTAAAAGATAATGCTTTAAATATCACAACTGATGAAAAAATGATAATTGTGAAAATAGATACTGATTCGCCATCTGTTTTAAATATTGAAGGGAATGTGTCAGAGTGGACAAATCAAGATGTAACTCTTATTGTATCTTCAATAGATACAGGTGCTGGAATAAAAGAATACTCATTTGATGAAGGTACTACTTGGCAAGAGCAAAATAGTAAAACATTTTCCGAAAATCAAATAGTATCTGTACAAATAAAGGATAATGTTGATAATATAACAGATCCAGTAATAGTTAATATTGAAAAAATAGATAAAAACTTGCCTCAAATTCAAAACGTGTCTGGAAATTCAGTTGAAGAGACAAATAATACAATTAAATTAATAGTTGATGCCACAGATAATGAATCAGGAATATATGAATATTCATTTGATAATGGAATCACATGGCAAGTAGAAAATAGTAAGGACTTTGATACAAATCAAACTGTTAATATTAAAGTAAGAGATAGGGCATTAAATGAGTCTGCTGTACATACAGAGATAATAGATAAAATAGATAAAACGGCGCCAACATTTACTGTAAGTGGTAACCCAACAAATTGGCAATATGATGATGCAACGTTAGTTATAAATGCAGTAGATAATGGATTTGGACTTGCAGATGAACCATACTCATTTGATGGCGGAATGTCATGGCAATCTCAAAAAAGTATTGTTATTGATTCTAATCAAACAATAAATGTAAAAGTAAAAGATAAAGCTGGTAATTTCTCTGAAGTAGAGGATATTAATGTAAGCAAAATTGATAAAGATGTACCAATAATTAGAAATGTACTTGGAAATTCTGATACATATGTAAATAAGGTAGAACTAAAAATAGATTCAATAGATGAGTTATCTGGAGTAAAAGAATATTCATTTGATGATGGTTCCACTTGGCAAACTTCTAATTCTAAAGAATATACATCTAATCAAAGTGTAATTGTAAAAGTAAAAGATAATGTAGGTAACATTTCTGATCCATATGAAGTAAATATAACTAAAATTGATAGAGTAGCACCAACATTTGAATTAGGTCAAATATTATCTAGCGATTCTACAACATCAACAATTAATATAACAGCGCAAGATGATGTAAGTGGAATAAAAGATTATTCATTTAATGGTGGATATAGTTGGCAAGAAGAATCTAAAAAAGAATATACTTCAAATCAAGTTGTAAATATTAAAGTAAGAGATAAAGCTGGAAATATTTCTGAAATTAAAAGTATCGAAGTTACTGGTATTGATGATATACCACCAGTAATACTTGATATAACAGGAAATAGTACAACTTGGACTAATCATGATATTACACTTACAGTAAATGCAGTTGATAACGAATCAGGAATAAAGGAATATTCATTTGATGGCGGAAAATTCTGGACTGAATCCAATTCATTTATATTTAATAGTAATACAACTTCTGTTATATACGTAAAAGATAAAGCAGGAAATATTTCAGAAGCAAAAACAGTAGTAATAGATAAAATAGATAAAATTGCCCCAACATTTAAAATTGTTTCAGATAAGACTAAATGGGGAGTTGGACAAGTAACTGTAAAAATTGAGGCAATAGATAATGAAGGTGGTTCTGGAGTTGCAGAATACCTATTTGATGAGAATAGTACTTGGCAGACATCTAGTACTTATACATATACACAAAACGGTCAGTATAGCTTACATGTTAAAGATAAAGCAGGAAATGTAACTACTGAAACCAAAATGATTATAATTAAAATAGATACTGAAGCGCCATCTGTACTCAGTGTTGAAGGTAATCCGACAGAATGGACAAATAAAGACGTTATACTAACTATAAATACAATTGATGAAGGTTCAGGAATAAGTAGATATTCATTTGATAATGGAATAACATGGCAAGATGAAAATAAAAAGACGTTTACAACTAATCAAGAAGTAAATATTTTAATACAAGATAATGCAGAAAATGTAACTGAAACTATAAATGTAAAAATAGATAAAATAGATAAAGTAGTTCCGGTAATTAATTCTGTATCTGGAAATGTAGATTCACCTACAAATAATACAGTTACATTATCTGTAGATGCAACAGATGATCTATCAGGAATGAAAGAGTATTCATTCGATAGTGGCAAGACTTGGCAAAAATCAAGCGAAAAAACATTTGATAAAAATGGTACTTATTTGGTAATAGCAAAGGATGAAGCATCTAATCTATCAAATCCAGTTACAATAGTAATTGATAAAATAGATAGTACTCCACCAAATATAATTTCAGTTGATGGAAATGCTACTGATTGGGCACTTAATGTTACATTAAATGTAAATGCAATAGATGATGGTCTCGGTATACATGATACAGAAGGTTATTCATTTGATGACGGGTTAACTTGGCAACAAGAATCATCTAAGCTATTTGAAAATAATACAAGTGTATATATAAAAGTAAAAGATAAGGCTGGAAATATATCTAAGACACATAAGGTATTAATTAATAAAATTGATAATATACCGCCCGTGTTAAAGTTAAAAGATGGAATTGATTTAAAATATGAGTTTGGTTTAAATAAAAATTATCAATTTGGTATAACTGATATAACTGCATCAGATAATGCAGGTGAAGTTACAACTAGTTACAAGATTATAAAAGACGATATTGAAGAAATATTTAGTTCTTCTGAGCAGGATTATAATACTAAGGATTTAGAAAAAGGCAAATATACAATAAGGTATATAGCAACTGATAAAGTTGGACTTACTTCAACTATAGAAAGAATAATAATAATTGATCCAAATATAGTAGGTGCAAATGAACCAGAACTACAAGATGGAATGATACCAATAAAATGGGATATTGATAAAAAGACATGGATTAAGGCAGATGCAGAAAATATAGAAGAATCCTGGTACTCTTATGATAGAAAGTTATGGGCAAATGCAGTACTCGTAAAACAAAGTGGTATAAAAAGCCGCGATTATTATATGGAAGCAGGGATAGGCACTCCTATACTTGAATCTGATATACTTGCATATTTAGTTTGGATACCAAGATTTAAATATAAGATATCAGAAGGAACCGGATTTAGAACAGTAGATATTAAATATGAATATTTATGCAATACAACAGGTGTAGATTCAAATGTAAATGGTGCTGGAGTTACTGAATATTATACACATCCATCATTTGATTTTGGCGGTGAACAATTAACAGGATATTGGATGAGTAAATTTAGATCAACAGGCTCATTAACTAGCATTACAAGTAAACCAAATCTAACTTCTATAAGAAGTACTAACATTTCACAATTCTTTAATGCTATGAGAAATATGCAAGTAAAGAATAATATGTATGGTTTATCAACTAGTATGGTAGATACTCATTTAATAAAAGGAATAGATGCCGCTGCAATTTCATACTTATCAGCTTCGCAATTTGGAATAAATAAAAATATTACTGCTAATGCTTCATATACTACTGGAGCAGGAAACTATATTACAAATGTAGCACAATCTACAACTGGAAATATAACAGGAATATATGATATGTCTACATCAGCTATGCATGAATTTGTAATGAGCAATAATTCTAAGAAATTAGGAAGTAGTGGATTTAGTATATTACCAGACGAAAAATATTATGATCTATATAATGAGGGTTCAGCTACTGATTATACAAGAAGTATACTTGGAGATGCAACAGGTGAGACTTCAAAATTTGTAAGTGGAAATCATAACTTACCATACAGTACAAATAGCTTTATGTTAAGGGGATACTCTTCAGCATTTAACTCAACATATTATACTGGAGCAGCGTCAACAACAGTTGGAGCAAGATTTATTATAACTCCTAGTACCATGATTTTAAAATCTAATCTACTAGATAATATGGATGAGGGTACTGATAACATTATAAGTTTAAATGATGTAGAATATAAAGGACAAGGTGATATACACTTTAACATTATTAAAGATAATGAAATTATTTATACGGGAAATTCAAATGACCAATATAATTTAAAAGACCTTATAGCAGGTAAATATAAAATAGAGTATACAAATCAAAAGGGGACTTCTAAATGTATTAGAAATATTAATATAATTGAAGGTGAAGTGCTAAATGCACCAGAGTTAGATGCAAATATGATACCAATAAAATGGGATGGTGCAAAATGGGTAAAAGCAAATTCAAATAGTAAAGCAGATTGGTACTCATATAAAGACAAACTATGGGCAAACGCAGTACTTGTAAAAGATAAAGGTATTAATACTAGAGAATATTACTTAAGTGATGATGCTATAAATAAAGAAGTTCTAGAATCAGATATACTTGCTTATTTGGTATGGATACCAAGATATAAATATAAAATACCCGATGGATCTGGATTTAAAGCAGTAGATATTAAATTTGAAAAAGGTACTCAGACAACAGGAGTAAGCAGTGATACACTTGGTGCAGCGGTAATAGAATATTATACACACCCATCATTTACATTTGGTGGTGAAGAGTTACAAGGATATTGGGTAGGTAAGTTTAAAGTTACAGGCTCATTAAGTACATTAACAATAAAACCAAATTTAACAAGTATAAGAAGTACAAATATATCACAATTTTTCAATACTTCAAGACAATTACAAAAAGAAGGAAATATATATGGATTATCAACTACCGCTGTTGATTCACATTTAACAAAGGGAATTGATGATGCAGCAATATCATATTTATCAGCATCACAGTATGGAATAAATAAAAATATGACTGCAAGTACATCATATGTAACAGGTGCCGGAAATTATACAGCAAATGTAGCACAATCTACAACTGGAAATACAACGGGAATATATGATATGTCAAATTCAGCTATGCATGAGTTTGCAATGTCAAATAATTCAAAGCAACTTGGAAGTAGTGGATTTAGTATATTGCCAGACGAAAAATACTACGATCTTTATGAGGAGGGTGCTGCTAATAATTATGCAAGAAGTATACTTGGAGATGCAACAAAAGAAACTTCAGGATATGTAAGTGGAAATCATAATTTACCATATGCTACAAATAGTTTTATGTTAAGAGGTTATCCATCAACATTTAATTCAACATATTACACAGGTGCAGCAAGTGCGACTGTTGGGGCTAGAGTAATAATAACATCAAGTAAAATGTCTTTAAAAAATAATCTGATAAACAATATGGATGCTGGTACTGATAATATAGTAAGTATTAATGATGTTACATATAAAGGACAAGATGAATTAAAATACAAGATATTTAGAGATGACGAACTTATTTATTCTGGAAACTCTTCAGCTGAATATAATTTGAAACAATTGGAAGCTGGAAGATATAGAATTGAATACAGTAATTCAAATAATACAGCAAAATGTACTAGAAACTTATTTATAACAGAATCAGAGAATCTAAATGCACCGATATTAGATATAAATATGATACCAATAAAATGGGATGGTGCAAAATGGGTAAAAGCTAATGCAAGTAGCAAGACAGACTGGTACTCATACAAGGATCAAAGTTGGGCAAATGCGGTACTTGTAAAAGCAAGTGGAACTAAAACAAGAGATTATTACTTAAGTGATGAAGCAATAGGAAAAGAAGTATATGAGAGCGATATATTAGCTTATTATGTATGGATACCAAGATTTAAATATAAAATTTCTACTGGTACTGGGTTTAGAAGCATAGATATAAAATTTGAAAAAGGAACTGAGACAACTGGTGTATCTGCAAGTACCAATGGAGCAGGAATTACAGAATATTATACACATCCATCGTTTGATTTTGGTGGAGAACAACTAAAAGGATATTGGATTGGGAAATTTAAAGTTACTGGTTCATTGACATCAATGACAATAAAGCCTAATCTGACAAGTATAAGGAGTAGCACAATATCGCAATTCTTTACATATATAAAACAAATGCAAAATCAAAATAATATTTATGGTTTATCAACTAATACTGTCGATACTCACTTAATTAAAGGAATAGATGCAGCAGCAGTTTCATATTTGTCAGCATCTCAATATGGAATAAATAAGAATATTACTGCTAATACGTCATATACTACTGGAGCAGGGAACTATATTGCAAATATAGTACAATCTACAACTGGCAATATTACAGGAATATATGATATGTCAAACTCATCTATGCATGAATATGTAATGAGCAATAGTTCGAAATATTTAGCAAATAGTGGATTTGCGGTACTACCAGACGAAAAGTATTATGATCTATATCAGGACGGTGTAGCTACTGATTATACAAGAAGTATACTTGGAGATGCAACAAAAGAAACATCGGGATATGTAAATGGAAATCATAATTTACCATATGGTACAAATAGTTTTATGATAAGAGGATATTCATCAACATTTAACTCAACATATTTTACTGGTGCTGCAAGTAGTACTGTTGGAGCTAGAGCTATAATAGTACCAAGTGTTATATCTCTTAAAACCAATTTAGTAAATAATATGGATGCTGGTACTGATAATATTGTAAGTTTAAATAATGTTAATTACGTTGGACAAGATTTATTGTCCTTCCAAATTATAAAAGATAAGCAAGTTATATTTGAGGGAACTCAAAATAATGAGTATAACTTGAAAGTATTAACTGCAGGGAAATATACAGTTGAGTACATAAACCAAGATAAATCAGTAAGATGTGTAAGAGATGTCACTATCAATGAAATTGAAGATGCAAATGTACCAGAATTGGATGCAAATATGATACCAATAAAATGGGATGGTGCAAAATGGGTAAAGGCAAATAATAATAGTACTACAGATTGGTATTCATATAAAGATAAAAAATGGGCGAATGCAGTACTTGTAAAAGCAAGTGGTACAAAGACAAGAGCTTACTACTTAAGTGATGAAGCAATAGGTAAAGAGGTATATGAGGCAGATATATTGACATACTTGGTTTGGATACCAAGATACAAATACAGAATACCAGTTGGAAGTGGACTTAGAACAATTGATATAAAATTTGAGAAAGGTACTGAAACTACAGGAGTAAATTCAGATGTCGAAGGTGCTGGTATAACAGAATATTATACACATCCATCATTTGATTTTGGTGGAGAACAGTTAAGAGGGTATTGGGTAGGTAAATTTAAAACTACGGGTTCTGTAAGTGCACTTACAATAAAACCAAATCTTACTTCACTTAGAACTTTAACTGTATCTCAGATATTTAATGCTTCAAGACAAATGCAAAATACAGGAAATGTATTTGGTTTATCAACAAATATGGTAGATACTCATATAACAAAAGGAATAGATAATGGCGCAATTGCATATTTAGCAACATCTGAATATGGAACAAATAAGACTATTACTGCAAACTCATCTCACACTACAGGTGCAGGAAACTATATATCTAATATTAATCAAACAACTACTGGAAATATAACTGGTATATATGATATGTATTCTACAGCTGGATATGAGCAAGTAATGTCCAATAATTCAAATCAGCTTGGAACAAGTGGATTTGGTATACTACCTGATAAGAAGTATTACGATTTATATAAAGAAGGAACAGCTACTGATTATACAAGAAGTATACTTGGAGATGCTACAGTTGAAACCAAGGATTTCGGTGGAACAGTACATAATTTACCTTATGGAACAAATGCATGGATGATAAGAGGATATTCATCAATGTTTAATTCAACATATCACACTGGAGCTGCTACTTCAACAGTATCATCAAGAATAATAATAACACCAAGCAAAATTACGTTAAGATCCGATATTCAAGATAGGATATATACTGGTACAAATAACTTAGTAAGTTTAAATGATATAAATTATATAGGGCAAGATTCACTTAAATTCAGTATAAAGAGTTATAATAATGAATTAATATCTAGTGGTTCTGGTAATGAAACATATAATTTAAGTAATTTAACTTCTGGTAAATATATAATTGAATATTATAATAGTAATGAGACAGTAAAGTTAAGAAGAATTGTTGAAATTGTAGACAAAGAGCAAGTAAATGAACCAGAATTAGATGTAAATATGATACCAATAAAATGGGATGGTGCAAAGTGGATAAAAGTTAATCTAGATAATTTATCTGATTGGTATTCATATAAAGATAAAATGTGGGCAAATGCGGTACTTGTAAAAGCAAATGGTACAAAGACAAGGGAATATTATTTAAGTCATGAATCTGACGATAAAGAAGTATACGAGGCAGATATATTAGCATATTTAGTTTGGGTACCAAGATTTAAATACAAAATACCTGTTGGAACATCGTTTAGAACAATAGATATTGAATTTGAGAAAGGTACGGAAACAACCGGTGTCCAAAAAGATACAGAAGGAGCAGGAGTGACAGAATATTATACACATCCATCATTTACTTTCGGCGATAAAGAAATTTCAGGATTTTGGGCAGGTAAATATAAGGTTACAGGATCAGTTACATCACTTACAATAAAACCAAATCTTAACACAATTAGAAGTGTAAGAATATCACAATTTTTTGATATTGCTAGACAGATGCAAAATCAAAATAATATTTATGGATTATCTACAAATAATATAGACTCGCATGTTATAAAAGGAATAGATAATGCTGCAATTGCATATCTTTCAGCGTCACAATATGGAACAAATAAGGCAATGACTGCTAATACAACAAATACTAGTGGTGCAGGAAATTATATTTCCAATGTAAATCAATCAACGACTGGAAATATAACAGGAATATATGATATGTCATCTTCAGCAATGTATGAAGCTGTAATGTCAAACAGTGGAAGGCAAGTATCATCAAGTGGATTTACAGTAATGCCAGATGAAAAATACTATGATGCTTATGTGGAAGGTACACCTACGGATATGTCTAGAAGCATACTTGGAGATGGAACAAAAGAAACTAGTAATTTTGTAAGTGGAAATCATAACCTGCCATATAATCCAAATAATTGGATGATTAGAGGATTAAGTTCAGTATTTAATTCAACATATTATACAGGTTCAACATCTACAAGTGTTTCTACAAGAATTGTAATAACACCTTAACTAGTTGCAAAAATGGAGGGAATAAAATTGAAAAATAAGGATATTGATAACAAAAGAAGGAAAATGAGTATAATAACAATAATTATATTAACTGTTGTTATAGTAATGGTAGCTATTTTTGCACTAAGTAACTTATTGAAAAAAGATAGTTTAACAAGTGTAAAAAGGGTTGAGGATTTGGAAATATCAAATACTACAATCACACAAAATGGTGGACTTTCTTGGGTAACAGCAGACGTAAAAAATAAAGGACAACTTAAAGAAAATGTTAAGTTAAATCTTATATTTACTGATAAAGAAGGTAAAGAAATTGCAGATTTTATAGCTTATATAGATAAAATTGATAAAGATCAAGTTTATACATTTAAATCAGGAATTACTAAAGAATTAAACGAAGCTGTTAATGTAAGATATGAAATTGTTAAGTAATCAAATAAATGGACTATTTAAAAATAGTCCATTTTATTTTTTATGAAAGTGTCTACTTTTGCTTTTTTTTGTCGAATGAATTTTAAAATATTTACAATTTTTTATACTAGATGTAAAATTTAACATATTTCTTTTATAAATTTAACGGATTTTGTTAAATTAGAAATTGAATAGATAATTAATAAATATTATAATCAATGGAGGGAAAAAACATGTTAAAAGCTGCTGTATTAAGTAACAATTCAATTTATCCAGAAATTATATCGAGATATAAAAATTTATTTGAATTCGTACCTTTGATACGGATATCAGAAGGAAGGAACAAATTAATAATAAATAATTTGTTACCTAATATTAATATTGATAATACCAATTATTTAGGTATTGTTGAAATATTATCAGATTTTGATTTGATCATAGTATCTGATAATGTATCTGACAAGATGGATGAGATTTTGCAATCTATTAGTGTTAATAAGATTTATATGAAAGACTCAAAATTAGCAACAAATTATATGACTGGGAATTTATTAGAATTTAGTATGAAATTTCAAAAAAAAATGGATGTCTCCTTATACTGCGATTTTGTATTTACAATATTAAGTAAGTTAAGGTCTTGCGGTTACAATATAAATGTAACTACTGACCATGATTTGTGTAATGAAATCTTATCTCTTGTAAAAAATTACGATAATCCTGATTTTACTATTATATTTTCTGATTATAGTAATAATGGAAAAACTACAGAAGTCAATAACTTTAATTTTAGCAATGAGTTAGAAAATGCATTAGAATACACAAAAAATTATGCAAGAAATATTGTAAATAAAGAAACTTACTTAAAAAGAGATTTGCAAATATATAATGAACAAGATAAAAAGAATATTTTTGTATTTGATATTGATAATCAACCTTATTTATTTAAATCATGTGATAGATCTTTTGTTTCTCTTTATCCGGATCTAGAAAATATAATAAAATATTATAATGGTAATGATTTAAGTAAGTTATCAGCTGAAGTAGGTATGATACTACTTGAAAATTTTAATCAATTACGTGATTGGGAACGACAAAAGGAAAGAGAATTTTCTACTTTAATGAAATCTAAATATATGAGTATACAAAATATTAATGATGTAATATTATCATATTTGGGTGATAGGAAATGTAATCTTGCTTGTAAATATTGTTTTTCAGATCATTGCAAAGAAGAAAAGTCGGCATTAGCAAGAGAAAAGATTACTGAAATTGCGGATTACATTATTAATGGAAATGAAAATATAAAACTTCACATCGATAATTATATAGGTGGAGAACCAACTGCAAACTTTTCAGCAGTTCAAGATATGCATCATATAATATCATCATATCAAAAAATATCTGACTTATATATTTCATTCGGATGCTTAACAAATGGTACAAATATAACTGATTCTCAACTTGAATGGTTGAAATATAATAATCCATATGTTGGCTTTAGTATTGATGGAGATAAGAAGACAAATGATAATATAAGAGTAGATAAAAATGGTAATGGAACATATGACAGAATTGTAAATACAATAAAAAGGTTGGAGGAACATGATTGGCCAACAGAGACAGGTATTTCTTGTGTAATAACTTCTAATAATGTGAATATCAAAGAGTTATTTTTACATTTTATTGATGATCTTGATATACACAACATAGTTATTAAACCTGTTCGTGCTCCTGAATATTCCTCATACGCTTTAACAATGAAAAATATTGATATGCTAAAGGAAGGATATAAAGAATTATTTGATTTCATTTTCGAAGCCGCAGCTCAGGGAGATACCTCATATTTAAAATCTATGCTTATGCCTCTTGATTATGCCGGCAGGTTTTTCATAAGGACTTATTTAGGAGACCGAGTAATTGTAAAAAGATGTGGAGCTAGTGAGCATATTTTTAGTGTTGGAAATGATGCATGTATTTATCCATGTGATTCATTTAATGGAGAAGAAAGTATGAAGATAGCAGACTTCGAGAAAAATGTATTTTATAATAATTTCAAAGTACCCTTTGTAGCACAAGTTGATTCGAAGTTTGGTTGTAAAAACTGTTGGGCAAGATATTTGTGTGGAGGGATATGTCAATACGTTCAACATGTAAATAATTACGAGGCTAATTCTGTTACGCAACAAGAGTGCGAACTGGCTAAGTTCCTTATTCAAGAAGCAATAAAATTTTGGATTAAAGCAGATAATATATTTAGTGACATTACAAAAAAAGAAATTGAAGAACATATATATAGGATTGGCTTTACAAGATGTAGAAGCAAGTACAGTTTTTTTTATGCACCATGTTAAATAATTTTAAAAAGGAGATAATATGAAAGGAATACAATGTTTTAGCAGTAGACCTATACAAACTGGTCGGGATATAAGCGGATATGCTAAATATGCAAAGGACTACATTGATTTACCAGACTATATGTTACTGACACTTTGTTTGTCGGCACTACAGTGGAGAAAAACGAATGGAGAAATAACACTTCATACAGATACACTATTTTATAATTACCTAAGTGAGAAAAAAGTTACTTCTTTTTGGAATAATATAGTCTGTAGTTTAGATAATATTTCAGATAAGTTTCCTGGCATTAATCATGCAGTATTTTGGTCAGCAGGGAAATTTTATTGTTATTTAATTGAATCTGCACCATTTGTTTGCGTTGATACTGATTTAATTGTTTGGAAAAAATTGAATTTTAATCCAAATCATGATTTGATGTTTACACATTGGGAGAGTATAGAAACGGAAGACACAAGTTATATTGATCAATCTGGAATTCAGGTGTCTAATGCTTACAATTTTATTGATGTTAACACAAAAATAACAAAAGGTTTAAATATGTCTATAACAGCTTTGTTAAATGAAGAATTTAAAAACTTATTTACTAAAAAGGCAACAGAATTTATGCTAAGCAGTACTAAAAACTACGATGGAAGTTATGCGACACCAGAGATACTCTATATGGAACAAGTTTTACCAGTACAAATTGCTCTTAAATATGGATTTAATATTAGTCCATTTATACAATGTACTTGGAGTCCTAAACAATTTAGATTTATATCTCAAGATAAAAAACTAGGTGATTGGATTTTTAATTCTTTTAATGAGAATCATATTTGCACACATTTATGGTTTCATAAGAATTATATTGATAAAAATAATGAGGCAAGAAAAGAGTATTTGGACAGTATTATATATGTATTCAAAAAGAATTTCCCAGAAGAGTATGATATGATTAATTTTTGAGTAATGATTTAATAATAACCACTATAAACTAATATTAAGTTAGTTTATAGTGGTTATTTTAGTATTATTTTTCTAATTCTGTGCATCTAACAAATGTTCCGGTAGAGTTATTACTACCAGTACCAAGTTGCCCATATTCATTTCTTCCACTTCCATATACGGATCCATCAGTAGTCAAAAATATTGCAAAACCATCACCTAAAGTTATTTTTATAATATTAGAGTTAAGAGATAATCTTTGAGGTGTAGGATAATTTGCGCCTATGTTGTATCCATTTCCAAACTGTCCATATGTATTATATCCCCATCCATATACTTTACCATCTTCTAGTAAGGCTAATACACAACCCTGATATGTTTTTATTGATTTTACTTTAGTATCACCAAATGCTGTTATTTTAGTAAAATTAGCACTTGATGCGTTAAGTCCCGTGGTTTTAGGGCTATCACCAGTTACATATAATTCGCCGCTTGTCGTTAACACATATGTTATTTTGGAATAGAAATCATTCCAATTAACATCATAAACAATATCTGCAATGTTTGATAATATATCTTCATTTAGTCCTGTAGTATTAATTTTGTGAGGATATTTAGTTAAATGATTATTATCACTAAGAAGTATATCTCCGGCCTCTTTTTGAGGTAGATATATGTGAGCATCATTACCAAACCAATATAGTTCGTTCTCATTAGTTAAGAATATTGCAGTATTACCATATATAGACGTATATACATCTTTTACACTAAATGGTATAGTTCCATCCTTAGTTATAAGTGTATAAGTACTCCTAGATAATGCGTCTCCCCATCCACCTGAAGATGAAGTACCTTTTGCATATAATTCACCGTTTTTTAATAATGCATATTTAGCAGTGTTAGAAGATATTATTTTCTTTACATTTGTAAGCTCCGTATTTTTACTTTTTAAGCTTTCCCATATGTTTAGATCTTTATCTACAATACTTATATTATTTGAAGCTCCTTGTACGAATTGAGCATTGCTAAATGCATTTTTGAAGCTCAATCTAACTCTTTTACCTATTGCAGTTACATCCGGTTGAGAATCTATATATATTTTATTTGAAATTTTAAATATTCGCATACCATTAAAAGTCTCTTTATCAGTTATATTAGAGTATGTAGAGGCATATGCTGAAGATGTTAATTTGTCGGTTTGAGAATTATACGAAACAGTATACATCTTTCCATTTGATACGAATAATCCATTAGATGCTAGAAATAAATTGGCGTCACTAACATTCTCAACTTGTCTAAAATATGATTCATATATTGGACTACCTAAAGTATCATATTTTATAATACCAGATTGATAAATGTAGCCATCTACACTCTTGTATCTTATAGTACCTCTCCAAACATCCACATAATCCATATCTTCAACATTAGATGCAATTTGTACAGGAACAGAATACTTTGAATTTCCAGGTAATCCTAATCCAGCAAATAAATTACTTCCTACACCGTATAAGTCCCCACTTTCTTTAAGTATAAATACATCTCTAGAACCACCTGCTAAAATTTTCTTAGCACCATAGAAATTAGGTAATTCAACAAAAGTATTTGTATTTGCATAATCATTTTTACCAAAGTATCCATTCGAGTTACTTCCAGAAGCAAAAACTCTTCCGTCAGTGCATATGACAAAAGTATATCTTGTATCACTAAGGTTAGGTTGTATTTGTTTTATCTTACTTCCGTCTAATGAGCTAACATTAACCCAGCCACTATAAGTATTTGTATTACCAACACCAAATGAACCAGAGGCATTGCTTCCACAAGCCCACACCCTATTTTGAGTATCCACTATCCAAGTATTTGTATTACCAGCCCAAACATTTTTTACTTTAATAGCTTGTCCGTCTGCTTTTATATTTTCATTAATTTTTATTGGAGATGTAACTGTAAAGGAATTGCCTAAACCTAATTTATTAAATGTATTACTTCCCCATGCCCACAAATTATCATCTTTATCTATAACATATGCTGTTCCCATTGAAAAGTATATTTTTTTTATATTTTCCGGCTCCTGTATTACATCTGGAATAACTAATTCTTTTATGCCACTATATTGTTTGTTTTCATCTGTAGTTTCTCCAGTTATTGAGTTTATTTGACCAAGTACCTTTAAATCTCCATTTCCATATAATTTAAAGGTATTATTTGTTAATGCAATATATTCGGAGTTAAATGTACTTCCTAAAGGTATTATACTATATTCAGTATTCTCTTTATATTTTACACCATTAATATTAAATATTACATATCCCAAATCATATATATAGATATATAAATCCTCATCATAAGTTTTTGCTGAAGTTAAAAGACTCGTATCTATTTTATAGAATTTACTGTAATCTATAAGGCTTATATCAGGAAGGTTATTATAATTATCTAGTTCATATCTTTCAGTATCGTATAAAATCATTTTAAGATCAATTGGAAAATTATTTTTTATATTGTCATCAAGATCATTTAATGTTATATAATTTCCATTTTCATCTTTTTGTAAGGGATATAAATCGAATACATTAAAATCAGGGGAGTATTTGTTTAGTCTATAATATTCTAATTCCTCCTTTATTGTTGATAAATTATTTAATGTTCTTGCATCTACAGCTGAATTTATAACGTTCCTATTGTTTAAATTTGCTATAACAACACCAGCTAGTATAATAATTACTATAATTGTAATTATTAAAGTTATAAGCGAAATACCGCTTCTAAAAGTAATACTATCATAAATGTTTATTTTATTATTCCTATACATAAAAAACACCACCATAATATAAATATATGGTAGCATTAAATAAAACAAATTTCAATATTTTTTGTATGATTTTATACACATTCTGATACATTTTTGTAAAATAATACAGATTTATGTAACAAAACATAAATGTAGCTATAATAAAAGATCAAATATTAAGCAATTATAATAATTATTTAGTTAGAAAATCTAAATTATTATTTTCAAGACCATTAATACTAATATTAATTCTTTCCTTAGCTTCTTCACCGGTAATTGAATCCTGTATATAATTAGAAATTCTATTTTTTGTCATATCATCTAAGTTTGCAAAGTACTTTAATGCTTGTTCATTTTGAGCAATTGACAATATAAATCCTATTGGTAACTTTTTCTCCATAATGTTTCACCTATTAGTATTATTTGAAAAAAAATTACATTTATACTATAATCATTACGATAAAATCCTCATAAGTTAGGCAAAACTTATGAGGAATAATATTATATGTAAAATTAATTTTATAAAAGATCATCATTGCAACAAGTATTACAATTATTCTTGGTACCTTTTCCACCACAACAACATAGAAGTACAATTACTATTAAAATTATAAATATACAACTATTTCCACAAAATAAATTACCTAAAAAATTACAATTGTTTTTATTAGAACAACAATTATTATCCATATTAACTCCCCCTTAAAACTATAAATCTCTCATGAAACACCCATAATTATTAAATTGCATATTATTTTTATTTACATTTGTTTGTTCATTTTTCATCATAACATTGTTCATATCATTAAACATCATTGGTTGAGCTGGAAATCCTTCTTGTGTAAAGCATAAATACCAATCTATGCAATTAAATCCACTAGAATTATTAATATTATCCAGTATATCGTTGTATGTTTTTGGTGGTGGAACTATTGCTGGCTGATTTGGTAGCCAATTTGCAGGTGTATATAAATTATTATTATCTGAAAATTGTAAAGCATCTAATAATCTTAATATTTCTCCGATATTCCTTCCTGTCTCCAAAGGATATTCAAGTATTGCACGTATTTTTTGATCTGGATCTATAATAAATACCTTTCTTATTGTTTTTGTGTTAGACACATTTGGTGCCACCATACCATATTTCCTTGATATGTTCATGTTTAAATCTGATATAATAGGAAAAGGTATTTGTATACCAGTATTTCTATGTATATTGTGTATCCAAGATAAATGAGAAGGTGTACTATCAACTGATAACCCAATAAGTGCAGTGTTTCTTTTTTCAAATTCCGGATATACTTTTGCAAATGCAATAAATTCTGTTGTGCAAACAGGTGTAAAATCACCTGGATGTGAGAATAATACTACCCATCTTCCCATATAATCTGTGAGTTTTCTTTTCCCCATAGTGGTATCTGCCACAAATAGAGGTGCATTATCTCCTATCATTGGTGGAAATACACGTTCATTAGAGATATCTAATATATTTCTTTTGTCTAAATTTTCACTCTCATTTTCTTTTTCAATATGAATACTTTCCATGAAAAAAATACCTCCTTTAACGTATAATATGAGAAAAAAATAGCTATTGTTACAGCAACAAATATTTTTTAACATGGACCAATTAAAATTTGTGTAGAAATATATATAAAATACTAAAAAAATGTGGCGAAATAAAAAAATATATAATTCACATTTAAAAATCATATTTTTAAAACTATATTTAAAAAAAATAAATTTTTTAATATATAATTATTTTAGGTGATAAAGCATGATAGATAAACTTGGAAATTACTTTTTAGATAGTGTTTTATATAAAGGAGAAACAGTAACTGAAGAAAAAAGAGAAATAATGTTATTTGGAATAACGAGAATTTTAGAAGATATTCCAAAATATATAGGTATTTTCTTATTAAGCATGTTGCTTAACATATTACCTGAAGTTGGAGTTGTGTTACTAATTACAATAATGTATAAATTTTTTGTTGGCGGAGCACATGCAAGAACAAATATCGGATGCTTTATATCTTCAATACTATATTTTTGGACTCCAGTATATTTTGCAAAATTTGTAAATCTTGCTCAGATACATGTATACATACTATACTCAATAACGTTTTTTGCTTCATTATATGTTATAGTAAAGATTGCACCGGCAGATACAGGTGAAGTACCAATACTTAATAAAAACAAAAGAAAAAAAATAAAAATATCAGCTTTTATATCTTTAATCTTAATATATATAGTTTCTTTATTAATCATAAATAATATTTTTATACAAACTTTAATAGTAATCACTATATTACTTATTGATATCTTTACTACAGAACCATTATATAGATTATTTAAATGTCAATATAGTTATGAAACTGAAGAATTTAAAGAATATTACAATAATTAGGTTATATAATTAGTATAATAAAAATACTAATTTATATATATATTATAATTCATTCTTATACTTAGTTAAATTATCTTTTAGTATACTTAAATGTATACAATTTAATGAAATTAGTTTGAAATATAAATAATAAAAGATTTTACTTAATAGCGTAAAGTAATGATTTAAATTTGTATAAGAATAGAATTAATTTTAAGGAAGGAGTGAGATATATGAAAAAGTTAGCAAAGAAAGTTGTGGAGATGTATGCAAAATCATCAACAAATAGCTGTTTTATGTTTTTTTTCCATCAAACTAAGGCGCCAAGATCTTTAATTGAAAAATAAGATATTTACATAAAAAAGACAAGCTTAGTAAAAGCTTGTCTTTTAATAGTATATAAATTCTTAAATAATTAAATTTTTTCTATAATTAGATTTTGTACAAATTTATTTCCCTCTATTGTTGCATATATTTGAGAATGTCTTACTTTACTAACAAGCTTTTTTACTTCCCATAGTCCAATACCGGATTTTTCTTTTTTAGAAGAAACACCTTTTTTGTAAATATCAATTAAATTTAATTCTATATTAGTATCATAAGTGTTTATAACTCTTATAACGTCAGCGCCCTTTCTATTATCATATTTCATCTCAAGTCTGATATATTTATTTTCAACTTTATTAGTTGCCTCTATTGCATTATCAAGAAGGATTCCAAGTATTCTTGATAGTTCAGGCATTGGAAAATTAATATCTTTAATATTAGTTATAATATCTAAATCAAATGTAATATCCTCTTCACATGCCAAAAAGTATTTAGCACCAACTATACCATAAATTGCTGGATCATTGAAGATGTTTGGGTCTATTACAGATAAATTATTTACTATATTACATTCTTTTAATACTTTATTTATATGTTCTTGAAGTTTATCATATTGTTTTGTAGACACATAACCATTTAATGCTTGCATTATATTATTATAATCATGTTTTAAAGTTCTAACGCCATCTACCATTCCAACCATAGTCCTATTATGTATTTCACTAGTAATTAAGTCTGACTGCGTTTTATCTCTTTCAATAGTCCTTTTAAAAAATATAAACATAGAAATTGATATAATTATCATTTGCAATGAGTTTATAAATAGAAAAGGTACAGAATAACTGTAATAATTTAATGAAAGCATAAACATCTGTGGTAATATACATGGTATAAGAAAAATTATAAAACCAATTATTTGTTTTGAATTTATTGATCCGAATATGTCTTTATAGTTTGGCATGTTTATTAAAACTTTTATTATTAACTTAATTATTATAAGATTTAATAGAGTTTGGCATGTAATCAAAAATAGTGATATTGGTAAAGAGATAAATATATCTATTGCGGTTATACCAAATAAAAACATCCCAATATATATTACTATTAATTCAGTAATAGCAAAAATTAAAAATGTCGATATATACAATAGAAGAGATTTTATTAAAGGTGTTTTTAATATAAAAAACAAACTTATAATAAAAGCGGAAGAAGTGAGTGCTATATTTGCAAAAGGATTTGTAATGTTTTGAAATACTTTTATAAGAGTAAGTATTATATTTGCAGTTAAAATTATTGAAGTCACAATTGTGATTTGTTTCTTACTATACTTTTTGTCTTGTATTACACTTGATAGTTTAATTAAAAAATATGACATTGTAAATCCTTGAATTATTATGTTAAAAAAATTAAAAACTATACTTTCCATTCTTATCTCTCCTAATTAAAATTATATATTAAAATGCGAATTGATCGGGCAACGCAAGTCTTTTGAAAAGTACGCGTATCCATCTTTTTTATCCACAGTTAATATTTTGTTTTCATTTATAATGTAAGATCTATGACACTTTCTAAAATTATTAGGTAATTCTTTTAATAAAGTATCTAATGTCTTATTGCTTGTCTCTACGGAGTTTTTAGTCACAATTTGTGATTTATTACCAAATTTTTCTATATACAGAATTTCATCTGTTCTAATTGAAACCCACTTATTTAAATATAAGAACAGAACATTACTACTTTCAAATTCTTTCTTTAATCTTAATACCAAATCAGATATGACATCTTTATTAGTAGGCTTTACCAAGTAATCAAAAACTTTAACTAGAAAAGATTCATGCATGTATCTTTGATGAGCGGTTAAAAAAATCAGGTAAAAATCCTTATTAACATCTCTTAAATCTTTTGCAAATTCTAATCCATTCTTTCCACTATTTTTAAAATCCATGTCCAAAAATAAAACATCGATTTCTTTATTATAAATTTTATCGAATATCTTTTTTTGATTGTCAGTAACCACAGTTATCTCAGCATCTAAATCGTTTTCCATGATTTGAGATTCTAAGATTAAATGTATGGATTTTATTGTTTCAAAATTATCATCACACATACCAATTTTTATCATATATTTTCCTCTAATTCCATTTTTTTACACATATATAAATATACTACAATTTAATACTAATGTCAACATTTTTAGATATTTTTTTCTAATAATTTGTTTACAAATTTCGACACACTATAATATAAAATTTACTCATAAATTAAATAAAAAATAGTATAATGTAAGGGGAGGGATTAGATTGAAATCTAAAAAAAAAGAGAAAAAGATATGGTATAAACAGATTATGAAAAGTATAAATATCAGAAATAATGTAATTGAAGCCAAAAATAAATTTTCCGATTTCCTTGAGTTACCTCCTGAAATTGCAAATAATTCCACAAAAATAACGATAATTGAGGATACAGATATATTGATAGAAGGATATAAACAAATTGTAGATTACTATGATGACTATATAAAAATAAAAACAGCAAATATTGATGTTATAATAGATGGTAAGGATTTAGATATAAAGGAAATCAATGATTCGGAACTGGTTATAGGTGGAAATATATATAGTTTAAATTATAAAAGATAACAAAGGAGGCTTTTATGCAACTAGATAAAAGTATTAAAAATATGGTTGGAATAATATCAGTTCAAATAGAAGGATTTTTTACAGAAAGATTTATAAACCTTTGTAGAATAAATAATATAAAAATTTGGGATATTAGAAATATAGTAAAAGGTGTCATAAGATTTAAGATGAATATATCTGATTTTAAAAAATTGAGACCACTTGCTAGGAAAACAAAATGTAAGGTTAAAATAAAAGAGAAAAAAGGTATATATTTTACATTATATAAATATAGAAAAAGGAAGTTAGTATTTATATTAATTTCATTTCTCTTATTTTTTAGTATATCATTTTCTACATTTATATGGGATGTAAATATAGTTGGAAATACATATGTTTCTACTGAACAAATATTAACAAGTCTCAGAGAATCTGGTGTATATATAGGTAAAAACAAAATTGGATTAGATAAGAAAAAAGTTGTAAATAGTTTTAGAGTACAAGAGCAAGACATTACTTGGGCAGGACTTGAAATAGAAGGTACTACAGCTATACTAAAAGTTGTTGAAAAGACAAAACTAGATGAAAAAGATATACAAAATAATAGATTAGGTGATATTATTGCAGATAAATCTGGAATAATTACAAAAATTGTACCTGAAAATGGAACTGCTAAATTTAAAGAAGGAAGTTATGTTGAAGAGGGGACAGTACTAATTGAAGGCACAATTTATAGTAAAATACTTGAACCTACTAGAGTTACTGCAAAAGGAATTGTTAAGATTGATAAGGAATATGTACTGGAAAAAGAGTATAAATATAATACTTTAAATAAAGAATATACAAATAAAGTAAGGTATACAGTTGGAATAGGTATAAATTCTAAAGAAAATATGTTAAATTATTTGAATAAAAATAAAAAATATGATATAACTAGAAGCAGCAAAAAGATTAATATTTTCGGTCAAGAATTATCTTTTGATCTTTATAAATGTACAGAATATAATGAAGTTGAAGTTAACAGGACAAAAGATGAATTATTACAACTTTCAAATATTGATATAGAAAATTACTTAAATAATGAAGTATTGATTAATTGTAAAGAAGGGGTATTAAAATCAAAAGACATTAATGTCAAAGATACTCAAGATGGAATAATAGTTACTACTAAATTTATAGTTAATGAACAAATTGGAAAATTCGTTGAAAGGAATTAGTTTTATGAAAAATACAAATGTAAAAATTGATTTAGATGATAAATTAGTAAAATATGTTGAAGATAAAGTAAATAAAAATATTGATAATGATATAAATCAAATAGTATATTTACTATTAGATCACGAGAAAATATATATAGATAATGTAAGTGTTTCAATACAAGTTTTATCAGAAGAAGAGATTAGAAATATTAATAAAGAATATAGAGGAATAGATAAGTCAACTGATGTCTTATCTTTCCCTATATTTGAAAAACAAGAGTTAGACATGCTAAAGCAAGAAAAAAATAACGATAAAGTAATAAAGGAGCTTGAGCTCGGGGATATTTTTATTTGTCTTGAGGTTGTTGAAGAACATGCAAAAGAATATGAAACAGGAATTGTAAGAGAAGTATTATATATGATAACTCATGGAATGTGCCATTTACTTGGATATGATCATATTGAAGAAGAAGATAAAAAAGTTATGCGTCAAATAGAAGAAGAAATTCTAAATAAAATTGGAGTAGTAAAATAATATGAGTAATGGGAATAATGAACAAAAGTGGAATGATAATTTAGAAAAAGTAAAAAATATAAAAAATAAAACTTTTTTTACTGCATTAGGACATGCAATAGATGGTGTTATAAGAGCATTTAAGACAGAAAGAAATCTAAGAATAGATTATATAATAGGTTTATTTGTATTAATATCTAGTTTATTTTTTAATTTTACAAAGACTGAATTTGCCTGTCTTTGCCTTACTATAGGCTTTGTAATATTTGCAGAAATGATAAATTCAACAGTTGAATATATTGTAGATTTAATAACAGATAAGTACGATGATAGAGCAAAAGCAGCAAAAGATATAGCAGCAGGAGGAGTATTTATATCTGGTGTAGTTGCAGTTATAGTCGCTTATTTCTTATTTGTTGATAAGATTTATAATGCAACAACTGCTGTATTAAACTCTATATTTGATTCTAAATTACACGTTCTTTTTACTATTATCTTTGCAGTGATTTTACTTGCAGTTATATTAAAAGGAATGTTTGGAAAAGGTGATAAGTTTTCACAAGCTTATCCAAGTGCTAGAGTTGCACTTGCATTTGCACTTACTACATATGTATATATAATAACTGGAAGTATTTTCGTAGGTGGTGTTTCATTTTTACTAAGTATTATAATAGCGCAAATTAGAATAGAAAATACAAAAATAAGACCTATATATATGATAATAAGTGCATTACTTGGAATCCTTGTGGTACTTATAATATATCAAATTGTACTTATGAGACCACAACTTATAGATATATTAAATAATATTTTAAATTAATATTTAGGAGTGTAAAATATGGATAATGAAACTTTAATAAAAATAGCTATAAATGCTAAGAAAAATTCTTATGCAAATGTTACAAACTATTCAGTCGGGGCTGCGTTACTTTCTAAATCAGGTACAATATATATTGGTGCGAATATTGAGGAACCAAGCATTATAGGACTTTCAAATTGTGCTGAAAGAGTTGCAATACAAAATGCTTTTTCACATGGTGAGAGAGAATTCGAAAAGATTGCAATTGTTGGGAGTAAAAATGATAGTGAATTTCTAGATGATGTAACGCCTTGTGGAGTATGTCTACAATATATACTTGATATGTGTGATAATGTTGAAATTATAACGATAGAAAATGGAGAGATTGTTTCAAAAAATGTAAAAGAATATTTAAGCAGTCCGTTTGAACTTGATACAAAACAATAATATAATTAGAGTAAGTGCATATAAATGTAAAAGGTGATAGTAATGACCAAAAGATACATTTTAGCACTTTTTTTATTTTTTATACTAATAATATCGACATATTTTATTGGTACTAATATTGAAACAATTGAATTTGTTAAAGAAGATTATACATCTGTAAATTCAAATTCAAATTATGCTGTAAAAGAAATAAAAGAAGAAGGAGATACGTTCAAAATAAGTGGTTATATTCCACAAACAAATTATAAAGATTTAAATGAAAAAATACAAAATATAGTGGATAATTATATAAAAGAATTTAAAAGTGATATATCAGATATAAAACCAATATCAGGTGATTCAAAATTTGTTTTAGAATTTACATTTGACTCATATGAACATGAAAATTATATATCATATGTAATACACGAGTATGTTAATATGGGTGGAGCACATCCTAATATGTATATGTTAACAATTTCATATGATATAAAAAATAAGAAGGTTATTACCATTGAGGATCTTGTAAAAATGAATCCTAAGATATTGGATATATTATCAAAATATACTCATGAAAAATTAAAAGAAAATTCAATAATTAAAGAGGTAAATGATCCAGATATGTTAACATCTGGTACTAAACCTACAACAGAAAATTTTAAAAGGTTTGCTTTTGATAAAAATGGTCTTATAATTTTCTTTGAAACATATCAAGTTGCACCATATGTAGCAGGGGATTTTAGTGTTACGGTACCATACTCTAATCTTGGTATAAAAATAAATTAGAATATTATTATAAAAATTATCTAAAATATCAAATTTAATTATAATTAAATTTGATATTTTTTAACTTTATTTTTATTATACACAACATGTATATAGATTTAGTATATTGCAAATATTAATAATGGTGATTAATTTGAAACCTAAAAAAAATGATGAAAATGAATTAAATATCTCAAATGTAAAAAGTAATTTGGGAGATAATAATGATATAAAAATAAGAGAAATTGTTATAAATGATAAACCCAATATGGTTGTAAATATTGTGTATATTGATGGACTTTCAAATTCATCAGACATTAGTGATTTTATTATTAAACCAATAATTACAGAGAAAAAAATAAAAGATGCAGAAAATCTAGAAGAAGTATTTGAAATATTAAAAAATGGTAATTTATATTATTCTGCACAAAAAATAGAATATGATTTAACTAATACAATACAAGAGATACTAAATGGAGATTGTGCATTAATATTTGATAGTAAAAAAGTTGCTATAATATTTGATATAAAAAAATTCGAAAAAAGAGGTATAACAGAACCTTCAGTCGAGAGTTCTACCAAAGGGCCAAAGGATGCTTTTGTTGAAAATTTCAGAACAAATACTGCAATTTTAAGAAGAAAAATTAAAAATAAGGAACTTACTTTTGAATCTATGATTATTGGGAAGCAAACCAATACACCAGTAAGTATTGTTTATATGAAAAATATTGTTAATGATGATTTGGTTCAAAATGTAAAAGGGAGAATAAATAAGATTAACCCAGATAAATTGTTATCAACAGAAATTATTGAAGATACTTTATCAGAAGATTTATATTTTACATTTCCACAAGTTGTAACAACAGAAAGACCAGACAAATTCTGTGCTGATTTACTGGAAGGTAGAGTTGGAATAATAGCAGATGGGATTCCATTTGGCTTTATAGTTCCAGGTACTTTTGTACAATTTATGCAAACACCTGAAGACTATTCTCGTAAAACTATTGTATCTTCTCTTATTAGAATAATTAGATTTTTAGCATTATTGATGTCACTATTTACACCAGCTATATATATTGCAATGACTACATTCCACCCTGAAATGATGCCAACTAATTTAGCACTTTTTATTGCAAAATCAAGAGAAGGTGTTACTTTTCCAATAGCAGTGGAAACCTTGCTTATGTTAGTCGCATTTGAGATACTATTTGAAGCGGGAGTGAGAATTCCAAAGACGGCAGGTCAGGCAGTATCAATAGTAGGTACCTTAGTTGTTGGTCAGGCTGCAGTTGCCGCAAAACTTGTTTCACCTGCAGTAGTTGTTATAATAGCAATTACTTCAATTGCTTCTTTTGCAATGCCTAACCAAGATTTTAGTAATGCAATAAGAATATGGAGAGTAATTTTTACAATTTTAAGTACAATTTTAGGATTATTAGGAATAGTAATTGGAATTATAGTTTTAGTATTTAAACTATGCAAATTAGAAATATATGGAATATCATACATGTCACCATTTGTATCTGGCAATGCAAATGATATGCTATACGATACCATATTAAGAGTTCCTGATAGTAAGAATAAACAAAGACCAACAAATCTAAATGTAAAAAATAAAATTAGATATGGAGAGAAGTCATGAAAAAAAACATATTATTGACATTGGTTATAATTTCTGGAGCATTAATGTTTATTAGTTTATTTAATTTTACTTCTCCAATAGAATTGCCGGAAAATATAGAAGAAAATTTCTTTGTGCTTGGTGTTGCAGTAGATAAAGGAGATAAGGATGAGTCAAGTGTGAAGTTAACTATAATTTCTGAAAAATTTGGCGAGACTTCAAGCGATTCTAGTAGTTCAGGTTCTAGTTCAAAGCAGGCAGATATAGTAAGTACGGAGGGAAGTACAATATTTGAAACAATTAGAAATTTTAATAAATTTCATAGTCAGAAATTATTCTGGGGGCATATAAAATACATAATAATTAATGAGGATTTGGCTAAAGAAGATATTCTTAATTATCTTGACTTTTTTATAAGGGATCACGAATTAAGATTTGATACAGCTGTTATTATAGCAAAAGACACACCAGCAAATGAAATTCTAAAATTAGGAGAAAAAAATAAAGAATTTATACCTGATACTTTAGATAGTATATTTAAAAATACCCAAAAAATTGGTGTTTCTGATAGAATTAGTTTAATAGATGTAATGAAATCATTTGAAAATAATTATACAGATGAATTTATACCAAGTATCTCAATTGATGAAACTTATGGAGAAGAAAATAGTAATATTGTTTTAGATGGATATGGAGTATTTAAAGATAAGAAATTAATTGGATATATAACAGATGGAACATCAAGAGGTTTAAACTGGATTAACAATAAAGTTCAATCCACTGCAATTGTGGTAGATGATCAAGATGGCAATAAAGTATCACTGGAGATAATAAATTCTAGTTGTGAAAAAAAGATTAAATTTAATGGTGAAATACCAGAGGTAACTTTAAATTTAAAATTTTCAACTAATGTATCTGAATTAATGTCGCAGACTAGTGTATTTTCAGAAGAAGATATAAAGCTGTTAGAAGAAAAACAGAATAAATATGTAGAAGAAGAAATTAATAAAATAATTAATTATTCAAAGGCAAATGATGTAGATATATTACATATTAGTGATGATATATATCACCAATATCCTATTAAATGGGAAAAAATAAGTGATAAATGGAAAGATGTTTTGGAACAAATAGATATTAAGGTTAATATAAATTCAAAGATAAACAGGACATATCATATAAAAAATCCAATTGGAAGTGATTCAGAAAGTTAAGTGGTGATTAATAATGATATACATAATAGCATTTTTAGTTTTATTAAGCATATATGACATAGTTTTAATAGTTCAAAATAATAATAAAGATAAGAAAAAATATATTCCAATATATATAATACTAGCGTTAATCTCAATAGGCTTTGGCATGTATTATGAAAAATCAGAATATGGAAAAAGTATTTCATATTATCTTTTAAAATTAATAGGTAAGAGTTATTAATTATTAAATTAAAGGAAGGAATATATATGGAAAATGAAAAAACAAAAATATCATTAAGGCAGGCAATGTTGTTATTCATAGTTTCATTTTTGGCACCTGCAATTAGATATATACCGATATTTACTACACAAGAAGCTAAACAAGCAGCGTGGTTATCACCATTTATAACAATAATATTTGAAGTCTTTTATATGTATATTTTTATAAAATTCTTTAAGAAATATAAAAAAGAATCATTTATTGATATATTAAATGATGTTTTCGGAAAAGTAATTGGATTTATTTTATGTATATTGTATTTTTTATGGCTAACTTTAATGATTGCATATAATTTAAGAATATTTGCTGAGAGAATACTTGGAACTGTAAATCCGAATTTAAGTATTATACTTGTTATATCTATATTACTTTTCTTAGTTTTATATGTTGTAAAAAATGGTATTGTAACTCTTGCAAGGATGAATGAACTATTTATAATAGCTATTGTATTTGTATTTACACTTGTTAGTATTTTGATGATACCAAATATGGATATTAAAAATATGTTTCCAATAACATATAAAGATATATATCCTATATTTAAAGCTAATTTTGGGATACTTGCTATATGGTCATATAGTATTGCTATTTTCATGTTTGCTGATAAAATAAAAGAAAAAACTGATTTTAAGAAAGTCTCTTTTAAGTTAATATTATATATTACAATAATTTCAATTGTTGTAATAATAGCACCATTGGCAATATTTGGGCATTCACTTGTAATTACAATGCCAGTTCCATTCTTTAGTTCTGTAATGCAAATATCGATATTTGAGACAATAGAAAGAATAGAATCAATGGTTGTAATATTTTGGATAATAACTGACTTTATATTAATATCTGTACTTACGTATACTTCAGTACATATTATAGCTAAAATGTTTAAATTGCAAAATCCTAATCCGTTTATAAAGATATATATATTCGGAATACTGTTTTTCGCACTTTGTATAGCAAATTCAACTTTTGAACTTTCAACAATATCTGTTTATATTTTAACACCACTAAATATACTTATGGGATATTGCATACCTGTTTTAACTTTTGTAATTGCAAAAATAAGAGGTAAAGTATAATTATATAAAGTTATAATAAGATTAATGAATTACAAAATATTACATATTTTGTAATAGAAAAAGATATTGCATAATATAATGTACCAAGTTAATCCGAGGTGAAATTATATATGTATAATATTATCAAAAATATTTTAAGAAAAAATAAATTAAAAGAAATAATAGCAGTTGTCTGTTGCATTACAATGATTTCAAATGTATTTGCTTCTAATTTCTATTATGTATCTAATGAAAATCAAACTAAAACAGATGAGTCTAGTATAAGTACTGTTGCTACTCCAGAATTTAAATTTCAATCTGTTTCTCAAATATTAATGGAACCAACTACTGGTACAATTCTTTATGCAAATAATGAAAATGAAAAATTGCTTCCAGCATCTGTTACTAAAATAATGACTTTACTTTTAATTATGGAACAAATAGATTCAGGCAAATTAAAATATACTGATACGGTTACTTGTAGCTTGAATGCTTCAAAAATGGGTGGCTCACAAATTTGGTTTAAAGAGGGAGAGCAATTAACAATAGATGAGGCATTAAAAGCAATTTGCGTTGTGAGTGCAAATGATGTAACTGTGGCAATGGCTGAACTTATTGGCGGTAGCGAAGAAAATTTTGTGAAGATGATGAATGATAAGGCTGCAAGTCTTGGCATGGTAAATACTCATTTTATGAATTCACATGGTATTGATGAGGAAAATCACTATACAACTGCAAAAGATATTGCATTAATGTCAAGAGAGTTAATAATTAATCATCCAGACATTTTAAAATATACTTCTATTTGGATGGATACATTAAGAGATGGTCAATTTGGCCTTTCAAGTACAAATAAACTAATAAGGTACTATGAAGGTGCAACTGGAATAAAGACAGGTTCAACTTCACAAGCATTATTTAATTTATCAGCATCAGCAACAAGAAATGGTACAACATTTATATCTGTTGTAATGAAAGCACCAAGTTCTGATATAAGACTTGAAGAAACAAAGCAGTTACTGAATTATGGTTTTGCAACATATGAGGTAAAAAATATATGTGACAAAGGAACGTTGATTGATGCAATAAGAGTAAACAAAAATGTAAGTAAGGAAGCAGAAATTATAGCGCAAAATAATGTTACGAGTCTTATAGAAAAAGGAAGTAAAATTGAAACAGAACAAAGAATTATTGTAAGTGAAAATTTAACAGCACCTTTAAAGAAAGACGATGTAGTAGGAAAGATAGAAATCCTAGAAAAAGGTACATCAAATATAATAGGTAGTGCTAATTTAATATTAAAAGAAGATATAAATAAATCTAATTTTAAGGAGTATTTTAAAAAATTATTTTATACATATGTAATAAATAGAGTTTAATGAGGAATAATATAATATAAAATAAATGTGTGATTTACTTTACACATTTATTTTATGACCTGTTGCAATATTTCATTAATATTACACTAATATTTCAAAATTATAACATTTTTTCAAAATACCAAAAAAAAATACAAAAATGTTGATTTTTATTTTTCTTTATTATATACTATATCCAATTGTTAAGACATTATATTTTGATGTTTATGGAGGTTAGATTATATGATTGGAATGAGTCAAATAAAGAAAAGATTGTTTACAGGTATAGCTATAGGAGGCGCTGTAGGAATAGTAGGAATAGGTCTTACAATTTGGTGGGCTGTTTCTACTATAAAAAGTTATGAAGCAGGAACAAATCCAAATTATGTTAAAAATTACACACAAGAAGTCGCTGTACTTACAAGAGATGTTATTCAAGGAGAAGTTATTGATAGTACAATGGTAAAGGATGTTAGAATTCATAACAGTACTGTACCCGCTTCTGCACTTACTTCAGGTAGTATTATAGGACAAGTAGCTAATTTTAATATTCCTGCTAATATACCAATAACTCAATCTATGGTTACAAGTGAAATAGTTGCAAGCGATGTTAGAGAGCAAGAGCTTAATATGGTTGTAATGCCAAGTGATATTAATGTTGGTGATTTTGTAGATGTGAGAATAATGTATCCAAATGGTACTGATTTTATAGTTCTTGTAGCAAAACAAATTAAGAATGTTACTGAACAAACTATGTGGATTGATATAAATGAGGATGAAAGATTATTGCTTAGTGGTGCGACAGTTGATTCATATTTGAATCCAGGTACTAAGTTATATGCTACAAAATATATCGACGCTGCTACACAAAAAGCTGGTTCTAATACAGATGTTGATTTAGCAAGAGAATATATTGCAACTCAATATAATCAAGAATTACAATCTATTGCTGGAAGTACCACTGGTACAGATGTATCAGCAACAATACTTGATCTTATAGTGAAATACAAAAACTTTGCTGCAGTAGTATCAAAATCGGCTGTTAACTATCAACCAAATGAAACTGTAATTCAAATGATGAAAACAAATCCAAATGTATTACAACAAGCTAAGGATAAATTAAGCTCAGAAGCAAGAGCAAATATGGAAAGTGCTTTAAATAGTTATAAATCTCAAAATACAGATCAATTTAATAATATAGTTACAGGAGCACAACAAAACATAACAACACAAAAGAATGAAAGAACAGATCTTTTAAATGGACAATAAAATTAGGAGGAAGATAAATGCAAGTTATAGGTTTAATAGGGTATGTAGATAAATATGATTTCGTTCTAAATCTGGCAAAGACTATAAATATGATGGATAGAGCAGTACTTGTAGTTGATGGAACAATAGATAAGAAAATGAAATATATTGTACCTGCATTAGATAATTTAGGAAATTCATATATAACACAATATAATAATATTGATTTTGCTGTTGGATTTGATAGTTTACATGATATTGAAAACTATATGTGTGAACAATCAATAAATATTGGATTATACGACTATATCTTAATTGATATAGATAGTGCAAAAACATACGAATTCTTTAGAAATAGAGGATTTGATAAAATGTATTTCTTCATTGATACTGGAGTGTTATCAGTGAACAAAAATAAGGAAATAATGAAGGCGATTAAAGTATACAATCAATCAGAAACAAAATTGGAACTAACAAAAGTAACATATAAAGCATATTTATCAAGAGCTGCAGAGGATTATATAAATACTCAAATAGGTGAATATGAAATTACTTGGAAAGAGAGAGAATATGAAATACCAAATGAAGAACAGGATAAAATGGTAAATATTGACTCTCAATTTAGTGGAATTATAAATTTAAGAAGACATACTAAGATTTTTGTTAGTACGATTGCAGATATGACATCAGAAATATTGGAAGATGTTACATCTAAAGAAGTAAGAAATGAAATTAAAAGGAGGAAAGATTAATGGCAAAGGTAGCATTTTGGAGCCCAGATCCAGCAATGACTGGAAATACACATTCAATAATTGCTGTATCTACTCTAATTAGTATAACTCATAAAACATCTAGTTTATTAATGCATGGAAATTATGATAATAAAAAAATTGAATCTTCATATACTCCTTATTCTGAACTTAAAGAAAGTGGAGCCTTCAGCAACTCTAATATTGGTGTAAGTGCATTGATAAGGTTAGCTACAAGTAATAAGTTAACATCCGATGCAGTTCAAAACTATGCTAAACCAGTATTAAAAGAAAGATTAGATGTATTATATGGAATGACACAAAAAGATGAAGATGCTTATACAGATTTAGTTAATAGCTTGACATATATATCCAAAAAAGCAAGTGAAATATATGATCTAGTATTTATTGATTTACCAAAAGATACAAACAAAAAATATGTGCTTGATACATTAGCAGAATCAGATATAATTGTTTGTGTTGTAAATCAAGATGCAGTAAAATTAGATAGTTTCTTTGATACTATTAGCAAAATAGAGCAAATAAAAGATAAGCCAAAAATATTTGTAATTGGAGATTATGAGCAAAGATCAAAATATAATGTTCAAAATATTAGATTAAGATATAGAACAAAAGATGAAATCTTTATCGTACCACATAATTATATTTTCTCAGATGCATGTAATGATGGAAATGTTATAAATTTCTTTTATAACAATATTAATGCAGATGCAAAGGATTACAATGGATTCTTTATATCACAGGTTTCAAAAATTGTAGAAAAAATAATTGAAGTTGCAAAAATTAAAGATTTATAATAAATAAAAAAGAGGTGGGATAATGTCAATTGCATTTATATTTAATATAATACTTATACTTTTATTAATCGGTTTTGTAGTTGGATTCTTTATGTATAAAGTAAAAAAATCTGATTCTAAAGACTCAGGTAATGTAAACATTTCAAGGGAAAAAGAAAAGTATAGTATACTGACGATGCAAGAATATATTAAGAAGCAATTTGATGAGATTACAAGAATGAATTTGTATGATTTAGCATTGTCAGAAGAAGAATTTGAAAGAAGAAAAAATATAAAATATGAATTAAAGAAAGCGCTCAAAGGTGCTGGTTATGCAGATCAAAGTGATAAAAAGTATGTAAAAACATTAATGTTTGATTTGCTTAGAAATAATTACAATGTTAATAGTCGTAATATAAACTATGCAATCAATTTTAATGAGTTTGAAGAATTAACACCTCAAGATAAATTTGAAATTTTAATGCATGTTTATAAAAAAGATTTTAAACAAGAGGCCTTAACTCAAATAATAACTAAATATGGTCTTGACTTTCCAAAATATGAATTTGATAAAGAAGTTTCTTCATATGTTATAACAGCAAAAGAAATTGATGAAATATTTGAAAAGGAAATAGCACAAGATACTTTGAGTTTTGATGATAAATTGGAAATAGTTGTTCAAAGAATATATCAAGGTTATAAGGGATATAGTGTTGTCGATGATATTCGTGATATGAATATTGATGGTATATCTGGTGGTGTATCCGGTATTCCACCTTCATTCTTAGATCAAGTATCTGGTATGGATGATTATCTAGAACAAATGAATGGAAGAAAAATACCAATGTCATATGATTCAGTATGGATATTTTATAAAGGTAAAGCTACATATTTATCATTTTTATCATTCGGTAGTGAAGCAGAATTAAAAAGAGTTTGTCAAAACATATATAAATATAATAATCCAGGACAACTTTCTGAGTCTGTTGGTTTTAAAGTTAATGAAATGAAAGATGGTTCCAGAGTTGTTGTTTTAAGACCAAACTTTTCAGAATCATGGGCATTCTTCGTAAGAAAATTTGCTCCTCCAACTTTAATATCACCAGAGCAATTGCTTGTTCATAAAAATAAAGAAAATGTAATAGAGTTATTAAAGTATTTAATTAGAGGTGCCAGAGTAACTGCAATAACTGGAGAACAAGGTTGTGGTAAAACTACACTTTTAATGGCTATAATGAAATACTTATACCCAACAATCACAATAAGGGTACAGGAAATGGCTTTCGAGTTACACTTAAGAAAAATTTATCCATTTCATAATATACTATCATTAAGAGAAACTGATACAATTACAGGACAACAAGGTCTTGACGTTCAAAAGAAAACAGATGGTGGTGTTAACATCTTAGGAGAGGTTGCAACTGATCCGGTTGCTGCTTGGATGATTCAGATGGCACAAGTTGCATCAAAATTCACATTATTTACACACCATGCTAAGACTTTTCCTAACTTAATAACAGCACTTAGAAACTCATTACTTAAAATAGGAATGTTTAACTCAGAAAATGTAGCAGAGGTACAGGTTGTACAAGTTATAAACTTTGATATACATTTAAAAAGAGGAGTAGATGGTTCAAGATATATAGAAAGAATAACAGAGTGTATTCCTTTAGAGAGAACATTTAATTATAATAATGATTATAGAAAAGAAAAAGAAGTTGTAAATAAATTAGATAAATTCATGGATAATGCAGTTGAATACTTTGAACATATGACTAAGACAAGTAACTATACATATCAAAATATTGTTGAATACAAAGATGGAGAATATGTATTTGTTAATCCAATATCTGAACTTAATATGAGAGCAATGAGAGATAACATGTCACCAGAAGATGTAAAAGCTTTTGATGAATTTATAGATGTGGCATGGAGGTGATGACTAGATGGCAACGTATATAGCGATAGGTCTAATTGGTTTCTCAGTATTTGGATTACTTATTGCATTAATTGTATATAGCATTTTAAGAAATAGATACAAAAAAAATAAAGCGCTATATACAAAAGATGTTTTAATTGTAAAAAACAGAACTGGTACAAAAGAAATATTTGATAGAATATTTCAGATTATTTACTTAACATTTATTAAAATGCCAGTTTTAAAATATTATACAAAAAAAACAAGACTTAAAATGGAAATGGCAAATGACTATACTGAATATGAACTTAGAAGAAGATCTGGTAAGTCAATGCTTACAGCAGTCGCATTTATATTTGTATCATTATTTGTACTTTTAAATCTTGTTGATGATTTATACATGTCACTTATAGTTATTGTTGGTGTACTTATTATATCAGAAAAAATGATAGATATAGGTATAACATCTGTATCTGATAAAATATTAAGACAAATGCCCGAGGCATTTACTAGTATTAGACATGCATTCCATGAACATGGAATGGTTGAAGAATCATTTAATACTGCAATAGATGATCTTGGCGAAAAAGAAATAGTACCACAATTAAAAAGGATAAGAGATGCAATGACATCTGAAAATCCAGAGATTGAACTTGAAAGATATTATGACACTGCCCCTAATAGATTTTTAAAATTATTTGCGGGAGTTTCATATCTAACTTTAGAACTTGGTGATAGAAAAATAGATGGATCATCAGTCTACCTTAGAAATTTAAATAACGTATTAAGCGATATTTATCTTGAAATATTAAAAAGAGATAAAATAAATTACATGTTTAGAAGTTTAACAATAATTGCAGTTGTACCCCTTGTATGTATTAAACCATTACAAGGTTGGGCTGAATCTAATTTCCCTGCATTATCTAATTTCTATGCAAGTAGTATTGGATTTATAGTTCAATCACTTATTGTAATTTCAATATTTGTTTCATATCTTGCTCTAAGAATAATTAGAGAAGATTCAGAAGAGATAAAATTTGACAGAGTTTCAAATACAAGATGGCAAGATAAATTATATAGAAATCAATACGTAAAAATGATTGTAGATGCTTTTAAACCAAGAGATAATACAAGAAAATATAGAAGAGAAACAATTATAATTAAAAATACAAATTCATATTTAACTATTGAATGGCTATATATAAATAAACTCACAGCAGCTGCTGTTGCATTTGTACTTTCAATTATATTAATGTTTAATATACAGTATATAGACTTAAACTCTGTTTACACTCAAATTAGTGAAGAATTCTTGTCTTTTGGGCAATTAAGTCCACAACAAGAAGCTGCCGCACAAGCATTAAATGAGAGAGATAGAAGTTATATAGAAAAATATAAAAATAAAAATGTAACTAAAGAACAACTTTCGATGGAACTCGCTGATGAAGCAACAGGACAAGTTGATACTGTTGCAGTAGATAGAATTTATGGCAAAATAAGTACTGTAAACAATTCATATCTTAAATACTGGCAAGTTTTGATTTGTTTGGTAATTGCGGTTATAGCATATTTAGGACCTACTGCAATACTAATGATACGTAACAAAATAAGGGAAATGGAAAAAGAAAATGAAATAATGCAATTCCAATCAATAATACTTATGCTTATGTATATTGATAGAATTGATGTACAGACTATACTTGAGTGGCTATGTAGATTCTCTTATGCTTTCAAAGAGCCAATTGCAACGGCACTAAATAATTATGAATCTGGTGCTGAAAGAGCACTTGGAGAATTAAAGGAAAGTGTACCATACAAAGATTTTGTAAGAATAGTAGAACAATTAGAATCAGCAGTTGAAAGAATACCAATTAGAGCTGCATTTGATGAGCTTGAAACTGAAAGAGGATTCTATCATGAAAGAAGAAAAGAAGGAAATGAAAGACTAATACAAAAGAAAGTTACTTATGGTAAGGTATTAGGATTTATGCCACTTATTATACTTATTGGTGGATATTTAGTTGCACCACTTATGATAGTAAGTATAATGCAAATGATGACATACTTTTCAAAAATGTCATTCTAAATTAAGGTTAAAACATCATAGGATGTTTAACATATAAAAAAATAAAAGGAGGAATTTTTTATGGAAAATGCTCAAAAGGCGATTATGATTGGTGTGGGCTTGTTCATTACCATTATAATTATAGCAGCTGTTATGTTGATAACTGGTATGGGACAAGATTTATTAAATAGAGGAACTGAGCAACTAGGAGGAATATCTGGTCAATTAGAGCAACAACTTACATCTCAATATGATAATACAGAAGTATCTGGATCACAAGTATTATCTGCTTTACAAAAATATTATAATGATACAAGTTTGGTTATTTACGTACAAAATAAAGGTCAAGCGGTATTTTGTTCTACACCAAAAATGTATGGAACTAGCGATACTTCACCTGCATATCCAGAATTACCAACTAATGGTACATCAGCAACTATAAAAGAAACCATGAGAGATAATAAAAATCAACCAACTTATGGAACATTTACTAGTCAGACAAATTTACAATACAGAATTGTTACAACTGGCAGATATAGTGCATATTTAATAAAGAATACTACTGGTTCAACAGCTGGAGTATATTTTGTACAAAAATAATTATTGTTTAATCGTACAATGAGGTATATAATTATGGTTATATACCTTTTGTACAATATATATTTTAAAAAGTAGAAGAGATAAATTATATTTTTTAAAGTATATATTAATTACACAAATTTAGGTAGGTGATTTTAATGGATGAGGGAATATCAATTAGAGCAATTACAATAGGAGTTAGTATTTTTATTGCTATAATTACTATGACAGTAGTTCTTTCATATTATAATGCTGCAAAAGAAACAGTTAGAGGTATTGGACAAGGTACTGATATAAGTGTAAATTATGATAGGGAAATTGAATCAATACTTGTTAAGGCCTCATCAAATTATTACTTAAATGGTACTGATGTAAAAAATCTTTTAAATTATTATTATGCAAATGTCAATGTAGATATAAATATATTAAGACTTTTAGTTGTCGATGATAACGGAGTTGTTGGCTATGAAAATATGTCTGGAAATAAAAAACAAATGTATGAAAATATAAATAATGATAAGAAAAAATATAACAATGCACAAAAGAAACTTTTTGCAAATCAAAAATTTAGATTAGAAAGAATTAATAATAATTCAAAAATGACTCTAAATATAACAGGAGAATAAAAAAGAAAGAGAGTAATATATGGAAGAAAATGTACAAAGAATTTTTTCAATATTAATAGCAATTATAATTTTTTTCTTACTTCCAATGTATATGGCTTTTGAAAAAAAAGATGATATATCATATTCGCTTGCACTTAAGATAACAAGCAATTTTGTTGATAATGTTAAAAGTAAAGGATATATTTCAAGAAAGATGTATGATGATTTTGTAAATCAGCTTGCAGTTAGTGATAATGTATATTTAATATCACTTGAACACATATCAAAAAAATATAATCCAGTTATATATATATATGATAATGCTGATAGTAGTAAATTGTTATATACACTAGATTATAATCAATACAAAAATCAGTATATTTCATATCAGTCAAGTAATACATTTGTATATAATAGTAGACCATATACAAATATAACACTTTCATATATGTTAGAAGAAGAAAAATTTAATCAAAATCAAATTCTTGATGTTTTAGATAGAACACCGGAAAATGTAAATAACAAGTTACTTATATATAATAATATGGATGGATATATTGATATTCCGTATGAGGATATTCCATATATAACCAATATGTATGGAGATGCAGATAACAGTTTATATACTATGTCTGTTGGTGATGAATTTAATGTAATAATAAAAAATGAAAATACTACAATTGCATCAATATTATTTAATACATTTACAATGGGAATTAGCGCTAATACAAATCCTAAGGTATATATAAATTATGGAGCTACTATTTCTAACGAATCATACAAATAGAAAGGAGATTAGTTTATGGATTACATATCAAACAGAGCAATTATGATAGGCGTTGGTATTTTTGTAACAATAGCAATTACATCTAGTATATTTGTTATTATTGGCCAAATGCAGGATGTATACAAAAATGTATATGAAACGGATATATCAATACAGGATAGATTCAATGAATTTGATATGTATAATAATACAACTAAGACTGGTGTTGATTTGTTAAATGCAAGTAGAAAATACAAAGATGATCCACTAGTTAAGATAAATTATAATGGAGCTGCCAGAAACAATGCAAGTGGAATAAATTATATTGAAACTAGTATAAAAAATGGAAGTATAAGTTATGATACAAAATTTTCCGTAACATTAGAAATATATAAAGGAAATGATTTGGTAAATGTGTATTTTACAAAATAAAGGGATGGTGAAGTAATGGAGAATTCTACATTTGAAGCTATATATACTGGTGTTTACATTGTTATTTTTATAGCTGCTCTTACAATAACAATATTTCTTTTTAAAACAACAAATGATTATGCAGATCTTGCTTTTGAATATAATGAAAGAGCTTTAGATGAATCTGTTATTATAAACGCACCTGTTCAAAAATTTAGATTAATAACTGGTAATGAAGTAATATCATATTTTTACAATTATATAAAAAGAGATGTATTTGGAGATAGTAAAACTCAAATTGAGTATGTAGTTACTATAAAAAATCAAAGTGGCACAACAATAATATCTTCTGATACAAATGTTACTCCTCAAGCAACAATTAATTCAACAACATTTAGTAAACTTACAACGCTTATAAATTTAAATGCCAAGTATGTATTAAATTATAGAACAATTTCACAAAATTTAGTATATATCGATATTACAGAAGCAACACAACAACAAATAGATGCTTTAGTATAAACTAAAAACAAGGAGGGAGAATATAACTTGTATGAAAGATAATTTAAGCATTGTTATAACAATAATAGTACTTGTAATGTTAATAGTTATATTTCCTTTATATAACTATTTTGAAAGACAAGATGACATGTCATATAATCTTGTGTTAAAGGCAACAACAAACTTTGTTGATGAAGTACTTAATTCAGGATATATAGATCAATCATCATATGATAAATTTGTAAATACAATAGCTGCAACAGGTAATTTATATGATATTGAACTTGAAGCACATAGAAAAGTTTTAACGAAAAATCCAGATAATACAAGTGCAAATGAATATATCGAACAATATGTAATTGATTATAATGATCAAATATTTGAAGATTTAACAACTACAACTGCAAATGTAACAAGTCTAGATCATAAGACATTAAAAACTGGTACATATTTATTAAATGAAGGAGATCAGTTTTATATAAAATTAAAAAATAGTAATAAAACTATGGCAGGAGCTATATTTAATACAATAGTTCCAACTTCAAAAACTGATAGGATTGCAGTAAATTATGGAGGAATTGTAAAAAATAATGCATGGCAAGAAGTGGCATCGGTATATTTAGGATATGATGCTAACTCTAATAAGCCACAAATTATTACTACACCTACAATACAAAATAATGGTATTGCTAAGCCAGGAATAATTCATTTTGATGTAAAATTACCAGATACAATAATTGAATCAAATGTTATAGCTTACGAGTGGAGAATAATATATAGTGACGGTTATATGGATGTCAAAACTGGTAGCAAAGCAATAGATTATAATTTTACTAATATGACGGGAACGTATTCAGTTGAAATAAAAGTTACTGATCAGCTTGGTGATTCGGTAATATCAAATCCACTTAAGTTTACGTTGTACAAGCCTAATATGGTTCCACCAGTAATAATAACTAACCCTTATGTTGCAAATGGAAGTACAATAAATCCACAAACAATTAACTTTAGTATATCTAATAATACAGATGTATCAAGATATGCTTGGACGATAACAAATGCAATTGGTACTACGGTATATTCTAGCAGTAATTCAACAATGGCATATAATTTCAGTGCACCTGGAAAATATACAATAAAAATAACAATATATAATGTATATAATGAACCAATGAGTGCTAGTATGTCTCTAACTATTCCAATGGCTGCCCCTATAATATACGCAAGTCCGGATGTAATAAATGGGGATGCAGTTGTTCCAGTTGGTACTACGCTAAACTTTAGAGCAGAAAGTCCAAATCCAGGAAATGGAATTACTGTTGTAAGATATGAATGGAAAATTACATACCCAAATGGAACTATTGAAAATAAAACTACAACTTCAAGTGCACAAACAATATTAGTAAATGCAAATCAAAATGGTGCATACGCTGTTCAAGTACATGCGGTGGATTCAACAGGTGCAGTATCAAAAGACGCAGTAGTAGGCTTCTTCGCACTAAGTAGTGGTGCATCTAATAGAATAAATAGTGTTGGAGAATCTACACTACAAAGTATAGAAATTCCAGGAACAATAATAACTCAATTCACATTTAATGTATTTATTTCAAATGGACATAGTGGTAATGACTCATGGAGGGTAGAAGGATATAGTTTAGTAACAAATAGATGGGAAATTATTGCTAGTGGTGATGTTAGAAATGGAATAAGCTTAACAAATTATCCTGTTGATGAAAGCAAAAAGTATTCAACATTAAAATTTACTTATAAAGTTGATACTGGACATGCCAGTTGCTTAACTTCAGGTAGTTCAATTAGTTATACAGTAAAATATAAAGGATTATAAAGAAGTAGGTGAAATAATTGAAGATAACAGATTTTTCTCTTATATTTATAGGAATTATACTTCCAATAATTATAATTGTATATGTAAACGTATCCTATACAATAAAAGCAGAAGAACAAGAACTATATTATAAAAAAATAATAAATCAGGCAGTAGAAGATGCGGCAAATCAAATGAAGGAAGTTGAAAGCTCAGATGCTGAAATAGATTATGGATATTCTGGATTACAAAATAAAAAAATAAGTGTAAATGCTCAAATTGGTGTTGATACTTTCTTAAACTCATTATATAATAACTTTGGCATAAAAGGTAATCAAGCTGCTGAACAATATCTTCAATTATTTGTACCAGCAATAGCAATAGTTGATTATAACGGTGTTACAGTATCTTCAATAGAGAACTTTGATGAAAATGGACAAAGTGTTATTAGACATTCAGTAAAACCTAAGAGATATTATTCATACTCATATTCAATAATGACAGGAGGTCAAGTAGTAGATGGTATTGTACCATCTGCTGATTCAATCCATACAATTGAATTTACAATGGATGATTATGTTACTCACAGAGGTTCATATAAATATTTAGGACAATTTGTTGATATTGCAAAAGATGATTATAGTAGATCAACTGTACAAACTTTCTACCTTTCTGATGATGCAAACAATTCAGTTCTAGTTGCTGGAAATTATGGTAATAAAGCACAAATTGTTGAAATGTTACGTGCAAAAAGAAAAGAGATAATATCTAAAACAGTAACAGAAGAAATGGCTTACGCAGTAAATGCAAACAATTCATATGCGAGGGCTGCTGGAATAACATATAATTTTGTATTTCCAGAAACTACTCAAGATGAAATGTATGAAACTATAGAAAATGTTGGTATGCTTGCATTTGTACAAGGTATATCAATTGGAAATAAATATTTAAACACTAAGGCTTACGGAATATCTAAGTTAGACTTAGTTACGAAATATTATCTTTCAGTTCCAACTGATTATTCAAACTTTAAAATGAATTTATACCATAAAGATCCAAATTGCCCTGAATATCAGGTATCAAAACATGATGGAATAACTCCATATTTTGTTACTACTAAACAGCAGGCTGCTTCTGCAAAAGCAACTTTGAAAAATGATGATGGAGAAAATGTTCCAATACAAGGATTTTATCCTTGTCCATTATGTAGACCATAAATGAAAGGTGGTAAGTATTATATATGAATGAAGAAAATAATAAAAAGAAGATAATACCAGCATATATGAGAAAAGAAGATCAAGGCGAGAGTGCAGATAAAAAACAAGATAAACCAAAAAAGAAAATAAAATCTAAAATTACAGTTATATTTATTATTGTAGCTTTATTAGTTTTACTATTAGCTGGTTTTGGTGTTTATAAATTAGTTGAATTTTTCAGATTTAATGTGTATTCTGAATATCAAACTAAGATGAATAACTATGCATTTTCTGATTTATATAACAATTCAACAGCAAGAAATAGTGACTATGTAACTAAATCAGAGGCATTGAAGTTAATAATTGCAGCTGCATTAAATAGAAATGATATAAAAGATTTAGTTGATTATAGCGACATAATTGATGAAGGTGATACAGATACAGAAGAAGGATTTACTGATGAGAATAATCAAACAAATGTAGATGAAAATACACCATATGAATATGTGGAAAAATATACTAATGGAATGTGGGTAGATTATGCCTTAAATAAAGGGATAATTTCACAAAAAGATATAAATCAGGATAATGCAAATGAGAAAGCAACATATCTTGAAGTTATAAAATATATTACTAGTGTTAAGAAAAATTTACTTAAAATAGATCTAGTTTCTACTACTACCCCTGAGTTTAAAGATATTAATGCATATACGGTGGAAGAACAGAGTAATATTTCTGATCTAGTTAGCACAGGAATCATAGATAATAGTAATAAAAACTTAAACGGAAATAAAAAAATACGTAAAGGTGAATTAAATAAACTTATAATTAATTTAGTTGAGAAAAATAATCTAATTACAATAAATGGAGAAAAATTAAATATAAATAAAGAAAAAGAACCTTCAAATGTAAAAGATTATCCATACATTTTAGCAAATGTTGATAAATCAATATATGAGACTAAGGATTTCAAAGCTGATGAGAAAAAATATAAAAATGCTTTACAATGTTTTAAGGAAATGAAAGAACAATATCTTCAGATAGATGAAATTGTAAGTATATACTTTAATACAATCTTAAACATAAGTTACGATAATTTATCTGATGAAAAGATTGAAGAAATGAAAGATAATTTAAGAATAATGGATAATTATTATGATGGAATTGAAGATTTGGATAAGTATATTGAATATGTAAAAGCAAATAATATAAAAATAACTGGTAGTGCAAAAGTTCAAATGCCGGCAGTATACTTTGATGGTGTAAATTACAGAGCAAGAACAAAAATTGAATATAATATTGAAAGTGCAAATAATCTAAATAATGTTTTATATAAGGATTTGACTTTACAAAATTCTCAAAGTTATAAGATTGGAAAAACTCAAAAGATCATAGATGTGCCTTTAAGTTTTAGAGCGGATAGTAGTGATATTATGTATGTAGTACCTCTACCTATATCTAACATGATTGCTGGCGAAATTGTTAAATAAATTTAGAAGTGAGTGTGAACTATATGATTAATAGTAAAGATATAAATAAGGATAAAAAAGTACAAAAAGATAATGCTAAAAAGGGTAATAATAAAATTAAAAGGATCTTACTCATTACTTTAACAAGTATTGTAATATTATTTTTATTAGTAATAATTGCATATAAAGGAATAATATTCTTTTCTAATGTAAAATATAGTTCTTATGAAGATAAAATGGATTTATATGGGTTTAGTAAGTTATATAATAATTCTTCTTCTAGTTCATATCAATTTGTAACTAAATCAGAAGCATTAAAACTTGTTATAGCTGCTACATTAAATACTAATGATATTTCAAGCTTAATAGATCTTGCTGAGGAACCAAAATATAATAATGAAATTTGGGTAGAATATGCGAAATCTATGAAGATAATTTCAAATAGTTTTATTGATGTACAAAATGAAAATAATAATGAAACATATATAAATGTAATTAATGAATTAGCTAATTTGAGGAAAATAGTACTAGATAAACAGACCGATGAAAGTATAACAGTTAATATAAAGAATTTTGATAAATTTAGCAATGAAGAAAAAGATTCCATAAAAAATCTAATTACAGCTGGAATATTAGAAAATGTGAATAAGAAAATAAATGGAAATTCAAAAATAACAAAAGGACTATTAAATAAGATTATTATCGATTATGTTGAAAAGGATAATCTAATTACTCCAAATGGTGAAAAAATAAATATGAGTGGAGAGAATTTACCATCTAATGCCTCAATTTATCCATATATTTTAGAAGGAGTAGATAATAAAATATATGAGATATCTAATTATGTTTATTTAGGAGAGGAAAAGGATTCTGATCCAAATCAAATATATAGTGATAGAAAAGAATATTTTGCTCAAATGCAAGAAAGAGTGGAAGATTATTTCAGTACAATATTAAATATTGATTATACTACAATTAATGTAGATGATTTCTATAACAAAGTAAGTAGTTTATTTGCATATAGCATATCAAAAGAAGAAGTTGAAGATTATGTTCAATATATTAAAGAAAATAATGTAAAAATTTCTGGAACATCTAATGTGCAATTTCCTGCAATATACTTTGATGGAACTGCATATAGGGTAAGAACAAAGGTTAATTATACTATAGAATCAACTAATTCAGATGTATATCTATTATTTGGAGATTTTTGGCAACAAGATAAGACAAGATATAAAATTGGTTCATTAGAACAAATTATTGACGTTCCACTTACAAGATCACTTGATAGTAAATCATTACACATTGTAAACAGTGCAGTAAATGATTCTGTTGCAGGGCAAGTAAAAGATATATATAGTACACATGAAAATGTGGAAGATTAATAAAAACAATATTTAGGAGGACAATATGAAAAAACAAAAATTAATAAAATTAATTGGATTAATTTTAATACTAATAGCCTATTTTTCAATATTTAGATCGACCAATATTGTTTTTGGACTGTCTGAGAGTGATTTAGATTCCAAATATGGTGGAGAGACATCTAAGGCTTTTTGTAGAGATGATGGATGTACTTCACTCACATTTATTAACTATTCAGTAGCTGATGAGAGAGAAAAATCTTATTATAATGGAAATAGAGTAACTATGGAATATGATACTGCCGGAAATAATTTTGCGACTTTACGTAATAAGACACCTACTTCCTCTGGAATTAAAAGGATGTCTATATCTAGTATAAGTTCTAAAAATGTTACTGTAACTCCAACTAAATCAACATATACATATACAATTGAAGGTAAAAATTACAGTGTTTCAAATGTAATAACAAAAGCTAATAATAATGTATTTTATAATGCACTTCCTTTTATAAGAGATAATGGAACTAGTAATGCACAAGACTATGCCGGAAAAATAGCTAAGGCCAATAATGGTGACTATTCTTTAGTTATAAAAAAGACTGAGGTTGCATATAAAGTTGTTACAGATAACGGGAGTTATAATTATAAATCATTCAATGTTATCGATGAAGAGGATACAAGTTCCATCAAAAAAGAATTTACTAATAAAGGTATAACAACAGCATGGATATCAAAAGTAGTTGCTATAAGAGATGAAGATAATTATATATATAATATTGACTCTCAAAGCGCTGCCGAAAGTGTTGGGAAAAGTGGGCTTGATCAATTATTCTATAAAAAAATTACATTTGCAATTCCAGATAAGCCTAAATTTATAGTTTTACATTATTATAAAAATATAGATGGACAATATGTAGAAAATGAAGCTCAAACTACTACGAAAGAGGTAGAATTAAATACAACTCAAACAGCAAGTTATTCAAACAAAAAAAGTAATTATAACTACGTTGGAGTTAAAGTTTCAACAGGAAATGATAGTGCAACTGCAATAAGAAATCTATCAGCATCAACAAGAAGTTATGGATATTCTAAAACATCTATGAGCTACAATATAAAAGATCCAGTAACAGTTATTGCTTTTTATTATGATCAAAGAATTGTACAAATTAACCATATTCTAACTGATAAAAATGGCAATCAGACTATATTGAATAATTCTAAAGCAGTAGTCAGTGGAAATAACAATTTAGAATTTCTTGGTGGAGCTGATGTTGATAAAACTTATCAATATTATGGCGCATCTTATACATATAATCAAAAAACATATAGTTATGTGGAAGGTAAAAAATGGATTGCAGGTACTCTTGCTGCAGCAGTACAAAAAATGAGAGCAAATGGTGAAACATCTGCATGGGGAAGTAACAAAACAAAAACAACTTTAAATGGAGTAAATTATTATGGCGATGGTACAGAATTTAATTCTGCAAGTGCTGTTGTACTAAATTTCTATTATGAAGAACCAACTTCATCAACTGACAGAAAAGTATATATAAGACATTTGGATGAAAATGGAAATCTAATAGGAAAGAATCCTACTGAAAAAATTAATGGGACAGTAAGAGAAAATGGATATAATAATTTAACAGGTAGAAAAGTAAGTATTCCTTCTGATACAAGTGAGTATTTTGTAATTGGATATCAGGATAAAATGACGATATCTAAGTATACAAATAGTGCATATACTTATTTGGGGTACCAAATAGGAAATGGAACCACAAAAAGTGGTGCTATGACAAATGCACAAAATGCAACAAGGCAAAGTGGAGAAACGGTTAATTTAAATAATGCAACTACTAGCTACACATATGTAGATTTCTATTATAGAACACAAGGTGGGGATGGCTCTTATCAGCAAGATATAGACTTCTCTGGAAAACTCGCATTTGTAAATAATCCACTTGATTCAGGAAGTTCAGGATATTCTTCATCAACATCAGGTGAAGATATAGATTATATAGCATCAGGTAAGGCTTTAAAAGGATATATATCTGGAGCGTATCCATATTATTTTAGAAGAGCAGACTATGAAAAAAATATAAGAACTGGAACTAAGACTGCAACTATAACAATAAGTGTAAAAGGCTATATAAGTGGATTAACGCATAGTGGTTGTGACTCAACTCATAAGGCGCCAGACTATGGAGATCCAATCTTAGATGAAGAAGGAAATCCAACAGGTGAAAGAGAAATAATTGGATATCATACTACATGTCAATCATATAGCCGTACAATTACAAAAACATTAACATATACATATAACGTACCATATGAACACACATATTATAAAATAAAGAACTTTAAAATGTATAGGATATCAAAAGTAGATTTATTCGATTCAACTACGAATAAAGGAGAGGTATTATTTGATCAAGGAGAGACAGTATATACTTTAAACACATCGAGCGCATATCAAAGTAGATTAAATGGTGGATTTACTGATAATATAACAACTGTAGATTTACCAAGCAGTAGTTACTCACTTTCTGATGAACCAGATAGATCTTGTGGAACTGGTGGATCAGATGATTGTAGTAGTAAAACTACAGCATTAAGTAATACATTACAATCTAGACTTAATGCAGTTTCTGCAAGCTCAGCAGCATCACACCAAAATTTAACATTTACACTTACAGGAACAAATGATACATTTAAATTACCTAATAAACCAGAGTTATTTAATACAAATAAGATAATTCAAACATGGAGTATAAGAAATTTAAATGAAGCAACTAAGAAAATAGATACAACAGTACCAAATTATCCATATAATTATACACAATATCAAACAGTAGGAAATGCTACAACAAATGTAAGTGATTTTGAAAGTAATCCAATATTAAGAATACCAGTAAGTCAAGTAAATGGTATGAGGGTATTAAAAGCAAGAATATATTACGATATTGATACAGTACTTAATAGAAGTAACGGATTAACAAGTGAAAATATAGGTGTAGATAATAATGCTACACAGATGCATGAATATAAAGATTCAGAGGTAAATAAAGTAAATGTACTAACTCCACTTAATATAAGTGTGGATATAGCAACTCAACAGACTGTAAACCATTCTGATAAGACACAGGTAAATCTTCAAAAGAATGCCACATTTACTATAACTCCAAGGGTAAGTACATCAAGTGTAGCAGGATATAATAATGTAGATACAAATGAGTTCATAAAATATTACTATATAAGATGTGATTTTGATATAACAAATGTAGTAATATATGGAAATAAAACAGAATCTGAAGGATATGATACATTTACACAAAATGAGATATTAAGAAGTGGAACATGGG